>JAKSDA010000141.1 GCA_022360315.1 Pseudomonadota bacterium
CATCGCGGCCCAGTGCGATGTACTTCTTGGCGAAGTCACTCTGAAATGGATACTTGTGCAGGCTCATGAGATTCTCCATGGCTCGCCGGGCTGCCGGGTCGAGCGAGGACAGGATGAGATCAGCGTAGCGAGTGGCGCGGCATCCTCTTCCTGGCGGTGAAGCAAATGCTAACAACGCCCGCTGTCCGGACCCCTGCGCCGAGCAAAAACGTCGTGTAAACGCCTGCCCTGAGCAAAAATGCCAGGGCGCGGGCAACCGTGCCCCTCGCGGTGAGCACACGCTCGAGTGGATTGGGTATCCCGGATCGGCCAGTGGCGCGGCCAGCTACGCCAGCGCCTTGGTCACCCGGATCGAGCGCCCGGCGATGTGGATGGGTTCGAATGGCGGGCTGCCTGCGGCCGCGACATGACGTTCGCGATAGCCCAGGCTGTGGTACCAGGGCGAATGCTCGGCGCGACTGTGGGCGGCGGGCATCTCCATGGCTGTGCAACCCTCGGCCTCACACAATGCCTCGGCAATGGCGATCAGACGGCGACTCAAACCGTGCCCCCGATACTCCGGCGCCACGCATAACCAGTCGAAATACCCCCGACGACAGGTCATCTCGACATGAATTGCCGCGGCCAACCCACCGCTCTTGCAGTCGAGAACCAAAAAATAGCCCTGCTTCTGCAACCGGCGAATCTCATCTTGAATCTTGCTCTCGGTGACGCGCTCGCTGTCAAACCAATCATCCACGCAAGGCTCGAGCGAACAATCAAAGGAGGCGTGGACCTCGACCATGCCCTCCGAAGCGCGATGGACCAGCGCGGCGATTTGCACGGTGTCGGCAGCAGTGGCCCGCCTGACGCAGGGGCCCAGGCCGCCCTTTTCGCCATCGCTCTGTCCAATCGCTGTGTGACCATTATAACCCTGGTGATTCATATGACCGTCCTGGTTTGAGTTGATGGCAGCATACCAGGGGGGTCTGACAATTGTGATCTCAACGGATGAACGAGAGCCGGGTGAATCGATCATCGAGCAGTTCGTCGTGGGCATCGGTCACTGGCCATCGGTGAGCATCCCCGGTCCAACCCGCGGCCCGGTAGAGCGGCGGCACTGGACGGCGCAGCCCTCGACCGCGCCAGGGCTCGTCGCGCCACTGCGTTTTTGTGCATGACCTTCCCTCGCCCGCGTCTTACGGATGCGCGAGGGCCTGTTGCCGGACAATTAGAGCGGCAACGATATAGAGCGATTCAGCACCATAAAATATAGAGTTGGCGGTTAACCGATGTGACACACCAGTACATGATTTGAATGCAAAGCAATCAGGTCAATACAATGCTGCTAATCACTCAGGTGAATTATAATAATAATTATTATTATAATTATTATTATAATTGGCTCCGACCGGTGGCAAATTTGGCAAAAACGCAGATCCCCTTGATATCCGGATCCAGAAAGGGATAGCCCTCGATGCTCAGTCGGTCTTCTCTATTCAGCGTCTCCGCCACCTTGCGCCAATGCTTGGCGGTGATGAATACCGTGTACGCGGTCTCCATGTCGGCACCGGATAATTTCGGCAGTTGCTTGGGCAAGCTCGGGCGGTTGAGATTGTACATGGTGGTCACAACGACCTTGTCCCGTTTGACCACCTGACCTGCTTGGCGAAACAGATACCTGGCCTGTTGTATTGGTACAGCCAAAGGTAGCAGCGATCCCGATTCACTGGTCAGTCAAACGATCGCCTGGGCATTGTGACCCTGAGCACTGCGACTCACACGCGAATACTCATAGGCCCGACCTGACTGCCGATGGCTGGACCTCCTGCGTCTCGCGTTCAGCTACTTCACCGTGGTGCGCGGCGATCGGTAGCCAAACCAAGCCCACCGAGTGCTGGACGCCGACTGGATCGTGCTCAGCGCCCAACAGGGAACTCCCGACCTACCGAGTGTCTGCCGCTGAGACACCATTCGTAGACGTGTATTGCGTCACTGCGAGCGTGGTTGACCAAACCGAAACGCTCTCGCCAGGCGCCGTGAGAATTTTTTTTTCGCTGCCTCGAAATATATTTTTTCGAGGACAAATCTGCCAAACATGCCAGTTACTCGCTCGTAATGCCGCACGAAATATGTATGAGGCGCATTGCATAACGGCTGATAAGTATTGCGACGCTTGCACTTTGGTGTGGCCGGCGACCTTCGGTTCGTCCAGATTGGACGGCTGATATTCGAGATGTGAAAATGTGGAATCTATTGCTCTGGTAGGCGCAGGTTATCACCAAAGCTGCGATACCCGGAGACAGAGCGGTCGTATGTAACCGCGACTAACGGGCGCCGTATTCCCCCACGAAGGTGCCCACGGCGATCGGCCCTCGCCGGACGGCGATCTTTAATGAATGGGCCGAGTTACTAGCTCCAAAGAAGGCCTGGAGAAGAATAATGAAGTTCCGATATCGCACTATTCGAAATCAATTCATCGGTGTGCTCGCGGCAGCGACACTGACCGGCTCCTGCGTAGCGGAAGACCCGCTCGCAGACGGTGATTCGCGAGTCGATTCGGTTGAGGATGCCGTGGAGGCCAGCTACGGCAGCAGTCGCCTCGATAGAGTGTTGCGCAAGTGGCTGAAACGTGAGGGCGTAAAGCCGGCGCAAGCTCCTGCCGCACAAGAACCTGCGCTGGTCGAACTCGGTCGCAATCTATTCTTCGATCGCGAGCTGTCGGGGCGTCGCAACATCTCATGCGCGACATGTCACAATCCGATCTTGGGCTCTGCCGATGGCCAGAGCCAGTCCCGCGGCCAGGGAGCCATCGGTCTCGGTCCGGAACGCCGGCAGGACGGTGACGCGTTCTTCGAGTTCTTGCCCCGCAACGCACTGAGCCTATGGAATCGCGGGGTTCCCGCCTGGGATGTCATGTTTTGGGACGGACGCCTCGGTGGCAATACCGAAGAGGGCTTCTTCTCCCCCGCCGGAGCTGATACTCCGCAGGACGTGGCCAACGCGCTGGCACTGTTCTCGGTCATTCCGATCACCCCGGCTCAAGAAATGCGCGGGTTCCCCGGGCAGCGAGACATCTTTGGCAACGAGACGGAGCTCGAGGGGCTCACTGACGCAGATTTCCCGCAGATATGGGAGCTCATTACCGCTCGCATCGTGAACAGCCCCGGTTACGATAGGCTGCTCGCCTCAGCGTTCCCCGGTATAGCGTCTACAGACGTCACGATATCCAACTTGGTCAACGCGCTGGGCGCGTTCCAGAGCGAGGCGTTCACTGCCCTCAATTCACCCTTCGATCGCTACTTGGCCGGCGACAATAGCGCCCTTTCGGCCTCCGCCAAGCGCGGTGCTCTGCTTTTTTACGGTCGCGCAAACTGCTCGAACTGCCACTCTGGAAGCCTACAAACCGACTTCGAATTCCACAACATCGCCGCCCCCCAGGTCGGCACCGGACGACCGGGATTCGAGCCTCTGGACCTTGGTCGAGCGGAGACCACCGGGTTGCCGCAAGATCGCTTTAAGTTCCGAACCCCGTCGCTGCGCAATATCGAGCTCGAGGGACCGTGGTTTCACAACGGCGCCTACGCCGACCTCGAAGATGCTGTCCGACACCACCTATATCCCGAGGCCTCGCTGAAGAACTACGACGACTCGCAAGTCGAGCCAGAACTCGTCGGTACCTTCGTCGATGACCCGGCAATCATCAACGAGCTGCTTGAAACCATTGACCCGAAACTCGGCGTAACCGGTCGCCGTCTGCGCGACGCTGAGATTCAGGACCTCATGGCCTTCCTTTCCGCGCTCACTGATCCGGCCTCGATCAATCTTTTTGACCTGATACCGGACAGCGTCCCAAGTGGTCTGCCGTTAAATCACTGATCGGGTAATGAGAGTGTGGGCGCTCTGATGGCAGCATATCGGTGATAGATGGCAAATTCATATTCAACAGCGTAATTTGTTAACAAACCTTGTCACTTTGTTAACAAATTGCCAATCTTCGGCGCGGCCTGCTTTGCGGGCCATTTTTGCGATCGCCAGACCATGATTTGAGCATTGGCCAAGCATCCTTGCCGCGCATCTCGGCCGGGCCGTGGCTAGCTGCCGCGAGCTCACAGTGTGAACGAGAGCAGGGTGAACTTGTTGCTCGACCGGTCGATGATCTGGTAGGTCGCCCTGGCCATCGGGGTGGGCAGAATGCTGCGCACAGTCTTGGCCCGCCCGGCCTCGGTGATCAAAAAATAACGCCGCCCCTTGCGCCGCTCGGGTTTGAGATAGTTGAGAAACGCCTTGTTGTCGGTGTTCTTGAACGCGGTTTTGGTGTCCGCACTGTGCCCCCATATCTCGTCGCCAGTCCAGAAGTTTTCGCCCCGCCAGTACAGCTGCCAGGCGATCAGGCGGTCGGCGTTGACCTGCCTGGCCGGACGCCTGGCCGGCCTGGCCTGGTCGCGACCCTCTTCGATGAGCGGGCGCAGTTTGTCGACCTCGCGGTCCGGGATGTCGATGCAAAATCGATCGCTGCCGATACGCGCCACCCGTCCGTATAGCGCAATCGGCTGCCTCGGCTGGCCAGGACCCGATAGCTCGATGGTCACTGTCATCGGCTGATCGGGGACGAGATGATCGGGAATCACCGTGTCGACCTCGTATGATCCATCGAAATCTGCCCATTCATCGGTAACCTGCCTGGCCCCATAATAGGTGATGTCCATGCCGTGGATCTGACGCTGGGCATAATAGGTTTGCACTGCAGTGCGCATGCCCCAGTGCATGCCGGCGTAGCGCATGTACACGTTGCTCGCCCACAGCGAAAACAGCACGGCCGCAACGACGAGACCGGATAGGGCCAGGCGGCGCAGGGAGCGCGCGCCCAAAAGTACAATGAGACCGGCGAACGCCAGACCAAAGCCAAAAAACGCCTGCGATAAGTCGATATTCCACGGCTCGCCCGACGGCCAGGGACGGTCGTAGCGGTAGATGAACAGCTCGATCAGCTGCTTCTGCTCGGCCATGAGATCGCGGGTGATGAGGAGCACGATGGCCGCACCGGTAAGAGCGAGTAAACCGATGTGACGAACCCGACCAGCCAGCCAGTCATCGAGCCAGCACGCGATGAGCATGGCCAGCGCGGGGATCGCCGGCAAGATGTAATGATGGAATTTGGTCTGTATGATGGCGAAGAATGCCACGGTCACCACGGCCCATATGCCGATGATGAGTCGAACCCGGTCGAGCTGGATCCGACCCGTGATCCGATTGAAGAAACTGGCCAGGGCAGCTGGCAAGAGAGCCACCCACGGCCACATGCCGATGCCGATCTGAGCGACGAAGAAGTTGAACGTGCCGCGCTCGCCGTGCACGCCGATCGCTGCACGCCGCCAGTTGTGGCTGATGAAATAGTCGCGCAAAAACGGTCGGCCGTCCTTGAGCCACATGCCGAAATGCCAGGGCACGACAATGAGCAGGCAGATCAGAATTCCCCGGGCAATTTCAAATCGGGCCAGCTCGCGCCAGCTATTGGTGAAGATCACGTAGACCAGGCAGATCACGCCGGCCAGGCCGATCGCCGGCAGCCCTTTGGCCAGAGTACTCACTGCCAGCAAGGTATAAAACCAGTACATGTAGACCTGGCGAGTCGACCGAGTGGGCTGCAATTTGCAAAGCCAGATCAAAAGACCGACCAGCCCGACCAGCATGACCCCGGGCAGCACGAAATGTGGCGCGGGAAATCGCACACCTGCGGCCAGGCGGGGCGAGACCGCGAAATAATAGGCGTAGTAGATGATCTGCCAGCCGACCAGCCCACTCACCGCGACCACAAAGAGGTGAAACGAGTTGATGCGGCGCCATATCGGCCGTAGCGGGGCATCGCCGCCCTGCACGGCCATGGCAAAACAAGACATGGCACCGATGAGACAGCCGATCATGGGCATGTCGGTAATGGCCTGGCGGGCGACCAGACAGTAGAACGGCGAGGTCGCCAGAATCAGTGACGCCAGCCAGGCAACCCGGCGATTGATCAGCCGGGCCAGCATCCACCACATGAGAACCAGGCCGACCACGCCAAACAGGACAAACGGCAAGCGCACCGCCAGCATGACCAGCTCGGTCGAGGTCATCTCGCCCGAATACCCGCCATTTTCGCCCAAACCCATGATCCGCATGCTGGCCGCGATGAGCCAGAAGGTCAGCACCGGCTTGGACCGAAAACCCTCGTTTTGCCACTTGGTGTGGATCAGGTCGCCGTCCTGCAACATGCGCCGGGCAACCTCGGCATAATGGGTCTCCCACGGGTCGACCAGAGTGTAGGACCAGATACCGGGGACCAGAAAGGCCAGCGCCAATACAGTGACCAGGACCAGCTCGAATCCGGTAACTCCCCGAGTGCGGTGAAGCCCGACCGCGCCGCGATCGCCGACAAGGCCATCGTCCGGCCCAGCGGAGACAGCGCAGACTTCCTCGAAACTCGCGGGTGACGTTGTATCCCTGTACTGCACCAGGGTGAGAGGCTAGCCCGGCGGGAGAGCGCGATACAAGTTGTACAGGACGGGTTGTGACAGGTCTCTCGATCGGCGCCAGGTTCAAACCCTCGCCCCCGATCACACCGTCTCCAAATCACGCGCGGCCGCGCAACATGCCGTGCCAGTACATGTTGGGCAGGCCGTAGGCCTTCAGAGCCCACATGCTGTAGCGCTCCTTGGTCTGGTCGAAGGGAAAGGTCTCCATGATGGCGCCGTCGTACCCGAACTCGGCCAGGATAAGCCGGCCATACCCGGTGACCAATGGACAGGATGCATAGCCGTCGTAACGGGCTTCGAGCGGCTTGCCGGCCCGGAATGACTGCACGTTGGCAGCCACCACCGGGGCCTGTTTGCGAATCGCCGCGCCGGTCTTGGAACAGGGCAGAGAACTGGCATCGCCCAGGGAGAACACATTGGGATAGCGAACGTGCTGGGTCGAATACATGTCGACATCGACCCAGCCAGCGTCGTTGGATAGCGGACTCTCCTTGATGAAGTCGGGCGCACTCATCGGCGGAGTCACATGGATGAAGTCGTAGGATAGGACCAGCTCTTCGCCGCCGTCCACATCCTGAAACACGGCTTCCTTGCTGCTCGGCCTGATCTCGACCAGATTGCGCTTGTAATGGGTGACCACGCCGCGATCCTGGGCCAGCACACTGAGCGGAGCTGCATAGCGCGGCACACCGAAGATGCCCGGCGTCGCCGCGGCATAGATAACCTCGCTCTTTTGCCGCAAACCCCGACGGCGCAGATGATGCTCGGCCAGCCACATGATCTTTTGCGGCGCCCCGGCGCATTTGATCGGCGTGTTGGGAAAGGTGAATACCGCATTGCCGCCCGCGAACGACTGCAGAAAACGCCAGGTCGAATCCACCGTCTCATAGGTGTAGTTGCTGCACACGCCGTCTTTGCCCAGGGCGTCTTTCAGACCCTTGACCTTGTGCCAGTCGAGCTGGATGCCCGGAGCGACGATCAAAACCCCGTACTCGAGGGTCGTGCCCGACTTGGTGGTGACCGTATTCTTGTCGGGATCGAACGACGCGGCATACTCCTTGAGCCACGTCGTGCCCGGCGGGATGAAGTCGGCCTCGTTGCGCACCGACACTTCTTTGTCGAATACACCGCCCCCGACCAGCGTCCAGATCGGTTGGTAGTAGTGCTTGTCCGATGGCTCGATGATGGCGATGCTGGGCGGCTCGGGCAGATTGGCCAGCCGGGCAGCCACGCTGATCCCGGCCGTGCCACCGCCGACGATGACGACGTCGTATTGGTCAGACATTGCGGTTCTCCTATCTGGTGGTTCGTTGGCTCTCGGCCATCAATCGGCCCAGACGCTTGAGTAGGCGAATACCGAAATCCAGCGCTTGCTGCACCTCTGGGTCGCGGGTGGCGCGAAATAAAGCCAGAATGCCGGCCCTGCCGCCAGGTTCTTCGCGGGTTTCGTTCAAGGCGTCGCGCAACGCGGCTGCCGCCGCTGCGCTCTGCGGGGTCAAAAGATCGATGATCGACTGCATCTCCGGCGCGGCCAGCATGCGGGCCAGCCGGCCGACCACGTCGATGGCCGCACTGACCGCGGCCTCGACGTCGATGCCCCGCTCGGCGGCGCGGGCCAGGGCTTCGTCGAAAGTGTCGACCGCCGCGGCAATGGCTCCGGGTGCCGCCGTGGCCGCGTCGGCCGCGGCCCCGGTATGGCCGGCCAGCCGGCCCAGGGCCGCCATGTTGGCCGGCTCGGTGATCTCGGTGAGCAGGTGCGCGCCTTCGCGGACCCACTGATCGACCGCCACACCGCGCTGTGCTGCGCGGTCGACTACCTCGTCGGCGATGTCGGTGACCGTGGCGACCAACGCCGGCGCCTGGTCGATCAGCGGGGCGACCCGGGTTTCGAGCAGCGTGCTGATCCGTTCCAGACTGGACTCGATGCGGCCGAGCCGCGCGTCCAGCCCGGCCGACGGACCGCCCGATGTCCCGGCGCCGTTGCCAGCTCCATCCCCAGGTGACTTGGAATCTCGTCGGGTTTTCTGCGGTGTCATAGAATTGTAAGCTCCATGATGGGAGTTGGGTGAAATTCGGGCGGCGCTGTGGCGAGGGCCGAGCATAGCGCGCCCGGTTGAGCAATGCAGCGCTCGACGGCCACCGAGTCGACTCTGTCGCATACTCCGGGCGCAGTTGCGCGCCGGGCGGGCCCGACCATCAAGGGACCGGGCCGAGCTGGATCTCCTCGGCGCTGTCGGGCCGGAAAACATTGATGGGAATGCGCAGAAAGCGCGGCACGCTGCCGGCGTCGACATTGACCTGTACACTCTGCAACAGCAACTTGGGCGCGCTGAGCGTGGCGTCGCGTCGCTCGCGGAACTCGACAAAGGTCTTTTTGTCGCGTCCGGCCGGGAGCTGGGTGTTCTCGGCTTTTTCGGCCCCAATGGTGGTCTGGTAGGCGAGCTCGCGGCCGCCCGGTTGATAGTCGTGACCCACGAAGACCCGGGTCTCGTCGGGCAAGCTGTACAGACGCTCGGTGATCGAATCGTACAGGTCGGACGCGCTGCCCGCTGGGAAGTCACAGCGTCCCGTGCCCATGTCCGGCATGAACAAGGTGTCGCCGGTGAAAATGGCATCGCCAAAGCGATAGGTCACACAGGCCGGCGTGTGGCCGGGTGTGTTGATGACCTCGAACTCGAGATCACCAGCTCGCACGATCTCGCGGTCGGTGAACAACCGGTCGAATTGACTGCCGTCGGTCGGGAAGTGCTCGGGCAGGCCGAAGATCGATTTGAATCGGCGTTGAACTTCCGTGATCCGCTCGCCGATGGCGATTTGAGTGGTGTAAAAGCGCCGCTTGAGCACTTGCGATCCCGATAGGTGATCGGCGTGGGCGTGGGTTTCGAGAATGTAGTGCGGCGTCAACTCGTGCTTGCGCAGAAATCGGGTGACTCGATTGACCGACTCATACGATGTCGCCGACGCCGCGGGATCGTAGTCGAGCACTGGATCGATCACCACGGCGTCGCCCTTGCCGGGCTCGAATACCACATAGGTCAGGGTGCCCGTCCGCTCGTCATAAAACGCTTCTACCTTCATCATTGCTCGCTTTCTGGCATGGCCACCAAAACATCATCATCACAAGCCAAAGGCAAAAATCGAACCATTCGGCCCGTACGGCGCAACCTATCGCACGGAAACCGGTTTCTGCCATCTCGATGACAACATTGTCGCAACGAACGTGCTATTCGTCGCGCTGGTACTGCGCGCGATCCCATCGGCAGGGATGCAAGGTGGCCCGACCGCTTCGCGTCAGGCCCAACATTACCGGAACGGCCGAACGGAACAGCGGAACGGCCGGACGGAACGTCCGACCGTTCCGAAGCCGTCCGGCCGCTTCGCATTGCTTGCTGGGACATCCGACCGATCACAAGCCGGCTGCCCGGCCCACAAGCCGGCTGCCCGCCCGCTTCGCATTGCTTGCCGGGACGTCCGACCGGTCGAGTCACCCGTCGACCCGCTCGGGTCACTCCGGGCCGAGAAAAGGCCGACCTCGCCGGTGAGTGCAACTGCATCGGCAACGCCAACTTCACCGTGCGGTAACGCCGACTTCACCTTTTTGTATCTCACGTTTGGTGGCCATTCCTGATGTCGACAATCGTTTGATCCGACCGCGTTTCAATGATTGAAGTCAGTTCACACAACAGACTCGATTGCACAGGGCGTGTTGTTTTGTTCTTTGCGAACGAACAATGAGGTCGCGGGCGAAGTTGCAAAATGGCCCGAGAAGGGTTGAAAGGTGCCCGAACAATGGATGCTGGAAAATCAGCCTCGATTTTCTCGACTCACTGGTTCGGCATGAATGAATCCATTTCATGGCCCATACTGAATCGTTTCTCACTTTGCTAAATAAATTTCTTTTTTGATTCGAATCCATCATAATTCTATTTGACGCGGCGTGTTGAAGCGGGCATAGTAACCGCGTTCCACATTGACTTCGCTGATTTGGAGAATCCACATGAGTCGAACACTGCTCGGCCTGATGGTGGCTCTGCCCATGGTGGTACCCACGGCTTCCTATGCCGGTAGCGCGTACGATGTGCTGACCGACAAGCAGAAGCGCAAACTCAAAAAAGACGGCACTGTTGTCTGGTACGTGGCGGTTGCCGACAAGCCGTGGCCCAAGAGCTACGTATACAGCACGATCGACGGGGTGAGCGCGGAAGAGGCGATGGCGGTCTTCATGGACTTCAACCGGCATCAGGAGTTCATGCCGGATGTGAACGATTCCAAGGTGAGCAATCACGATAGCGCACGTACCTGGGAAGTGGAGTACGAGCTACATGTACCGATCCTACGCGATGAGCGGTACACTGTGCGCAACCGGCTGAGCACCTATGACAATGGAGCCGCTTATAAGATGAGTTGGACCAAGATCAAGGCTTATTCGACCAAGGATATTGTCGGCAACATCCGTTTCGAGAGCCATGGTTCGGGTACGCTTCTGGCGTATTACAACTACGTGGTTCCGGGCCGAGCTTTTTCGGGTTGGGTCGAAGGCAGAGCCAAAAAAGGAGCTGTCACGGTGGTCAAGGCGTTGGGCAAAGAAGCGCGCCGAATCAAGACCAAGGATCCGCAGCGCATGCAGCAGCTGGTCGACCAGCTGAGGCGCTCGCTCGCTCGCACCCCGGAATCCACCGTTCAAGTCCATACCCACGCCCGCTAACGTCGCCCACCTCGCCACTGTGTGCCGCGATCTGCCAGCGCTACAGTTTGCATCTATCGCGCCAGCTTGCTCGAGCAAGCCGAGGAATTCTGCGATCGTATCCCTTCGCTCTGGTCTTGATATCATGTCATCGGCGGCGTTGAGCCGCGACGGCAAACCCATTGTCACCATGTCCCGCGATAAGACCGCTTCCCAGCGGGCTGTCTATGCCTGACCAGGGGCGCGGTGCAACAGCGGCCAGGCCAGGGTGATCGCGAGGAGGAGCGGTCCGGCGGTCATAGCCGAGCCGAGAGTCGCCGTCCAAAACTCTATATTCCGCCGCCTCACAAGCTCACCCGCCCGCGTCGGCGACCGAGCAGCGAGCTGCTGGCGTGTTTTGAAGCCTGAGGCGAGAGCGCCCATCAGTTTGCCCAGTGCGTTCGTCGGCGCAATCGCTACGCCGCCAAGGAACTTCCCATCTGCTCGAGCTGCAGAGTTCCTGGTCGATCCAGGACATTTTGCGCGCCATCGAGCACGCCAGTCGCTATGGTGCCTACAACGCCGACGCGGTCGACCGCATCCTGAAGGCGACGGCACAGCCTCGCACCCTTGAGGACGTGATCGCCGAGAGCGCCCGCCACCGAATCCGGCAGGCCATGGCTTCTTCACCAGTCACACAACCGGGCCCAGACAGCCTGCGTGCGTCTGCTGTCTGGCTCCGACCATGACGCAGACGCGCACGAGGCCGCCGATGGCCAGTACGAAAGCCAGAAACCAAACCACCGAGACCACTCCAACCACATCGAAACTCAAGCCCAGCAGAGCGACGGAGCCGACGACCCCTCTGTCGCTCCGGGACGCGCACGCGCTCCGCGGTCGGGATCGCGCGCGCTGCCGTCACGGGCCATCTTGATCCGGCGGAGCGGGTGATCAGCAGGGATCCGCGCTTCGGGTGAGATTGCCGAGAACAACATGGCCTGCTTCGTATCCGTGCCACACATGAACGCACGCTATCTGGACCGTTCAACGTTGTCGATCTCTACTCGCCTACTTTTTAACAGCCTGCTAGGCTACCGTTCCTCTCGATGATAGCTATCCGGCCGTCAAGAAGTCCATGAACGCGGCCTCAACCAGGTGAGTCGCCCGGTTCTTTAGTTGAAACAGATAGTACCAGCTCTTCTTTTCTTCAATTTTGGGAAAACAGGAACGAGCGCACCCGACTGCAGGTTGTGTTGCCTCAGTCGAAACGCGACCTTAGCTGGCTCTGTCATACGGAGCTGATATAGGAGTCGCAGCAAGATGAGCAAGAAGAAGCGTCGCCAGTTTACTAATGAGCAGAAAATCGGCTCTGGGTCGCTGGTAGCATTGTCGCGAAGGAGCTCCTCGACCACGGCGAAACGGACATTGCAATCGTCGAGGCAGGGCGGGCGGACTCCATGCGAGATCGGCGCGTGTGACTCGACTACGTGATGACGGAGCACGACATTTTTGCCAAGCATCGGCCCGAAGTTGGCGACTCCGAGACCACGGGCCAAAACGAGTTCCTTGTACGGCATAGCCAACTGCGAACTCTCGGCGGTGCGACGCTGATCTGGCACGGCATTGCCATGCGAATGAAGCCCGAGGACTTTCAGATGGGCACGCGCATAGGCTTAGGAGCCAACTGGCCGTTTGGATACGACGAGTTGGAACGTCACTACGCCAAAGCCGAAGCCACACTTCAGGTTGCGGGTGATGTGGGAGATCCAGGGCATCCACCTCGTTCGAGCCCGTTTCCCCTTCCAGCGATGCCGTTCGAGTTAGATGACGGTCCGTTCATCAACGCGATGCGTAGACGCGGAGCCACCGTGCAGCGGCAATGCATCGCGCGCAACACGGCTTCGATCAATGGACGGTCACAGTGCCAGTCAACAGGGACTTGTCGCTACTGTCCTTTCGGCGCCAGATTCACGGGAGATCAGCTTCTCGAAGACGTGGCGAAACGCCCCGGCGTGCAAGTGATTTCCGCAACAGCCGCACTTCGCCTGATTTTCTCGACGCAGACCAGCGCGGCGGCGTTAGAAGCTCGCAACACGCAGTCGGGCAAAACGATTCGTATCGAAGCCGATCGATTTGTCGTTTGTGGTGGTGGTATTGAGTCCCCGAAGCTGCTCATTAACTCCCGAAGTCGATGGTGGCCCAGCGGTGTGGGCAATCATGGGGAGATGCTGGGGAAGTTCTTTTTTACGCATCCGCTTCTCGTGATGATGGGCCGTCGGTCTCCGAACCCGAAGCGGGTGACCAAGGAGCTTGGTTATCCAACTGCGACATCAAGATACTACGATGACGCTGCCTTTCAACGAGACGGAAAGTTCACGGTTCAATGCTGGGGGCTCGGGCACGACCTCGGCACGATGATGATCGATGGGGCTAAGCGTGGCGATATCGAGCGGCGTATCGAAGCAGAGAACACCACCAGTCTTGCGATCTTGGCCGATGAGGTGCCGGAAGCGGGAAATACGGTCGGTTTGGCAGCTAGAGTCGACCGCTACGGGTTACCACGAACGCGGATTCACTATACGTGGGGGGCGCGCACTCACTCTCAGCTTGCGCGAATCAAAAAAGCGGTGACATCCTTGGCCGGAGGAAGTGTCTGGGTCCCTTTGGCGGCGATGATGGATCCGTCCCTGGCAAACTGGGCACCACGGGCTGGGGAACGTACACCAGACTGGTACTTGCCAGTCCTGGCATCGCGGAGCGTGAGGTGCACACCGGTGCTCAATAGCAACTCTCGGTTTGGCGAGAATACGAGCGTCGGATTACGGGTATGCTCGTCGCGAATCTGGAATCGCCTCGTGCCGGTGGCAGACTCGTATACCGCGATGTGAACACCGCCAGCGTGTTCCAGATGTTGCTGCGACACTGCGATCAAGCTGCCATCGGCAGACAGCGCGCATCGCACACCTCCACCTCGAGTTCGTTCCTGCCACGCGATCGTTTGCGACGTACGGTTCCACATGCGCGCCCAGTGGTCGCCGCAACCGAGCACCTGCCTGCTCTGGGCGATCGCAACGTCGGACAGGTATGCCGGGTGAGACAGGATCGGTGGGCGGATCTGCATGAGTGCACCCCGCGGCAAGCCATCGCCGGACAGCATGACATCTTTGGGCCTGGCCTTTTGCTAACTCCCCTTGGTTAACAGGGCGTTGTGGTCCCCGCTTGGCCTGGATGGGTCCATAGTACAGTGGAGCCGAGGTGCCAATTTCGTCCACACTGGCGCGCAACAGTGGACTCTGATAGAGGTCGGGGCGCAATGCAACATCGGTCCAATCCTCGATAAGACCAGTTTGCTCGCGCTGTGGCAATTGCGCTGACGTATCCCGCTCGCATTGCACAGCCGCGTCCGGCGACGACGTCGGAGCCGCCAGTTTGTCGGTCAATGTCCGTTTTCCCGGCGCGATGACGTGCCGGGATACGGGTGTGGTAGTATCCTGATTGGCGTGTTTGCGCTGGTCGTGGCAATGACGCGGCATGTACAGCTCCTTGGCTGACAAGGCTCGGTTTGGGGGGACTGCAAAGGTGGAGACTATACCATCCGTACTTGTGGTTTTGCGGACACCAGAGCGCGGCGGGCTTCTTTACTGCACCTTGGTGGTTTCACAGCCCACCACCCCGAGCAAGATGGTGTGCGTCTCCTCGTGCCTGGCACGCTGCCTCATTCCCTGTTCGAGATCGGTGGGCAGCGTGTGCCATAGTCGAGCCAGGATGAGTCGATTGCATCGAGAAACGGGAGCTGTCCGAGATGCCGTAAGAGGCTGTCCGGCGGTGGCAAACAAAGCGCTGGTCGTGTGTGCGTCCATGGTGCTCGCGCTGATCTGCGCGTGTTCGAAATCCGAGTCCGTCCGGGGTGAAACTGCCGACAGCGTAGCATCGCCGCAAGAAGCTGCTCGGTTGAGGTCGGCAACTCCGACCGACAGACCGCCTGCTGATACCGGGCCTAGCGAACCACCCAGGCCGGAAAAACCAGTTTCGCGGGATGATGCCCGAGAGTGGCTCGCCGCGTGGCTGGACGCGCAGAACAAGGGCGATTTCTCGCGATACGCGGCGATGTACGCAGAGGAGTTCACCGGCGTGCGGCGGTCCGGGCCAAAGGTCGTCAAACTCGATCACGACAGATGGCTCGACGATCGCAAGCGCATGTTTCGCAAACCCATGGAGGTCGCGGCGCTCAATGTCGGAATCACCGCGAACGACGGCCGCGCAGAGCTGCGCTTTGTCCAGATCTGGAGCTCCGGGCGGTACGCCGACAAGGGCGAGAAGCTCGTCGTCTTGTCCCGCGGCGACACCGGCGTGCGTGCAATACGCGAGGTCATGCTGTCGTCCCATCCGCTGACGCCTCCGCGCAAGGGGCCGCCGCCTCGGACGCCGAAGGTATTCACCGTGGCGCGTTTCTTTGCCGGTCAGGTGCCCGCCCTGCTGTTGCCCTCGACCTGGAGCTGGCAGTTTCGCGTCAAGCCCATCGGCAAGCCGGTTGCAGTTATCGCGCCGGGAAAGAGCCCGCGTGCCGTTGGGGTGTACCGTCGGCTCGACGCATCCACGCTGCCACCCGAATTTGAAGCTCTGCGCTCTGCGTATGTGGAACTCATGACAGCAGCGGGCACGCGAACGTGTACCGCGCAGATCGCCGACTTCTATCATGCCGAGGCATTCGGTGGGGAGCGCGCGGTCTACACCAGTGCGCTCGATCAGGAGAAGTGGGGCGCGCTTGTGCGCGACGGCAAGCTCGAGGAATTGGGCGCCGAGTTGTGGAGACGAGCACAATACAGCCCCGCTCCTATGGCGTCGGTTTCGCACAGTGACGGCGACTGCGGCGATGCCATGTGGGGGCGGCTGCGGTCGGAGTCCCCGGTGCGGACCGGTGTGTCTGTTCAAAATGCCGCGCTGGCGAAATTGGTCGCCGAGCAGATCTGGAAGCACGGCGCGTACGACGATTACCGCGCCAAGTATGAACTTGAGGAACCGACGGAGACAGCGGAAGAATGGGACGAGGAGCTCGAGCAATCGATCGAGGTGTCGCTTTACGGCGTTGCGAAGGGAACGCCAACGCTCGCGCTCTTGCAGACGAAGATCGGTGATGTGCTCTACTCGATCACCGGGGATGGCAAGCTCGCGGACGAGCGCGATGTTCACGTCTGCGCCGAGGTTCTCGGTGCAGTGGACGCGGACGGAGACGGCGAGCTGGATCTCCTCAGCACCACCAGCTTTGGCACGGGCTGCCTCGCACTATCGAACAGCCCAAACATCCACTTCTAAAACAGGGCTCATGCTCCAGCCCAGCCGCCGCAGGTGACCGAGCCGCTATCGGCCGGGTCGGGCATGGAACGAAATCGCCGGCTGGGGTGTCGCACGGCCGATAACCTGACCCGATTTATACTCGCCAGTGTTGTCGTCAGTTGCTCTGCCAGGCAGGGAACGTCCTCAAGTAAATTCGACCATTCGGATCGCTGGACATCATATTTGCGTTGGTGTGGTTGTCACTCGTTGTCTTCCTCGTCATGATACAGAGGTGCTTTACACGACCGGCAGGTTCTACTCATTCATGACAAGAGAAAGCCTATCGGGTGGGCTGCTCTCGTCGAGATGCAAGCGGCTCCCTGCGATGGTTACGCCCCGATGAGTACGGCTGATCCTTGGGCTGCGGTGGTCCAACGCGTCGCCCCGGAGGGGCAGCTGATACGCCGCTGGCCGTTGAGGGGCGGAGTCTCGGCCAGCATTCATGCATTGGAGATCGGCCTGCCGGGCGGACAGACGCGTCGGGTGGTCGTGAGGCGGCACGGGGTGGCAGACTGGAAGCCGCTCGAAGCGGATGTTACTGCGACGGAGTTCGCGTTGCTAGAAGCGCTCCGCCGAGCGGGAATGGCTGTGCCGGCGCCGTGCTTTCTCGACGTGTCCGGCGAGGTGCTTCCGTCGCCGTACCTCGTTATGGAGTTCGTTGAGGGCACAACCGCGATCGACGAGGCGGCGCTGCCCGACGCGCTGCGGCAGATGGCGGCCTATCTGGCGCGCCTGCACGCGCTGGATGTCGGCGACGCCGAGCTGCCGTCGCTGCCGCAGCGCGAAGACCCGATCGCGGGCACCCTGGAATACCTTCCGGAGACGCCGCTCGCCGCTCGCTTGCGGGCCGCCCTGTCGACCGAAGCCCCACTCGTCCCGACGAACCCCCCGGCGCTGCTGCACGGCGATTTCTGGCCCGAGAACGTTCTCTGGCAGCACGGTCAGATCGCTGCAGTCGTCGATTGGGAGGACGCCGCGGTCGGGGATCCGCTGTCCGATCTCGCGAGCTGCCGGGTGGAGCTGTTCTGGAAGCACAGTGAGCAGGTCATGGAAACCTTCACGGCGCACTACCTGTCGATGGCGACCGTCGATTCGACGAACCTGCCACTGTGGGAGCTGTACGTGTCGGCGGCCGCGGCGGCCTACATGGCGCACTGGGGGCTCGACCCGGAGGTGGAAGCAGAGAGGCGGCGGAAGACCTCTTGGGTCCTGGAGAGGGCGGGGCAACGGGTGCTCTCACAAGCTGTTTGACGGTTGCGAAATCCGGGCTGGCAACGTGACCGTGGGCAACTGGCCAGTGAACAGTGGATTTGCCTTTTTCGGCCCAGCCGATCTCGATCAGTCGCAGTCGGCAAACTACGCACTGCTGCAGCAGCGGTCGAGCAGTGGGGCTGGGACGACTTTTTTGAACTCGCCGCAGAGCATCCAGTTACCCATCGGCAATGGCGATAAGATGGTGATCGCCAAGAGTGGCAATATCGGAGTCGGGACCGATGATCCCAGGGGCAAACTCGATGTTCACGGCGATATTCGTTTCAACGCTCGGCCGACCCGGGCGCGAGCGACTGCCACCGGGCAGGCGTACTCGCGCGTATCCGGCAGCCCGGGCGATCCGACTGCGCTCTGACCTGGCCCGTCATCGGCCGTGCCACTGTCTGCAGCATCGTACGCAGACCGGGTTGCGGGGTCGAGAAAGTCGATGGCGGGGCGGACCTGCGCGGCATCGAATCCGCACCGCAAAAGGGCCTGCTCGGCGGCCGCGGGCCGGTCGAAGTGGAGATGCACCCGGCCGCGGGCAAACGCCGATAACGCCGCGACAAAGAGCCTCAGACCCGGCAGGTCGGCAACCGTGCTGCGCGGATAGAGGTCGGTCAGGTATAGACCATCGGGAAACTGGGCCAGGAAGTCGGCTATTCGCTGCGATACGGCCAGCATCGTGGCCCGGTCGAAATAGTTGAGCAAACCCTCGACCACGATCGCGGTGCCGCGTTCGAGATCAAAGAGACGCCGGCCTACCGCGGCCAAACTGTGCCGGCCACGGCTGGCCAGGGCGTCGACCTCGACCACGTGATGTCTGCCCGGCAATGGCCCGATACGGCGCAAAAGGGCCCGTTTGCGCGCACACATGGCGGGTAGATCGCTCTCCACATAGACCAGCCCGGCCCGGCCGTATCGCTTCATGAAGCGATACCCGCGCGGCGATAACCCGGCGGCGATCTCCACGACCTGTCCGATCTCGCCCCGCTCGATAGCCTCCTGCAATAGACGATCGATGGCCCGGTGACGGAACAGCAGCATACTGTCCAGCGTCGCTCCGCTGACCGCACGCGACACCCTCATGAACGGACGCATGCCGTGGTAGAGCAGCCTGCCGGGCCAGGTCTCGAAAGCCGGATGGGCAAGGCCATGCCGATACCAGACATAGCCGGTGTAATGAGCCGTTGGACTGATCCGCGCGCTTGGGTCACCGGCCATGTACCGGATGTACCACAGCGCTGGCGAAACCGGCACAGCGGCGCCCGCGGAGCGATTTGCAAACTCCTGCTCAATTTCTTTAAATTATTGATATTATTAAATATATCATGTGCATGACGGGGGATTTTCGGGACCTGGGGAGGCGCCGGGAGGGGCCGTGGGATGCCAAGGCGGGCCAGATCGTCCATAATCACCGCGATATGAGTAAAGCGTTGATGAAAAAGGGCTCGAGCTCGAGCTCCACGATGAGCGGCGCCGTTCCAGCGGTTGCCAGTCTGATCATTCCCGGAACCGGGCAGCTCATCAACGGTGAGGGCAGCAAGGCATTGGGCGTGTTTGTGGTATGGGGGGTCGCCGGCCTCGGTTTTCTCGGCGCACTGCCGCTCATCGGCTCGGTGGCCGGCCTGGTCGGTGCTGCGACCCATATCTATGCCGTCGCCGACGGCTACTTGACCGGCAAGAAAAAACGGGGATAAAGGCGCCCTGCCAATCGCCGCTTTCGACTCTCGCCCGCTGCAAGGGCGCCTCGCTCGGCTGGCCGATCGCCCCGCACACCTATAGCGGCATGGTCGACACAGTATGACTCACTTCGATCGATTCCAAGGCACTGAGACTTACATCGCTTCTGATGACCTGCGCCATGCAGTCAACGTGGCCGTTGCCCTCGAGCGCCCGCTGCTCCTGCGCGGCGAGCCTGGCACCGGCAAGACCCTTCTGGCTGAAAATGTGGCCCATACTCTCGAGGTGGAGCTGATCCGCTGGCACATCAAGTCCACGACCAAGGCCCGAGATGGCCTCTACATATACGACACAGTGGCGCGCCTTCACGACAGTCGCTTCGGCGACGGCGACGTCAAGGATATTTCGCGCTATATCGAACTCGGCCCGCTCGGCAAAGCGCTTTCGTCGCCCCGGCGCGTGGTCCTTTTGATCGACGAGATCGACAAGGCCGACATCGAGTTTCCCAACGACTTATTACTCGAGCTCGACGCCATGCGTTTTCGTATCGACGAGACCGGCCAGGACATCACCGCCGCTCATCGTCCGGTTGTGATCATCACGTCCAACAACGAAAAAGAGCTGCCCGACGCGTTTTTGCGCCGGTGCATCTTTCACTATATCGAGTTTCCCGACCGGCAACTCATGTCTCGCATCGTCAGAGTCCATCACCCTGATCTCGCCGAAAAAGTGCTCGACCAGTGCCTGGATGTGTTCTACGGGTTGCGCGAGGTGCCGCGCCTGCGCAAGCCGCCCTCGACCAGCGAGCTGATCGATTGGATCCTGGCGCTGAAGAAGTCGGGGGTGAGCCTGGCCCGGATCGGCGGCGGTATTCCGTTTCTCGGCACCCTGCTCAAGACCGAGCAGGACATGGCCAGTGTGGTCAAACGCGGCCTGGCCTGAAAGCGGCATCGTACCCCGGGGACACAGACAATGCTGATCGACTTTTTGTTCGAGCTGAGGCGACACAAACTGGACGTTTCCACCCACGAGTGGATGGCTCTCATGGAAGCCATGGCCCTGGGCCTGCACGAGTCGTCGCTCGACGGCTTCTACCGCCTGGCCCGGTCGATCTGTGTCAAGGACGTCACCGATTTCGATGCCTTTGACCTGGCATTCTCGTCCTACTTCAAGGGCATCGAGGTCGACGCCCTGGCTCTGGCCGAAGAGCTGTGGACCTGGCTGAAAGATCCCAAAAAGTTTGCCGGCCTCACCCCCGAGCAGCGCCGCGCGCTCGAAGCGCTCGACCTCGAAGCGCTGCGCGAGCTGTTCAAAAAGCGCCTGGAAGAGCAAAAAAAGCGCCACGATGGCGGCAATCGCTGGATCGGCACCGGTGGCCGGTCGCCGTTCGGACACGGCGGGTTTCACCCCACCGGCCTGCGCATCGGCGGCCCGGGCGGCGGTCGCTCGGCCATGCAGGTGGCCGGACAACGGCGCTACCGCGCGTACCGCAAGGATATGATCCTCGACGTGAGGCAGATCGACGTCGCTCTGCGCGGATTGCGCCAGCTGGGACGGGAAGGAGCCGAGGACGAGCTCGACCTCGACGAAACTGTCGACGAAACCTGCAGGAACGCCGGCGAGCTGGAGCTGATTTTTCGACCGCCACGGCGCAATCGGGTCAAGCTGATCCTGCTCATGGATGTCGGTGGCTCCATGGATCCACACGCCGAACTGGCCAGCCGGCTGTTCACCGCGGCGTCGCGCGCCGGTCGCTTTGCCAGCTTTCGCAGCTACTACTTTCACAACTGCGTCTACGAGTCGGTGTACGAAGACGCCCACTTTCGGCGACCCGTGTCGGTCAGCGATCTTCTGTCGGGCACCGATCGCGACCACAAGCTGGTCCTGGTCGGGGACGCGCTCATGCACCCGTCCGAACTGCTCCACGCCGGCGGGTCGATCTACTACCACCACCAAAACCGCACTCCGGGCATTGAATGGCTGCGCCGCATTGCCAATCACTTTCGACGTCTGGCCTGGCTCAACCCCGAACCCAGGCAGTACTGGCCGCACACCACGATCGAAATCATCGCCAGTTTGATCCCGATGTGGCCGCTCACCCTGGACGGCCTGGGCGAGGCCGTGCGCTACTTGATCCGCGGCGGCCGTGCCCCGCTGGTCGAACCCGTGGTCCCGATCGATCCGGGGTATTGACCGTCGCACCACCTTGTTGCCGGGCAAAGCGGCTGGCCCGGATCGAAAACGGATAGTCATCGCGAGGTTGCAGCTGCCGAGGAAGACCGGGCAAACCGGCGCAGCCGCAAGCGCAGTAGGTGTCGTGGTGAATGATCCGGGCTAGGATACCTCTGTGAATGTTTCCGCTGTGGCCGCCGTGCTCGTCGTGGCGTCGTATCTGCTCGGTTCGGTTCCCACCGGGCTGCTCGTTGCGCGTGCTCGCGGTATCGATATTCGCGGGGTTGGCAGCGGCAATATCGGCGCCACCAACGTAGCGCGCAGCCTGGGCAAGAAGCTCGGTCTGGTCGTCCTCGTGCTCGACGCGCTAAAGGGCGCGACCCCGGTCCTTTTGGCCATCTCTCTCGGCTTCGACCAGCCGGCCGAAGAAATCGCCGATCGATGGGTCGAGTATTCTGCCTCGCTGGCCCCATGGGTCATTCCCGCGGTCGGCGTGGCCGCGATCGCGGGTCACTGTTTTCCGCCCTGGCTGCGCTTCCGCGGCGGTAAGGGCGTGGCCACGTCCTGGGGCGTATTCCTGGCCGTCGATCCGATGATGGCGGCAATCGCCACGGTCATTTTTGCCGCGCTCTACGCCGCCTTTCGACTGGCATCGATCGCCTCGCTGAGCGGCGCACTGGCGATGCCGACCCTGTTGTGGCTGGGCGGACGCGACGACCCTGTGGTCGCCCTGGGCATCGTCTGTGCGGCGATCATCGCGGCCAAGCACTCCTCGAATATCGGCCGTCTGCTCCGCCGGGAGGAACATAAAGTCTGACCCCGGCGCTCTGCGCTGCGGGCTCCGGCCCGGCCAGGCACTCTGCCACGGTGCGGGCAAACCCGGGCATGGGCCAATCGACACCGACGAGCTCGGCAAGGGGACGCAGAACAAACGCTCGCTCGATCATGCGAGGGTGGGGAAGACTCAGCCCGGGCCCGGTGGCCACGCAATCGCCGGCAAAGAGAAGGTCGAGATCGACCTTGCGCGGTCCCTTGGGCTCGGCGGGATTTCGAACCCGGCCGAGCCGGACCTCAATGGCCAGAATTGTGTCCAGAAGAGTATTTGGCGTCATCGCTCGACCGAGCGCAAAGCTCACCACAGCGTTCAAGAAACGCGGTTGCCGGGTCACCGGGCCCACGGGCTCGCTCTGGTAGATGCTCGACCGGCGGGCCCGTCCGCTGGCCAGTTCGGCCTCGAGCGCTCCGACAGCCCGGTCAAAGCGGGCACAGATCGCGTGGTGTCCACCCAGGTTGCCACCCAAACCGACAAAAATTTCGATTCCGGGGGCCAGTATGACCGGCGCAGCGCCCGGCCCGTCCAGTGGGGCATGGGGCGAGGGGTCATTCGACATCGTCTACGACTCTATTTTCGAGCACACCAATGCCCTCGATCTCGACGGTGACCGAATCGCCGACCGACAGGTTGCCCACTCCCGATGGTGTGCCCGTGGCGATGATATCTCCGGCCTGGAGTGTCATGAATCGGCTGGCATGGGCGATGAGCTCGGCGACCGAAAAGATCATGTCGGCAGTGCGTCCATCCTGCTGGATTTCGCCATTGACCCGCGTGACAATACGCAGAGCCCCGGGATCGAGACCGGTGACGATGCACGGCCCGATCGGACAGAACGTGTCCATGCCCTTGGCCCGCGTCCACTGATTGTCTTTTTTCTGCAGATCGCGAACCGTGACGTCATTGATGCAGGTATAGCCGAACACGTACTCGAGCGCCCTGGACTCGGTTACGCGACGGGCAGACCGGCCGAGAACAACGCCGAGCTCGCCCTCGTAATCGACCCGTCGATACCCGGACGGACGCACGATGTCGCCGCCTGGCGGCAAAAGCGCCGATGGTGCCTTCAGAAACATCAGCGGCTCGGACGGGACCGAACTGTTCATCTCAGCGGCATGAGCACGGTAGTTGCGGCCGATGCCGAGGATCTTCGAAGGCGCCACGTCGTGCCATCGCAGCGGTGGATCTGCGTCGAGCTCGCCCGTTCGGTAAACATCCAGTCGCATCTGGCCCTTATACCGCAGATCGCGCCGTCGGCCGCGGAGCCGCTCGGCTCGGTGAGAACCGCGCACCAGACCTGTCGTCGCTTGTCGGGACGTCCGGCCGATCGCATGCCACCGACCTGCATGGGACGCATCACAAACCCCGTTCACTGGACCTGGCGTTGCCGATGTAACCCAACTCTCAGGCTGTTGGTGCACAGAAGATTCTGATAAAAAAACCGGAGGATAGTAGGCGTACTATCCCGGTTGCGTCGATGTGCGCACAATCGTAAACTTTTCCAGTGGCGTATCGTCCTCCCCATAACCTCGACCCGGCATCGGTCCTGGCCGATACAGACGAGGAAGCGGGCAGGGCGATCGGCGATATCGAAGGCGTGAGGACCACGCTCGATGGTCCGCAGGCGAGAAAACGCCCCAGCGGGCGTCCCGGCGGGCCCGACAACCTCGACGACGACGATGCCCACGAGGACGAGCGCAAGACCATCGAACGTCCGGTGTCGCGTCGCCGGCTGGAATGGGACGATCGAACGTCGGTCGACGACACCAGCTCGGACAGTTCGGTGGACGATCGGGTTCCGCTCGACGAGTCGACGCTCGACGACCACAAAAGCCTGTCCCCGGCCGCAGTTCACTCACCTGCGAGCCCGACCGACGATGACGATCCGGCGACCGCAAAGCTCGTGGTTGTATCGGGCAAAAACGAGGGCAGCGAGTTCGAGCTCTTCGGCAAGTCGATCTCGATCGGCCGGGGACTCGACAACGACGTCGTACTCACCGATATCGCGGTTTCGCGCGAGCACCTGACTCTGAAATACGACGGCATACACTACCGCCTCCTCGACCACGGGTCGGGCAACGGCACCTACATCAACGACGAGATCGAGACCGGTTCGAGCGTTCTCGCCGACGGTGATCAGATCGAAATCGGCGAGACGATCATTCGGTTCGAACACCCGTCGGCGCGGCAAGGCGTCGGCAAACCGAGAGGCCTCGCCACTGCCGAGACCTTACCCGGAGGTCCGTTTGGCGAAATTGCCAAGGGAATGCGCGGCAGTCAACGAGTCGAGTTTCAGAACAGCAACCCGGTTCGACTTCCGGCACCGGCGTTCGCCGACTCGGAGCGACCGCGAGCTCCACTGCCGTCGCCAGCGCCGCTCCCGCCGCTCATGGCGGACACGCCCGCCCCCATACTGGGACGCTCGTCTGCCCACGAGTCTGTCCAATCTCTGTCCGGACGCGATAGTCTGTCCTCATCGGCCAAGAATCCGGCTCTGGCCACGGCCGAGACGGTGCCCGGGCGAGGCGACTTATTGGGCGACGCTCTGGCGCGCGACACGGGTGGCACCACTGCCCCGCAACTGGCCTTTGCCGACCCGTCCTCGGCGCTACTGACCGGTTCGAAGCCAAACCTGCTGGATGTGGTCGCGCCCTACCCGGCAACTGCGCCGACCGATCAAACCGCCCGGCGGCGGGGAATGCTGATCGGATTGCTGGTGTTTTTGTTATTCGTGGCCGCAGCTGCAGGTGGAACCGCGTTTGTCGTGCGCAGCCAGGGCCAGCAAGCCAGCGCAGCCGACCCGGCCGGAACCGGACAGGACGTGCCCGAGCTGCCCCGGGATACCTGGGGCACGGATGAGACTCTTCTGGTAGCCGCTGCAGGTGGGGCAGCGCTGCCGGCAGATTCAGCACCGGCCAGCGCCTCGCCGACGAGTTCGGCCAGGTCCAGCGAAAGGGTCGGGACGAGCGATTCCAGCCCGGGTGATCGCGGGGATGGCGACTCGGTCGTGTCGGTGGCGGTCACCATTCCCTCGCAATCGCCAGTCGCCGAGCCGGACCGGGTTGCGCCGGCGTCGGACCGGCCCGACCCGATCGAGAACTCTGCCCGGCCCGCACCGAAAACTCGGCCAGTGCAACAGAAAGGGCGCTCGCCGTCACGAAACCGCCGTGTTGTCGAGGCCAGAGCGCGCAAGTCGGCACAGGATCAGTACCGGGCCCGCAAGTTCAATGTAGCGAGCAAGATCCTGCGCTCCGCAGCGGGCGATCTCAGTGCCAAGCAAGGCGCCAAGCTGCGCACTATGGCCGCCAACTATCAACGGGTTGCCGGTGAGCTGCGCAAGGGCAAACAGTTGGCCTCGAGCAAGCCGATCGATGCCATGAGATCCTACGAGCGCGCACTGCGCTTGGACAAGAGATACGGTCGGGGAGCTCATAGTTGGTTTATTCGCACGAAACTGACTGCTGTGACTCCCAGGGCCGCAGCTGCCTACATGTCGCGCAAGAGTTATGAAGCCGCCAAGGAGACGGCCGACAAGGCTGCACAATACGGCGCCAGCTCGAATTCAGCGGTCAAGCGAATACGCCAGCAGCTGGAGCGCAAGGCCTCGGAGCTGTTCAAGAACGGCTTGCGTATCGAGCGGACCAGACCCGATGAAGCCAGGCGGCTGTACACTCGCGTCCTCAAAATAGTGCCGCCGTCGAGTTCGTGGCACCAAAAAGCCCGCAAGCGGCTGTAGTCGGGCTCGAACGCACGACCTCAGGTGGAATCAGCTCAACAGGTCGGCAATGGCCTTTTCCAGCTTCTTGAAGTCGAACGGCTTGTCGATATAGGCGTCGGCACCATAGAGCGGTGCGGTCATCTCGTTCATCTGCGGGCCTATGGCCGTGAGCATGAGGATCTTGATGTCCCTGGTGGCTTCGTTTTGCCTCAGCGCTCGAGCTACTTCCCAGCCGGTCTTCTTGGGCATCATGACGTCCAGGACGACCACCCGGGGTTTTTCGTGCTCGGCATGCTGCAAAGCGATCTCGCCGTCCGACGCCGTGACAACGCGATATCCGGCGTTCGACAGTCGGATATTGAGCATATTGAGAATCTCCGGATCATCGTCGACCACGAGGACGGTCGTAGAGTCACCTGAGTTTACGGCACCGGTCATGATGCAACGTTACGGTGCCAGGGCCAAGCTGGTCAAGGCTGGTCGGTGCACGGCTGCACATGCGGGCGTCCGATGCGGCAGTGGGCGGGCTGCACGACCTGACACTGCTGGGTCAGAGCGCAGCCATCAGCGCAGCAGAGCGGTGACATTATTGGGTATGGTCGGACAGATGCGCTGCGTCGTCGCGAGATCGCTCGCGGCGAGATTTTTGTGCCGAGGTGATCGCCCATTCGCCCTGGACCCGCCTGGGCGCTACAATATGGCGTTGAGAACAGACACCGGGCGGTTTGACTGCGCACTTGTACCTCGCTGCCAGATCGTCCCAACCTCGGAGAAACCCGTGAGACTCTTTGTGCACGCCGTCATTACAGGCTTTGGCTTCACTCTGGGCAAGACCCTGTTCGAGAAGGTCAGGGAACGCTTCATGCCAGAGGACGACAAAAAACCCCAGGAAGTCACTGTGGTCAACATCGAGGACGTGAAAGAGGGCAACTCCGACTGAAGGCTGCAACGGTCGAATAGCCGGCCCGCCCGGCCGCTCCACTCGGTCCAGAACTCCGCTTCTCATCCCTTGCCGGGACGTCCGGCCGATCTGAATCTGGCTCGCAACCCGTGGCAATCCCGGTCCGAGCTCGGTGTGTGTTGGCAAGGGTCGAGACAGCCAGCACGGATGTCGGCCAGTGTCGGCAAAAGGGCTCGCGGCAGTGCCGCGGTGAACAATCCGGGTCGGCGCCGGGCGTCCGCCTGGCCGGAATAGGGTCCATCCCCTTGGGCGTGCCGGCGCGGCTCGGCGTGCGGTCTTTGCGATCAAATACTCGGCCGCCCGGCCGCTTCGCTCGGTAGCAGCTCCGCATTACACGGCCTGCCGGGCCGTCTGGCCGATTCCGTTCAATACGTCGCCACGTGCTTTACAGATCTCGGCGCTTTTGAAACACTTCGTATTATGGAGTGCAGCACCCGATGATCGACACCAACTTGGCGCCGGGCTTGCTGCTGGCCATGCCACAGCTGATCGATCCCAATTTCAGTCGCGCTGTGGTTTTGATGATCGAGCACAACGACGAGGGATCGTTTGGTCTGATCGTCAATAAGCCGATCGAATTGTCGGCCCTGGAACTGCTCGAGAGCATGGAAATCGACTGGAACGGCGATGGCGACACCCTGGTCTGGTCAGGTGGGCCGGTCAGTCCGACCAGCGGATGGATCTTGCACGAGCCAATTGACGAAATCACGGGTGAATCGGCAGCACTTGGCAGCGCTGAAACCATTCTGGTGCGGCCAGATCTGGCCCTGTCCAGTTCGCGTTCCGCCCTGAGCGAGATCGCCAAGGCCCCACCCCCGCGGACCCGGCTCTTGCTCGGGTATTCGGGCTGGGGGCCGGGCCAGCTTGCCGCCGAGATGGCCCGCGGCTCCTGGCTTCACGCCGATGCCAACCCCAAGCTCATTTTCGAGACGCCGGCCGACGAGATGTGGGATGTCGCCCTGCGTTCGCTGGGCATCGACCCGCAGACCATCGTGCAGGGCTTCGGCGTGCACTAGCCGAATGCGATCGGTCCGCCGAGGACCACCTGATGGCCGAGGGGGCGCTATACTCTCGTCCCATGACGCAGATCGATTTCGATTTCGCGCGCTACATCGCCGAACGGCGCGGTCAGGTCGAGCAGCGGGCGCGCGACGGCGGCGCGTACGCATTTGCCAGTGAGCGGAAGTTTCGCCGCACCCTCGACAGCGTCCGGCCGGTCGCCATCGCCATCGAGGCCACCACCCGGCTGTGGAAAAACGTCGCCAAGACCGAGCTACTCGGCACCTCGGTGCAGGTCAACGACCAGCAGTTTCCGCGGGTTTTCCAGGCCGTGCAAAAAGTCGCAGACGCCCTGCGCATCGAGCCATCACCGGTGTATATCGCGCCCGATACCTCGCCCGTCAAGGCACAGGCGTTCGGTACCAACGACGATGCCTATGTCGTCATCAATTCGCAGCTTCTGGAATACATCGACGATCGCGAACTGCTGGCGCTGCTCGGCCACGAATTCGGCCATGTTCAGAACAATCACGTCCTCTACGCAACTGCGTTGCACTACCTGACCACCTCGGCGGCCATGTTCGTGCGCTGGGTGGTCCAGCCGGCCATCATGACCCTGCAAGTGTGGTCCCGCCGGGCCGAGATCACCTGCGATCGGGCCGCTCTCCTGGCCACCAGACAACTCGACGCCACCCTGTCCGCGCTGGTCAAGATCGCCCTCGGCCTGGACGGCAAAGACCAGGTCAATATCGCCGATTATCTCGACAACCTGCCCGATACCCGCAGGGGAATGGGCCGCTACGCCGAGCTTTTTCGCACCCAACCGTATTTGCCCAAACGCGTCCAAGCACTGCGTCGATTCGCCGAATCGGCCTTTTACCTCAATGTCCTGGGCGAGCCCGCCGAGGACGCGCCATCGTCTGACCAGGTCGACGCCGAAGTCGCCGATCTCCTGAGCGTGTTTTGATGACTACATCACAATTGCTCGAACATCACCGCGAAACCAAGAGGGCGATCATCGGCCGGCTGGAGCAGCTGGCCGAGGTATCCGAATCGGTCGGTATGCTGACCCTGGCCCGGGGAATTCGCACCACGCGTATCCCCAAACTGGACAAGGAGCACTTTCATCTCGTGGTGCTCGGCGAGTTCAACCACGGCAAATCCACGTTCGTCAACGCCCTGCTCGGCGCTGATGTGTTGCCGACCGGGATCACGCCGACCACGGCGGTGATCAACCACGTGGTGTGGTCGGACGGGGTTCGCGCCCACGCGGTGCTGATCAGTGGGGAGGAGGTGACGCTGTCGGCGGATGCGCTGGACGATTGGGTCACGGTGGCCGGGCCGCGGAGCGGCGAGGTGGCCTACGTCGAGGTCGGCTACCCCTCGGACCTTCTGCGCGAGAACATCACCCTGGTCGATACCCCGGGGGTCAACGACATCAACGAGGCTCGCGCCGAGATCACCTATGGTTATGTGCCGCGGGCCGATGCGGTGATCTTCTTGCTCGACGCCCAGCAGGCGCTCAAGGATTCCGAGCGGGAATTTCTGTCCAGTCACGTGCTCGAGGGATCGCGCGACCGCCTGATCTTTGTGCTCGGCAAGGTCGACGTACTCAATCAGACCGAGCGCGACGCGGTCCTCGACTACGTGCGGGGTGGACTGGCCAAGTTGATCGACCAGCCGGCGGTGTTTCCGCTGTCGGCGCGCGACTGGCTGGTGGGCGACCGAGAGCAGAGCGGCATGCCCGAGTTGCTCGACTATCTCGAGCGTTTTCTCGACACCGATCGAGCGCAGATTCTGCTCGACAATGCCGCGGCTGACGCGGTTCGCACGGCTGCGTATCTCGAGCAAAATCTCGGCGTCAAGTTATACGCGTTCGACCTCGATCTGGCCGAGCTGGAAGCGCGCATCAAGTCGGTCCGACAGCAGCTCGACGCATCCAAGAAAACGCTCGATCAGCTGCACACCAAGATCCAGGCCAAGTCAGAGGCGATCAAGGAGCAGATGCGTCTGGATCTGGACGAGTTTGCCCGGGCATTCATCAAGGTTCTGCCCGATCAGATCGACTCGGTCGATGCCGACGACGTCAAGACCCATTTGCCCGGATTCATCGAGGCCAAGTTTCGCGAGTTTGCCGAGCTAGAGGGCCACAAGCTGGCCGGGTTGCTGGAAGGGTTAGCCGAAGAAGTCATCGCCGTGACCAACGAAAACGTCGCGGCGGCCTCTGCAGCGCTGGCCAATCGCATCGGGCCGTCCGAGACCCAGGTCCAGATCGACGTGGACAGTTTCAAATACGATGTGAGCGTCTACGCGCTGGGGGCGATCGGCACTGCCGTTCTGTTTGTCAATGTCGTGGCCGGCGGGCTGCTCACTCTGGCTGCACCGGTTTTGGCCGTGCTGCTCAAGTCCAAGGTGGCGGGCGATATTCGCGAACAGGCCAAGGAGCGGGTACCCGAGACCGTGCAAAAAGCTGCCGACGCCATGCAGCCGCACTTTGTCACCTGCGTCGATGATTTCGCCACCCGGCTGCGCGACTTTGTCATTGCCGCGGGCAACACGCTGTACAAGGGCATCAGCGAAATCCTCGATCGGACCATCGCCGAGCGACGCGAGCGGGGCGGGGCGATCGAGCCGCTGCGCGCCGAGACCTCCGACCGCATCAAGATGGTGATCGCGGCCAAAAATGCCCTCACTCAGCTCCGCGAGGCTCTTTGGCAGTCACAGGCAGCCATGGACGGCGACAACCAGGGCGACGGCGCAAACGACGGCTTTTCGAACGGCGCCGGCCGCCGGCCGGACAATGCCAGCGCCTCGTCGGGCAACGGGACGCCCGGGGACGGGTCGGCTGGCGGGGCTGAATAGCGGTGTCGCTGTGGTCGCGCATCGAGCGCCGGCTGAGTGATCTCGCCGATGAGCTCATTCCCGACGAATTTCACCAGCAAGTGCTCAGCGCGCGCGATCTCATCGATGAGGGACATCCAGCCGAGGCCGCCGAGTTGCTCGAAGCCATGCTCGGCGAGCGACCCGATCACGCCGGTGCGCTGTCGTTGCTCGGCGCGGCGCGGCTCGAGCTGGGCGAGGCCGAGGCCGCTTTTCGCGCCTTTGGTCGGTCTCTCGATCAGCGCGACGACGTGCCCGAAACCTGGCTGGGCATGGGCGAGGCCCGGCTCGCCCTGGCCGATGCAGACGGCGCAGTACAGGCCTTTCGCGCCGCCGTGAAATGGGCCGGTGGCGAGCGCAGTATTCTGGCCGCCGGCTATCGCGGCTTGGGCATCTCCTACCGCGCGGTTGGCGATCTCGACAAGGCGATCCGCGAGTTGCGCAAGGCCGTGGCCGAGAATGTCGGCGATCCAATCGCGCGTGCAGCGCTGGGTGAGGCTCTGCTCTCCGATCAGCGAATCTCGGCCGACGAGGCGCGCCGACATCTCGACCTGGCAGTGGAAACCGGCCAGGCGCCGTCGCTGGCCTATCTGGCGCTCGGCCGTATCGCCCTCGGTGAGGGCGATGGAGAGCGCGCGCGCGAGCACTTTGCCCGTGCCCTGGAACTGGCCAATGAAGAGAGCGGCAGTGCGGGCGAGAGCGGCCCGGGCAACCCGGCGAGCCATGCCAAGCGGAATTCTGACCGAGCGGCCGGCGATTCGAGCGGCGGAGGTTTCGATCATGCCGGTCAGGCGCTGGTCGGCCTGGGCGACGCAGCCATGCTGCTCGGCGACCCACAGGCTGCCCATGGCGAATACCTGCGCGCGCTGCAGTCCGACAGCCGCAGTGCCGCGATACACGCCCGCATCGGCGATGTTCACCGCACGGTGTGCAATGCCGACGCCGCGCTGCAGAGTTACGAGCGATCCCTGACCATGGCGCGCGATGCCGAGGTCTTGCGGCGCGCTCTGGACACCGCACTCGAAGCTGGCAAAACCGCCACTGCAGTTCGTCTGGCCAATGATCTTCTGATCCTCGATCCGGGCGATACCCGGGCCATCGTGGCGCGCGGCGTCGCCCTGGCGCGGGATGGCCAGCGCGACGCAGCCCGGGCCACATTTCACGCTGCCCTGGCCCAGCGCGACGATGTCGAGGCTCATCTGGCCCTGGGCCGGCTCGAGCTCGAGGACGATCCCGGACGCGCTGCCGGCGCGCGTGCGGCGATCCAGGCCCTGACTGCATTGCGGGTCACCCCGTCGAGCGAGCGGGCCCGGCAATTGCTCGCCGAGGCGCGCGCCCGCGAATTTGGCGAAATGGCCGAATCGAGGCCGGGCAGCAATGGCGGCGGCGATGTCAACGGGCCCGGCCAAGACAGTGCCCTGCCCAGCGATGCGAGCCATTTGTATCGAATCGCCGAGACATTGCGCCGTGTCGCGGTGACCCGGCCCGAACTCGGCGAACTCGCCGGCGAGGCCGCGCAAGCTGCAGCTGACTTCGACCAGCCTCTCCTCGTGACAGTGATGGGGGAGTTTTCCAGCGGCAAGTCCACATTTGTCAACGCGTTCATCGGTGCAGATGTGGCGCCGACCGGAATCACGCCGACCACCGCGACCATCAACGTGGTCAAATACGGGCGCGAACGGGGCGGTCGCATCGTCTATCGCGACGGTCGCATCGAGACGGTTGACTGGGATGATCTATTCTCGGTGCTGCGCGCGCTTCCAGCCGAGCGGGTTCGCCACATCGAGGTCGTCGAGATCCTGTTGCCGCTGGCTCAGCTCGAGCGGGTCAATATCGTGGATACGCCGGGTCTCAACTCGATCTTGCCCGAACACGAGGAAGTCGCGCGCGGGTTCATTGCCCGGGCCGATGCGGTGATCTGGCTGTTTACTGCCAGCCAGGCCGGCAAGGCCAGCGAGCGCAAAGCCCTGGCCAATATTCGAGACCAGGGCAAGCGGGTACTCGGCGTGCTCAACAAGATGGACCAGCTGGTCCCGTCCGACCTCACCCAGCTAGTCGACTACGTGAGGGATCAACTCGGCGATATCGTCGAAGTGGTGGTACCGCTATCGGCCCGCCTGGCCCTGGTGAGCAAGGACGCGAGGCCCGGCGATGAGCGCCCGGAAGAACCGCCGGGCGAGGGGTCAGACGGCAACTGGCCCAGTCTCCACGCCGCTCTGGAAGAGCGCTTTTTCGCCCAGGCGCGCGAGCTCAAGCGCGCCGCCCTGGATCGCAAGCTGGCCGGGGTCATCGCGCGAGCCCGGGCCATCGCGAGTGCCCAGCGCGACCACGCAGTCAAAACTGCGGCGGCATTGCGCGGCGACGCCGAACAGATTTTGCACGCCAGCTTCGAATTTATCGACGAGGTGGTGTTGACAGCGCGTCGCGCGCTCACCGACGCCGCCGAACAGCTTCACCACCGCGCGGCGCGAGAAGTGCTCGATCTGGTCAGGCCCCGGCAGCTGCCATTTGGTTCGCACAGTGCTGCGCCAGCCGATCGCGACTACCTGGTCTCACTGCTCGAAAGCGGCTACGAGGCCGCCCTCGAGAGCAGTCGCCGGGATGTGATCGCGGCGTTGCGCAAGCACAGTCACGCCGCCTTGCTGTCCATTGCACAGGCCGCCGACGCGGTGGGAAATCAGGCAGTGAGCGACGTGACCCGAACCGCCGAAGACGCATTGCGACTCATCGAGGCCCAGGTCTTCGACCGAACCTTTGCCTATTTACGCGGCTATTTGCGCGGCGGTTACATCGCCGATTTTTTCTACCGCGACCTGCCCAAGCTCGAACTGGCCGAGGAACCGGCGTACCAGGCACTCATTCGCAACGCACCCGACCTCGATGGAGAGATCGCGGTTCGCCTGGCCGCGGCGGGCACACAGGTGCTGCAATCCCTGGCCGCACGCCTCGAGCACTGGGCCGGGGTGGCCCATATTGCCGCTCACGACATCGACGTCGGCATTGGCCGCGCCCTTGAAAGCCTCGATGCTCAACGCCTCGCAGCGATCAGGTTGGACGCGATGTAATCTGAAAGGGCGCGACTCAACCACAACGAATATATTTCTATTCGTGACGGCAAACTCATCGACTCGCGTCCGCCCCATAATGAGACATGCGTTTGCGCACACCACCGACATCAATTGCACCAACAGTGATATGCTTGATATCGTTGGATTGCAGGGGGTAACAATATGTTCTGCACATCATCGTTGCTGGATGAAGCGTTGATGCAGAATCACTTGCTGGTATCGATTGTGGTTTGCAACACCGGTATTGCCGGACGATCGGTGCAATAGCGATGCTATGGTACAAACATGCCGCCGCGAAAGAGGAAATTCATGCGCTGGACCCGTCTCTGGCCAGTAGGCATCATCGCGTTATATCTACTCTCCCTTTCCACCGCCAATGCACAGAGTGGCCAGGAAATTGGTGGGGTGATCCAGGGAAAGGTGTTCGAGCCGGAAAGCGAGCGCCCGGTTGCAGCAGCCACGGTGGTCATTGCAGGTGCGGGTCTATCGGCGACCAGCGACGCCAGTGGGGTCTATCGGATAGAGGGCATCCCGCCCGGCCAATACCGAGTTATCGTGGTTGGCTACGCGACTCTCGAACCTACCACCACGTCGGTAGAGGCGGGCCAGATCATCACGTTGAACCTGCCGGTATCAGACTCGGCCGGAGCCGGGGAGGTCATTGTGGTCACCGGGACCAGGGTGGCCGAAAAAGTCCTCGATGCACCGGTTTCGGTCCATGCACTGCATGACCGGGAAATCGCCCGCATCGGTGGCGGGTCTTTTCTTTCGGCCGCTGCCGAACTACCCGGTGTGCACTTCAACAGTGTGGGGCTGCTCAACCCACAGGTGTCGGCGCGCGGTTTTCACGAGCACACCCACACCCGCATGCTGTGGCTGATCGACGGCCGGCTGGCGCAAAACGTGGTCGGTTTTCCCGCTGCGAATCTGTTGCCCACCACATCCCTGGATGTAAAGAGTGTCGAAGTGGTGGTTGGTCCCAGCTCGGCGCTGTATGGGCCCAACGCTCATACCGGTGTGCTCAACGTCCGCACCAAGACACCGTGGGACGAGTCCGGGGCATCGCTCAGTGTGCGCGGCGGAACGCAGAGCCTGCTGGATGGCACAGCCCGGCTCGCCGGCACTGTGCGAGATAGATTGGGCTGGAAGATCAATGCCCAATACCTGCGCGGCAATGACTTCGAGCCCGACCGGGACCACCCGGCCTATCGCTATGGCACGTCGATCGCCGAGAACGATCTTATCGGGGACTATCGCGTGCGCATGGCCAAGGGCGAGGGCAGTCTCTATTACCGGCTGGGAGATTGGTCCGCAACAGCGAGCTACGGCATTTCTCATCTGGAAGACTTTGGAGTATCGAGCTTTGCCCGCGTCGGTCAGGAGCAGACATGGCAATTTGGCTCCGTGCAGCTGACCCATCCCCATTGGTACGCACAGGTATCCCGCATCTCGTACGAGGGCAAAGCGTTCGATTTTCGCCGACTGGCGGCTATCGCCGAAGAGCGGGTACAGAACGGCGAGCCGATCACCGAGAGCGACCTGGCACCGATTCGGGAAGACCTGACGTCCACCGTACCGGCCCTCGAAATGCTCGATTCCGAAGTGCAATACCGCAATGAAGTGGGCGGTGTGAAAGCGATCTCGGGCGTCCAGGTGCGCCGCCACGACGGCGGCGACAATCCCTTTCAATTCGATCCCAAAAACGGCGAGCTCGAGCCGCGGACCGAACTGGGTGGTTATTTGCAACTCGACTACCAGCCCTGGCCAGATCACATCCGGCTGGTAGGAGCGGCGCGAATCGATAACCACTCGGACTATTCGACACAGATAAGCCCCAAGGTGGCTGCAGTCTATTCGCCTACCCCGGCACACAAGCTGCGTGTCGGTTACAGCCGCGCCTTCAAGAGCCCGACTCTGGGACAGAACTACCTATTCGCGTTGGACACTCTGATCGGAAACCGCTACGGATGGTCCATTCGGGATGGCGACGGAAATATCCTTTTCGACATTCCACCTTTGCGCCCCGAAGAAGTTCATTCTGTCGAGCTGGGTTACAAGGGTAAGGTCAGTAACGCAGTCTTCCTCGATGTGCTGTTTTATAACTCCTGGTACGAGGATTTCATCAGCCCGCTGTCTCAGGTCGCCGATCCGATGAATGGAACCTTCGCGTACGACTCGGACGGAATGCTACTCAACGGAGATGATCCGGCACTGGCCGGTCGATTATCCACGTACGTGAATTTTGGCCGGGCAACGGTAGGGGGAACTGACATTGGAGTGAATATCTATCCAACCGATTACATAACCGTGTCGACCGCGGTGTCGTGGATTTCCATGGCCGATTTTTCTCGCGGCGATCTGGGAGTCGATCTCCACCTCAATGTCCCCGAGCTGAAGCTAATGGGCAGTGTGATGGTGCAAGACCTGGGAATCGATAATTATTTTGTCCGCATGAGCGGTCGTTATCGATCTGCATACGAGTTTGAGTCAGGTTATTGGAGCAGCGAGCAATTCTACGACGACGGTAAATTGCCGGGCCGTTTTGTCGCCGACCTCGCCGTGGGATATCGCCTTCCCGGGTACGGGCTCACCATGCAGGGGTATGTTTTGAATATATTCGATAATTCCGAGCTCGATGTACTCGGTGCAGCGGTCGCCAAGCGATTTACCTATGTACAGGTGAGCTATAGGTATCGAGGTCTGTGATGGGCATTGTGTCAGCAAATTGCCACATCGGGGACATGGTATATGGTGTCGGCCCTGACCGGAGTGCCGGAGCGCAGCCGCGCCAGAGTTCGATCGGGTCGCGCCGACTACGCCGATGTTGGCGTTGGGCGCGGCGGCAGGACTTGGGCGGACGGCTTTGCCCGACAATGGCCGCGTGGTTTGGCGTTTTCCCGAACGCTGCCAGTGATACCTACGGTAAGCTGAGCTGACATGCGTACGCATCGAGACTTGCCGAACCCACCTGGCGAGACCGATCCGTCGATCAGTCAATGCAAGAGCTCGGCTGCGGAGACCTGCGGGGATTCCGACGACGCCTCGCCAACCCCTCAGGGCGGCGACGAGTGCCCCGAACAGGAGTTTGATTACGCTCATATGGCGCAACTGATGGGCGCACATGGCGACATGACTGCGACCACGATGACCTCCACCGGGACCCCTGTGGACGACCTGGCGCGCGATTTCGAGGATGCTGACGGGGTGCCTGTGGTCGGCGCCATGGTCAGGCATTACGAGGTGGTCCGTCCCCTGGGCCGGGGCGGAATGGGCCAGGTGATGCTCGCGCGAGACACTCGCCTCGGCCGCCTGGTCGCGCTGAAATTTCTCCACAGCAGCAGGCAGACGCGCAGCGACCGCCTCATCAATGAGGCACGGGCCACTGCGCGCCTCGCCCACAACAACATCATACGCCTGTACGAACTCGACGAGTACATGGGCAGCTGGTACATGGCTCTGGAGTACATTGATGGCCTGTCGCTCCAGGCGTGGATTCACCAGTGTATCGAGCGCGATCGAGCGGCCCATCCCGACCAGGCCGGTAGCGGCTGGCCGGGTTTGCCACCCGGTCGCGCGATCGAGTTGGTGATACCTGTGGTGCGCGCCCTGGCCTATGCTCACCGGGCTGGAGTCGTCCACCGCGACCTCAAGCCGTCGAATATCATGCTGACCAGAGACGGCGCGGTCAAGGTGCTCGACTTTGGCATCGCCCAATTGCTCGATACAGCGCTGTCCGCCGCTGCGGAAGGCGGGCAGGCTCCGGTGCAGACTGCCGCATTGACCCGAACCGGTGTGCTGATTGGGACCAGAACCCATATGGCTCCCGAGCAGTGGCGCGCCGAGCTGATCGATCACCGCGCCGATCTGTGGGCCGTCGGGATCATCCTGTACAAGCTGATTATCGGCGCGCACCCATTGTCTCCGCTATCCCTGGCCAGGTTGCAAAGCGTGGCCGACCTCGACGTGCCCATGCCCCGGGTGACCGACCTGCGCCCTGATCTGGGCAAGCTGGCCACTGTCATCGATCGCTGTCTGATCAAGCGGCGAGACGATCGCATCGAGTCGGCCGAGGCTCTGCTCGTCGAGCTGGAATCGGTATCGCGTCCGCACCGGGGTCGCGACGACGGGACCAGCCCATATCCGGGTCTGGCGGCATTTC
>JAKSDA010000564.1 GCA_022360315.1 Pseudomonadota bacterium
GACCGAGCCAGAGCGACGAGGCGCGCCGCCAGTGGGTGCGCGAGGAGTGGAGAATACCCGGTGTATTTGACCGACGAGCAAGCCCGCTGGCGGTGATGGATCGGCGCTCTGGCGACGCGGAGAGTTTTTGGACCGGCTCTTATTCGGAGCAAAGACAGCGGTGACCGTCTGCACGAGATGAATGCCCTCATGACCATCCTGAGCGATACATTATGACCATACCCTTCGATATCAACAAGAATGGCAATACGCCCATCACCAATGAACTCTCCCGGCAGGTGGATGTCGACACCGACGGCTATATGCCGCTCGAGGGGCTGAGCATCGATAGCTCCAATCGCGCCCGCGGCGTGTGGTATCACCCCACGCCAATGCGGCTGATCAAAGGCGCGCTCGAGCATCTGGATATCGATCCGGCAGACTATACCTTTGTCGACTTTGGCGCCGGCAAGGGGCGTGTGGCGATGCTGGCGGCGGAGCACGGGTTCCGCCGCGTCATCGGGGTCGAGTTCGCAGCCGAGATCCATCAAATCGCCACCCGTAATCTGGAACGGCTTCGCGCTCGTCATGCCGGATTGGACAGGGTCGAGTTCCTCTGCATGGACGCCGCCGACTTCGTTCCGCCACCGGAACCCACGGTATTCTACTTGTTCGACCCATTTGACGACGTTGTGCTCGGCCGCGTAGTATCCAACATCCAGTCATCGCTCGCCAGGCACCCGCGACCGGTCCTGTTCGTGTACATGCACCCGGTACACGCCCACGTATTCGACGAATTGGGCGTGCCGCGCGACCAGGTCCATCTCGTCCGCCTGAGTCTGCGCGACGTCCCCGAAATGGTGCTCCCGCACCTCGGCACCTCCGACCCCGCGCGCCTATCGGACTTTTTCAGGGTGATATTGCAGCTCGATATAGCGTTTCCCGTACGCCGCCTGCAGCGGGTGATCCGCTCGATAGGACGGTCACTCGGGCGCCGCCAGCGAGGCCCGAATTCGGGCTGATGTGATTGCAGTGTGAGCTCAAGAGCGGCGCAACAAGCGCACACCCCGACCCAATAGCCCGCGCATGTCCTCGGCGATCGCGTACATGATCGGCACCATGAGCAGAGTGAGCACGGTAGCGAACGCCAGTCCGAAGATCACGGCAACCGCCATCGGTCCCCACCATTGGGTCGACTGACTGCCCGTATTGACAGTCATGGTGGCGAAGTGGACCGAGATGCCGAGAGCCATTGGGAAAAGGCCGAGAATGGTTGTAAGGGCGGTCAAGATAACCGGGCGGAAGCGAGCTGTGCCGGCTGCAATCAGCGCCTCGTGCACGCTCTTGCCGCGCTTCCTGAGTTGTTCGATGTAATCGAGCAAGACGATCGCGTTGTTGACCACCACGCCGGCCAGAGAAATCACCCCGAGTCCGGTCATGATGACGCCAAATGGGGTACCGGTGATCACCAGGCCCCACAGCACGCCTATCAGCGACAGAATGACCGAGGCCAAAATGATGACCGGCAGATCAAACCGATTGAACTGAGCCACCAGCACGATCGCGATCAGGAAAATGGCGATCACAAACGCCTGGCCGAGGAACTCCTGCGACTCTCGCTGTTGGTCGTTGGCGCCGCCCAGGCGAATCGCGATGCCGGGCGGCGGCTCGACACGATCGATCCAGTCACTCACCTGTTGGCGCACACTGTTCTCATTAAACCCCTCGCCGATCTGGCCCGAAATCGTCACGACTCTCTGCTGATCGATGCGTTGGATCGCACCGGCCCCACCGACCAATTCGTAACGCGCGACAGAGGACAATGGTACCGGAAAGGTATTCGGGCTGGTGTCGAGGCTTCCGGGGATGCGCATGGCCAAAATCGACTGGAGATCTTCCTTGTAGCGCGGATCGAGCTCGACGATGATGTCGTACTCATCCTCGCCGTCGCGCAGGGTGCTCGTCTTGGTGCCCCTGACCGCGGTGCGGATTGTCCCGGCGATCAGGCGCGTGGTCGCGCCCACTCGATTGGCTGCAGACCGGTCGATCCGCAGCCGCATTTCCGGCCGCCCGACCCGGTAATCGTCGGTCAGCTTGGCAGTGCCAGGGATCTCGGCGAGCTGGCGGCGCACGACCGCAGCGTATTCGCCGAGCGCACCAAAATCATCGCCCGATATTTCGACGGCAATGGGGTCGCCGACCGGTGGTCCCATCAACTCTTTCTCGATCGAAATCTCAGCGCCGGCGATTTCCGCGAACGCCATGCGCAGCCGTTCGACAGTTAGCGGGGTGCGTTCGACCCGGATCTGGTCGCCTTCGGCTGCGCTCGCCGCATCCGGCAAAAAGTCGACGGTGATCCGGGCAGTGTGCGAAGCCGACTCGGTAGCCCCCGGCACCTGACTTCCCGACACCCCGACCTCGGCGACATAGACATCGACATTGTCCTCGACCGCAAGGATGGCCTCGACCTGCCGGACAATCCTATCGGTCGTCTCGATATCAGTGCCGTCGGACGCACGCACCGCGATCACTGCACGGTTGGGATCGGTGTCGGGAAAGAACTCCGTGCCGTGGTTTAGCAGGGCGTAGGCCACGATGCTGACGATCAGCGCCACCGCCCCGGTCGCCGCCGACAACCAGCGGTGGCGGATGGCAAAACGAAGTACTCTGCGGTAAAACTGCATCGCCGGACCGTAGTCGGCCTCATTGTCGAGCTCCCGCCGCGGCCTGGCCTTCATGAGCTTGCTGGCCGCGACCGGAAGAACCGCCAGGGCGACGACCAGCGACGCGACCAGGACGATAATCACTGTCTTGGGCAAGTAGCCCATGAATTCGCCCATGATGCCGGACCAGAAGACCAGCGGCACAAACGCTGCCACCGTGGTCGCAGTGGAGGCCGCAACCGCCGAAGCGACCTCTCGCGAGCCCTCAAACGCCGCCTGGGGGATCGCTTTGCCCATCTCAGCATGTCGGTAGATGTTCTCGACGATCACGATCGCATTGTCCACGAGCATGCCGAGGACCAGGATCAGGGAGAACAAAACCACCGTATTCAGGGTCATGCCAGCGAGCGCGATGACCAGAATCCCGAGCAAGAACGACAGCGGTATGGCCAGGGCGACGAAAAGACTGCTGCGCACCCCCATGAAGAACATGATGACCGCGACCACCAAGATCAGGGCGGTGAAGATGCCATTCTCGAGATCCGCGACAATGTCGGCGATCATCTTCGACTGGTCACCCAGGATCCGGTAGCGCACGCCCTCGGCCCATTTGGTGGCCTCATCGGCCAGCACCTGCTTGACCTGGGCGGCGACATCGGGAATGTTGGCTCCTGTCCGCTTGCTCACTGCAATGGATATTGCTTCCTCGCCATTCATACGGGCGTAGGTGGCTCTGTCGGCCAAGCCGTCGAGGACTTTGCCGACGTCGCGGATGAGCACCGGCTCGTCGCCTCGCCGCTTGATCGCCATCTTCTCGAGATCTTTGACAGCACCGATCTCGCCGGGCACGCGCAAGAGATAATTGGCAGTGCCGACGGATAGCTCACCGCCGGGGATATTGACGTTGCCGCTTTGCACCGCCGTGATGATGTCGTTGAGCGAAAGAGCGTAGTAATCGAGGCGGATCGGATCGATCTGTATCTGGATTTCCCGTGTCCTGCCGCCGGAGAGCTTGGCCTCGAGAACACCGGGAACCCGGTCGATCCTCTCCTTTACCTCCTCGCCGATGCTCTTCAGTCTGACCTCGTCGATCGGGCCGGCGATAGTCACGATCATGATCGGTATTTCAGCAAAGGAGATCTCACTGACGTCGGTTTCCTCTGCATCGCTGGGCAGCTCCGGACGGGCCCGGCTGACCCGGTCGCGGACTCGCTGCAGCGCATCTTCGATATTCGCTTCAGGTTCGAATTCGAGGGTGATCAGGCTGACTCCCTCAGCCGAGGTCGAGTACAGTTTTTTGAGCTTCTTCAGCGCCGATAGCTCGTTTTCCAGCGGCAGGGTAACCAGGCTCTCGATGTCTTCCGGACTGACTCCGGGATATGGTGTAGCCGCAATGATAAACGGCACCTCGACATCAGGCGACGCTTCTCGTGGCAGATCTCGATACGTTATGCTGCCAAACAAAAACACACAAAAGGCGATGAGCAGCACTGTCGCCGGGCGACGAACCAGTCCCGCGATCACTTAACTTTCTCCTCGTTTTTGATTGCCGACGCGGATTGTTCCCGGCCCAGCGCCGTAGTCTGCGAGTCGACCACGCGCCCGTCGCGGCAGCATGTTCCTTCCCGCGTCACGATCAGCCGATCGCCGCTGGATAGGCTGCGTTGGCCGAGGCAAACCACGCGGTCGCCGAGCGCGATGCCCGAGCCCACCTCGACCTGAGTGCCAATAATGCGCCCCAGAGTCACCGGTCGCCACTCGGCAACCGAGTCGTCGCTAACCACAAATACGCCGTTGCCATTGAGTCGGGTGACCAGAAAGTCCTGGGGAATGAGCAGGGCATTGCCGCGGCGCTTGGTTCTGAATTCGACCCTGGCCATCATGCCGGGCAGCAGCGTATGTTTGGCGTTTCGGACCTCGACTTTGACCAAGAAGGTGCGGGTATTGAGATTGGCGGCCGACTCGATACTATGGATCACTCCGGCCATCGGCTCGGCCGCGCCTGCCGCAAAGACCCGGACAGTAGCACCGCGTTCGAGCGCGCCCACATCACGGTCGGTCACCGAGACAAAGACATGAGCAGGGGATAGCTGGATCAGCCGGGCAATCGGTGCTCCTGGCGGTGCGACTTCACCCGGTTCGATGTCGAGTTCGACCACAGTGCCGGCAAACGGTGCACGGATCACCGCTCGATCACGACGAGTGAGACTGAGTTGGTGCTGCGCTTTGGAGCGGGCTAGCCGGGTACGTGCAGCGTCGAGGCGGGCGCGCGCGACCGCTCTGCGCATCCTTTTGACCCGGGCTAGCTCGCGCTGGGCAGCCTTTAGTTCGACCGCGGTGAGCTTGACCTGGGCGTCGTACATCCGGGTATCGACCCGGGCAATCACTTGATTCTTTTTCACTCTGTCGCTGCTTTTGATCGGCACAGCCTCGACATAGCCGCCCAGCGGCGCTGACAGGTGCGCGTCGCGGGCACCGTGGACTTGCCCGGGGCGCTCCATTCTCACCGTCCGCTCATTCGCTGTGACCACGGCGGTCTCGACCCGGATCGCAGAAACGCTCGGCGCCTTCTTGGGCACCGAGCCGGCGGCCTCTCCACCACTGGGCTGCCTTTTGCCGTCACAGGCCATCAATCCGCTGAGCAACGCGGCGATCCAGAGCGACGATGAGCGAACCCCAATACGTGCATTCATGCGGCAATTCCATTAAAAATGAGTTCGATGGTGCGGTGTAGACGCGGCCGGTCCCATTGCCCGGTGGCCAGCGCCAGCTCGAATTGTACGCTCAGAGTACCGGTGATCACTATGGCACAATCGCCAGGATCTACGCTCGGGTTGACCTCGTCGTTTGCAATACCGCGCGCGACGATATTACCGAGCATTTGGAGGTGCAGTTTCCGCACCGCCAGGATATTGAAGTTGAGAGCATCCGTTTCGGGCCGGGTCTCGAGTCGTTGAAGCAGCTGCCAGATATCTGGGTTGGCTTCGGCGTAGTCGGCAAGCATGTCGATTGCCTCGTGAACACCTTCGCGCATCGTCACCGCAGTGCCCGTCCAATTGGTGATCATTCGGCGGATTTTGTTCAGGTGCTGCTGCACGATGTATCGAAACAGATTCTCCTTGCTGTCGAAGTAGTAGTACAGCGCAGGCCTGGTGCAATCGCATGCACGGGCCAGTTCGCGGATCGAGGTCGCCGAAAACCCTTTTTCCGCAAACAGCCGGGTTGCCTGGCTGATAATGCGCTGACGCAACTCCTGTTGCTCTGATCGGGGTTGGTCCACTTCGGCCGCAGAGGCATCGAATGGATGCCCGGCCACCTCGGTTTTGTGAGAAGCAGTCATTGTTTGTTCTCCGTCGGCCAAGCGGTTGCGCTCAGCAGGCGAGCCCGTGCGATTCGCGAATCAATTCGGGCGTTGACCAGCAACATCGTGGCATTGTGCCACTGCACCTCGGCCTCGATGATCTCGGATGTGGTCGCCTCGCCGCCGCGGAATAGCGCGACCCGCTGATCGTAAACTGCTTCCGCAGCGGCGAGTGCTGCGCGGCTCTCCTCGAGAGATGTGGCGGCCCGTTGCCAGGCATTCCAGGCCGCCGAGACCTCCATCGCGATACCGCGTTCCAGGACCTGCCTGTGGGTATCGGCGATGCGCCGGCTGGTGTCGATGATCGCGCGTTGCGCCCGCGCTTGAAAAAATCTGTCCAGGCTCCAGCTGACGCTGACGCCCACATACCAGCTGGTATTCCAGGCGTCTTCGAGGGGGAAGAAGAGCTGATTGGGATTGGCGTGAGTCACGTTGGCCACACCGTCGATTCGTGGCCACAACTGGGTCCCTGCACCCTTGTGAGCCGCTTTGGCGGCGCTCGAGGTGGCGATGAGAGAACGGATCTCGGAGCGATGCTTCTGACCGTGGGCAATCAAATCGGCCAGACTTCCGTACCTGCTGAGCGGCTCGAGGTCGGCGAATATGTTCTCGCCGAGCTGATAGTCGGCGCTGCTTTCGCCCATCATGATCGCCAGGTTCTGGCGGGCCAAAAGCTCGAAACTCTTGGCCTGCTGGACAGCCACGTTGGCCGAGGCGACCAGGCTCTGGATCTGCTTTACGTCGACGGCGGCCAATGCACCGCCGCGGAAACCCCGTCGGGCATCGCGAAGCCGCGCCTTGTTGCTGGCCAGTGCTCGCTCGGCGACAGCAACCTGAGCGATGACGCGCACCCACTGGTAGTATGCGACCTTGGCCTCGAGTTCGATGCGCCGGGTTTCAGCGTCGGCGCTGTGCTGCCTGGCAGCGATATCGTTTTTTGCCGCGTTGCGAGCGGCCGACAGACCCAGCACATAGTCCGATATGGGCACCGCGACGTTGAGCTCAAGCTTGTAGTTATTGCGTGGAGTTGGGGCCACGTCAGAAGCCACCGCTGCGACCGGTTGCCCACCTGCGTCGAGCACACAGTCGCCCACCCCACCCGGACATGTACCCACCGAGAGCGGGCCAGAGTTGATGGCGCCTACCGTAACCCCACTGCCAAATGCGAAGTCGTTCGAGCTGGTCCGGGTGACGACCGCGGCGGGAACGATCTGTGGCAAATACCCCATCAAGACCTGGTGCAAGTTTGCCTTGCTCAGCGCAACATCGAGCTGCCTGGCCTGCAAGGACGGGTTGTTGTTCCTGGCACGGCTCGCTGCGGCCTCTGCAGTAAGCCCACCAGGCCGCGCTGTCAGCGCGGCCATGACTTGATCGTCATACCCCCGATTGGCGGCTGGTTGGGCAGTCACCAACTGCTCCATCGCCAGAAGGAGTATGCAACCAAGTGCTCGTCTAAGTAGCTGCATTTACATATACCTACCGTTCAGTATAGAGAGTATAATCGGTTTCTTCTCCATGTGCACGGGCCAGGTGGACCTCCGGTACGAACGCGCCGGCGGCGTGCACAAGGCCTCGGTGAGCATCGGCATCAATCTCGACAACGCAGTGAGCGATGGAGCCAGCGCAGCGGACAGAGGCGGCGCCGGCCGCCAGCCGTGCACCCGTGGATCCACATCAAAGGGCACGATCAACCTGGCCTGGCTCGACTGGCCCGCGCCCGAGCGAGCCAACCATCGTTTCCGGCGAGAATAGGCAACCTTTGTTTTCAAGAAACTATTGTTTCTCGAGAGAATACGGTTTTCGCAAACCTACTCAGATCCGATGTATGTCGATCCCAAATGCGTTCACGGGCCATGTTTACCGCGATCTGGAACTCAATCCGGGCAAATCGATTCTCCGTGGCGACACGCAAAGAACAATTCCTGGACAGTGATAATAGAATATGTTTTATTTTGAATAATGCTCTAAAATGAAACCTGCCCCCACAGGCTGGTGTTTTGCTGAAACGGTTTGGTTGCGAGTTCTTGACAGCGAAGTAAACGCGGTTAGATCAGCCGTCTGCCGCCGCCGATCCCTGCGAAACGACGATCTCCGGCCGCAACGAAAGTGCGAGACGCATGCATCGACACAACATACTGCCCAAGCTCATCGAGTACGTTCGCATCGAGATACTCGACGGCACCACAGAGGAGATAGACGGATCCACTCCACTGCTGGAGTGGGGCATACTCAACTCGATGGAGTTGGTGCGCCTGCTGGACTTTATTCGCGTTCAATTCGGCCGAGGCATAGCAGCGGAGAAATTAACGCCTTCCAACCTGCGCGACCTCGACTCCATCACCACGCTGGTGCTCACGGCCGAAAACTGACGGTCCACCCACGACACGGTGCGATTGCAAGCGATGCAATGTGACCGTGCGCGGCCCGACCGCTTTGCGCTCGGGCTCTCATGTTCGGGCAACCCCTCCCCCGGCCGGCTCGGCCATTGGCCTCGCAAAAGAAACACGTTGTTTGAGCAACAGGCGCCCACCCAAGATGCCTCGCCAGTAATTGGTCCATCCGGCTGATCGAATAGCCAGCCGCTCCACTTGGTCACAACTCCGCCTCACACTCCCTGCCAGGAAGTCCGATCGACGATTGTCGATGGATTGCCGTGGCAGAGTGTGGTATCCTTTTTAAGTTGTATGTCCAATTTATATAGTTCCGATCGAGCTGACTGGCCAGGAAGAAGATCGAATGTATGGCTCGCCCTTCCAATACTCACGAGCGCCGCGTCGAGATCGTGGAGGGACTCTTGCGGGTGATGAGCGAACGCGGTTACGAGCGGGCTTCTATCAACGAGATCGCCCGCGCGGCAGGCCTCACTGCCGGGCTGATCCACTATCATTTTGGCAGCAAGCAGCAGATCTTGCTGGCCCTGGTCGAGCGCTTGGCCAGTGCATTTCAGACTCGTCTGGCCGGGCGATTGCGGCGTGCCGGCGATGACCCGGTCAAGCGCCTGCATGCGTTTCTCGACGCTCATCTCGCCCTCGACGGGAGCGCTGACCCCAGGATCGTGGCGGCCTGGGTGACTGTCGGCGCCGAGGCCATCCGGCAGCCCGAAGTGCGCGCGGCGTACGTCGATGCCACGCGCAAGCGGCTTGACACCTTGCGCGAACTCCTCGCCGCGTGTTTACACGCGCGCGGCCGGGGCACCCGAGATGCGCGAAAACTGGCCGGTATGCTGCTCGCCGCGATCGAGGGTGCCTACCAGTTTTCGGCCGCGGCGCCCGAGCTTTTGCCGGCGGGTTATGCCGCGCCCACCTTGCGGCGCATGGTCGAGGGGATTCTGGCATGAATCAGATCGATTGGCTAACCCGGTTCGCCGCTCGACGTGGTGTATTGGGTCCGGCAGAATTCTGGTCACTTCTGGCCTCGGCCTATACCTCGCCCGACCGGGCCTACCACACTCTGGACCATTTGCGCGAGCTGTGTCAGTGGTTTGCCCGGGTCGAGGACGGGCCGGGTTGGACCCGGCCACAGCAGGTATTGCTGGCCGTGTTGTTTCACGATGCGGTGTATGTGCCGAGCCGGCACGACAACGAGAAGCGCAGCGCGGAACTCGCCCACAACGAGATCACGCGCATTGGGCCACGTCTGCTGGCCGGCGCTGTACAGCGCGGAGCACAGCCGGCGCTCGACCGGGATCAGATATTGAGCTGGGCCCGGCGAGTGGTCTATTTGATCGAGCTCACTGGCCGCCATGGGTCACAGGCGACCACGGTACTGGATGTCGATGCGGCGCATTTTGTCGACGCCGACATGGCCATCCTGGCCGCGCCCCGGGATCGGTTTCGCGAGTACGACGAGCAGATCGCGCGCGAGTACGCACCCTATATACCTGTAACGCTGTTCCAGCTGGGTAGAAAGCGCTTTTTTCAGCATCTCCTGCACAGTGAACACATCTATCAGAGCGAGTTTTTCCGCGCTCGGTGCGAGGCCAGGGCCAGGATCAATCTGCGCCGCGCTGTGGCAGAGTGAGCACGGCTCCGAGCCCGACCACCGAGATCGAGTCGAACAGCCGGGCTATCGAGCCAACTGGCGAGACAACTGGATCGGCACGCCCGATGTGCCAAGGGGAAAGAGAATGCTGGCATCGGCTCCGAAGATGATCTCGAGAGTGCGGCCGAGCCGCCCGACGCCGCGTTCGAGCAATGCACTCGCCTCGGGGTCGGCCTCGACTGCCTCGGCGAATCGCTCCATGACCGGCCCACACCGCTTGGCGTGCTTGCGAAACCGGCGCTGGGCCAGACGCGCCCGTTTGTCGTGCTCCCTGTCATTGTCGATGCGCTCGATCTCGACCAGTAAGTCGCCAAACTGCTTCAGCATGTCTGGAGCATGTCCGCCGAGAAAGTGAAAGATCTTCTGTACGCCGCGGTGAGGCGTGTCGATGTTGCGCTCGGCGATCATGCAAATCGCGTCAAAGTGCCCCACCAGCCTTTCATCCGGCGCTTTCGAGTCAGCAGGCTGGTACCACCAAAACGCCACGACGACAACGATCGACAGGACCATGAGCTTCTTCATAGGCGGCGAGCATAGCTCAACCGCGGGGCACAGAGCGACGTTTTCCCACCACTCACCGGGCCACACCGATTGCGGTGAGGCAAGCGGCCGGGTCGTTGGTCACAATGGCGTCGACACCGAGCTGGGCCACCTCGCGCTGGCGGTCCGGACCATCCACGGTCCAGGTGTTGACTGCGTAGCCGCGCTCGCGCCAGGCGGCCAAGCTGGTCCGAGTGACCAGTTTGTGCTGGGGATGGACCGCGTGCGGTCGCACCAGTGGCGCGCACAATGCCCGGCGAAATGGCAACGGCTGACCACCGTGGAACAACAGACCGGTCAAAAGCCGACGCGCCCGCCTGCGCACTCGTGCAATGGCCAGCGGGTCAAACGACGACACCAGCACGCGATCGGCCATGCGGTGTCGCTCGATACATCCGAGCACGCCGTCGATCAAAGCAGCGGATCTGAAACTGGACGTTTTGAGCTCGACATTGATGATCCAGTCCTCGGCCGAAACCAGGGCGAAAACATCGTCGAGGGTCGGGATACGGCGATCGCCATCGAGCCGCACCCGGCCGAGCTGTTCGAGCGATAGCCGATCGATGCGCTCACCCCGGCCGGCCAGACGGGCGAGGTCGTCGTCGTGAAAGACCACAACCTGACCGCTCGCGCAGAGACGGGCGTCGAGTTCCACTCCGTCGGCTCCTGCATCGCGCGCAGCCAAAAAAGCATCCAGTGTATTCTCGGTGACCCGCGCACTGGCACCGCGGTGGCCCAAAACCAGCGGCCGCTCGGCCGGCCTGGCCCACCGGGCACGGACTTGCTGGGGCATGGCCGGCCGCCCGGTCACTGGCAAAACCTGCGATGCAATGCCGCGACTAGATCGTCGACGTCACCAGCGCGGCAAAATGCAGTCACGCGCAGCGGCGAGGTGATGATCTCTTCGATCGGCACTGTGATTTCAGCAGCGACACGGCTGACCTCGATGATGGTCCGGGGGTCTTCGCCCAGGCCGCGCCCGACCACGCTGACCTGACCGAACGAGTCGGCGATGGCATCTTGGCCGGCGACACGAGTGAGCTCGTCGCACACCTCCGGCCAGTCGGGCACGTCGTCGAGACCAAACCAGACCGCGATGCTGTCGGCCCCGGCCGGCCCTCGACTGTGCCGTACACACAAAAGGGCCACACGAGTTCGATCGAGCACGCCGAGGATTTGCTCGGCTCTGTGCGGACTATCGCTGCAAACTCGAACCAGATGGGTTTGCCCGGTTACGCCAATGCTGGCTTCGGCTTCGGCTCCGACCCGATCGATGCGCGTACCTCCGCCCGATTTGGCGGTTGCGCGGGCATAGAGAGCGATTCCCGAGCGCCGCGCGAACTCCACTGCCTCGGAGTGGAGCACGCGAGCCCCGTGCGTGGCCAGCTCCAGCATCTCGTCGTGAGAGATCGCCTCGATCAGCCGGGCTGCCCCGACCACACGGGGATCGGCGGAAAACACCCCTTCGACGTCGGAGCAGATCTCGCAGTACTCGGCATTGAGGGCAGCGGCCAGGGCAACCGCAGTGGTGTCTGATCCACCGCGTCCCAGGGTGGTGATCTCGCGTTTGTACGACACTCCCTGAAAGCCGGCCACGATGACCACCCGACCGCGTTCGAGCTCGTCCTGTACCCGCACCGGTCTCACTTCGATGATGCGTGCGCCCGAGTGGCGATCGTTGGTGAGGATGCCCGACTGCGAGCCAGTGAACGAGATGGCCTGGTAGCCCCGCTCGCTCACCGCCATGGATAGAAGGGCCATAGAGGCGCGTTCGCCGCAAGTGAGCAGCATGTCGAGTTCGCGCCTGGGCGGCGCTTCGGAGATCGCCCGGGCCCGCCCGAGCAACTCGTCGGTTGTCGAGCCCATGGCCGAGACCACCACGCACACCTGCTTGCCCTGCTCGCGAGTTTCGGCGATGCGTGCCGCCACTCGCTGGATCCCGGCGACGTCGGCGACCGAAGAACCGCCGTACTTCTGGACAACGATGGGTGGTGAGATCGATTGTGTAATCGCTTGCACGACGTAGCGCATTATAGACGCCCATTCCGCTGACGACAGCACAAGGACAGCCAACTCGAACCACCGGTGGCCCGAGCCGGCCATAAAGTCGCGGAGTGCGCGGTGGCCACTTTGCCACTATGCTGTTTACGATGAAGTCTTTTTGCCGTGCTGCGATCGCATCCGCTGTCCTGGCAGTGGCTTGCGGCCCGGCCAACCCGAGTGCGGCCCGCCAGGCCAAGAGTCTGTCACCGACCGCTCTGCCACCGGTCGGTGATGCTCCCTACGAGCTGGCGGACGATGGCGATCTGGCCGAGTACCGAGCCCTCTACAACGCTCTGGCCGAAGCCGATCCCAGGCGTCTCACCATGCGTCGGGAGCTCGCCTCCGAGTACGCACGCCGCATTGAACGCGCTCTAACCGACCCGGAAAGGCGTTATCTAGCCCACCGGGCATTGCTCGAATTGCTCGGTCTGTGGAGCGCTGTCGAACTGGCCCGGGCCGGCGATCACACCGAGCCACTGGCCTCGCAACTGCGGCCGTATATCGGTGCGGCGAAGAACCTCCGCGAGTCGTTTGCCCGCTCGGGAGGAGATCGAGAAACCACTGCTGCACTGTTTTTTCTCGCCCTCGCCGACCCGGCCAATCAGGCCATCTATCTGGCCGAAGTGGATGACATATTCGCCCATGCAGATGCCCTCTCGGTAGCCCAATACGGCGCTGGAGCCGAGCACTCGAGGCCGATCCACATTCTCGAGGAGATCGTCGCTGCCGCGCCCATCGGCGCGGCAGTGGATCGGCTGGTCGCCGTCTATGTGACCAGGCAAGCGGCGTTCGACGCCCTCTTTCGCCGCGGCGGAGCATCCCCGCATCTGATCCGCGCCCACGGCGACGGTGTGTTCAGAACCTCTTGGCACGTGGTTCGGGTACTGGCCAGCGCCCATCGCCTCGACGAGGCAGTGGCCGCGATCCAGCACCTGTCCGGGTTGGGGGTGAGTCCACACCTGCGCCGGCGGGTCGAGCGGGCACTGGCCGCCGATGCCACGGCCGGCGATTGGCTCGCCCTGGCCACCGTCTACGCGGACGAAGTCGAGCGCAAGGAGGCCAAAAAAGACCGACAGGACAAACTCGAGGCGTCGTTGGCCATCTGTCGCCAGGGCGCCTTGCGCTTGGCGCAAAACGCCGATCTGCTGGTCGCCGCGGGCAAGGCCGCGCGCCAGCTCGAGCAGATTCCGCTGGCCATCGAGCTCTTCGAGCAGGCGCTCGAACGCGACGCCCAAAAACGTGATGCAGCCGAAGAACTGGCTCAGCTCTACCACCTGCGAGTCGGCGCATTGGCGTTTCGAGATCGGCCCCTGGCAGCCAAAAAGCAGCTCGATCGATTGGAGGCGTTCCACGCCGAGGCGGCCGAGCGCTGGCCGGGCGCGCCGCTCGAGTCGGATCTGGCTGAAGCCTATGCCGCCATGGGTCGGGGCATGACCGGCCTGGGTCGGCTCGACGAGGCCGAGCGCTACCTGAAAAAATCGTTTGCCAGGCGGGCCACGGTCGCGGCGCTCGAGCAATTGGGTCAGATCGCGTTTAAGCAAGACCGGTTCAAGACCGCCATCGGGCATTTCGAGCGAGCTCTGGCCCTGCCGGTCAAAACCCCGCTCGATATGTATAACCAGGCCAAGATCGCACGCCTGGCCGGCGACGCCTATCACGCCCTCGGAAAGGCCGACCGGGCTGCGCAAAAATGGAATCACGCCATGTCGACCTGGCTCAAACTCGACGGCACAGTCGAGCTGCCCGCCGCGTTCAAGGGCGAAATGCTGGTCGAGCTGGGCAAAATGCGCTGGACCCTGGGCGATTTCGACGAGGCCATGACCACGTTCGAGACCGCAGTCGATGTCGATTCCGACGGCGCCGACACGCATGCATCCGTGGTGTCGTTTCTGATCGTACGCGGCGAATACAGCCGCGCACTCGACGCCTATCACCGCGCCCTGGGCAGTCACGAAATCGCCGACTACACCAAGGTATATATGAGCCTGTGGGTCCTGGCCGAGGCCCAGCGCACCGGCCAGCGCTCCGATCCGCTGGCTCACGATTATCTGGCCAGCCGCGACGGCCGGCTCTGGTACCACGAGCTGGCCCGCTTTGCCACCGGCCAAACCGACCTCGACGAGCTGCGAAAACGCGCGACCACGCGCGGGCGCCGGGCCGAATTTTTGTACTACAGCGCGGTGCTCGACAGCGACAACAAAAAGCCCGCCACCATTCGCAAATTGCTGCGCGGGGTACTGGCCACCGATATGGTGCTGTTCTACGAGTACGAAATGGCCAAATACTGGCTGGCCGAGGGCTTTTCCCCGCGCCGGCGAGCCGTGCGCTGAACAGGTGGCCGACCCTTCCGACTGCGAGCCGCTCGGGTACGCTGCGGCGGCGTGGCGGCGAGCGTGCAATACCGGCGTGCTGACCGGGCTGGGACGACGGCTGCAAGCCCTGGGGCTGAGCGAGCGCGCAGTGACCCAGTGCTTTGGCGTGCGCTGCCCGGGACACGCTCCGCGCGCCTTTCGCGCCCGCCTGGGCCGGATCGCGGCCAGCGCCGCGAAGTCCTGGCCACCGGTGTTCGAAACTGTGCCGCCGGCCGCCGTGTTGCCCTATCTGTTCGTGGCCGGACTGCGTTTGCCCGCCGAGTGCGTGGCCCGCCGGGTTGGCGACGACTGGCCGCTGCTCCGCGAGCTGGCCCTGGTCTCGCTCTCCGCCGACCGGATTCTGGCTCAGGCCACAGTGGCAATCCTTCCGGTCGGCCGAGCCCTGGTGGTCAGCGACCGGGCCGATCGCGAGCGGGGACGCGATACAGCTCTCATCTGCGACGACAGTGCGTTTCACACCATCGGTGCGGTACCGGGTCGCCTTGCCGGTCCGGGCAGGGACCGGGCGGGCACGCGCTGGCTCGATGTCGGGACCGGCAGTGGCATTGTGCCGCTGGCGCGGCCCGGCCTGGCCGGATCGGTGCTCGGCACAGATATCAACCCGCGGGCCGTTGCCATGGCTCGTCTCGGCGCCGGGCTGAGCGGAATTTCCGACGTGACCTTTCGCGTGGCCGATCTATGGCCCGGCACTCGGAGCGACCGGGTACCGGGCGACGGACCGTGGGACCTGATCACGTTCAACGCTCCCATTCCCGACCATGCAATTCTCGCCGGCGGCGAGGATGAACCGCTTTACCGGGTCGGCCCGGCCGATCTCTTGCCGCGTTTTTGGGCCGGTGTCGGGGCACTGCTGGCTCCGCGCGGCGAGGTAATCGTCCACTCCTGGCAACCCGAGAGCGGATATCCGGCCTGTTTGAACTTGCCCGGCTCGGTCTCTGCCATACGCTACACACCGCGCGGAGTTGGCCCGGCCTTTGGGCTGACGCTGTGGCGGCCAGATGGGCCCGATCAGTGCCGGTCCATGGCGGTGACGCTGACCGAGAACGCAAGCCACGTCACTCGCGCCCTGCTCGACCCGTAGCCCGGGTGAATGGCTGAAAGGACAGGTCCTGTGAGTTGTGAAACCGGCTCGCCCCTGCCAAACCTGTTACCATGAGCTCCCATCATGCCCGATGAGCTCCGTCATCGACCGTTGCGAGTGGCCGTGCTGGCGAGTTGCGCAGCGTGTCAGCTGGCGCCATCCCCGGCCGGCCGGCCAGGACAGCCAGCAGCGCCGCTGGCGTCTCCATCCGACCGGATCGATGACGGGCGCCAAATTCGCACTCCGCGCTGGCCGAGGGCGGGCAAGCCAGCCATGTGCGAAGTGCGCCTGGCCGCGACCAGCGGCGATCTTCACCGCGCAGTCGAGCGCGCCATCGACCGGCGCGCCATCCGCGACTGCCATCGCCAGTATTTGCGCACAGCCCGGCCCGACGCGGTCAAAGAAGGGCCTGTCGAGCTATCGTTTACCGTGGGCGAAGACGGCCGGATCGTGGTGCCGCACGCCCGCAGCATCGACTATATGCTCGATGCCTGCATCGAGCGTGCAGTCGAAGACACCTGCGTGGGCATGATCGTGGACGAATACGGACAGCCCCACGCGGTCCCGTTCACCATCGACATGTATTTGTCGAGAACCTGATCGGTTCGGCATTCTCTCCTGTTCCCTGCCCGCGATCGCGTTGGCGAGGAAATACTGTCGGCAAACGGTTCGCGGACGGTTGCTGAACAGTTCCGTTGTGGCCGATGTCCGGTGTTTCGGACGGCTTGGCCAGCAAACGGTTGTCACCTGTGCCTGGCACCGCGATTGCTCTGATCCGTATACCAGGACATCACGAATGAACATGAAATACAAACACAGGAAAGGAGACAATGCAATGAAAAAACGTGTGATCGGGATTGTGGGTGCGGTGTTGATTTCGGTGTGCGCGAGTGCGGCCCACGCCCAGGACGCCAAGACCTATGCCGGCTCCGAGTGCGTGGTACTGGGCACGCTCAGTCCGGCATACCTCTATAGCGGCATTGGCAATCCATCGGCGGCGGCCGCGATGAGAGTCGAGTGCCCGGCAATTCACGACGACCTGCCCATGGCAATCCAGAACGGCTGGGTACGGGTCAAAGATCTGCACGGGACACTAAACGTCGTATGCCGGCTTTACAGCGTATACGGCAATGCCGGGGGCGGTTACTCGGGATGGGCCTCCCCACCACAAGCGAGCGCTGGCGCTGCCAACGTATGGCAGACTCTGTTCTTTGGCTTTCTTGCCTCGAATGTGCAGACTCACTATTTTTACAGCTGCACGATTCCTCCGGAAACGGCTCTTGGCCGGTCCTACATCCTCAATTACAACGTCACCGAGACCCCTTGACGTGACCTAATTTCGAGGCCGGTACGGAATCTCCTCCGTTCTGTCCCGGCGTTTTTTTGGCTTCGGTTGTAACGGCCGATCGGGAAAGCCGTATCGACTGACATGAGAATCGACACGGCTCGAGGAAATGCAGATGAAGAGTTTGTCGAACGCGACCAGTCGCCGCCTTATTTTTACCCTGGCTGTAGGGTTGCCGGTCATCGCCCTGCTCGCGACCCGCAGTGGCCCGCAGCCAGCCGCGAGCCACAGCGATCCAGTGCCGGATCAGGTAGACCGGATCGATCGCGACGATCAACGCGATCGCATCCGTCGCTCAATGCATCACCTCAACGCACGAGACTCTGCTCTGCAAGACGAACTGCATTCTCTGCGTCAGGAAGTGAAACAGCTGCGCGAGGCGACCAACCAACCCGAACCCGATGGCAAAGGGTCGAGCTCGGTCGGCAATGATGCAGTGCCGCGGGGTCAACCAGGCGCCGACCGAGGCGCCGAAGAGGCTCTCGCAGCCCAGCTGAGCCTGCTCGAGGACACCATCGCAGCCGAAACGCTCGACCAGACCTGGGCCGCATCAGCGGTCGAGTCGCTTCACCAGACGTTCGCCCGCGACGAGCTCACCGGCGTCCATCTCGATCGCGCCGAATGCCGCAACACGTTCTGCCGCCTGGAGATCAGCTTCGACACGGCCGATCATCGCGATGTCGGTCTGCACAGCGCCATGCACGAGCTACCCTGGCAGGCCGAGGGCTTTTTTCACCTTGCCGGCGACTCGCTCGAGGCACTCGTCTACCTGGCCCGCGAGGGCCACAGTCTGCCCCGAGTGCATTCCCCGCGCTGACCGACCCACTCCGCCTTGACAAGTGAATCACCCGTGGTAGATCCAAATACTGGATCTCGAGTTCCAAACACCAATTCACAATCAGGGGGGATATATGCGAACGACTGCATTTCGTTTGTCAGTCGGAGCGGTATCGCTATATGCGCTGATCACTGCTCCATGGATTCAATCGACTGCTGCCAGCGGCGACGACCGCACAGGCAAGAGTCGATCGGCCAGAACCTATGTCCAGGTCGGCACGCCGACCACAGGACTCAACCGCGCCCTTGGACTGCCGGTCTGGCGGTTTCCGCAGATGGACCAATTTGTCCCGTTATTTGGCCCGTTTGTCCCACTCATCGGATTTAATACATCGGGCCACTTCGATCCGGTTCTCGGCCCTGGAAATGGAAATTCACCTCCGCTCTCGCCGACCACGCCCGGCAATGCACTCATCGCGTCTCACTTTGACGCATTCGGGCTTTCCTTCACGGGGATTTCCCCCGGCAGCGTGCCCGACGAGGTCCTCAATGTGCCTGTCGATGACACCGCCGTGCTGGTCGACGATTTTGGGGTGAGAAACGAGCCCGTACCATGTGCGAGCGAGGTCGATGATCCGGCGGTGATCAGTCGGGCCGGGCCGTGCAGCGAGGGGGTCACCCTGGGCCAGTGGATGTCGGCATGGGGCATCTCGCGGACCAGGTGTCGTGCCGACGGCACGGCGCAGATCAGAATCAACGTTCGCAAACTGCGGCCCAACCGAATGTACTCGATCTGGCTGATCGTCGAGGATTTCGACGGACAGGACCCAGCCAGCCTGATCCGGCCCATTCCATTCGGCGGCGTGCCCAATATCTTTGTCACCGACAAACGGGGCTCGGCCACCTGGGTACGAGAACTCGGCTTCTGCCCACAAACCGATCCCAGAGTGCTGAACTATGTGATCGTGAACCGTGCCAACGGGCAGAATTATGGTGGCGTACCTGCACCATTCCTCAACCAAGAAGATCCGGATACCGCATTTGACGGATATCGAGGATTTATCCCGGGCACTGTCGCCCAGGTGCAACTGAGCTTCAATGTCGGCGGTATTCCGGTCGATCCGTCCGACGTACCGCCTCTGCCGCTGTCGCTCGAACACCATTAGCCCGGATTGCCCGGGTTATTGCTCGAGCTAGTGGTTGTGGCCAGGCTGCCAGGCTGCCCCGAGCACTCGGTGTGCTCCAGGTGAGGCCTTCCGGCTCCAGCCGGAGCACGCTTTGTGCGTCCGGGCAGCGGTTCGTCGTCGGGGCCATGGAGTTCTCCAGCGACGTGTGGTTGGTGCGCCTCGACTGACCCAGTCAATCCGCACAAGGCTGCGTCTACCCTGGCATGACAACGATCGATAACCAGATAACACATTGCGGTGGCCAGGCGCTCGGCCAAAATCTGCACCAGGTAGGGCATGACAACGATCGATAACCAGATAACACATTGCAGTAACACGAGACTCACCCGTGCGATGGCTACGTTGGCCAGCGCCGCTCTGATCATCGTCGGTGTCGTGGGGTGCGGCGTGGGCGACCGGTCTGACGAGGCCAGCGCTGTGGTCCTGGACAGCACTGTGCTCGACGTCCCGACGGACGTCTGCGACCGAGTGATCGGCGGCCCGCCGGGCGATGGTCCACGTCTCCTCGGTGCGTCCCGGGCTCACGCCACAGTCCGCTTTTTCGCGCCGGTGGACAACTACGTCGAGGTCGACCAGGCGCTCGTCGCCGCGCTCAGCGATGATTCGGGGCTCGCCGGTTACGCAGCCCAGCTCCCCGCCGCGTGCGCCGTGGACGCGACGATCAGACACCTCAGACCCGCTCGCGTCTGGATGTTGGGTCCCTTGGCGGTCGTCCGGCCGGGACCGGGTCCGGTCCAAATTCCTCAGCACGCGGAGGCGGTGGCGATCGACTTGCGCTGGCTGGCCGAGCGGCCGGGTTTGAAGGCCGCGCTCTCGACGGCAGGTGCCGCGGTGTTCCCCGACGGGTTCGCCTGGCCCGCGGCCACTGTGCGGACCCACGCCGGTTACGTCGATGAGGTGTGGCGGGAGCTGTTCGGGGCGGATTTGTTCACCATCTACGAGATGGGCGTCGGGCAACGTGCCGCCGAGGCTGTCGCCGGCACGGCAGACCGAGCGCGCCCGGTCGCTGTTGTCACGGGCGCGCGTCTCGCCCCCACAGCGGCGCGGTTTGCCGGAGCTGTGCGGATCGCGGGGCAGGCCTACCTGCTGGGCGCCAGCGTACCCGCTCAGGTCGCCGAGAGCGACTGGGTACCAGTCGGCCGGCGCGGGCTCGCGGTCCGCACTCGAGAGCTCCTCGACGCAGATGGTCAGCCATGGCCGGACGAGATCCCGACCGACGTGATCGGCGGCGAATCGGTCGATGGGATCACGTCGCTTCCCGGGGCTCCGAGCCCGATGGACGCTCCACCCGCGACGCGGGCCCCGTTTGTGTCATTCGATCCTCTCGACACTCAGCAGGACAGCACGGTCGACCGCGCGGTGGGCCGCGCCGGCCTCCTGACCTTGCACGGGGCAGCGCGTCTATTCTACCCCCACATGGCGATCGTGGGCGCGGACTTCGACGCCGCCCTGCACCGTGGCTGGGACGACCTGGACGGCGCCGAGCCGCTGAGCCGAGACGAGTACCGCGTCGCCCTCGCCCGGCTCACGTCGCCGCTCAGGGATGGCCACGTCATCCTTCGCGACTTCGCGGGGTCGTCGCCTCCGAGCAGGGCTCTCCCATTTGTCGTCGAGCACGTCGCCGGGGCTCCCGTGATCGCGGGCACAGCGGCCGACGAGCTGCGACCCGGCGATACCGTCCTGTCGGTCGGAGGGAGGCCGGTAGCCGAGATCTACGCCGAGCTCGCTGCCACCATGTCGGCCGCGACCGAGTCCAACCGGCTGTACCGAAGCGGCGTGCTGATGGCGCGGGGGTCGGGCCCGACGGACGTCGAAGTTCGCGGCATTGACGGGGTAGTGCGCGTCGAGACGGTGCCGCCGGTCGACAACTTCTCCACCTACTACACTCTGCTCCAGGACATGCTGGGCGGGCCGTCGGGCTGGCTGGAAGGCCCTGCCCGGAACGACCTCTATTACGTCAACTTTGCAGAGGATTCAGTGTTCCTCTTTCCGGACAACGCGGACGTCCTGGGACACCTCCAGGCCGCTCAGAGCGCCCGCGGGATCATCCTCGACCTGCGCGACTATCCCGGCTACGACGTGCTCGATGGCGTGGCCCGCGTGATCGGCGACCAGTATCTCAGCCCGCAGTTCGCGATTCCGAACTACCTGGGTCCCGGTGCGCCGCAGCTCGAAGGCTACAGCTGGAGCTGGCCGGGGCCACCTCCGGGCACCGAGCTCTCGATGCCCGCGGTCCTGCTCGTCGGCCCGGCCACCATCAGCCGAACAGAGACCATGGCCCAGGCGTTGGTCGGCGCGGGACGAGTCACCGTTGTCGGTCTCACCACGGCGGCGACGAATGGCGACATCACGGGCGTCGAGCTCCCCGGCCGCCTGGGTGTGACGTTCACCGGTACCGAGACCAGGAACGTCGACGGCTCGGTATTCTACGACATCGGAGTCCCCCTCGACGTCATGGTACCGCGGACCGCCTCCGCTCTCGCCGCGGGTCTCGACCTCGACATTGAGGCTGCCGTCGAGGTACTCGACGCGGCGACGCCCACCCCCTGATCCCACTCCTGCCCGACCCATGGCAGCGCCGATTGCTGCCGGCGGTGTCCCGCCGCTCGCGGAGCAGAGGTATAGTCTGCAGCTCGGTACACGACTGCCCACCACGGACTGACTATATGGCCAAGGATCCTCCTGCCCCGAGCCTCGACGAAGCGTTGGCGGCGCTCTCAGAGGGCGACCTGCCCGAGAGCGTAGAAGACAGACTGAAAACTCGACCGCCCGAGCCGCCGCCATCGAGTCCGCCTCCGCCTCCGGGATCGCCTCAGCGCTCGACCGGACCAATCCCGCCGCCACCCCCGGGATCGCCCATGCGCGACCAGCCGTCGGCGCCGGGGCAAAAAACTCCCCGGCCGGACCGGAAAACTCCCCGGACGCAACGGACCACGCCCAGGCCAGAACGGACCACGCCCAGGCCAGAACGGACCACGCCCAGGCCAGAACGGACCACGCCCAGGCCGGAACGGATCACTCCTCCGGCCCAGACTGCGCGCCGGGCCGGAACTCCGGCGCGCGGCCAGCGTGCCCTGCCGGCGCAGAGACAGGAAGGGTCCGCACAGGAGACAGAGGCCCGCCGGGCTGCGCGCCGGGCCAGAACGCCGGCGCGCGGCCAGCGCGCCGCCATACCGGCGCAGAAGCAGGAGGAGGTCGAGCAAGAGGCGGCGGCCCGTCGGGCTGCCCGCCGGGCCAGAACTCCGGCTCGTGGCCAGCGCGCCGCGGGGCCGGCGCAGAGGCAGGAGGGGGCCGATAAAGAGGCGGTCAAGCCGCGCCACTCGGCCACACCTCTCCATCTCAAGACGGCCAATCTCAGCGGCCAGGCACAGGCACTCGTGCGCACGTGCGAGGACGAGATCGAACGCGCAACCGAGCCCCAGCGGATCGCCAAATTACACGTCGAGATCGCCCAGGTGTGCGAGGATTTGCTCGGCGACCCCGCCTCGGCATTGGCCCACTACAACGAGGCCCTCGAGGTGTCGCCCGAGAGCCTGCCCGCGCTGCGCGGGGTGCGCCGGCTGGCCATGGCCGCGGGCGACTGCGAGCGCGCAGTATCCCTGCTCGACGCCGAAGCGCGGGTCACGGCCGATGCCAAGGCCACGGCCATGTTGTTTTTCGAGAAGGGGCGTCTGCTCGAGGATTTTCTCGGCCGCGCCCAGGACGCTGCAACGGCCTACGCCCATGCTCTCGACCTGGACTCGGGCAATCTGTCTGTGCTCAAGGCAGCAAACCGACTGGCCGCCGACAAGTCCGATTCGGAAGAACTCGCCTCCTCGTACGAGCGAGCTGCCAATGCGGTGACCAACGACCCACAGCTGCGCGCTGCGTTTCTTCTCCAGCGCGCCGAGATCGCCGAGAGGAGCTTCGGTGACAGCGCCAGCGCGGTGAATTTCTACGAATCGGCGCTCAGGCTCGATCCGCGAGCACTCGGCGCCATCGATGCGCTCAAGCGGCTCTATCACAAAAACCGCGATTGGAGTCATTTGGTGACAGTGCTCGAGCGCGAGGCCGAGCAGACCTCCGACGAGCGGATTCGCGCCATATCGCTTCATCACGCCGGGCGTCTATTGGTCGACCGGCTGGGCAATCGCAGCGACGCCCTGCGCGCTCTGGCCCGCGCGGCCAAGGCGACCGGCAACCGCGACCGCCTGGTATTGGAGGACCTCGCCCGCCTCTACGAGGGCTCTGAAAAGTACGAAGCCCTCACCCGAGCACTCGAAGTACTGGCCGAAATCGTCACCGAGCCGGCCGAGAAAGTCGAGATCCTGCACCGGATCGGCCACGTGCTCGAGTCGCGTCTGGACGACGAAGAGACCGCGATTCGCGCCTATCAGGCAGCTCTTGCCATCGATGCCACTCACGTGCCCACATTGCGCGCGCTCGGCGCATTGCTCGCCCGGCGAGGCGAGTTTGTCCAGCTGGTCGAGATGTTGCTGCAAGAGGCCGAAGCCGTGGACGACACCCGGCGGCGCGCCCAGGCCCACGCTCGGGTCGGCGAAATACTCGACGCCAAGCTTCACCGGCCGAGCGACGCCATCGACCACTACGCCCGCGCCCTGTCACTGACCCCAGACAATGTGGCGTCATTTCGCGCGCTCACCCGGCTCTACGCCCAGAGCGGACGCTTCCGCGAGCTGGTCGAGCTCTACGAACGCGCTCTCGACCAGACCCAAAACCGGTCGCGTCGGATCGCCTACCTGTTTAAGATCGGCTCCATTCACGAGGACTCGCTGGCCGATCCGGCCAACGCCGCCTATGCCTATCGCCGGGTCTTGGAGCTCGACTCCAAAAATCTCGTCGCAGTCCATGCACTGCAGCGTATGGCCGAGCAGGCTGGGCGCTGGGACGAACTGGTCGCCGCGCTCGAACTCGAGGCCGAGGAGAGCGAGGACGACGAACTGGTCGCCGCGCTCTTGCACCGCGCCGGTACCGTGCTCGACGAGCAACTGGGCCAGCGAGAGGCTGCCATCGACCGCTTTCGCAAGGTGCTCGACAGCCATCCCGAATATGTTCCGGCGCTGTCCAGCCTGGGCCGGCTCTACTACCGCGCCGGCCGCTGGGAGGACCTGCTCGATATCTACCAGCGCGAGATGACCGCCCAGCCCGATCGGCCCGATGCCGTGGTGGTTTTCTACAAGATGGGCGAGTTGTGTGAAACCCGGCTGGGTCGCGACGAAGACGCCATCGAGTACTACCGCCAGGCGGCCCAGCGAGACCCGTCGTATCGCCCGGCGCTGTCGGCGCTCGCCCGCAAGCTGCGCGAGCGCGACGCCTGGGCCGAACTGGTCGACGTCTTCGAGCTCGAATTGCAGGGGATCAACGACCCGCGAGCCAAGGCATTTACCCTGTGGAATGCCGGTGCAGTGTACGAGGAGAGGCTCGAGCGCCCCGACAAGGCGATCGCCTGCTACGAGCGCGCCCGCCTTGCCTCACCAGATTACTGGCCAGCAACACTGGAGCTGACCCGCCTGCGCAACGAGGAAGCGTCGTGGTCGGACCTGGTCGACGATCTCGAACGGGTGGGCGAAGACTTCGACGACGAGGTGGTCACCGGTGCTGCCCTCCTGCGCCAGGGCGCGATCTGGCGCGATCACCTCGGCGACCGCGAACGGGCCACCCAGTGCTTCGAGACCCTGGCCGGCTACGATTCGGGCAAGCTGCCGGCGCTGCTCGCCCTCGAATCGCTCTACTCCGATGCCGAGTCGTGGGCCGCGCTGGCCAATGCCTATGCCGTGGAGTCCGATTCAGTGGCCGATCCCGCGGCGCGCGCCGCTTCGTTGCGCGCCCTGGCGCGGGTCCAGGAAGTCAAGAGTATCGGCTCGATCGAGGACCTGGTGGCCACCTACGAGGCCATCCTGGGCGTCTTGCCCGACGACGAGAACGCCCTCCTGGCCCTCGAGCGGATCGCCGGAGAGCGCAAAAACCGCGATGCCCTGGCCATGGTCTACCGCAAGCTGGGCAAGGCCAGTGACGATCCAGGTCTGTCGGCCCGCTACTTGACCAGCATGGGCCATGCCCGCGAGATCAGCGGCGATCCCAACGCCATTGCGGCCTATCGCACTGCGCTCGAAGAAGATGCCGAGTGTCTGGCCGCCATTCGCGGCCTCGCCCGCACGGCCCAGGCACTGGGCGATGCCCGCTCGTTATCCGAAGCCTGGCGGCGCGAGGCCAAGGTCGTGCGCGACGCTCGCACGGCCGCCGATCTCCTGGTCAAGAGCGCTGTTGTTCGGCTCGAAGAGCTCGAAGCGGCCGACACTGCCATGCGCGATCTCGAGCGGGCGCTGGAAATCTGGCCGGACGGACAAAACGCCGCGGAACGGCTGTGCGAACCACTTCTGGCCGCCGGCCGGGTCGACTATCTGATCGACGTACTGTCCCGCGCGGCCGGGTCGGCCAGGTCGCCCGAAGCCACTGCCGAACACTGGTTGCGCGTGTCCGATATCCGCTTCGAAAAACAGGGCGATCTGGCCGCCGCGCTCACCGCGCTCGAACGGGCCCTGGCCGCCGCGCCCGATCATCTGGCCGCCGTGCGCAGACTCGGCGATCTCTACCGCTACGACCACCGCTACCGCGATGCGGTCGGTGCCTACGAACGGGCCATCGAGCTGGCCACCGACGACGCTCAGCGCTGGCGCCTGCACCTCGAACTGGCCGAGATATTTCGCGAACACCTGGGCGACGCGGTGCGGGCCCGGGCCTGCCTGACCACGGCGATCGACCTGGGCGATGCCGACGACCCCAACTATCCGCTCGCCCTGGCCAGTCTGGCCGAGATCCAGCTCAAGCTGGGCGATGCCGATGCGGCGGTCAGCACAGCCCGACGCATGGTGGAGACAGCTGACGACGACGACAGTCAGGCTTCAGCGCTGGTGTTCTGGGCCGAGATCGAGGCTCAGCGCGGCGAGCTGGACCGGTCCGAGCGGGCTCTGGCCAAGGCAGTGGCGCTCAGTGGCGCGGAGGGCGAGGCCGGTCGTCTGTTGCGCGACCTGATCGCCAAGCACAAGCGCAGCTGGGCTGGGTATGCCAAGGGCATGACCGCGTATATCCAGCGGCTGGCCGCGGTCCAGCAAAACTCGGGCGATCCCGACCAGCGCGATGAACTGATCCGGGCCTATATCGAGCTGGCCCGTACCCACAGCGATCGCATGGGGCTTCCGCGCAACGCCATTGCCAATCTCGAAGAGGGCATGGCCACGACAGGCGGAGATCTGACTCTGGCCTGGGAGTTGGTCCCACTTCTGCAGAATGCCGGCCGATTCAAGGACACGGTGGCGCTGTTGCGCGAGCTTTTGGCCAGCGACGTGGCGCGGCCCGAAATCTGGCGTTCACTGGCGCAAACCCTGGATGATATGAAACGGCCGGAGTATGCCGACATTCATCTGGCTCCCCTGATCGTGCTCAGCGCGGCCACTGAGAACGAACGCGCGCGGCTGCGCAAGCGCGCGTCCGGCCAGGCTGCGGCCGAGTCATTTGCCATCGACACCCTGCGTGTACTGGCTACCGAGCGGGCATTATCGACTGCGGCGGCCGAGTTATTGGCGGCCATTGCCGACGGCGTGGGCAAGCTATATCCGCCCGATTTCGACCGCCTGGGCATCTCCCGACGCGATCGGGTAGCGGCGCGGTCGCGTCATCCACTGCGCGTGATGGCCGACCAGGTGGCCGGCATTTTTGGCATCGAGTACGAGCTCTATGTGCACTCGCGGGATGAGCCCGAGGTATCGGTCGAGTTGACCGAGCCACCGGCGGTGGTCGTGGCCGAGCGCGTTGCGCAGCGTCCCGAGGCCGAGCAGGTCTTTTTGCTGGCCTATGCCATGGCGCCGATTGCCGGCCGGTTTTATCCCGCGGACAAGCTGTCGGCCAGCGAGCTCGAGGTGCTCCTGGTCGGTGCGACCCGTTCTGTGGTGGCTGGTTTTGGTGACGATCGAAGCAACGTCGACGAGCTCGACCAGACCGCCCAGCGCATCCGCAAGGCGGTTCCGCGCCGGTGGCGCAAGGCGTTCGAGGCGGCAGCGTCGAGTTATTCGACCAGCCTGACCAGTGATTTTTCGGCCTGGCAGCGCTCGCTCGACATCACGGCGATGCGGGCCGCGCTGCTGCTTGCCGACGATCTAGGCGCATCGGTAACAGTCTTGACAGAAGCCGAAGATCTGGCCGGGTCGCCGGGCCCGGAAGTGCTGGCCAGCTCTCCGCTCATCGCGGGCCTGGTGCGTTTTTGGGCCTCGGACAAGGCGGTCACCGTGCGCCGAGAGACCGGCTTGCTCGGCGGCGGCAAGGCCAGCGAGGGAACGGCCGAGAGTTGAGGCTCGAGCGGTCTCGGCGAGCCACGCCGGTTCAGGGACTGGCCCCGGTATCGATCCACTCGGCGACGAGGTCGATGTCGCCATCGGAAAGCGGGGTACCCAGGGGCATGGAGCTGCCGCTGCCGCGCGCGATGTTCTGCGTGCTGGCCAGTTTGTGCCACAAATAGCTGGCCAGCACATTCCCTGGCTCGATCAGGTTCATGTCCGACTGCGCGGAGGGAACTCCGATCAGCAGGTCCAGGGGTGCTTCGATATGGTTCTTTGGAACATTCTGGACTTTCTCGCATTGCGACCGTGCCGCTGCCATGGAATGAGATCAGGATAGAGGCAGATTGGCGGATACGCTGGAGCCAAACCGTATCCGGGCAATCAACGCCCATCAGCTGTGACGCGGTAGATCAATGCGTTGGCATTGGATGCCGCCAGCTCGAGCCAGGGCGGAAAGCGGCGCTCGAGTAATTTGCCCACAAATGCCGACTCCTTTTGTACCGGCACGAGGTCCGCCGGCGCGGTCGGATAGAGGATCAGATAACTGGCACCATAGCGCTGCATCGCGGTCTTGAGCGTCTCTTCGGTCCATTTGCGGTCAGAGTACTCGGCTTCGACCAACGATAGGGTCGGGCGGCTCAATACCCACCCGGTGCGCTGGCCGTCGGTGGCGGCCAGAACGGCGTCGGGCGGCAGGTTTTCTTCGAACCACGCACTCAGTGACTGGCCGCCAGGCCTCGGTGGGTCGAAGCGCGCTGCGATCTGCTGTTGCGGCGATGGAACCACTGTGGCGACCGCAATGTTTCGCGCGTTGGCCCACAGCCAGCCAACGCAAAGAAAAACCGCGGCGCCGCGGAATATCAGCCTGGACGAGCGCGTGGCCGACGCCAGGTCGCCCACGCGGGTCACGGCAAAGGCCCCCAGGACCAGGAGCAGCGGCAAGAGCGGATAAAACATCCGCAACCCGAACGAGATCACAGTGACAACCCCCGCGTAGATCATGGCGGCTGTGTAGACCACAACGAAATAGGTCGGAAACACCGCTGCCGGGGCGATCAGACTAGACCGCGTGTGGCGCGCCGTATTCCCTGCCGAAATGTCCGACCGAAATACCCGCACTGCGACAATGGCAAACGCGACCAGGGACAGCAGCAGCAAGAGCTGTGGTGGCCGCAAACGCGTGACCTCGGCGCTGCCGAAGAAAAGATGGTAAACAGACGTGACCAGGGTCTTGAGTACCTGTGCGATCGAGTTCGCAGCTTCCTTTTCGTTGCCCCCTTTCCAGGTCCCCGACAGCATGACATTGCGGATCAGGCCAGCGCCGACAATGGGTATCGCCAGACCGACCAGCAAAAGCGACGCAAAGGCCCGCCGGCTTCGCTGTCTGAGCCACCGGATGGCATAAAAGCTGATCGCGGCGACGAGCAGAAACAACCCCGCATAGCGAACCCAGTAGCACAGCCCCACGACCACACCGGCAGCGGCCAGGACATGGGGCCGCCATGCCACAGAGCCGCTGGCCGGAGCGTCAACTCGCATCAGGAGGTAGACGCCGGCCAGGGTCAGCAGACCGAAGAGCTGCTCGGCGAGCAGCCGGATCGGAAAGGACGTGGCTGAGTGATTGGTGATCAATAAAACGCATACCAATCGCACCGCATTGCGCGGAATCGGTAGAAGTCCGCAACACGCGACGACCAGCGGGATGCACAGGACAAACGACAGGGCCGAAACCGCGGTCGCGGCCGCCGGCAACGACACCCCCACCATCGATACCACAGTTGTCGCGATCGGATAACCCGGCGGAAACGTGGTGACCGATGCCGGCATGTCGCGGCGCGAAAATTCGCTGTCAAAGTGAATAATCGACGTTGCCAGCCCCTGCCCGGTACGCCAGTGTTCCGCCACGCTGAGGTACTGAAAACTGTCGTTAGCGTAGATCGGCCCATGATTGCGCGCCAAGCTCATCGCCACCGACGCGGCGGCCAACAGCATCCACAGGGCTTGCTCCCATCGCGATAGTCGGTCCTGCATGATCCTCTTCCGTATCGCTACCGATCGAATATAAACCTATTGCATCCAGGACAATATAGTTCATAGCTCCATTTCTGATCTCCTGAATGTCTATGAATGCCACCTCATCGAGGGCATCGCCAGGGCCGGCCACGGTGAGCTGTTTGTGGTCACCAACCCGGCGCAGTCGGCAGAGCGGCCGTTTGTCCTCGAAACCGGCGTCGGTCACGTCAACCGCGAACTCGGCGTGATCATCGCGCCGTCGTGCGCCGGCATCAATTTCATGATCGCGCTATTTCTGGCCACGATCGCCGGGTTATCAGCAGTCGGCCAAACGCTCATTTTACCCTAGAAATTTGGCTCGGCAGTCTGGTCTACGCCTACACTGCCACGATTGTGGTCAATGCCCTGCGCATCGTGGCTGCGGTGCATCGGCACGGAACTGGACCCACGCCCTGACGATACTGGCACTCTGTACCGCGATTGGCGTGGGCTGGGTGGCCTGGGCCAGCTCGGCCGGGCGAGTCGCCGATGCGCCGCACTGCACAGATCAGCGCAGCGACGTCGACTGCACGGCGCCCTTGTGCCGGGCACGCTTGTCGGTCAAGAAAGACCGCCCAGCTCAACCACATAACCGTGATAGCCGAGATAACCAACCGCTTGCACAGAGTGGACCCGCGCGGAGCCGGCCCGGTAGGTGGCCAGCCAACCCTGTCGCGGCAGGATCTTGGCGTTTTCGATCAAGTGGTGGATGAGGATGTTCGACATGCTGTAGAGCCACAGGTCGGAAGGCAACTGCGCGCGATCGCTGTCCGGCAGGCGGTCCTGCTCCAGGGCAAATAGATACCACCCGGGAAACTGCTGCCCCAGCGTTCTCAGTAGCTGTTCGATGGCGTCGAGCCCGGCCGCGGCCAGCTCGTGCATATGCAGGGTCACGAACGCTCCCCGCGCTGTGCCAGCAACTTCTCGCCGCCACGACTCCGGCGCAAAGATATCTCCCTGCACGAAACGGATGCGCTCCACCCCGCATGCGCTGGCCCGGCTCCGAGCTTCTTCGAGCGCGGCTGGCTTGATGTCGAGGCCGACCAGGTCCACGGCCGGGAGCTCGTCGGCGAGCTGGGCGAGCAGCCCGGTCGGAACACCGATCTCCACGAGACGTTCAATGCGGTTGTCGCTGGCGAAGCGCACGACCGACGGCGACAGGTGCGGACTTATCTTGTACGTAGCCTCGGCGGCGTGCTGGCCGTTTCGAACCACATCTTTGCCGTAGACCAGCTCGCCCTTGAGCATGCCCTCGAGCGCGGCCCAGACCGGGCCGTAGGCACCGACTCGGACATCGAAGAGGTTGAGCCGCCGCCCGCCACCCTCGGACCGACCGAAGCGATCCAGCACCGCCCGTCCGAACTCGGTGAGCAAAAACCGCCCTTCATGGTCTCGGACAAGCAGCCGATCGACACCCGCGATGTAGTCGAGCAGCACTTCGAGAATGGATGGCAAAACGCCCAGTCTCTCGGCGAGAAGTCCGGCGCTTATCGGGCCGGATTCGAGCATCTCGGTAAAAACGCCGACCTGGTTGAGATGAAAGAGTACCTGCGCCTCCACGTAGTGGGTCGCTCGCTCGTGAAACCACTCCTGGGGAGTGCGTTCGTCGTCGTGCATCAACATCGTTTAAACTCCGGCACGCAGTCGGTCGTAGAACGCTTCGCGGATGGTCTTGTCGGTGCCCTCGGCGCTCTCGAAAGCCGCTCTCGTCGCCTTTCGTATCGAGCGTTCAATATCACTCCACAACGCATCCGGATCGTAGCGATTTCCACGGGCGGTTTGATGCCCTACCAGTGCAGCGCTCGAACTCGACGCTATGGCATCTGGAATCACGCGAATTGTCCGCGAATGGAGGAGCTCTTCGGCGCCCGGAACCACGGCCAGGTTGGCCCCTTCAACAACCACCGGCACCCGGATAGTCCGGGCGAGCTCGACGGTTACCAGATGAGAGTCGGCAGCGAGCACCACAACGTCGGCGTCGAGCCCGAGCATCGCGTCGCGATCCAGCCTGTGGTGGCGAAAATCGCAGCGGTCCCGGTCGATCGAGCCAAATTGATCGGTGGCCTCAATGAGCTCGGCGAGCGGCAGCCCGGTCGCCGAGTAGAGCGCACCCCCGATATCGCTGATCCCGATGACAGACGCGCCCAGCTGCTCCAGTCGCAGAGCAGAGCCCATTCCCACACGGCCGCTTCCCTGTACCAACACGCGCGCGCCCTGGGCGCTACCGCCGAGGAATTCGAGCGCCGCGTCCGTGGCCCACGCTACCCCAAGACCGGTCATGTGCTGGCGATACCCCCGCAGATCACGAATGCGGGCAGGGCACTCGGGGTTCGGCACGAGGTGAAGCTGATCGATACCCACCGCGGCGTAACAGCGATCGATGAATTCATTGGTGGCTCCCAGGTCCCTTCCCACGATCACCTGCGTGCGCAAAAGGTCGCCAAAATGCTTCTCCACGAGAGCAATGACTTCGGGTCGGGTCGCGTCTTGAGCCCGGCAGCGAATCCCCGCCTTGGCTCCGCTGAGCGGAATGCCATGACCGGCGAACTTCCAGGTCATACATCGAGCCAGCCGCGACACGGTCTCTGCATCGACCGACGGCGCCACCCGAACCCCACCGAAAGACAGAGCCCCGTCGACCAGGTCTGCGGCCAGAAATCCCTCGACCCCGAGCGAGCGATCGACGAAACGGCGCATGTACGGCGCGTCGGAAATTCTCGAAACCAACTCATCCACCATATCTACTCCGTCCGCCTAGCCGCGAATCGTCGGCAAGCGCGGTTTTTTCTCGGCTCTTTCTCCGTCGGGCCACATGGCCATCCTCAGGTATACGCGCCGATCCTCACCCTCGGGAAAAGCGCGCCGTCCATGCATGATCCGGGTATTGTCGACCATGATGAGGTCGCCATCGCGCCAGTCCACCTCCCGCTCGTGCTCGAGGCCGATACGGTGGATCTCATCGAATAGATCGTCTGAAAGCGGTGACCCGTCCTCCCAAGCAATACCGTGGCGCACCCGATCATCGCCGGCCGGCTGAAAAGCCCCGACGTTTTGCAGATACTGTCGGTGGACGTCGATACTGTTGGCAAAGGCCGGTCGCTTGCACCGCGAAAGTGCCACGGCAGAGGCGAGATACTCGAAACTGAGCGAGAGGTCCTCTTCGAATCGTCCACTCATGCCCAGCTCCGGGAGCATCCTCATGACCTCCTCTCGACTGCGATCCGGGAAGTAGGACTGCCAGGTACTCAAAGACCAGACGTTCGAGTATTTCAGGCGCCGACGCTCCAGTTCGCCGCGCGCCTTTCGGCTCAGTCGATCGAGGAACGATACCCCGTCGCCCACAGTCGTCTGGCCACCCCGGCGCGGCGCCGTCTCGCAATAAAACCACAAAATCTGCGGCGAAAACGGTGAAAAATGCAGTTCCCGGTGCAGGCAAATCGCATTGTTTCCGCCGGTGACAGTCTGCGTCGCGCTGTGCTCGGATACTCGGTGACGCACCTCCGCGCCGTGCACGATGAAATCGCGGATAAAACGGCGAGTCTGCTCGGCAAAGCCATTGATGTCCAGGCCAAAGCCCCGGAACAAGACGACTCCCCGCGCGGTGAGCTCTTCCATGATCCACCCGGGATCGATGTCGTCGATTGTCGAGCCGCCGGTAGACTCGATGAGCGAGCCAAACTGGTCAAACAGCTTGCCGACCGTGAACGGCCGCGCCGCTCGGTTTGAACCGAGCTGGCCATTGCGTGCCGGGACGTCGGGCCGCGGCAAGGCCATCTTATCCAGCACTTCCCGCAGCGTCTGCCGGGACGTCCAGCAGGGCTCGAACACCCGGCGGAAGCTGTCCTCGTCGAACTCGCGGCCCTCGATCTCACACAGCCGTTCGACCAGAGTCTTCACGTAGGTCTCGTAGGTCAAACGATCGGCTGCGCGCTCCGCCTCAAGAGAGCGCGGCTTGTGCCATTTTGCGGCGATGTCGGGGCGATTCTCCCAGGGCAGCGAATCCCGGTACCTGCCGCGATTACCATCATAATACGCACCGGCGCTGTCCAACCGGGCCCGGAACTCGGCAGCCAGCCGATACGTCGCGCTTCGCAAGCTGTCTTCGAGCTTCCCGTTGAGCCGGTTTTCCAGCTCCGCCTCGGGCAGCCCGCCGAGTTCGTCAGCCGCGCGGAAGACACTGGCGAGATCGGCCATGTCGCTGGGTAAATGAGTGTTGAAGTAGATCGCGAGCCCTGCGCTGAAATAGGGCGAAAACACGTCAAAGGAGCCGTATAATTCGTAATCGCTCAGAAACCGGAGAAAACCGCGATGCGTGGTGCGAACGTGGGCGTTAAAATACGCAGCCTCGCGGTGCAATCGCGCCTGATCCCCCGCGCGATCGGTTTCGATGAGGCGACCGATCATGCGGTTGACCTCCGAGTAGATCCGACTGGTTCCAGATCCCATGACGTCGGCGAAGAACCCCGCCATGCCGGCCAGGGCCCACCGATCCGGCGAGAACAGCTGCCGGGCCCTGCGCGGCAGATCGACGTAACCGCAGAAATCCAGCATCTCGGCCCCGTCGCCGACGATCTCTGCCAGGCAGGTGTGGCTTCTGAGGAAGCTCAGAAAGTCGGCACGGCCGCGGACCGGTAGGTCGCTGACCTCGCGATTGAACTCCACGCCAATACTGACCACATCCTCGGACAACGAGATCATCCAGAACCAGTAACCGCGGTATAAGAAGTGATTGGTCGATAAATAGCGGCGGGTCCCGTTAACCCGCTCTCTCCAGGAATCGTCGCCCAGCTCGTCGAGCTTTCGGCAGCCGCGAAAACGCCCCCAGTACGATGCCGAACGGTGTCCATGGTCGTCCACGCTGACCAGTGACAGAGTCCGGGCTAGCGGTGCATTGCGGCCCGAAGCATCGATCAGCCAGCGGCAGCGGATGGTTCCCCGGTCGGTCTCCACCGTGTGGCCGCGCTCGCCGTCGATGGTGATCGCCCCGTTGGATGGAATCGCCACTCCCAATCGCACATCCACACCGTCTGCGCGATTGAGATCGACCATGGCCTGATCGAAGCGAGAGCGATCCAGATGGCGGGCGGGCACCGGATGATGGGCTGACCGCCCGAACTCGGACATCTCGGACAACGTCAACGACTTATCCGGACAGTCGAAGAACATGCGCAGTCCGTGCTTCTCCGGAAAATTCTCGGCGAGGAAATCACCCAGCCCGAGAGTGCGCGTCATATAGTCCTCCCAGGCCTCGACGGTGGATTCGCCGATCCAGTAAGAGAACGAGGTGCGCTTGTCGATATTGATGATCGTCAGGTTCGGCTGCTGCCGGCGCAGCTGGCGAGCCAGACAACTGCCGGCCATACCGGCGCCTACGATGAGGACGTCGCACTGAGATATTTGCCTATCCATGTTTGACTTCGGGGGTCAGAAAGTCACAGAACGCGAGTACTCCTTCGAGCACCGAGAGCTCCTCGATCCACGCGCCGTCGTCCTTGGCGCGCAGGTACAGCTCGCGGAGAGTGAAGATGTCCATACCGTTTTTACAGGCCAAGAGCTCCTCCGTGGCGACGTGAAGTGCCGCCAGCTGCGGGCACAGGTACAGCGACTTAGCGCGGTCGAATGCTGCGCGGATGCTGTCGAGGTAGCACGGTTGGAATGAAAGAAAGGCATTGACTGTCATCGACTTGCCTTGCACGCGCAATGCCTCCACGCAGATCCGTTGAAAGTGTGACGATATGGCCGATTCCGCGGTCGCCGCAGCGACCACCGCGGGACTTGCCGAGCCGAGATGAATCGCCCTAAGCGCCCGGCCCCACCGACGCTGGCAGTAGCGATATCGATGCTCGAGCATCATCCGATAGAGTCCGAGATTTCTGTATTGTCTGCGAACATAGGCGCGCGCAAGGACTGGAAATCCATCGTGGATAAAGTCCTTGCTCACGCGATCGCTCACCGTGGCGGCACCCCATAGATCCCTGCCACCGTCAGCTCTGTTTCCGTAATACGCAAAAAGGGTCGTGGGTCGTTTTTGTTGCTCCCATTCAAGGAGCTCGACCGCAGCTCGCTCGGCAGTGTCGGTCGAAGCTAGATTGCGCCAGATGTGGGCGCACGACTCCGAGCGCATTTCACGGACAATACAGCTCAGCGCGGCCGAGGAGCTGAGCTCTTCAACCGTCAAAACTCGCCACTTTCGACCAGCTCGCACCGGCATCGGAAAAAGCCTCTCAGAGGCCGCTGGCCCCGCTGAAACCCGAGCTTTTTCAGGTGACGGTTTCTCTGTTCGTGTCGTAGACTCAGTGGTCGCTGGATACATTAATCCGCTAGTGATGTCTTCTAAACACATAGGATTCGCGATCTATACAATCTCACTAGATCCGAGATCCGCAGCGCGATACTGGGTTGTCTACCCCTGTACTTTTTGTACGTTCCGCGGTATTCCTCACATCCGCCCTGTCTCGCTTGCGCCTCTCGAACTATGTCAGAATATATAATAGGGTAAATACTCGCGGGCAAGTCGACGACTGTTCTTTAGCCATGGACTTGCTCTGGAGCTTATAACAGATTCCTGCCCGCTTGCCCATGTGGGGAATACTAACATGTTCTACGAAGTTGACATCCTCCGTACTGCACTTGAGTTAGCCAGTCACGCGCGGGCGAACTCGCCGTACTACCGGGAGCTATATCGAGATCTCCCGCCACAGCTGGTCGATTTTTCGTCCATTCCACCAGTCGACCGAGCATCGTATTGGAAAGCGGTGAGCCCGACGCAAAACCGCGTTGCCACCGCTCCGCTCACCGGCGTCTTTATCGCCTCGGGGGGCACGACCGGCTCGCCGAAGTATTCGGTTTATGCGCGCGATGAGTGGATGGAAACCCGCAAGGCGGCAGGATTCGGCGGTGCCAAGGCCGGACTCGAGCAAGGAGATCGAGTGGCAAACATGGGCTCGGCTATCGATATGTACGGAAGCCTGATCATGAGTCACGCGGCCCTGTGGTGGAGCCCTGCCGACGTTCTCGAGTTTCCAATGGGCGAGCCCGCCGCTCCCGATTTTCAAGCCGGCTCGCTGAGAAAACTGAAGTTGTTCGGAATTACCGCAGTTTTGACCACCACCAGCACGATCTGCCGGATCGCTGAGGAATACCTCGCCAACGCCGATCAGTACGGCCCGATTCCCCTCAAGAAAATCCTGTGCTCTGGAGAGGCATTATTTCCCGCACAGAAAGCCCTGCTCGAAAACGCCTTCCCCGGGGTACGGGTCGTCTCCGCCGGTCACGGATCGACCGATGCTGGCCCTATGGGCTTTGCAGATGACACATGCGACATAGGCGAACATCGTCGTTCCCCCTGCGCATTGATCGAGATCGTCGACGCCGAAACTGGAACTCTGATCACAGAGCCAGGGCGACCGGGTGACATGATCGTGACCAACCTGGTTAGGCGCCTCATGCCGGTCATTCGATATCCAATAGGAGACCGGGCCCAGTGGGTCGAGGAGCAAGGAGGCGAGTATCGAAAGTACAGGCTGCTGGGCCGGACCGCGATCAACGCAAACCTCGCCGGAGTCTCCATTCGCTATGAGGAGCTCCATGACGTCATCACGACGTTTCTGCGCCGCGAGTACGACCTCGACGTACAAGGTATTCAGGTGGTCCTGACCTTAAAAGATCGCAAGGATATGATGGAGGTCAGGATCGCGACGCGCGGTCGGCCTGCCGGGGCTCACAGCAGTCTCGACGACGAGCTGCGAAGATTCATCGGTCGCGTCAAGGATTCCATCCAACTCGAGATCGATGCCGGCTACGTCCATCCTCTCGAAATAAACTGGGTCGATTACAACGATCTGATCTTCAGCCAGAAAACTGGCAAGCTGATAACAGTCATCGACCGGCGCTACGAGCGTGAAAGCGAGCAAAGGTGACCTGGTAGAGGCGCACGCATCGCGCTATACAGTCTCTCCCGACCACATTAATTACAGTCACCACGCCATCGGCTGCGGTCGTACGTGCCAAAAACCTGAGCGTTCGCGAAATCGCCATGAAAACCGATCCACTGGCCGCGCTGGGCGCGGCGCTCAAATCGACCTGGACAGCGGACCTCCGTTCCCTGGCCGCAATGCGCATCGCACTCGGCCTGGTCCTGACCTATGATCTCATCGACCGTACCTTCGACCTGGAAGCGTTCTATACCGACGCCGGAGTGATCCCACTCGCGGTCATTCGCGACCAGCTATCGGAAAAGGGTTGGTGGTCACTCCACGCTCTGCACGGATCGATCGGCTATATCTACTTTCTGCACGCCATCGCCATCGCCGCCGCGATTTCCATGACTCTCGGTTATCGAACTCGCCTGGCCAGCGCGCTTTCGTGGATCCTCCTGGTATCTCTGGTCAATCGCAATTTCTTGACGGTTTATCCCGGCGACTATCTGATGCGCATGCTCCTGCTGGTGGGGATTTTCTTGCCGTGGGGACAGCGCATTTCGGTCGACCAGCTGCGCAGGTCGCGGGGCGAGAACCGCGACAATCAGGTCCGAAATCCCGCCACAATCGCTTTCTTCTGCTTTGTGTCGTTTTTTTTCTTCGCCGCCGGGCTGTCCAAGACCGGACCATCGTGGCAAGACGGCACAGCTGTCTACTACATGCTCAGCTTGCGATGGTTCGCCACCGGTTACGGTGATTTCTTGCTGCAGTGGCCGGGGATTACCCAGCCACTCACCTATGCAAATCTCTATATCGAGTTACTCTCGCCCCTGTTGCTGTTTTTCCCGTGGAAGAATGGGCCTATCCGGACAGCATTCATCGTTTCGGTCATCGCACAACTGATCGTTATCCGGCTTTTCATGAGCACATATCTGCTCTCGCACATCATGATCGCAGGCTTTCTGGGTATGTTGCCAGGCTGGTCATGGGAGCAGGTCGGACGGATTCCCGGCGTTGGTGCCATTTGCGCGAAATGGGACCTCCGCGGCGCAGCCGCGCCGCAGCGCGCCGGGCGCGATTCGCGGTGGTTCGCGACAATGCATAAGCTGACAGGGCTCGACAACGTGATTCCCGCCCTGCTCGTCGCACTGGTGCTATGGTCCGAGCTAATCCGGCTCGGCCAGGCCAGGTACTCACTGCCAGAATTGCCGCTTCCGCGTCCTCTCGATACCATTGCACAGACGGCTCGCTTACCGAACCACTGGACCATGTTTCCCAAGCCAAAGAGCTACGGTGATTTCTGGTACGTGGTCGAGGCAACGACAAAGGATGGCCGTACATATGATCTGCTGAGGAACGCACCCCTGGACTGGCAAATGCCCGCGGTCATCCCGGATACTCTGCCCAACTTCCGCTGGGGCAGATATATGCTGGAGATGAACGCGGGCCGCCGGGAAAACCGCAACCCAGACCTGTTCCGCAGCCTGTACGCGGACTATGCAGCGCGAAGCTGGAACGCGGGGCGTCCCGCCAGCCAGGCGCTCGATCACCTGCGGATCGTCGTTCCGTGGCGAAGTAGCTACTATATCGGACAAGAAGTTCCTCCCATTCAGACCGACGTCGTTGCGGAGTTTGATTTCGAGTAAACCGCCATGACTGCCCGACAGGCATGGCCGTGATCCATCTGATGGCTATTTTCTTATCTCTACTCGCCAGATCAAATCACCGATAGTTATACAAATCCATCGCGTCGAAATCCTGGCGGTAGCAGCTCTGCTCCACAGAGACGAAGGGCCATGGTCTTGCCATTCGATTGGGCCGACTTTCGCCGATTGACAAGATCGGAGGTATGTGCGTAAAGTCGCACTATTGGATAGACGTAGGACATCAGCGAATCGAGGATAACATGTGGGTCAACCAGGTAAAGCGAGCCAAATCGTGTCTTTGGAAACATTTTTCCCGGTCACCGGTATACGTATTTGCACTTGTTATCATTGCTATTTCGGCCAGTTGCGATTCTGATGACGCCGAGGAGAAAACCGTTCTACGGGTAATTACATATCCGTGGATTCCGGATGCGGCCGACGATCAATTTGCCAGCCTGGATGCGTTTATCGAAGAAGATTTCGAATCCAATTTTCCTGATATCGATCTTCAGCTCCGACCGATCAGTCAGAGTTTTGGGGTTTACGAGCTCGAAGCAGACAATGGATCGGCGGGTTCGATCGTGCGCTGGTTAACCAATGAAGTCGTATCCTCCGACGAACATGAAGGGGAACAGGGATATCATCTCGTCGAGATCGATACACTCATCCTCGATGAGTTGCTGAATCGCGATTTACTCCGCCCATGGCAAGATGTGAGTACGTCGGACTGGCATCAGGCCGGCGAGGATGCGGTGACCCTGAATGGCAAAGTTTATGGCGTACCTCGGTTGATTTGCGGCCATTTTTTGTTTTCCCGCCACCAGGAATTGACGTCGGCTGGGACTGTGGACGAGCTCATCACTGCAATCAACGACTCGCTTCCAACCGATAAACGGGCAATTAGCGGCAACTGGCTGGGCAGCTGGAATTCCACTGCACTATACCTGGATGCATGGCAAGACACCTACCCTCAGGCCGACATCAATACAGCGTTTGGCTCGACCTCGGGCGCTGTCGACCTAGACGACAATGTGCTCGCAAAGTTAGAGAAAATAAGCGCATTATGTCAGTTTGACGGTGCGAATCACTGTGTTGACGGCACCTATGACAATTGGGAGGATCCCCACCGCGCAGCGCGAGAGTTCGGCAAGGGGGAGACGTATTCGATGTTTGGCTATTCCGAGAGGCTGCACTATATCGCCAGGGAGGCGAAAAAACAGAGTGTTCAGATCGACGACGTTCAACTCTCGTCGATCCCGCTGGGCGATGGCGTCATGCCCATCCTGTTTGCCGATGCATTCGTGATGCGCAAAGATTGTGATTCAACATGTCAAGCGGCTGCCGAAACGTTTGTGTCGTATTTCAACTCGCCGCGAGTCCAAGAATATGTACTGATGAGCCGTGATGCCGGCGAAGACAGTATCCCGCGCTATCTACTGCCCGCCACGCGCAGCGCCTTTACAGAAACCGAGCTGGCCAAAGATCGCTTTTACGTGGAACTGAACAAGCAGATCCGAGACGCCAAATCGTATCCCAATCAGAATTTTTACAAAGTCAAGGACGAGGCGAAGTGCCAGATCTATACCTCGTTGAAAGCCCAGCCATGTGAGTAGCCCAGATCAGAACAAGCCGCCAACCGCGACTGCAAGCGTTCCCACATTCTACACACGATCACGTTGACAATGCTCCAACGTGATCGTGTGCGGCCCGACCGCTTCGCGCTCGGGCTGTCATTTTTGGGCGAGCCCCTGGACGGCCGGACGCCCGGCCGTTGGCCTCGCAACAGAATCACTTGGCTTGTTGCACAAACAAGATGATTCTGTTTAATTCCACAAGCCGAGCGAGAGTCCGGTGTTGCCGTATTTATCCGCGATGTCGGCGGTAATGGAAAAGCGCACGCGATAGCGCTCGCGCCAGAAGCAGAACGACCAGATGCGCAAGTCCATGCCGGCGGTGACATGCAGTCGCCCGCTGACGCCGTCGAAGCGGCTGGGCTCCCAGTACGAACCACCGCGAACTCGCAGCAAACCCGGCTTCCATTCGAATTCGATTCCCGTGCGGATCGATACGCTGGGGTCACGCCCCGAGCGCTGCAGCTGTTTGTCAAAAAATGCCTCGATGCCGTGGCCATTGTCGACCGGGCCGTCGATCACGACGTCAGTCGTGAGCACGACATAGCGCTCGTCGCGCCATCGCGCATCGATCCGCCGGTTCCAGCGGGTATCGGCCAGACGCCAGGCAATGCCCGCAGCCAGCCGCCACGGCAACACGATCTCGCCGGGCAATATGTACCCCTCACAGTCCAGGGGGTCGCACCGGTCTCCGGTGACCTCGTCGCTGCTGGTCACCGGAAACGACATCACCGCCCCAACCCGCACATCGCGGTCGCCCGGGTGCCACACAGCACCGGCCTCGATCGCTGAACCGGTGATCTCGAAGAGGGTGAACGCGGTCTCTACGCCGCCGCCGAATTTGGTGATGCGGTCGAGCCTGAGGCCGCCCGTTCGCACTGCCAGCCCCGCGGTGACGTCATTAAACTCTCGGGCCAGACCCACTCGGCCGACGATGAATTCCGGGTTGAGATCGATGTTGTCCTCGACCTCGATGGTCCGCTCAATACGATTTACGTTGCCGCCCAGGGCCCACTGCTTGTACCGCAAGACCACGCCAAAGGTCACAACCGACAGTAAATCGAGACTCTCCTCGGCTTTCACGCCGTTGTTGTCAAAATCCGAACCCAGCGCCGGGTTGAGCCAGTCGATGTGCCAGTCCCAGTCCCAGTTGCCCTTCGACGTTGCCGGACGTATGGCCGGAGCAGCCGGATTTGCCAGCAAACCCGACGACCCCTCGGCCATAGCAACCGCAGCGCCGCCCATCCCGACAATGCGAATCGAGCCCAGCACCGACCCCTGGTAGAGATCGATGGCATAATCTCGGTTCTCGATGGGCTCGAACTCGGGCTGGGCCAGAGCCGACGCGGCCGGCAGGACAGCCGAGACAACCAATGACAGCACGACCGGCACGGTCCATCGACAACGCATCGGCGCATCATAACGCGATCTGCCGTTTGACGTGTGCGGTCCGGCACGATCTGCCAGCCTCTGCGATCGGGCTCTCTTTTGAGAAGTGCCGAGCGATCGCGGTCACCCCGTCACTCTCCGAGAGAGTGCGCACCAACCTCGTCGATCCTCATGCGCTTGCGGTGCGCGATCTCACAGCGATTCACGCTACACTGGACCCGGTGTCACTCATCGGCAGAATGGACGACCTGGAACGAACGGTCGAGATCGGCTTCAAACGCCATCTTCTCTTACCCGGACTGCTCATCGCAGCAGCCGAAGTGGTGCTGGTGGCACTGCCGCTGTGGACGCTCTTCGACCTGCGCAACATACCTGCGGCGACTCTGTGGCGCGTCGCCATACCGGTTCTGGCCGGTCTATCCCTTTTATGGCTGGCTGTCATCGCGGCCTACCTGGCCCCGATCCAGCGAGCAGTCCAGGTCCGGCGACGGGGCAAACGGCTGCCCACCGAGCTGGCCGTCAATGCGTACCACTCGACTCTGCGCGTGCCGATCCGGGTGCTTTTCTTGCGCACCCTTTTGTGGGCGCTCGCCGCGTGTACCATCGGGACGTTCCTGGTCCGATACGCCGATTGGACATGGCCGAGAGCCATTCAAATGACCTCACTGGCCGGCTTGCACGCATTTGTCGTGAGCCTGCTGCGGGCCCGCTGGTACGCCAGCATCCTGTCCACTGTGCGAATACAGCTATTTTCTGGCCGCGGCCCGCTGCAGCGCTTTGCCGACCTGTACTTCCGTCGCCTGGTCCTGGTCGCCTTCATGGTCGCGGGCGGCACCATGATGGCAGTGGCCGCGTTTCTGTACTATCTTTTGCCGATCAGCCTGGAGCAATACCTCGGCATCCAGACCTATTTCTCGCCAGCTCTGGCCCTGGGCATGACCCTGTGGGTGGTCGCAGCACGGCGATTGTCACGCGACCTCGAGGACTACTTTCGAGCCGTGCTCGACGGTGCCCAGACCGGCGAAAACCCGACCTCGCTCGCCGTCTACCGGCACGGGCAATCCCTGCCCTATCGCCTGGCCCTGCTCGGTCTCGCCATCTGGATGCTCATCCTGGTCGGCGGGGTGTGGATCGCTCGCGAGCGGCTGCGCTTCGAGCTCGACGATACCATCGTCATGGCCGGAATACTGCTCCTCATGGCCATCGGCGGGGCCATCTACCAGTCGCTGGGCCACCGCGAGACCATGCGCGATCTGCTCGCTCACCTCACCGTCCACCACCGGCTGCCCATACGCGCCATTCGCACTGCTCTTTCGCTCCGTACCAAGCTGCTCCTCTCATTCGGCGGGGTGGTGTTTTTTTCCTGCGGCGTGGCCCTTTTCTGGGGCTTTGTGCAGTACAAGAATCTGGCTACCGACTTTGTGTCGCGTCAGGCCGAGCTCGGCCTGGCCTGGCTGCGCTCCGAGGTGCACGCCGCAGCTGCCGCGCGGTCCGAGCCGCCCACCGCCGACCTGGTCCGGGGCGCACTCAACGGCATCGACGAACGCAGCCCAGAGGCCAGCGCTGTGTTCTATTACCTGTCCAACGAATCGGACAACGCCCCACTGCCAGCGCTGAGCGCCGAGCTGGTCGCGGTCGGCGGTACCGCCGGGCCGCCCGAGCTGCCCTGGTACGCGATCGCGTTCATGAGCCTGTCGGGCGACGGCGCCATCGACCTGTCGGCATCGCTGGGATTGTCGGGGCGCCACGGTCGCCTGGTCGTGAGCTGGCACACCAAGGACTACGATCTCGGTGCAGTGGCCGTGCTCTATCCCGATTACCGCAGTGGCGACGAAGCCACCGTGCGCCCGCTCAAAGAGCTGCTCGGGTTCTTTCTGCTCTTGTTTGGCGCCTGCGCCGGCATTGTCACCTTGACAGTCGGCCAGTTTTTCAGGCCGATCCGCAAACTGGAACGCCGCGCCAACGGCATGGCGCGAGGCGACCTCGCCGAACCGGTGAGTTCGGGCGGCGAGGGCGACGAGATCGGCCGACTGACCTTTGCCCTGGAAGAGATGCGCCGCGCCCTGCGCGAAAAACTGCGCTCGACCGAGGAGGTCAACCTCGACCTGGAACGGGCCGTTCAGCGCCGCACAGCCGACTTGGCCAAGAAAAATCGCGAGCTCGCCGAAACCCTGGACAAGCTCACTCGCGCCCAGGACCAGCTGGTCCGGGCGGAAAAAATGGCCTCCATCGGCCAGCTGGTCGCCGGTATCGCCCACGAGATCAACAACCCGGTCAACGCCATCGTCAATACAGTGGGACCGCTCGAGGAGGCCATTGATTGCATCAAGAGCAATGACGATGACGAACGGAGAGAAGCGGCCACCGACGTGAGCGATATGGTGCGCGTCATTCAGCGCGGTGCCCAGCGCACCAAGGACATCGTGCGCGCTCTGCACAACTATTCGCGCACCGACGACGAACGGGTCACCGACTTCGATCTCAATCGGGGCATCGACGATTCACTGGAACTCCTGCGCCATCTGCTCAAACAGAACATCACGGTCGAGCGCGATTACGGCGACGTCGGCCGGATCCGTGGCCATGCCGGGCAACTCAATCAGGTATTCATGAACTTGCTCACCAACGCCGCGCAGGCCCTGGCCGGCCATCCCGGCGCCATCATACGGATCCAGACCTCGAGCCAGAACGGACGGGTGGCGATCCGAATCCAGGACAACGGCGGCGGCATCTCAGCAGAGGTGCTGCCGCGTATCTTCGACCCGTTTTTCACCACCAAGGATGTCGGCGAGGGAACCGGACTCGGCCTGTCGATCGTTCACGGCATCGTCGAGCGCCACGGTGGCACCATCGAGGTGAAAAGCGATCTCGGCGTGGGAACCACGTTCACAGTCCTTCTGCCGCGCAATTCGGCGGCCACCACCCATGCGCGACTGGACGACGGGCAGAATGCCGGGCCGGAGCGACCAGCGCCACACTAGCAATGTCGAGCCTCGCCACACTAGCAATGTCGAGCCTACAACAGATATGCACCTCATGCGACCGGCTGGCCGAGACTCGATGTCCGCGCTGCGAGCAGCCGCTGTGCGCCGTACACGAAGTACCGGCCCATCGATCGCATTGCGGCTTCTGCCAGCTGGCAGTGGATGCTCGGGTCCGCAGCCGACTGGCCGGACGCATTACCGTGGCGGCCTCTGCCGCCGTGGCCGGCATGGTCGGGGGCGCGCTGATCATCATGCTGGCAGCCAGTGCGCTCGGCATCAGCTCCGAATTCATCATCTTGATGATGCTGGTGGCCGAGCTGGGATGCGGCGCCCTCTCGGCCTACGCTGCCGATCAAAAGATGCAGCATTGGCTGCGCAAACGCGCCGAGACTGAACTGGGTCAACTTCCTGAGGCCAGATTATTGCCCGGACGAAACGACTGATCGGACAACCCGCAAACAGGTGCCGGCGGTCGCGGCCGGCCCGGGCCGGTTTCGCCGCTCACCATGCGCGCCCGCCGGGAATGACTTTGAGCTTGGCCCGCATCGTCTCTCGTTCGAGTGCCTTGAGGGCGGGCGAATTCGGGCATTTTTGCAGCCCTTCGCGAAAGGTTGCCGCAGCCCGCTCGAGCTGGCCGAGCCCGTCTTCTATCAGTGCTTTTTCATAATAGAGATCTTCGAGCAGCCAGTCGTCGTCCACGCCGCCGGTACAGCCGAGGCGGACAAAGGCCTCGTCAATGGCGGCGAGCGCCTCGTCGTAGCGTTCGAGATCAGCCAGGACTGCGGCGCGCCAGTAATGCGCCTCGGCCATGGTTGAGTGATAATGCAGGGCCATCTCGACCGCTGCAAGCGCGGCGAAGTCATCGTCGAGCGCGGAGTGCACCTGGGCTTTGACCAGCCACGCGCTGGCGCTGTCGGATTGGATGGCCAGAGCCCGATTGACAAAGTCGCTGGCCTCGAGAAGAGCGCTTGCATCCTCGCTTTGAGCCAGTAGCGACCTGGCTACCTCGAGGTTGTCTTCGAACTCACTCTCGTACGTATTCATCGATTTTGCTTCTCAATGGTAGCACAGCCCCCGCAGTGTGCACCTGGCCTGTCCCTGCACAGCAACCCTGCCCCTGGTCAGCCGCGCACTACCGATTTGCGCCGCTTCAGCGCACCATCGACCATGGATTGGATGGTCGACCGCACCTGCTCGGCCAATTTATTGACTAGCAAGCGGTCATCTGCACGCTCGGGACCGTAGTCCGCTGCCAGATCGATCGCAGGACCAAAAATCAGATACCATTTACTGGGTACAGGGACAAGTCCGAGTGGGCCCAAAATGGGAAATGTCGGCGTTATCGGGATATATGGCACGTTGAGCGACTTGGTAAGCCAGGTGACCTTACGCAGGATCGGCATGGATTCTTCAGCTCCCACCACGGCCACCGGGATAATGGGAGAGCGGGTGCGCAGGGCCAGCTTGACAAAACCGCCCCGGCCGAATCGCTGCAGTCTGTAGCGATCGCGAAACAATTTGCCGGTGCCTTTTTGTCCCTCGGGAAACACGATGATGACCTGGTCGCTGGCGAGCAGCCGCTCGGCGTTTTCCGGACAGGCCCGGACCCCGCCGATGCGATTGATCAGCGTGCCGAGATAGGGAAAATGAAAGATAAAGTCCTCGACCAGCGGCCGCGCATCTCGCCGCCCCGGGTGCTCGCGCCGCATGGCTTGCATGATCATGACGCCGTCGTAGGGCAGCGTACCGGCGTGATTGGCCACGATGATGGCTCGACCGGTATCGGGAACATGGGCAATGCCGGTGGCCTCGACGCGAAAATAGGACGTGTACAGTAAATTGAGTAGCGGCTCGAACCGGGACAGAACAATGGGATCGCGGCCGAATTCGTCGACCACGTCGGAGCGACTCTGCATGGCCAGCTGCCGGTAGCGTCGCCACAAAAACTCGAGCGGCAAATGGCGCCGCTGCTCGATGGGAAACGCCGGGGTCAGGCGTTCGCGCACTCGCCGTTCGAGTTCGCGTATCTCGCGTTTTCTGCGCTCGGGGTCGGGCAGAACCGACTCGATGGGCGGGCCGTAATCGCGCTGGGGAACCACGGCTTCGCCGCCCAGGATCACAAAGTCACCACTGTCCCCGGGGTCACTCTCGCGCTGCGCCGAGGCCCCGGCCCAATCGGACTCGGGCACGGCAGCGTCGGGTACGGCGCTGTCTTGATCTGCGCCGTCAGAGGTCGGAGCCACAGAGTCGCTTTGATCTGGCGGCTGGGTGTCGTTAGGCATGCGGGTTTTCCAAACTGTTATCCGTGGGCACTGTCGGTGGAGGCTATCTTCAGAGGCTATCTTCAGACGCGATTCCATGAAAGGTATCTCCGCACGCTATCCGTAAATGCGATCTGGATCAGGTGCCCCATCGTCGGTTGCCACCCCGAGAAAATCGAGCACGGTGCGCTGGATCGAATAGCGGGCGGTAAATCCGAGTTCCCGCTTTGCCCGGGCGCCGTCGGCCACGCAGAGGTAGCGAAGAAAGTCCAGAAAGCTCGGCGGGGAATCGAATACCTGGGTCACCCAGAGCAGCCTGGACAGCGACCTGGCGACCACATGAGGCATGGTCACCGGCAGTCGGCCCATGAGCGCGAGCACGGTCGTATAGGGCAAGACGCCTTTACCCACGATATTAAAAGAACCGCGCGCGCCGATATCGATGGCTCGCTTGAGCGCCCGTGCAGCATCGCTCTCGTGGACGAACTGGAGCAGCGGATCGTGCCCCATCATGACCGGAGCAATCGGCCGGGAAAAGAATCGGGTGAACAGATTGTCGATGGTCGGGCCGAGAATGGGAGCAAAGCGGAGCACGCCCACATCGATGTCGGCATTCTCTCTGGCAAAGCGCATGGTCTGGCGCTCTGCTCCGACCTTGTCGTTGATGAACCGCGAATCGGCATGACCGCGCAACGGTTGCGACTCGTCGAGGTAATTGGGATTGTGCGGCGAGGCGCCGTACACCATGGTCGACGAGGTCAGAACGAGCTGGGCTGGACGCACCTCGGCGCATGCGTTGAGCACATGCATGGTGCCGATATCCTCGAGTTCGTGCGCCCACTCGGTGGCGTGGGTCGGACGGGACAAGAATGCTGCGTGAACCACCGTGTCGACGTCCGCCTCGGAAAACAGCCGGGCCAAATCGCTGTCGGCTGCCGGCATTGTCAAGTCGACCTCGCAAAATTCGGTCTTTTCGAACGGAATGTCGGGGCGATACAAGTCGATGGCCAGGACGCGGTGATAGCGCTCGTCCTCTTCGAGCCGTTTCACCAGCTCGATGCCGAGAAAATGGCCGACCCCGATAACAGCGATGGAGCGAGTCATCGACTCGCGGTTGGCGGGTTTCTCGGCGTCGACAATGGGCTCTGGGGTAACCTCCGTCATGCGGCAGCCAAGCCTATAGAATCCCCCGGTTCGGTGCAACAAAGCTGGACGAACTGATACGTCGGGCGTTTCGCCCTTGACTTTATTGCCTCATCCGGTCCTGATCTCGGGCAGATATGAGCGTCGAATCGGTCAGCGGCCCACCCGGAGAAATCTCGGATCACGCCGTGTCATCGAGCGATCAGGAAGAGACGGGGCGGACACGAAGCCGGGGGGGCGAGACCCGAGTTCCAGCAGTTCCGAATAATCCGGATGATCGAACGTCCGGCCGTTCGGCCGAGGGGCGCCCCAGCGGTCCAGACGCCTCGGCCATCCGCGTTTTGCCCGACGATATCATCGACCAGATCGCGGCCGGGGAAGTGGTCGAGCGGCCGGCCTCGGTGGTCAGAGAGCTGGTCGAAAACGCACTCGATGCCGGGGCCACCCATATTACTGTCGAGGCCGACCTGGGCGGCAAACGGCTCATTCGCGTGGTCGACAATGGCTGCGGCATGACCGCCGAGGATGCGCGCACAGCGCTCATGCGCCACGCGACCAGCAAGTTGTTTCGTCTCGAGGATATCTTTTCGCTGACCACCATGGGCTTTCGCGGCGAGGCCCTGCCGTCGATCGCCGCGGTCTCGCGCATGGTGCTGACCACCCGGACACGCGACCAGGTGGCCGGGACCCGTCTCGATCTCGAGGCCGGCCAGATCGTCGCCGAATCCAGCGTCGGCGCTCCGGCCGGGACCCAGATCGAGGTGCGCGATCTGCTCTACAATGTCCCGGCCCGGCTAAAATTTCGCAAGGGCAACGCCACCGAGACGTCCCACATCACCGATGTGGTGTCCCGTCTGGCCATGGCCAATCCGCAGGTCCATATGCGGCTGCGGCACGCCTCGCGCACCCTGCTCGACGCACCGTCCCACAAGAGCCATGTAGAGCGCGTCAGAGCACTGCTGGGCTCGCGCTTTGCCCGGCGTATCCATCCGGTGGCCGGCGAAGAAGGCGGTGTCGAGGTCGAAGCGTATTTGACTGCGCCCGAACTGGCCCAGGCGACCGGGCGCGGCGTGCAGATCTACATCGGCCGCCGACCGATCAAAGACCGCGGCTTGCTCCAGGCTGTGTGCATGGGGTACGGCGAGCTCTTGCCCAAGGGCCGCTATCCCGTGGTCGTGGTCTTCGTCGACGTGCCCGGCGGAGCGGTCGATGTCAATGTCCACCCGCAAAAACAAGAAGTGCGATTCTCAGACCCTCAGGCGGTCTATGCGGCGGTCCGCCACACTGTCCGGCGCGGCGTCGCCCATGCGCCGTGGCTGTCCGACCGAGCTCATACCGGTGCCTCGCCGGTGCACATGCGGCCGGCCGGACGTCCCGGCAAGAAAGTCGACACGGAGTTCATACGGAGCGGAGCGGCCGGGCAGCCGGCTATTCGATCGGCCGCCCCGCCCCGCCCGACTGGGCGACAGTCGCCCGAGCCCGGGCCAGCGGCAGGCCATCGCAGCTCGGCCCTGGTCGCCGATCACGCGGCCGAGACCACACGCGCGCTGTTTTCAATGGACCGGCCAGGGCCTCGCCCGGGCGCGCCAACGGCTGCCCAAAACGAAGCTCACCACCGGCCCACGCCGCAGCACGAGACCTCAGCCTCGCAATCCCTGCCGGGACGTTCGGCCGACTCATCCGAGCCCACAGCCGAGTCTGCCGGTCTGCGCCGGGCCCTGTTTCCCATGGCTCCGCCGGCCGACGACGACTCGGCCGCCGATCGCGGGGGCGAAAAACCCGCCGCCTCGCAACCGTGGCCACCCGATCTGCGGGCCCGCAAGAGCTCGAGTCGTGCCGGCGAACGTCGCTCCCCCTGGCCGTATGCGGCGCGGTCGTCCCCGGCCGCGCAAACGAGCGCGTCCCCGTCCGGGCCGCCGGCCGGCAGTGGAGACCGGGCCCGGCCAGCTGCCGGCATGTCGGCGGACGCTGCCGAGCCGGGCTCGGCGCAGAGTCTGCTGTTACCCGACCAGGCGGCCGATTCTGCCGCGAGGTTTTTTTCCGACTTGCACTATATCGGCCAGCTCGACCAGACCTATCTGGTCTGCGAGAGCCGGGGTGAGATGATCCTCATCGACCAGCATGCAGCGCACGAGCGAGTCGCGTTTCAGCGCTTGCGCGAGCGCTATCAGAAGCGCGAAATCCCGGTTCAGCGCATGCTCTTGGCCAGAAACGTGGAACTCGCTCCCGAGCAGGCTGCGGTGGCTGTGGAGCACGCCGGCGATCTCGGTCGGATGGGATTCGAACTCGAACCGTTTGGCGGAACCACGTTTGCCCTCAAGACCATGCCTGCCGGGCTTGACCAGGGCGACGCTCCGGACGTGCTCATCGAGCTTCTGTCCGAGCTGGCCGAACAAGGTGGCAGCCGCGCACTCGAAGAACGTCTCGATCTGGCCCTGGCCACCATTGCCTGCCATTCGGTGGTGCGCGCCGGCGATCGGCTGTCGGTGCAAGAGGTCTATTCGCTGTTTCACACCCTCGATGAAGTCGAGTTCAAGGCCCACTGTCCGCATGGCCGGCCCGTGCTACTGCGCATCAGCATCGGCGAGATCGCACGCCGTTTTGGCCGCACTTGAACCGGGCCGCATTCGACCATCGCAGTGGCATTCACGACCCTGGACATGGATCAGAACCGGCCAGCCGATCGTCCTGTGCCCGATTGTCCCATTGTGGCCATCGTCGGGCCGACCGGGGCGGGCAAGTCCGAGGCGGCGATTCGTCTGGCCGAGCGGGTCGGCGGCGAGATCATCTCGGCGGATTCGCAACAGGTCTACCGCGGTATGGATATCGGCACGGGCAAGGTCGACGCCGCTGTTCGGGCCCGTATTGCCCATCACCTGATCGATATTGTCGATCCTGATCAAGACATGACTGCAGCCCTTTTTGCCAAACTGGCCGACCGGGCCATTTGCGATGCAACCCGGCGCGGAAAACCGGTCATCGTGGCCGGGGGGACAGGACTTTACGTGAGGGCCCTGTTGTTTGGCCTGTTCGAGGGCCCGGGGCGCGATGCCGAACTTCGCCGGCGATTGCACGCCGAGGCCGAGTCTCGAGGGGGACCGCCGGCACTTTGGCAACGCCTGCAAGCCATTGATCCAGCCTGTGCCGAGCGCGTCGATTGCAATGACTTGCGCCGGATCGTGCGCGCCCTCGAAGTGTACGAATTGACCGGCGTGCCGATGAGCGAGCACCAAAAACAGCACGACTTTCGCACCATGTCCCATCGCTACCGCGCCCACCTGGTCGGCATTGCGCCCGAGCGCACCACGCTCTACCAGCGCATCGAGAGCCGGGTAGACGCCATGATGGCCAGGGGTCTCGAACGAGAAGTGCGCCGTCTTCGCACTGCTGGGTACGGACCCGCACTCCGCTCCCAGGCGGCCATCGGCTACGCCGAGCTTCATCGATACCTCGATGGACGCCAATCGCTCGACCAGGCGATCCAACTCATCAAAAGGAATTCCACGCGTTACGCTCGCCGGCAGCTGAGTTGGTACCGCAATGATCAGCGCATACCCTGGCACTGCGAACCATCGGACATTGACCTGGAGGCATTAGAGCGCTACCTACGGTCTTGAATTCTGTCATCCTTCCATGAAGGACGACAAAGGTCCGATGTTATTACCCAGGCAGCCCACTGCCACGACGGCAAACCCATGGCGCATGAGCAGCGAATCGAACGGCTGGTTCTCGAGTTTGAAAAACCGGTCATTGAACTCGAGAGAAAGATCGAAGAACTCCGCGGGCTGGCCGCCGATCAGGTCGACATGTCCAAGGAGATCAGAAAGCTGGAGCAAAAGGCTCGCAAGCTGCAGAAGGAGGTCTTTGCCGACCTCACTCCCCAGCAGAAGGTCCAGCTATCGCGTCATCCCAGTCGGCCGTATATGGCGGACTATGTCGAGCTTCTGTGCGAGGACTTTCTCGAGCTCCACGGCGATCGCTCGTTTCGCGACGAGCCCGCCATCGTCGGCGGTTTGGCGCGATTCGACAGCCGAGAGATTCTCGTGGTCGGCCATCAGAAGGGCCGCAACACCAAGGAGAACCTGCACCGCAACTTCGGCATGGCCAGGCCCGAAGGCTATCGCAAGGCGACTCGACTGATGCGCCTGGCGTCTCGCTTTGGCCGGCCCATCCTGTGTTTTATCGATACGCCGGGAGCCTATCCCGGCCTGGGTGCCGAGGAGCGCGGCCAGGCCGAGGCCATTGCCAAGAGCCTGCAGGTCATGGCCAGTCTCGAGGTGCCGGTCATATCGCTCGTGATCGGAGAGGGCGGGTCGGGCGGAGCGCTCGCCCTGGGTGTCGCGGATCGCATCTTGATGCTCGAGTACTCGATATACTCGGTCATCTCTCCCGAAGGCTGCGCCTCGATTCTGTGGCGCGACCCGGCCAAGGTTCCCGAGGCAGCAGCACAGCTCAAGCTCACCGCGGCAGATCTGGCCGAATTCGGCATTTGTGACGAGATCATTCCCGAAGCGGCGGGCGGTGCTCATCGCGATCCGGCCAAAACCGCGTCGTATGTTCGCTCGTCGCTCAAGCGCCATTTCAAGGAGCTCGACGGGGCCAGGCCGCCCGACCTCGTGGCCAAGCGCTACGAAAAGTTCCGGAGCATGGGCACCTTCATTCAGGTCACCTCGTAGATGTACTTCGACATCTTTCTCATCTCTGTCCTTCTCATGACCGTGTACATCGGTCCGTTGATCGTGCGCCGCCAGCCGCCCGGACATCGCACCTATGGCTGGCTGCTCATTGCCGACAGCCTCTGTGCCGGCGTGGCACTGTACCTTCGCCACACCGATCCAGACGGAGAAGCCGGCGATTTGCTCGGTTTTGTCGCCATTGCGGCCGGGCTCTGTCTGGTCGTGGTGCCGCCGATCTTGCGCGATCTGGCCCGCCGCGCTCTGCTCTCAGATCGCCACCGGCTGGCCCGCCGACTGATCGATCTGCGCGACCTTTTGCAGCCGGGCATGGGAGCTGAGCGCGAACGCGAGTTTCTCGACGCCGTGGCAGCAGTGCGCTCGGGCAACGTCGACGATGCCATCGCGGTCCTGCGCGAGACCCGAGACGCGCTCGACGATCCGGCGGCACAGCGAGCGCTCGACGAGCGCATCGTATTCACGTATCTGTCGGCCCGGCGGTGGCAAGACGCCATCGACATCTACCAGGCCGCCTTTGATCGCTCTTCTGCGCCCTCCGATACTTCCGAGCGTCTTGCCGCTGACCCCACTGGTCCCGACTCCTCTGCCGATCTGCCCGATCTTGCCGATCTGCCCGCCCTGGCGCCCCAGCTCCTGGTCGAGATCGTCCGCGCCTATTGCGAGGTCGGCGATCTTGAATCAGCTGCGTTTCTGATCGAGCGCATCGAGTCGGCGGCCAACCCCGGCGATCCGCTGGTGTCGTTTCTCATCCATCGCGCGTATCTGATGTTTCTGGCCTTTGTAGGCCGAGCTGATGCGGTCGAGCGCCTGCTCGGCGAGTCGTCACCGCTGGCCATGCTACCGCCGGCCAGCCGGCATTTCTGGACCGGGATCGCTCGACTCAACGCGGGCGATCGCCCGGGCAGCCGCACTGCGTTGCACGCTGCCGCGCGTCTATCGCGAGGCGACCGCCGGGCCCGCGAAGTGGCCGAGAGCATCATCGAGTCGATCGATCGGCCCGGGCCAGCCGGGCCTCGCGTTGTCCCGCCCGATGTGGCTGCAATCGCCGATCGGCTGACCTCCGCTACAATGCGGCAGACAGCAACGCCAACTCCGATCATTCCGCAGATGAGTGGCGTGTCCTGGCGCCGCGTTCCGGTCACCACCGGGCTCATTATCAGCAATGTGGTGATCTTTTTCCTCGTCTCGGCGGTGTACGGGTCGACCGGGGATGTCGGCGGGCTGATTCGCGCCGGCGCCAATGTCGGGTCAGCCGTGGTAGCGGGAGAATGGTGGCGCCTGGCCAGCTCGACGTTTCTCCATGTCGGGTGGGTTCACCTTCTGTTCAACATCTACGTCCTTTGGGTGCTCGGCAAGCTGGTCGAACAGCTCTACGGGCCATTGCGTTTTTTTGCGGTATACGCGACAGCTGGCCTAGCCGGGGCGATTGCCAGCACCCTGTCGGGGCCGGGCGTCTCGGTCGGAGCGTCGGGCGCAGTTCTCGGCCTGATGGGCGCGCTCATCGTCGAACTCGGGATCTATCGCCGGGCCTATTTCGATCGCTGGCGCAAACACATGCTCCGCGTGCTGGTGTTTGTCGCGGTGGCGCAGGTCGCAATCGGCTTTTTCTACTCTGCCATCGATCAAGCTGCCCACGTGGGTGGCTTGCTTGCCGGCGGTTTCTCCGCAGCATTGGTCTCACCGCGGTCGTCGGCTGCCCACACCTTGCTCATGCGCGCTGTGGCCATCTTTCTGGCTGCAACGGGCCTGGCGGTGATCGCTTACGGCGCCGCGGGCGTGGCGACTACCGAGTATCGCGACACCCTGGCCCGCTACGGTCGGATCGAACACCACCTGAATGACCTGGCATTTGTCGGACCCGCCCACTGGCGGGGACAAGATAACCATCTGGTCGACGACGCAGCCATCGAGCTGGTGGTCAAGCCGATCGCGGTGAGCGCACCTCCGAGGCGCGAGCTCGATGCTGTGCTTATCGAGACAGCAGAGCCAATGGTTGGCAACACACCACCGCGGCCACAACACACCTATCTGGCCCTGCCCGAGCCATGGCACAGCCGGGAATATGGATTAACTGGATTATCCGACCAAGACATGGGCGGCGAGCAGCGCTATCGCATTATCGTATTCGGTCGCTGGGCTCCTGGCAGCACAGACAAAAAACAGGCTTGGATCGGAGTTTTGTACGTACCCAATTCTCTGGCCAGCGACGTTCAGCCGACCCTGTCTGCCATCCTTTCGTCCATGCGGCAGCGCTGAGCGCAGCAGCGCTGCGCGCCAGCACACAGGTTATGTCTGCGCGCTGACCACATCGCGTGGCACACTGCGGCATGCCAGGGTCGAGAATTTGCCTTTTGCTGGTGCTGCAGTACACTGAGCATCGATGCTGCATGGTTCGACGATCCGCGGAACTGTGACTCTTGCCGCGGTGATGGCCAGCACGTGGCTGGCTGGCAGCATTGCATCGGGCACCGATCAACTGGTGAAAATCGCGCCAGCCCATGCCGGGATAGGTGGGCCGCGCAATGCTGCTTCGTGTTTTCGCGCGCTCGAGGAGCTGGGCGTGCGTTACCAGCGTGTCGAGCGGCCCGGCATTGCCATTGCAGTACGGGTTCGCGGTGACCTGGGCGGGGTTACATATCGCGGGTATCGCAAAAAACCGCTGGTTCTGGATTGCTCGCTGGTGGTATCGCTGGCCGTGGCCGGCCGGTATATGGCCCAGCACGGCATCGAGCGGGCAACCTACAGCTCGTCGTACCAGCGTCGCAAGGTACGCGGCACAGATCGCTGGTCCAAGCATGCGTTTGGGCTGGCCCTCGATGTCCATGTCTTTGCCGGCAGCGCGGCCGGCCAGCTCAGCGTAAAGGACGACTACGAGCGCGGCCTGGGCGATGACGCCGATTGCATCGGCCAGCCCAAGACCTCGGCTGGCACTGTCTTGCGCCAGCTGACCTGCCAGTTTCTCGGCTCGGACTTGTTTCGCATGGTTCTAACCCCTGACACCGACGCTGCCCACCACAATCACTTCCATCTCGAAGCCAAACCATGGTCCGAGCGCACCGACGATCCGATTGAAGCAGGATGTTAGCCAGCTGCCATCCGGTTGCGGCCCGACACATGGTCGAGTCTTCGCACAGACGGGCTCGGTGGTAACTGACGTCGTCTCGAGTCGTTACAGAGAAGGGGTCGATCCTGCCTTTGCCTGGCTCGAGTCATTGCAGGGACGGGCGTTTACACCCATATCCCACGTCGGTGGGCAATCGATGAGCAATCACTGGCCGGTCGGGATGAAAGCAGTCAAATTCCTCCCATCAACATGTATTTGATCTCCACATAATCATCAATCCCGTATTTCGAGCCTTCCCGGCCGATGCCGGATTCTTTCACGCCGCCGAAAGGTGCTAGCTCGGTGGAGATGATGCCCTCGTTGATCCCGACAATGCCGGCCTCCAGTCCCTCCGCGACCCGCCACACCCGGCCTATATCGCGAGTGTAGACATAAGCAGAGAGGCCGTATTCGGTGTCATTGGCCAGAGAAAGAACCTCCTCTTGGCCAGAAAAGCGAAAGCAGGCCGCCAGCGGGCCAAAGGTTTCCTCACGGGACAGCAGCATGTCTGCGGAGGCATTTCCAATCACTGTGGGCTGAAAGAACGTGCCGCCCAGCTCGCTGGGCTCGCCCCCGGCGAGGACCTCGCCACCCCTGGCTATGGCGTCGGCCACATGGGTTTTTACCTTGTCCAACGCCATGGCATTGATCAGCGGGCCCTGGGTGGCGCCGTCGGCAAAGCCATCGGCCACGCGCAGCTCGGCCACAGCCTGGCACAGTTTGCCGGTGAAGGCGTCGTACACTCCATCCTGGATAAAAAAGCGATTCACACAAACACAGGTTTGACCGGTATTGCGAAACTTGGAGGCCATGGCTCCCTGTACCGCAGCATCGAGATCCGCATCATCGAATACAATAAAGGGAGCATTGCCACCCAGCTCCAGTGACAGCTTTTTGAGCGTATCGGCGGCCTGACGCATCAGCAGTTTGCCGGTGCGTGTGGAGCCGGTGAACGAGATCTTGCGCACCGCCTTCGATTCCATCATGGCGCCACCGATGGCCGGTGCATCGCCCGACACGACATTAAATACGCCCGCCGGAATACCCGCCTGCTCGGCCAGTACCGCGAGTGCCAGGGCCGACAATGGGGTTTCTTCGGATGGTTTCACTACCATCGAGCAGCCTGCGGCGATCGCCGGGCCGGCCTTGCGAGTGATCATGGCCAGGGGAAAATTCCACGGCGTGATAGCCCCGACAACACCGATCGGTTCCCGGGTAACAACAATCCGGGCATCCACCTTATGCGAGGGAATCACATCGCCGTATACTCGCTTGGCCTCCTCGGCAAACCACTCGAGAAAGTTGGCCGCATAGAGCACTTCACCCATCGCCTCGGCAAGCGGTTTTCCCTGCTCGGTGGTCATGATAGTGGCCAGGTCTCGCTGGTTTTCGACCATCAGCTCACTCCAGCGGCGAACTGCCCTGGCGCGCTCTTTGGCGGTTTTTTTGCGCCACGCCTTGAATGCAGTTTCGGCGGCGCCGATGGCCGCGTGGGTTTCATCGGCGCCCGCCCTGGCCACATCGGCAATTCGCTGGCCATTGGCCGGATTGCTCACGGAATACGTGCGATCGGCTGGCTTCCACTGGCCGTCGATGTAGAGACCAGTCTGTAGTAGCCCGGGTTTGTTGAGTTGCATGACTCTTCCTTCTCGATTGTATTGTGGTCGGGACCTCAGTCCACAAATGGTGCCCTGGCCGGGCGAGGATGGCGCGGGATCCGCTTGCCGGCAGTGTAGTCGTTAATTGGGTCACAGGGGGTGTAATTGCGCCCTAACTCGTAACGCTCGTCTTCTGTCAGCTCGGTTTCCAGGGCAGCGAACGCGCTGTCGAGCTGGTCGGGGCTATCGGCCCCGACCAGCATGGACGAGATTTCAGGTTTGTTTAGCACCCATGCCTGAGCGATCTGAGCCGGGCTGCAGCCGCGCCTTCGAGCTACCCTGGCGACCGACTCGGCAATGTGAAAGGCAATCTGATCGTCGTACATCTCTTCTATGAAGAAATCGCTGCGGCTGCGAGTCGATTGCGGATCGCTGGCCAAAATGCCCCGAGCCAGCGGGCTAAAGACCGACACGCCGATGCCCTGATCGAGGCAAAAGGGGATCATTTCGCGCTCTTCTTCCCGATAGGCACAGTTTAACTGAAGCTGCATGTTGATCGGCCGCGCCCAGCCGTGTCGGTCACATACCTGGACGATCTTGGCCAGTTGCCACGTGTACATGGTAGAGACTCCGACATAACGCGCCTTGCCAGACCGAACAATATCATTTAATGCTCCCATCGTCTCTTCGACCGGAGTCTCAGTGTCAAAAAAATGCAACATATAGATATCTACATAATCCATACCCGTACGCTTCAGTGACGCGTCGATAGCATCCATGAGATGCTTGCGGGAATGCCCCCGAGCATTGATATCATCGCTCATCGGGTAGCCCACCTTCGTGGTGATCACCAGTGCGTCGCGGCGATGGATGCGGCGCAAAACACTGCAGACGACCTCTTCACCGACCCCGGTGGAGTAATAATCTGCCAGGTCGATAAAGTTTATCCCGTTATCCAGGGCGTGGCGGATGATCGGCTCACTCTCCTTTTCATCGAAAATCCAGGGTCTCCATTCCTTCGAACCCATGTTCATGGTGCCGAGACAGAGGCGGGATACTTTTAAGCCGGATTGGCCCAACGTCGTGTATTGCATTGCTATCGGCCTACATTTGTCCAGTATGTGCCAGCTCTACAGGCTGTCGAAATCGCTGATGTCATCCTTTTACTGTGTAGAATGGGTTGCTGATCCCAGCCACAGCGGCTTCCAGATCCGACCTGGTGGGCGCTCCTTGTAGCGCCGCCTTGATCGCCTGGGCGCAAGCCCGGTAGTTGTTTTCGAACACCATATCCAGGTCATCACAATCGGGATTTACCCAATTGGCCGTGATGATACACCACTGATCAGCCGCTTCGTCCGGCAGCGTGCCGTTCAGCATGGCCTCGGCAACCGCCTTGGCGATTCCCGCCTGGCACGCACCCCAGGTGGCCTTGCCATGCAATTCGCCGTTGATCTCGGCCTTATTCGTGAACAGGGTCACCGGCTTGACCGGGACATTGGGCTGCGCGATCACCATGAATGGACAGTGCCCCCGGCTGGGAGAGCTGATGCTGTTGGCCCAGGCCTGACCCACCGGTCCGTCTTTGGGGCCAATGAGAATATTGATATGGGCCGCGTTGACGCCAGGCCCTTCAAATCCTTCACCGATATACATGTTCATGACTTGCATTGATATATTCCTCGAAGTTGTGTCGTTGTATTGGTTGTCTTCTGCGCGGTATCGGCAAGAGAGTCTTCCATCGTCACCACTGCATGGCCGCCGAGGCGATGGTTTCGTGGCCGACCCGGGTCGGCCACGGCAGTCGCCACAATTCGTTCACTGTGCAAACGCCCGGGCAGTGGCCTGTGGATCGGGTGGCGAGCTCAGCATGCTGACCGCCACGGCGGTTGCCAGAGTGGCCAGGAACGCCCACAATACCGGCAGAAGGCCGCCGGCCACTGGGGTATCTGGCCACCGGTAACTCCGCTGAGAGTGACTGCCGCACCTTTCACCGCGGTCACCATATACGGCAAGGTATAAGCCGTAAAGACGACAAAGAGCAAGATTCCAACCGCAGTAGAATCAAAGCGCCTGGAATAGAGCTCGGCTGGCGTGACTGCGTCGAGCCGCACAGCCATGCGCCGGGCCGGGGCGCCGATGAGCCAGAATGTCAGCGGAACTCCCAACGCGACCATGGGCGCATTGACACCCAGGGTGCCGATGCCATCGAGATACGCCTTTCCGGGAATGCCGACCAGCCCACGCGATCAGCTCGTCGCGGCATCAATCGAGTCGATGTCGGCAGCGCCCCGCTCAAGAACTACATGTGTCCCTTCGCCACCAGCTGGCAAACGTGAGAAGAAGTCGAGTGGCCATCACGAATCCCCAAGGCCTGGCAATGCGACCGACAGAAGTATCACGCGTGACCGAGCAATAATGTCGATAAAGCCCTCGTTTTGCGTTCACCAGCCGCGCTCGTTCGACGGTCGGCCATGCGAGGCACCCGCGGTGGCCGTCTCGGCGCGAGACGATTACAAATAACGTTATCGCGTCTGGCTGGAAAAGCATTTATCAGTGTTGACTCAACAAAACCCTCGGGATGACCGATCTGGACCGTAGTGGAGCAGTACCAACGTGGAGCAAGACGAACTGCACAGAGGTAGATCGAAAACGTCTGACGCGCCCAAACAGGCCGATGTATTTCCAGTGATCCCGGGCTATGCGATGAAACAGGTGATCGGCCAGGGCGGTTTTGGCCTGGTCTACGCCGGCACGACCGAGGGCACCGGTCGGCAGGTCGCAGTCAAAGTGGCGCGAACCGACGTTGCCCTGGCGAAAACGCAGCTTCACCGCGAGATCGCGGCGCTCGAGCGGATCGGCCCGCCCGCTGTGCCCGCAGTATGGACCAGCGGCTCGCTGGATAGCGGTACTGCCTATGTGGTGATGGAGTACGTGGCCTGGCCGACTCTTGACCATTTGATCGAGGGCCATCGCAACGGGATGACAATCGACCATTTCGGCCGGATAGCACTGGCGATCCTCGACGCGGTCGCGGCCGTGCACCGAGCCGGAATGTGTCACGCCGACCTCAAGCCGCCAAATATCTTTATCCAGGGCGAGCCACCCGCAGCCAAGCTGATCGACTTCGGGCTCACGCGAATGGACCGGGTATCGCCCCGAGCCGGTGCGACCCTGATCCAACATGTGGCCGGGACAGCCGAGTACATGTCACCGGAGCAATGCGAACGCATGGCCGGCATTGACCTTCGCTCGGACGTCTACTCACTGGGAGTGGTGTTCTACGAGATGGTCACCGGCCGAACGCCATTTGCCGGCACGCCGGCCGAACTCCATCAGGCCCACCGCAATCACCGCCCACGCCGGCCATCGCAGCTCGGCTCGACGCCCGAAGCGATCGAGGAGGTGATCATGCGGTGTCTGGCCAAAGAAAGCGGGCAGCGATTCAGCGACGCAATGGAACTGCGCGCCGAACTGGGCGCTGCTCTGGTCCGGGCGAGGCGTGCTCGAGGGCCCGCCACGGCGGCCGGAGGTCCGAGCACGGAACGCGAAGCCGAATTCATACCGGGCGGAGCGGCCGACCGGCCGGCTATTCGATCGGTTGCCGGACCGGCATCATCCACCTCGATGGTCCGGGATCGCCGGCTCATGGTCCACCTCTTCTTCGACGCAGAGGCCGAGATCGGCGCAATTCAATCGGTGCTCAACGAGCTGGGCGGCCATCTCGCCCACGTCTCGGGGACTCGGGGCTGCGCCGTATTCGACCCCGACAGCGGCAAGGAGCCGATATCGCGCCCGCTGCGCGCGGCCCAGGCGCTGACCTCAAACCATATCTGTAGCCACGTCGTCCTGGATATTGGCCAGGTCACGGTGCGACGGCGAAAAAACGGTCAGCTTCGTTATCGCAGTCCGCTCTTCTCGCGCCGCGACCATTATCCCCACAAGAGCGATCCAGCCGGAATTCTGATCGCCAACCAGGTCGCCGATACAGCGCCCGATGTAGACGTCGAGCCCGTGCCCATTCGCGACGGGTTGCTGCTCTGTCGCCATGGCAGCGCTCCGTGGACCCACTCAAGCGATGTGCGCACATCGACCAGCAAGCTGGTCGGACGTCGCCGTGCAGTCGACGCCCTCGTGCGCGATGCTCGCGCAGCCATCGGCGATCGCGTGCCATCCCTGGCAACCGTCATCGCCGATGCGGGCCACGGCAAATCCCATCTCTGTGCGACACTGCACAGCCAGCTGGCCACCGCCCTGCCCGGGGTCGAGCTGCTCGATCTCCGCGCCCCCGAGCCGATTGGCGGCGATGCCAGTGGAGCGCTGCGCGCGCTCCTCTTGCGGGTGGCCAGTGTGCGTGGCCACGACGACGCCGATGCGCTGCGCGCCCAGCTCTCCGCCCGACTCGGCGACAAGCTCGCCGCCGAGTCGTGGCCGGCCGTGGCATGGGTGCTCGGTGCGATCTCGCGCGACGACCCCGAGTTCAGGCGATTGGCCGCGGTCCCGCGCGCCCTGCACGACAGCCTGGTCCGCGCTGTGGGCGGCATACTGGTCAGCCTGGCCGCCGCACATCCGACTTGTCTTGTCATCGACGATGCGCAGTTTGCCGACGAGGCAACCCTCGATGCCCTCGAATACGCAACGCGGAGCCCGGGCGACCTGCCGCTGTGGATCTGCGTGCTGGCCCGACCGAACTTCGAAACCATGCGTCCAGAGTGGGGCCAGCAATGCTCGCGGGCCTACCGATTGCGTCTGCCACCGCTCGACAAAGACGATGCGGCCAACCTGTGCCGGCAACTTTTGTACCCAGCCGAAAATGTGCCCAATGCAGCCATCGACCGTCTGGTCGCCCGAACCCGCGGCATTCCCATGCTCCTGGTCGAGCTGATCCGCGGCCTCAAACGCGAAGGCCTGGTCCGCAAACACGACAAGGGCGATATGTGGTTTGTCGCCACCGACAAACTCGATATCGTGCCCGATATGCCTCTGGTCGAGTGGTTGGCCGAGCGCGAGCTGCGCACGCTGCCCGATGACCTGGCCAATCACACCCGTCTACTCGCCCTGCTCAGGGCCGATTTCGACACCGACGAGGTCGAGGGCATCCTGCGCGAGATCGACCGCGAAGGCCTGGCCGAGTCGTTTCCGCTGGCCAAAGAGGCGTTCATCGGCCAGCTGGTCGCCAGTCGCCTGCTCATCCACCGCAGCGAGGGCCGGGTCGGCTTCCGCCACGCCCTCTTGCGCGACAACATCGCCGCTTCGGTGCCCCGGGACCTGGCCAAACGGATCCACCGCGCCGCGTACAACTTCTATCACAGCACCGATGCAGTGACCGAAGAGGTGCGGCTGGCCCGGCTGGCGTTTCACGCCGCCGAATCGGGGCGCGGCGAGGACGCCTGCACTGCCTACCTCGCACTCGCCCAGCGAGCGGCGCACGGACACGCCTACTTGCGCGCCGAACAGCTGTTCAGTCGCCTGCTCGATCTGGTCGCCGACACCGACCTGAGCCGTCGCTTTGCCGCGACCAAGGGCCGCGGCGCCATGCGCTATCGCATCGGGCGCTACCAGGACAGTCTGGCCGACCTCGAGGTGGCCCGGGAGCTGGCCCGAACCCTCGGTGGAGACGCCGAAATTCACGTGCTCCTGGATGAAGCCACGGTTCTCGATTGGACCAACGAATACCGCAAGTCCGAAAGGCTGGTCTATGAGGCTCGTAGACTGGCTCAGAAGGTCACTTCAGAGCTGGTCGAAGCACGCCTGCTGATGGGCACCGGTCGCTCGCACTTTCGCTTCTGCCGCCTCGACGAGGCGCGGGCAAGCCTCGAAGCTGCAGCAGACCTGGCCGAGAGACTGGGCGATGATGGCTACGAAACCCTGGTCATCTCGCTTCTGCTCTCGACCCTGGTCCTGCCTATGCAAAATGCGATCGAGGCCACCGAGCGGGCATTTACTCGCCTTATCCCACTGTGCGAAGAGCGCGGCGACCGCATGCACCTGGCAGTCGCATTGACCAACCGGCGAGTCCTTTGCATCGCGCGCGACAACGTCGACCAAGCTGTACTCGACGGGCAGCGCGGTATCGACCTCGGCCGCGAGCTGGGCATTCTCGAGCTCGAGTACGCCTGCGAATACAACCTCGGTGAACTGCTCTACCTGGCCGGCGATGTCGACGCGGCGTGGCCACATGTCCGGCGAGCGGTCGAGCTGGAATCGCGTCGTCCATCCGGGGCCGGCCGGCCGCTCGCCGAATTGCTTAAGGCCCGTGTTCTGTCCTTTGAGGAACGACTGGCCGAAATGCGGGTTGTGGTCGATCGGCTGCGCGACCAACAAGCGGCAGCCGAGCGAGACGGCCTCATGGAGGCGGTATTTCTGCCGTCCGAGAAACTGCTCTTTGCCATGGTGGATCTCACCGACCGCGATACCGATCCAGCCGAGTGGCAAGCGATGCGCGATCGGGCAAAGAGAGTCGCAGTCGAGCAGGAACACATCGAAGTGATCGAGATGTACGGCCTATGGCTGTGCCGGCGCGGCCTTGCCGGGGCAGCCGAGCCGGTATTCGCCGAGGCGCTCGACGTCGCCCAGCGGGTCCCCAATGTCATGACCAGACGACTGCGTCGTCATTTCCGCGCCGGAGCTGCCGAACCCGCCCAGCCCGGTGCAACCGCCTCATCGCAGTCCGGCCGACTGCGACCAGCCGCGCCCCCACAACGATGAAGCCAGTGGAGATGACTGAGTGGAGACAAACCAGCGAAGCAATCGCGATGATCGGAAACAGGGATTTTTGGAATACGACACCGAGCCGACCAGCGCACTGGACGATTCGCGTAACACGGGCGAGCCAGAACTCGAGCTGGCCAGGGGTACAGTTGTCGGTGACTACGTCGTCGAGCGAATGATCGCCAGCGGCGGATTTGGCATCGTTTATCAGGGCATACATCGCACCTGCAAAGAGCCCGTGGCGATCAAAGTCCTGCGCAGCGCACTCGCCGCGTCGCCCCAGGCTGTGGCGCGGTTCGAACAAGAGGCGCGCGCAATCCACTTGATTGCCCACCCCAATATTGTCGATATCCTGGACATTGGACAGCTAGCAGACGGCCGGCGATACCTGGTCATGGAACTGCTCGAGGGCCCGACCCTGTCGGCGCTCCTCGCCCACAAGCGCCGCTTCACTCCGCTCGAAACCCTCGAGTTCCTCGAGCCGATCGGTGCAGCATTGAGCGCAGCCCACACCGCGCAATGCGTGCACCGCGACATCAAGGCGAGCAACATCGCGACCACCACGATCGACGGCAAGCGCGTGGTCAAGCTGCTCGACTTCGGCATCGCCAAACTGATGGAGTGTGACCCCGGTAAATCGGTTGTCACCAAAGCGGGACACCGCATCGGAACTCCATCCACCATGGCACCAGAACAGATCACCGGGGCTGCGCTCGGGCCGGCCACCGACATCTATGCGCTCGGCGTGCTGCTCTTTCGCCTGTTGACCGGACAGTATCCGTTCTATTCACCCGATCCGATCGAGATCGAGCGCATGCATATGGGATCTCCGCCGCCCCGGCCGAGCTACCTGGCACCGGTCACTCCTGCGGTTGAGGCCGTGGTCTTGCGTTGCCTGGAAAAAAACCCCGCCGCCCGTTACCCCTCGGTGCACAGCTTCCTCGCCGCCCTGCGAGACGCAGCCGGACTGCCCCACCAGAGTGCTAAATCGAGCGCCCACGCGTACGCGATCTTCGTAACGGTCGAGAATCCACTCGGTGATGGCAACGACGACTGTGACGACGACCTTCTCGACACCATGGAAGAACTCATGGACGAGATCGAGCAGATTCTCGAGGAGGGCAGCTTTCGGATCATGGTCACTACCGAGAGCACACTGCTGGGCGTCAAACTGCCGTCGGATAGCTGCCACGGCCCCGACGATGCCTGGCACCAGACAGTCGAGTTTGGCCATTCACTGTATCAACGCGCATATGATCTCGTCGGCGATCGATTCCGCCTTTCGATTGTTGTCCATTCAGATCAAGCGGTGGTGCAGACCTCGGGCGCGGGCATCGAGATGGTCGGTGGCGAGGTCTTGCGAGTCGGTGCGTGGCTGCCGGAAAAAACCCAGGAGGGAGTCTACATCACTCGAGATGACGCCTGATCGCGCATCGCGATGTCGCGATGCGTGCCGCCAGAGGCCAGGACAGTCGCCGAAACGAAAACGCGCCGCCCCGGGAAGAGGCGGCGCGTCACAGACAGTTGCTCGGTGCTACTACTGCGGAGTGGGGAATCCCGCCGGACCGCACTGACCGGCTTGCTTGGCTGCCTTGGTCAGATCGACGAAGTTCTGCAAGTACTGGAAGTACCGGTCGTTGTTCACGTCGGTGTTGTAGACCGGATGCAGACTTCCACCGGGGTTGCCCTGACCCATGCGA
>JAKSDA010000390.1 GCA_022360315.1 Pseudomonadota bacterium
AGTGTGCGGGCGTTGGCGTTGGGAACGTAACCAACCTCGGCGATGGCCGCCTGTACTCGTTCCCGCAACGAGGTACTGACATATCCGATGTTGTTGACAACCCGGGAGACCGTTGCGACTGTCGTGTTGGCACGTCTTGCGACGTCCATCATGGTTGGGATTGTTGCCATCACAAATGCTTTGACAGGGTGTGGTCACTTTTTCGATCAGGCGGCGCGAGGTACAGCCATTGGTGTAGCAAGCGCGATGTCGTTCGCAGCGACGGCTCGGCCGCCGAAGAGATGGGCGCGCAGCTGCCACCCACCGAGCAAAGACTCATCATCGTTGCCAACCACGGCGGCGGCAGCGTGCTTCTGCGCGACGTTCCAGAAGGCGACCACATGGAGGACATTCGGCCTACCGATGAAGCGTCGTCGACCAGATTGCACAGCTCGTGGACGCTGGCGACAAGCGCGACGGAACTGTCCAGTACTTCGTGAAACTCCAGGATGATGGTATCGCAGCCCGGTCGCGGGTCGTCACAACTTGGCACGAAGACCGAAGAACAATCGCGGTCCGTAGCTGTTGACTTCAGCCAGGTTGTCGGGCGTGGGGTTGTATTGGATTCGAGGCTCGTCCAAAAGATTGATGCTCTCGATTCGAACTGAGAAGTTGTCCGTGATTTGATACGTGGCTCTCGCCTCGAGGACTGAGTTACTGCCAACATAGCGGATAATCCCTGGTGCGCTGATAAACTGCTGGAAGTACGCGCTCCGACGCTTGAAGATGACTTGAAGATCGAAGCCGGCAAGTTGGTAGTATAACTGCGCCGACAAGACTGAGTTTGAGAATCCGAACAGGTTAGCGGCCGGAACGATTCCGACCCGCTCTCGGGATCCCCCATCGTCAAACTCCGTCGATGCTCCGAAGGTCTCGTCTTCAAATTCGAAATCGGAACGCGCCAAGTTTAGGTTCACTTTCACACCGAAGCCTCGCAAAATGCCTGGCAGGTATGTCAATGCATGAGCAGCGCTCAGCTCGAACCCCATTAGATTGCTGGCGTTTTTGTCTGTGCGCGCGGTCGTCACATCCGCGTCAAACGGGTCCCCGTCGATCTCGAACGTCTCGACACGCTGCGCGTTCTCGAAGCCCCCGAGAAATCGCTTATAATAAGCGCCACTTGCGAGAATGGTGTCGCGATTGGGGTACCACTCGAGCGCGACGTCGAAATTCCACGACGTCAGCGGCTTCAGGTCCGGGTTTCCTAGGGCCCTTGCATTGCCGACCAAGTCGTCAATCGATCTCAGGTCTTCAGAATCGTCGACAGCGAGGACACGACCAAAACCGAGATCAGCAGGATCCGGCCGAGACAAGCCGCGGAAGATGGCACCGCGTACAAGCAGGACTTCGGCAAGGTCCATGACGAGGTTGACGCTTGGCAACAACTCCGTATAGTCACCGCCACCGACGACCGAAGAGAAGTTCTCCTTATCCTCGACCACACTGATTGTGTCGTCGTCGTTCTCGACAGTCGTGAAAATGGTTCGCAAGCCGGTCGAGTCGACGTCGGTGTTCACCAACCTGACGCCGAAATTGCCTCCAGTACGTTTTCCGAAGAGCTTGCCAACGTAGTTTGCCTGGACATAGGCGGCGAACGTCTGTTCTTCGACGTCAATGTTTCCGACCGCCGGGCCCGCTTCTGGAATCTGCGGAACACGGCCGAGTAGCTCTTGAGCCAGGCAGCGAGGGCGAAATGTGGCGTAGCTGCTGCCTGTGCCGGAAGCGATGACGTTTCCGGCCTCATCTGTATTCGTGATGAGCGCCTGATCGCCACTGGGATCAGACAAGAAACCACTTTCCGGAAACGATTTGTTCCGGCAGGCTTCGTTTGCGGCTCGGACCACCTCGTCATCGAAGTCGTCAAACGTCTCTCTGGCACGAGGAAAGCTCTTGAAGCCGAGCTCAGAATAGCGAACGCCGGCCAAGATAGTGGTCACAAGCGGCCATTTTGGCTTGAACTCAACGTCGCCGCGGATTGCCGCGATGGTGTTCTCGCGCATCTGATCGAGATCGACTCGTGTGCGAGCCTGTGCCGCAAACAAATCCGCGTTGTTTACGTCGAAATCTCTCACGGTCACAAGCGGGATTCGAGAACCGGCACCCGGTATCACGATAGACGTGAATAGGCGCTCTGAGGATCGCAGCCGCGTTTGAACGATGTTCTCGCGACGATTGGTGTCAGAATACGAAGCGTCGATCGACAGGCGCACGTGATCGGTCGGTCTGAAGCTCACGTTTAGCCCCCCACCGCGGTAGTCTTCAATCCTCTCCTGGTAGGTGCTGTTGGTTTCGATTGGCCCAAGGGTCTCGAACAGCGCAACCTCACCGGTGCTGGAGGACTCGAGGGTTCGGTCCGTCACGCCGGGGGTGATGTGACGCTGTTCAGCGAAAACCAGGTCATTGCGTACTTCAGTGAAGGTGCGATCTGACAGCTGCACGTCGAGATTGATGTCCAACCGGTCAAACGGCCGCCATTGAAGCGCTCCAAAAACGGACTCGCGATCGTCGTCAGTAATGTTCTGTCGATACGACCGCGAGCTGGGCACGAATATGAACGGGACATCCGCATCCGGAGCCGTCCCGGTGTCGCGGTCGACTACCAGGTCGAGATTACCTGAGTCATCATCGCAGTCGCCGGCTTCAGAGCGAAACACCCCTGCTTCGGTGTTTGTCGGGTCCACTCGGCACGCGCGCCAGTTACTGGTCGTCCGAAACTCCTGCTCAGGATTCGTTGTCAGCCTCTTTTGGTAGCCGATCGAAACCCCCACATCGCCCACCCAGTTGGTCTCGAACTGATCGATGTAGCTCAGCGTAATGCGGCGACCGAAGTCCCGTGCGTTGTTGTCGATGTCAGCGTTGTCCGGATGATAGTTGCCCTTGGCGTCGAGTTGAAAACGACGCTCGCCGTACTCTAACGGCTTGAGCGTTTCGAGAGATATCTGCCCAGAGACACCGCCCTCGATCAGGCTGGCTTCTTGGGTCTTATAAATCTTGAGCTTGGTGAACAACTCCGACGGGAATTGACTGAAATTGACCGAGCGGTCCCCGCTCCCGTTGGTCGCCTCACGACCATTGATGACGGTGGAGCCAAGGTATGGGCCCATGCCCCGAATTGAAATTTCGGTCGCACCGCCTTGTTCACGATGAGAAGCCGCGCCCGGCAGCGTTTCGAGCGCTTCGCCGATCGAGAGTGCCGGGATGTCGCCGATATCGTCTGCGGACAGCGCGTCAACAATCGCGTCGGAAAAACGCTTCTCCTGGATGGAACTCTGAATAGTGTTGCGCGTTCCTGTCACGACGATGACCTCACCCGTCGCGACCACCTCATCCGTCGGCGTGTCGATCTCCTCCCGCACCTCGGTCGTGGGCCGCGGGCCTTCCGATTCGGCCGGCGACTCGTCTGCTTTGGCCGGAGACTCGTCTGCTTTGACCGGCGACTCGTCTGCTTGGGCCGGCGGCACTTTCGGTTCGGGCTGCGCTAGCGCAGTCGGACTCCAAAACATGCTGAGCGCGGCCGCCGCGATCAGTGCGAATGCAATTAGCGAGAATTGTCGGGAGGTGCGTTCCCCTATGCACGTCAACTGCAATATCCACATTTGCTGAGCCCCATTTTTGGTGGAGGAGTCTGCCTCACAGACGTCGGCAATCACCCTGCAGTACTCGACCGCGCCTGTCAACACAAAATATGTAAACGTATACATAGTGTGAGCGTAGCGAGCTCGCGGTACTGGAGAGCGCCCCCGTTGCCCCCTTTGATCGAGGAGGAAATAGCCTCCAGAGGGGGTCATTGCGAGCCACTCGATGGTCCGATGTCGAAGTAACCCATTAGGAATTGGTAAAGGTTTACAGAAACTATAAACAGCGCGCAGATATCCCGTTGGATTGGTTCGTTTTAGCGCGTTTTAGCGGACGGCGAGCTGCGTCAGGATGAGCCCGCCGATAGCTGCGTTGCTCGTCGGTCACGTAGAATCACTATGCTCCGCTCCTCGACGCCTTGCCCTCGACGCGCTGGACCGACCCTACTGGGCACTTACTTGCGGGTCGCGGTACTTATCCAGTGGTTCAACAGAGGTTGTACGCTCTCGCGTCGAGCCCTCCGCAAGCTCGCTCACACCGGAATTCACCTGTCCATGCCATATGATCTAGCTCAAAAATGTAAACCTTTACATATTCCTATTGACAGCCCGGGCTTCATCCGGCAGGATGGACTCGCCGCATTTCGAGTCGAGTGCGGCAGGCTAGATGTCGGGGGTGTGTTGGCTTCCTGGCTTTGGGTCATGAACCGGGGCGCACATCATGGGCGCGGCAACGTCAGACAAACAGAGAGCGGACGTGGCAAAACGAAGAATAAAAGAGTTCGGCCAATGCCGATTCGATCTGGTGAGTCTTGGGGAGGTCATGTTGCGGTTTGACCCCGGTGAGGAACGCATCCATACGACTCGGTCGTTTCGTGTTTCCGAAGGAGGAGGCGAATACAATGTTGCGCGAGGGCTGCGGCGTTGTTTTGCAATGCGCACGTCGGTTGTCACCGCGCTCGTTGACAATCCAGTGGGTCGCTTGTTGGAAGACTTGATGCTCCAGGGAGGTGTTGACCTCAGTCACCTTATCTGGGTACCAGACGACGGCGTGGGAAAGAACGCACGCAATGGAGTGAACTTCACCGAACGCGGCTTTGGTCCTCGGGGCGGTGTGGGCTGCTCGGATCGAGCCCACACCGCCGTCTCGCAGATGCGGCCGACCGATGTGGACTGGGACGAGCTGTTTGCGCAAGGCGTACGTTGGCTGCACACCGGAGGTATCTTTGCGGCGCTTTCGGATTCTTGCGCGGAGACGGCTCGGGTGGCCATGGAAGCGGCCCGTCGTCATGGCGCCTGTGTGTCATACGACTTGAACTACAGGCCGTCGTTGTGGCGCGAGTCCGGGGGCATGGCGCGTGCACAGGAGGTCAACCGCGAACTCGTGCCGTTGGTGGATGTGCTGTTCGGCAATGAGGAGGACTTTCGGGCCGCGCTCGGATTCGAGCTGGATGGTGTCGACGAGTCGTATCGGGATTTGCCTTTGCAAGCCTTCCGTCAAATGATCGCGCAGGTTGTAAAAACCTATTCCGAGCTCAGTACTGTGGCTACAACACTGCGAACAGCTCATTCCGCGAGTTGCAACGGATGGGGTGCAATCTGCTACCACGATGGAGAATTCTATGAAGTGGCGCAACGAGATGTGGCAATCCTCGACCGAGTCGGGGGAGGAGATTCGTTCGCGTCGGGTTTCATCTATGGTCTACTGTCGGGCGCGTCCCCGCAGTGGGCACTGGAATGCGGTGTGGCCCACGGCGCGTTGGCCATGACGACGCCTGGCGATACGACGATGGCAAGGCTGCATGAGGTGAAGGCTCTGATCGAAGGAAAAGGCGCGAGGATCGCACGATGACGCGCGAGAGCGTTTTGACGAGCTTGGAACGTACGCGGTTGGTTCCGGTTCTTCGGGCTCCGTCCGAGGCCTTGGCGATCGAGGCCGCTGACGCTCTCGTGGCCGGCGGGATACGCGTACTCGAGGTCACCTTGACAGTGCCGAACGCCGTGTCGCTGATACGGTCATTGGCCGCGAGATCAGAGCGAGCACCGGAGCACGAACGGCCGATCATTGGAGCGGGTACTGTGGTGACCCCTGACGAGGCCGACGCGTGCATGGATGCGGGCGCGCAATTCATTGTGAGCCCGGGCCTGAACCTCGCATTAGTGGAGCAGGTTCGAAACCGCGGTATCGCAGTGATGCCTGGGGCTCTCACCCCATCGGAGATCATCACGGCATGGCAGGCCGGTGCGGACATGGTCAAAGTGTTTCCGTGTTCGGCCGTAGGCGGTGTTGGTTACGTGCGGAGCCTGCGTGGCCCCCTGCCGACGGTCAAGCTGTTTCCCACTGGCGGGGTGAATCTCGACAACGCCGGTGCATATCTGAAAGCTGGTGCCTCCGCGCTGGGTGTGGGTGCGGATTTAGTCGATGTCACCGCCTTGGCAGGCGGTGAGCCTCAGCGGCTCACTGAGCGGGCACGAGCGTTCCTGGCGATTGTGTCCAAGGCGTCGCAACCATCCCACCTACCCGCGGCACCGCCCAGCATGCCGACACTTTAAAGTATCTGGTCTCCCCTCCCCGGTTGAGCCACCAGCGTCGTCGCGCGAATCGCGAGGCATGACGACAGCAGCGGGCATGTCAGCGTTCGTCAAAGGAACGCAGAATCCCCGGCACGAACCCCGTCGCCTGAAGACGGGCGCTCTAATGGAATGGTGGGTTTGCATAGCAAGTTTCGCCTGGACATACGACAGGTAAACGTTTACAGTTTTTGCGCTCATCATACTGGCGCTGCCATGCTTGACACGCTTGATCGACAGTGCGCCGGCCAGAAGCGCTCGGGGGACAGGTAGCGCCGCGGAGGTATCCAATGAAGATCCCGGTATCCGTACAGTCCAAACGACGGTCACGAGTGGGGTGCATTCGGTTAGACCCTTTGCCAAAGCCCGCCGCTGCAGCGGGTATACTGGTCTTGACTATCGCGTTTTCGACGGGCTCATGCGCAAAGCGGGTGGCGTCGCCACAGACGGAGTCGAGCGCAGCGAATACGAGTGCGGCCAGCGCTTCGAACGCGGACGATGTAACTGCAGGCCACAACGAGTGGCTTGGTCCGCGCGACGGAGCGTCAAAAGGCGGTCCGCATCCGTTGTCGGCGCTGATGGAGACGCAGCGGTCGTCACCAAGACCAGAGCTAGTCGGTCAGCACCCGCGCGTGTTTGTCGATGCGAGCGGATTGAGAGTCCTTCGAGAAAAAGCCCGAACCACGCACCGAGATATGTGGATTTCGGTTCTCAACAACCTACGCGCGTTGCACACCGAGCCACCCGATCCACCTGCGCAAGCGCGTCGTTCGCAGAACGTCGTGGGTCTCAGCATAGCGGAGGCTGCTCTGGCTCACGCGATAGAGAAAAAACCCGAATACGTAGCCGCAGCCAAAAAATGGATGGACGCGGCCGTATCGTACGACGTTTGGGGGTACACCTACAGCAAGCCAAACGTGGACTTAGCCGCCGGCCATCTTCTTTTCGGGCTCGGGTGGGGTTACGATTTACTCTATCATGAGTTCACGCCCGTCGAGCGGAAGAAGTACCGCGACAAAATCGTGCGTCAGGCGAGATTGCTCTACAAGCACTACCGTGTCAAACCGGGGCGAACGTTTGCTTATAGTCAAAACCACGTTTATATCCCCAATGCCGGTCTGGCTGTCGCCGCGTACGCGCTCTATGGGGAAGTGCCCGAGGCCGCCGAATGGGCCAAGCTATCCCGCGCCATCATGGGCCGCTCGTTGGATACGTACTCCAAAGACGGATACTTCTACGAGTCGTTCGAGTACTGGGTTTTCGCTGCTCCGTGGCTGGTCATATGGACGACAGCCCACGCGCATTTCACTGGCGAAGAGTTATTCGATCGTCCCGGGTTTCGCGCCATGCACAAATACCTGGCCCATGTAGTTTTGCCAGACAGAGTCAACGTCTTCGACTTTGCGGACGCGTATTCGGGGGGGCAGACACGATCGCGGCAGACACCTGACTACGAACGTACCCATCCCGGCGGCAAGCTTCATAGCAACTACAACCTGCTGCATGCCACGGCCGGTTGGTTCGGCGACTCGGCTGCGCAAGGCGTCGCGCAGTTCTACCGAGAGCAGGGTCACGTCACGTGGTACGGCTTTATGTCGCTGCTTTGGTACGACGCCAATGTCCCGGCAGCGCCCATCGAGTCACTCGAGCCGTACCACCATTTTGCTGATCACGGCGTGGTGTTTTACAGGAGTGATTGGACCCCGTCGGCAACCGCCTTCGCTTTCAAATGCGGCCCTCCTGAAGGCTACGCCACTGTGCAACGGCAGGCGCGTTTCCCAGATTGGCATCTTTCGCCTGGTCATGCCCATCCGGATGCAAACAGCTTTATCTTGTTCGCCAACGGTGAATACCTGACCGGAGACTCTGGGTACTCGGGCGTCCCACGCACCGACCAACACAACTCGGTTCTGATCAACAACCGCGGTCAGCGCTTTACCGAGGACGGGCACAATGCATTCAAAGGCGCTTCGTATGCCCGGCTGGCGGCTACGGGGCTGACGATACACAAGCTCGGACGTGACGGCCTGCACGTCGTCGGCGACGCGACGGCGGCCTACCCTGATCAACTCGGATTGCGTCGATTCGTCCGGGAAGTGACGATGACGAGTGGGAGCGACGTGCGCATCGTCGACCAACTCGAAGCAGAATCGCCTGCGATTTTTACCCTACTTTTTCACAGCGACGGTTCCATCAAGCAGAAATCTGCCAATCTACTCACGACGACCCGCAACAGGTCTACGCTGGAGATTGAGGTTACAACCGCTTCGGAGCTCACCACGGAGGTGGAGCCCAATTGGATGACCGGGCCCGGCCGGCCCGGCTCCGTGCACAAGGGCGAACGAGAGGCACGCGGGTATCGCGCTCGGATCAGCAACAAAGCCCCAGCGCGAACCGCACAGTTCGTTTCGAATCTGACCGTTCGCTGAGCCCAGTCCGTGCCGTGAGAGGATGCTCCACGGGTTCCAACTCGTGGGAAGTCTGTGTGGAGCCGTTGATCACCCCGCCCGCGAGCACATCGCGATCCGGCTTGCGCCGGTGTGAGAGACGGTCAGCAGCGTTTCGGCGGACCGGTTGCCGCGCTCGCTCTGGCTGCCGAACGAGCGCTTTCGAAATCACCTTCTTCAGAGCCAGCCTCACCAACAACGAGGCAACCCGGTTCCAAGCCGCTTCGGGTGTGGGAAAGCCGTACATCCACGCTCATTGAACGTTTGGAAGTCACACGTGCCGCTGACTCGAGCGGCACCGATCACTCAGAAGGAACTGCCATGAAAAACGAAACTGCCATGAAAAACAAACGCGTACTACTTGGCCAGTGGCTGAAGCTGCGAAACCGGCGATCGGCACTCTTTATCGTATTGTCATGCATTAGCGGCGTCACCGTATCATGTACTAGCGGTGAACGATTAGACGCTGCAGATACCGAGTTCGGAGTTGTCGCGACGGGTGGTGGTGGCTCTGACCGGCTATCCGTATCCGCCGTAAGTGCCAGCCACGACGACGGCAATGTACCTCAGAATACCCTGGACGGGAGCCTCGCCACCAGGTGGTCGGCATTAGGTCACGGACAGTACATCACCTTTGACCTCGGCTCTTCGAAAGTCGTAGGCAACATAAAGGTAGCCTGGTATAAGGGAAACCAGCGGGTAGCAGATTTCAAGATAAGAGTGGGCAACTCTACTGCAAGCCTCACAACGGTATTCGATGGATCTAGCAGCGGAAATACGCTCAACCTCGAAACTTACAATTTCACGGATGTCGAAGCCCGCTATGTGCGGATAACTGGATTTGGCAACACATCGAACAACTGGAACAGCATCACAGAAGTCGAACTATACGGTGCTGACGGCGGTGGCGGTGGCGGCTATCCGAGCAGTCTTCTCGACCTTAGCGTATGGGAACTTACGCTTCCGATCCCGGAAAGCTACGATCCCGACAACCCCAAAGATGTCTATCAGCCTGAATTAGAAACCTATCAACACGACACCTATTTTCACCTAAATGACGCAGCAACTGCTGTGGTTTTTCGAGCCCATGCGGGGGGCACTACGACTCCTAACTCGAGCTACCCGAGATCAGAACTCCGAGAGATGGAGCGCGGCTACTCCGGCACCAAGCCCAAGGCGAGTTGGTCGACAAATTCGGGTACTCATACCATGTACATCAAGCAGGCCATCACCCACCTTCCAGATGTCAAGAGGCATGTCGTAGCAGGACAGATCCACGACTCCAGCGACGACGTAATTGTCTTCAGGCTGGAGAACAAGAAACTCTTCTTAGAACTGGACGGAAAGGACGGCCCCACCCTAACCTCAAACTACAATCTGGGAGATGTTTTTGAAGTGAAATTTGTGGCTCACGATGGCGTCATCGACGTCTATTACAACGACATGAACAATGTGTTCTGGACGTATAGCGCCTCTGCGGCCAACACGTCGGGCTGCTATTTCAAAGCCGGGTGCTATACCCAGTCGAATCCCAGCAGGGGCGATGCTCCCAGCGCCTACGGCGAAGTAGAAATCTACGACCTATGGGTTTCGCACCAATGAATTCGACGGGGGAACGGCAAATCACCGCTCTCGGCCGGGACACACGCAGATTCGGGAAAACGATTTTTCCCGAATGCCCTTAGCAGGCTGCTGAAAACGTCGTGGTAGGGATCGACAAACCAATGGACTTCGTATTGACGCACAGTCATCATTGGCGTTGAAACGCAACCGTCCGGTCGGGGCTAGCGCGCTCAACGGAGGTAGACCTCGGCATAGGCAACCTTGCACAACGTGTTGTAGCAAAATGAGCCCTGCGGGATGATCACGCCGTTGTCGTTGCAGGGATAAACGCCGGCCGTGCAGGGCTCGACAATCAGACGATCGCGGGTCAGCAAGGACAGGTCGTGAGTGGACCACTCGGCCTGGCCGGCAGGAGTGTTGCCCAGGCCGCCGGCCCAGCAGCAAGAAGCGAGGTTGAGGCCGATCAGAGCATTCTCGTTGCCGTTCGGAAAACAGGCAGCATTGCTGTCAAGAGGCCGTACGAGAAAGCCGAGCACCGAGGCCTGGTCATCGGTGAGTCCCTCGTGCCAGTCGGGCGCCGAGCGCTGGTAGGTGACATTGCATTGGTCGGGAAACGCGCCCTGGATAAAGGAGGCCAGGTCAGTGTCGGGAATCAGCTCGTGAAAGGCAAACGCGTAGTCGACCGTGCGGACCAAAAAATCGCTGCCGCGAACCCGGGCAAAGGCGAGCGACTTGAAGTCGCTCACCGTGCGGTCAGCAATGGTGCCGAACACCGTGTCGCCGGTCCAGACATCGAGGCCATTCCAGCGCCTGGTGCTGTCGTTGACCACCGAGGCGACCAGGGTCCAGCCGCCGCCATCAGCGTCCATATCACACCACGCATCGAACGGGGCCAGCGGGCCGTCACCGTCGGGATCGAGCGGGTAGACGCCGGTCGAGCTGGCCGACCCGGCGGCGCGCAGAGCAGCACACGAGGCCGGCCGGGCGCACACAGTGCCATCGCCGACATAACCCGGGTTGCAGGCGCAGGAAAACCCGCCAGGCGTATTGGTACAGGTGGCGTCGAGGTCGCAACCGTGGGTCGATACAGCGCACTCGTCGATGTCCTGGCAGACAAATCCATCGCCCTGGTACCCGGGATTGCACTGGCAAGGAGTCGAGCTGGTCGGATCGACGCAGCGAGCGAACTCGTCGCAGGCCCGGGGGCCGCAGGCAGTCATGCCCGCATCATCAGGAGCAACCACGACCCCGATGCCCAGGACATCGCTACATCCGCCGAGCGCGATCAGCAATGCGCCCGCCATCCAGTATCTTGACCAGTTGCTCATGTCCGCTGCCCGGAGTGTACTCTACCGGTCATGGTAGGATATAGCCTCGGCGCGCAAACGCAAAGCGGGCGGACCGGCGAGCCGTGGATGCCGCTGGTGCTGCCGGCCCGGGTCTCGGCCGACTCTGTCAATGGCGGTACGCACTGGCCAGATATGCGGCCAACTCGTCGCGCCACGGCGGCATGGCCTCGACGCCGAGCTCGGCCAGTCGGCGACTGGCCAGACGCGAATCGCGCGGCCGTTGGGCTGGCGTGGAAAAATCGGCCATGGCACACGGCTCGAGCTGGCGCGGCAGATCGAGTATGTCGAACACGGCGCGGGCCAGCTCGTACCGGCTGCAGCCGTCCGGGCTGGCGATGTGAAATACCCCGCGATGCGACGATTCGGCAATCGCACGCACGGCCCGGGCCACGCTGCGCGTCGAGCTCGGAACGCTTTTCTGATCTGCGGCCACCCGCACTGCAGTGGCGTCGTCGCGGTTTTGCCCCCAGGCGACCACAGAGTCGACAAAACAGGTCCGCCCCGGACCGAATAGCCACGAAACCCGGGCGATGACGTGATCGGGGCAGAACCGGGCACAGGCTTCTTCTGCAGCCAGCTTGCTGGCCCCGTACACGCTGCGCGGCCCGGGCTCGTCGTCTTCGCCATAGGGCCGGCCAGCGTCGCCGGAAAATACATAGTCGGTCGATATGGCGACCAGCCGGGCACCGTGGCGCCGGGCGCAATCGGCCAGGTTGCGGGTTCCCTCCCGATTGATCCGATACGCCCGCTCGGGCTCTCGTTCGCACTGATCGACGTGAGTCATGGCAGCACTGTGAATGACCAGCCGGGGCTTTTCGCGCGCGATGAGCTGTTCGACAGCATCCGCCCGGGTGATGTCGAACACCCGGGACGCCGGCGCGATCACCCGCCAATCGGCAAATGCGCGGCACAGCGCAGCGCCGAGCAGACCGTGACCTCCGCTGATGACGACCTTGGGTCTCATGCCCGGGCCCGCTTGACCGGCTCGGCTTGCCGCCTGGCCCGGCGCAAGGCGATGAGCTCGGAGGTCGAGGGCACCCGCGCAACCGGCCCGGTCGGCTCGACACCCCGGGCCGCAAAGGCGCGTTTGTAATCGCCAAACCGACCCCCCTTGCGGTGGGCATCGAGCACCGCAAGACCCGCCTCGGGACCCGACTGGGCCAGCATGTACTCGACCCAGGCCCAGCGCGCCGATGTCGGCCTGACCGTCACCTTGCCGCGCAGGCCGCGACGGAGCCGGTCGAGACGGGAGTCGACCACGCGGATGCCGGCAAATTCACTGCCGTCGAGCGGCGTGTTGCGCTTGGCCACGAACGGAGCCACCCCGATGGCAATACGCGGATGAATGCGCACCAGTTCGCGCGCAAAGAGGATCAGCTCGTCGATGTCGCGGTCGGTCTCACCGGGCACGCCGACCATCAAGTACAGCTTGAGTGTGTGCATGCCGTGCTTTTTGGCCAGCTCGGCCGAGCGCACAAGATGGCTCTCGTCGGTGCGCCGTTCGATGAGGCGACGCATGCGCTGGCTGGCCCCGTCGGCGGCCACCGTGAGGGTGCGATAGCCCCCGGCCGAGAGCAGGCCGACCAGCTCGTCGGTGAGCTTGTCGGCGCGCAACGACGAAATTCCGACCTCGCAGCCGCGCTCGAGCACACGGCGCACGATCTCGTTAATGCGCGGATGATCGGTGACCGCTGCACCGACTAGACCGACCCGCCTGGCCTCGGCCGGAATCAGTTCGACAATGCGGTCGGGCTCGATGACCCGCATGCCGCCGTTGGTCGAACGCCGCATCACACAGTAGGTACAACCCCGGCTGCACCCGCGCGCGGCCTCGGTCAGGTACATCGAGCGCAGCTCGGTGTTGGGCGTGATGATCTGCGAGCGAGCGGGCAAAAGCGAATCGTCCGCGGCAGCGATCGGCGGCACCTGGCCGCGATCGTGTTCGGGCACATAAAAACCGGACCGGCCGGCAAACCGGTCGATCAATGCCCGCAGGGCCCGGCGCTCGAAGCCGAGCGCAACCGCCTCGCGGATCAGATCGAGCAGGGTCTGTTCGGCCTCGCCCAGCAAAAGCAGGTCGCAAAACGGCGCCAGCGGGGATGGATTGGAAAACGTCAGCGGCCCGCCGGCGATGACCAGCGGATGATCCCAGGTCCGCTGCGCGGCCAGGGCGGGCACACCGGCGAGGTCCAGACAGTCGATGAGTCCGGCGATCTCGAGCTCGTAGGCGACAGAAAAAGCCAGGATGGGATAGTTCCCGACCGGGATCGCGCGTTCGAGCGTGAACAGGGGAATGCCCCGCGCCCGGTAGCCGGCAACGTCGTCGGGCAGTGTGGCGCGATCGGCGGCAACCCCGGGCTCGCCATTGAGTTGCCGGTAGATGGTCTGGTAACCGAGCGACGACATGGCCGCGCGGTACGGACTGGGATACAAAAGCGCAACCCGGTGGGGCGCGTCCCGGTAAATCGTGCCCTGCTCGGCGTCGAGTAATTTGCGCGCCGCCTGCCGGGTATGCCATAGAGCCGATGCCATAATGGGCTCAGCGGTCAACCTAACAGAATCACCGCGCCCCGGCCACCACGTCGAGCAATGGCGCCGGCATCGAGCGAGGTGCCGGGCTGGTTCCACCCCCGGGGAATCGGATGATTCACCGACCGGGATCGGCCGAGAATCGGGTCAACGAATGAAGTGCTCGATGAAGTTGTGAAACACTCTCTCGCCGTGCGGGCTGTCGCTGACCTGGGTAAGAAGCCGGTCGGGATGGTCCTCGGGTGCGTTTCGCTGTGCTGATTCGGCGGTCAGAATCGGACGGCGCTGTTCGATATAGGCGCGGGTGACCGCGCCCGAAAATTCGGGATGGAACTGGACGCCGCGCACGTGTGGGCCGGCTCTGAGGGCGAGTACCGAGGCCCTGTCGTTGCCGGCCAGGACCTCGATGCCATTGGCCGGCGACAGAGAGTCTTCGGCAATCACGTCCTCGTGGCTGAGATTGACCTCGATCTGGTCCGGCAACCCGGCAAAGAGCGGGTCGTCTCGGCCCTGTTCCAGCACCGAGATGGTGCGCGAGCACAGCTGCCAGCCATGCGGGTTGCGGATCACCGAACCGCCGAATGCCGCGCCGATGAGCTGGTGGCCAAAGCACACGCCGAGCAGCGGAGTGGCCGATTGATAGGCCCTGCGGATGAGTTCGATCGAGGCTTCCATCCACGGCTCTGAAGCGCGGACCGAGGCGGGCGAGCCGGTGATTACGATGGCGTCGGGCTGGCCCGGTCCATCGGGCAAGCGGCCGGTGGTTCCGTCAAAAACGTCGATCTCGTGGTCGTGCTCGGCGAAAAGTCGACCAAACCAATCCACGTAGGTGCCGAACTCCTGGCGTACCGGACCTGCTGGAGAGCCCGCCACGTACAGACAAATGCGTCGCTTTCGCATGGAGGGTTTCATTACCACAAGTCTTGCCGAGTTCATGCTCCGCGCCAATCGGAATAGTATAATGCCGGCGTGACCTCGCTCGCCCGGACCCTTTTGTGGACGCTTGCGATTGCGCTGGTGGTCGCTGGTGGCAGCCCGAGTTCGACCCACAGCGCAAGGGCCGAAGAAAGGCGTGCCGGCAAGGTCGTGCGGGTGGAACGCCCGCGCCTGTCCCGTCGAGCGCCCGTCCTTCTCTGCCCCATGCCATTTTCCGAAAAGAACCGCGGCGTGTGTTACGGCCGCCCGCCGCTAGTCGGAGACACGGCGACATTGTTCGACTTCGACCGGCATTACATCGGCCGCCTGCGCGTGACCTGGGTCGGGTCGAGTCAGTCCAACCCCTGCGATTCAGATACTGCCTTTGATTTCACCTATGACTACATCGACCGGGTCGCCACGGGCTCGCGACGCGGTCTCTTGTTTTCCATCGCCGCCTTTGGCATCGACGTCGATCCGGCCCAGGCGCAGCTCATCACCGACAACAAGCAGTTGCCATCGCCTGGCGACAACAGCCAATCACAGCCGTGGATGGGCATGGATCGCGATGGCGATGGCGGCGCCGACCTGGTCGTCACAGTATTCGAATGCTCGGCCATCGCGCCGATCAAACGGCCGGCCGGCTCGGGCAACAACCACCAGACACTCTGTCTCGATTACTGGTTGAGCGACTCGGGCCAGTTTCGCAAAGAGCGGCGCGACTACGTGCACACCTGCATGTAACTGCCGCACAGAAACGCCCTGTCCGAGCCACGGCCAGTGGGTTTCTGTCTGGCCCCGGTCAGTCCGAATTCGACAGCAAACGCCGGGCGCGGGCACGGCGCAGAGCGTGCCATTTGAGGATGGCGGCGTCCGAGGGCCAATACGAAAAATCGGACAGGGCGAAATGGCGCGGCCGGCACGACTCCATCATGCGCAGGTCTCTGGCCCACGGCAAGGTGAGTTTGGCCAGAGCGGCGGACAGCATGGCTACCAGTGCCCGCACACTGCAGCGCCATCTCCGGCGCGAGGGCTGCACGATGCACGAGGTCGTCGACCAGGTTCGCCGCGAACGCGCACTGGCCCTCTTGACCGGCTCGACGAGTATCGCAGCGGTCGCTCATGAGCTGGGCTATTCCGAGTCCAGTGCGTTTCACCGCGCTTTCAAGCGCTGGACTGGGTCACGCCGCGGGTTTATATGGAGCGCGCCTGATCCCCGGCCGCACCGACCTTTCGGTCTTCAGTCTCGGTCTCGATTTTGAGACAATCGGCCAAAACCAGCTCAACCTGCGACAGATTGCTGCTGATTGGAGGGCGATGCTGACAGCAAGTCTGGAATACCGGTCGAGTTTTGGTTTATACTGATAGGCGATAAAGCTGGCTGGTCGCGATTCGATGGACCGCTCATTCTCACCGTTATCGCTGGTGGCACGGTCACCTCAGCGATTGTCGCTCATCCTGGCTGGCATGGCTCTGTGCCTCGCGGGCTGCGCTGCCGACCGAGCCGACGCGCAAAGACGCCGCGCGCCGCGACCTCGCCTACCCGACGTATCTGTCTCCATTCCCGACAATCACACACTGACCGAGCAGCTGGCCGAGGCCGTCGACCTGCACCGGCGTCGCTTCTTCGATCGCATGTTCGACGCTCTCGATCCGGGTGAGGGCATCGAGCACGCCACCCTCACCCAGGATATGCACGACAGGCGTCGGTTTGGTCTCGAGGCACTCTTCGTGGTGGGCGATGAACTCTTCGAGTACGAGTTCCGGGTCGACGACGGCCTGGGCAATGGCCTGCAGGCCCCGGCCAACGCCGGCGCCCGGCCGCGTCCCAATATGCGCCGGATACACCGGGGTGGATTCGGCGGCCCGGACTCGTACAGCTGCGCCACGTGCCATTTCAAGGGCGGTCCCGACGGGGCCGGAACCAACACGCAGAACGCATTCTTGCTGGGAGACGGCACCAGCACGCACACAGCCGACGAACGCAACGCGCCTCATCTGCTCGGGCTCGGTCCGGTCCAGGCGCTGGCCATCGAGATGACCGGCGAGCTGACCAGCCAGTTGGCCGCGGCCAGACAGCGCGCAGCAGTGGTCGATAGCGTGGTCGAGGTGCAACTGTCCAGCAAGGGAGTGTCCTTTGGTGTGGTCCGCATAACTGCCGATGACCAGCTCGATATGAGCGGCGTCCGCGGTGTCGACCGCGATCTCGTGATCCGCCCATTTGGCTGGAAAGGTCATCAAGCCACGATTCGCGGCATGAGCGAGGAGTCGTTTCGCATTCACCTGGGTGTGGTGTCCAGCCGCATCCAGGAGCTGATCCGCGGCCGCGAATTGACCCGCGACGACTACGGCGACGGCCCGTGGCACGATGTCGACCGCGACGGGGTGTCCCTGGAGATCGACGCCGGAATGCTCACAACCATGGTCGCCTACCTCTCCCAGCTCGAAATTCCAGTGATTCGCCCGCCCCGGGATCCGGGCTTGCTCGACAAATTCGCCCGCGGCAGTGCCATTTTCGACCGGCTCGGCTGCGCCGAATGCCACCGGCGATCGCTCGTCCTGCACGATCCCACCATCGAGATTCGTCCGGCCGAGCCCCGTTATGCCAGCCGGCCGCCCATCCGCGTCAATGTGGCCCACGACGGCGAGCATCCAAAAATCGAGCCGCGCGACGGCGGCAAGACCGCCTATCACGTGCGCCTGTTCAGCGACCTGCGGCGTCATGACATGGGAGAGAAGCTGGCCACAAGGCGACGACAAGGTGGCGTGGCAGGCTCGGTATTCCTGACCCGGCCGCTGTGGGGGCTGGCCGAAACAGCGCCCTACCTACACGACGGTCGCGCGCCCACTGTACACGACGCCATTCGCCTGCACGGCGGCGAGGCCAGCGCGGCGCGCAATCGCTATCTGGCCCTCACCGAGTCAGAACGGGCGTGTTTGCGGGTATTCCTGCTATCCCTGTCGCGCATCGACAAACTGGCCGCTCCGTGACGGTGCGCAATCATGTATGCGATGAGCCGAAATTTCATCTTGATCGGGGTCGCCGCGGCGGCGGTCGCCACCACGCTCTCGGCCGGATGCCGCGGTTCTGCCAGCGCCAACGCACAATCGGACGAGCCACCAGCGGATCCTCGCTGCGCTCCGTTCGAAACCGTGTCCGAACACCCAATGGGCCTGGCTGGCGCACGCCAGGCCCATCGCCGGGCCGCTCTGCGGCGGTATTTACGCCTCCGCGAGGCCGCCACCCCGGGCCATATCCGTACCCTGACCGCCGCGATTGCGCCGCAACATGACATTGTCGCGGGCCGGGTGTGCTTTGCCGAACTGTACGAAGCCGGCCGAATTCTGTTCGAGCACGAATTCAGCTTTGCCGATGGACTGGGCGATGATCGGGCGCGCTCTGGCATGGAAGCCGGGCAATCGCCCTTTCGCCGGGTCCATAGAGGCGCGTCCGGTGGTCCCGAAACCATCTCCTGCACGTCGTGTCACTGGCGGGGCGGCCCGGCCGGTGCGGGCGCGGTGCAGGACAACAGCTTGCTGCTGGGCGACGGCGATCGCCCGGATAGTGCCGATGCGCGCAACCCTCCCCCGCTTCACGGGGTTGGTGTGGTGCAGGCCCTGGCCCGAGAGATGACCGATGACCTGGCCGCGATTCGCCGCGAGCTCATCGCCACGGCCAGGCGCACAGGACGCACTGTCGAGCGAACTCTGGCGAGCAAAGGTGTCGGGTTTGGCGTGTTGCGCGCCGACAAAAACGGCTCACTGGATGCCTCTGCGGTCGAGGGCGTGGACGCCGACCTGATCATCCGCCCCTTTGGCTGGAAGGGCAACGTTGCAACTCTGCGCGAGTTTGTGGCCGACTCGTTGCGCGTACATTTCGGCATCACCAGCGAGCGAGACCGTTCTGCCGAGTTCACTCGCGGCCAGATGACTGCTCTCATCGTATATCTGGCCGCACAAGCGCTGCCCATTCACGGACCACCTGATACCGAGTACAACCTCGAAGAGGCTGCCGAAGGTCTCTTGCCTCCGCCACCCATTCGCTTTCACGAGGCGTGGAGTCGCGGGCGTCTCATCTTTGATGAGCTCGGATGCGCGTCCTGTCACAGGCCCTTTTTGGTCCTCAAAGATCCTCGCTTTACCACCGTGGATGACCGCGGCAACTCGTATACGGTCGATCTTTCGACCCGGGCTGAGCCGCCGCGCATTAGCTACGATAGCGCCATGGGCGGATATCCCGTGTGGCTGTTCAGCGACCTCAAGCGTCATGATATGGGCGCCGACAACGCCGCTCGCCATGTCCATGACGGTGTACCCCGGTCGGCGTACATGACCCGGCGACTGTGGGGCCTGGCCCATTCATCACCGTATTTTCACGACGGTCGGGCACCGGTCGTGGACGTGGCCATTCGCGCTCACGGCGGCGATGCCGAACACGTCCGTCTCGAGTTCGAGGCGCTGAGCCATGCGCAAAAAAACCAGTTACGCGTATTCCTCATGTCCATGCGCCGCGCCGCTCAGCTCTCCGTGCCGTAGTGCAGACAATGACTCAATGCGCGCGCTGGTACGCGTAGATCTCGATAGCGCCCGCTCCGGCCAGGGCGTTTTCCCGGCTGCGCAACGAAGACACCAAAAGACCCGGCCGACCGGTCGCGCCGATGTTCGCGGCCCGGGCGATATGCCAGCCCAGCCAGCGCCGGGGTCCATCGCCGGTCAGCGCGGCCAGCACCGAGCCAGTGCGCCCGGAGCGGATCTCCATGCGGCCGGCCCGGTTCATGGTGCCGGCTCGATACCACGGTGCAGAAATGGCCAGATCCTCGCCGCCATCGCCGTCGAAATCGCCGGCGCGCGCTACCATGCGGCCGTAGAGCTCGCCGATCTGTCGGCCCTTGAAGTGGTGTATGACGGCCCCGGTGGCTCCTGAATAGACAAACACCTCACCCTGCCGAACCCCGCTCTGCGCATCGGTGTGCGGCGCAGAAATCGCGATTTCTGCAGTGCCGTCACTGTCGAGGTCGCCGATTCCGCACACCACCTCGCCAAACAGGCTGCCCGGTGTCGTTCCCCACCATTCGCGAAGCACAGCGCCACGGGCCGAGGAGATCACTGCCGCTGCGCCCACCTGACCCCGTCCTGGCGCGGCCGCGAGCGGTGAGCCGACCACCAGATCGGTCGAGGTGTCGCCATCCATATCCGCCACAGCAGCCACATACCAGCCAAAACTATCGTTTGTGCGCGCAGATGAATAGACCCGCACGATGCGGCCATCGCGACCACTGATCAGATAGACCTTGCCGCTGTCGGCGCCCGGGGCCCCGACGAATAGATCGCTCAACCCGTCGCCGGTGTGGTCGCCGGCAATGGCCAGATCCCAGCCCAGGGCCTCTCCGCGCTCGCCAACGACACTCCACAGGATTCGCCCGCTCCTGGGCGATCGGGCGGTCACCACACCGCGCTGCGCGCCGGCAATGGTTGCAGTCGGCGCTGCTGCGACCAGGTCGGCCAGACCATCGCCGTCGACATCGGGGATCAGGATCGCAGCATGGCCGAACAGACCGTCGAGCGCATCCCCCTGCCAGCGCAACACACGCTGGGCATCGGCTCCCGACCAGACCGAGGTCTCGCCGCTCTGACTGGTTCCGATCGCGGTAAATCGCGCCCCAGCAGCGATATCGGCGATTCCGTCGCCGGTCGCATCGCGTGGCGGAGCAAAGCGAAAGCCCAGTTCGCCGCCCTCGGCGTCGCCAGCCAGTCTGTGCAGCAAACACAGGCCGCCGACGACGCGGAGACATTGCGCATCACCGCGCTGGCATCCAGCCAGTCCCAGGCAGAGCGTCACCAGCGCAGCGCCGATGTAATCGATCCAGTGAGACCGGTCCGGCACTAACCCTACTCGATTAGGCCTGTTTCGCACCAGAATGGCTGCGGTGGCCATCTGCTGTGTTGTTTCTGCGCTTCCGGTGCTCATTGATTTCAATAAACTGCGCTCCGGTTCTCGAAACGCCCGGCAGCTGGCCATCCTCGCTCATTCTGGCACTGAAACATTCCCAATCAAGTAGGGCTAAAAACAGCACGCCACCCAGTGGCTGCCGGAGTTGCAGCCAGAGACCGCTATTCCACCCAATGCGCCCGTGGCGTTATTCAGGGCAACAGAATTGCCAAAAAGACCGAAGTGCGCGGTCTGGTAGTCCCACGGAGTGCCGTTGAAACACCTGCGGTTATTGGCCGTGCCCGGGTCTTCTGCCCAGAAGCTGTTGACCTGGGTGCCAGCGGTATCGGTCGCTCCAACCAGCTCACCGGCAGCTGCAGCGGTCTGCAGCTGGGTCACGCTGCACACAGACGATCCCGCAAAGGTACTGGCGCACAGCGCTTCTGCACCCGGCAAGCCGACCGTGTTGTTATAGTTCCAGCGTCCGTTTTCAGGGGTGAGTGAGCCGGCGTACGTGGCGACAACCGGGGCCGTACACGTGCCGCTCTCGCACAGTTCGCCGGCATTGCAGGTCACGCCACAGCCGCCGCAATTGGCCTCATCGGACTGGGTATTGGCACAGGTTCCACTGCAGTCGGTCAAGCCGGCCTGGCACGACAGCTGGCACGTGCCAGCGCCGTCACAGATCTCACCGTCTGCGCAGGTAACCCCGCACGCGCCACAGTTGGCTCGATCCGAATTGGTATCCACGCAGGTTCCACTGCAGTCGGTCAAGCTCGACTGACAAGACAGCTGGCACGTGCCCGATCCGTTACATACCTCCCCGGCACTACAACTCACCCCGCAGCCGCCACAATGGGCTCGATCCGAATTGGTATCCACGCAGGTTCCACTGCAGTCGGTCAAGCCCGTCTGGCACGACAGCTCGCACGTGCCCGACCCATTACATACCTCCCCGGCACTACAACTCACCCCGCAGCCGCCACAATTGGCTCGATCCGAATTGGTATTCACGCAGGTTCCACTGCAGTCGGTCAAGCCCGTCTGGCACGACAGCTGGCACGTGCCAGACCCGTTGCACACCTCACCGACACCACAACTCACCCCGCACGCGCCACAGTTGGCCCGATCCGAATTGGTATTCACACAGGTTCCACTGCAATCGGTCAAGCCCGTCTGACACGATAGCTGGCACGTGCCCGACCCGTTGCACACCTCACCGGCACCACAACTCACCCCGCACGCTCCGCAATTGGCCTCGTCTGATTGCACATCGACACAGGTGCCATTGCAGTCAGTGAGACCGAATTGACACGACAGTGCACATACGCCGGCCGAACACACCTGACCTGCGGCGCACACGACTCCACAGGTTCCGCAGTTATCCCGGTCTTTTTCGAGATTCATACAGGCGCCGTTGCAATCGGTGAAATTCTGTTGGCAGGTGAGGGCACATTGGCCGGTGCCGTCGCACAGAGATCCGGCGCCACAGCTGTTGCTACAACGGCCGCAGTGGGTGTTGTCCCGGTCGAGATTCACGCATTGGGCACCGCATTGGGTGAAGCCAGTCGGGCAACCGGCATCCATTTGATCAGCAGGCGCTGCATTGTCACCCGAGCATGCCAACACGGCTCCGAATGCAAGAGCGACGACGAATAGTTGCGATCGTGGACTCATATCTCTCCCCGAGAACTCATTGCGCTGGACAGGCGGAAATTTCGGGCCGGCATCGCACGCAGCCGCAGCGTTCCCCCTGCTGCCACGCGAGCAAGCCACGTTCATCCGAATTCGACAGTTCCCACTCGATCGCGCATCTCGGTAAAAACTTGAGGTCCATGATAAGAATCCCGAACATGGATCGGCACTGGTATTGTTTGCGAGCCTATTGGGGCCAATATCGAGAACTGGCGACAGATCCAGCCTTAACCCTGGTCGCGACAGGTCCAGCCTTAACCCTGGTCGCGACAGGTCCGGCCCGCAGGGACGGAAGGAAACGCCGACGGCGAAGCCGAGACGGAGGCGTTCCCCACTCTGCACTGCGCAACATGACACTGAGCCCCTCCACGCCGCCTCGAGCAAAAAACCAGTGCCTACTCTGCAACTGCCCAACATAACACCGGGGTCCCGGCGCCGATTCGACCGACAACGAGTGCATGACCGTGCCGCGGACTTGCGCACAGCCGTATCCCGGGCTTCCATGTGGACCTGACAGGTCATAGACTGCACAGAATTCAGAGGTTGCTCATGAAGCGCAGATTTACCGATAAAGTTGTTGTCATCACCGGCGCGTCGGCTGGCATTGGTGCGGCCGCAGCCCGGCAATTCGCGGCCGAGGGGGCCCGGGTCGTGTTGGCCGCGCGCGGGCTCGACGGCCTCCAGGCAATTGCCGAAGAACTGCGCCAGGCGGGCACTACCGCGCTGGCCGTGGCCACCGACGTCGCCGATCGCGACGCCTGTGCAAGACTGCTCGCCCGGGCGCACGCCGAGTTTGGTGCCGTCCACGTCGTGGTCAACAATGCCGGGTACAATCGCCGCGGCCCGGTCGAGACCTATCCGGCCGAAGAACTGGCTCAGGTGGTCGCAGTCAATCTCACCGCACCGATCATCCTGTCCCGGCTCGCAGTCGATTATCTGCGCCGCGCCGGCGGCGGCGCCATCGTCAATGTCGCGTCCATTTCGGGCCGCATCCCCCTGGCAGACGAGGCCGTGTACTCGGCGACCAAGTTCGCACTGCGCGTCTTCACCTTCGCCCTGGCCCAAGAACTCGAAGGCACTGGCATCAGTGTATCTGCGGTATCACCGGGTCCGGTCGAGACCAACTTCATCCTGGGCGTCATCGACGAGGTGCCCGATATCGTGTTTTCACAGCCGATGAGCACGGCCGACGACATCGCCAGTCTGGTCCTGAACTGCGCGGCCGACGGCAAAGTCGAGCGCACAGTGCCACGCATTTCGGGTTATCTGGCCACCCTCGGTTATCTGGCCCCGCGACTCCGCAAGGCGTTGATGCCGCTCATGGAGCGGCGCGGCCGCAAGGTGAAAGAACGCTACCGAGAACGCGCGCAACGAGAATGACGGCGCCTCAGCGTCCAACCACCAGTCCGCTGCCCGGACCTGAACAGAAACGCATCGCTCGCGGCTCAGACGACGCATCTCTTGCCAGGCCTGTGGTCCGACGTGTTCTGGCCCGACATCGAAGCACAGAGTGCTCGGCGCGCCGGGCACAAGAAGGGCTTTGTCCACCGCAGCTTGACGATCGAGCTCGTACCACCGTATCCTAGCCACTGCTCCGCCAGAGCGTCCTTCCTGTTGGCTGATTCCAATTTTCGGACGTTCGAATCGGAGCTTTTTTTTTCCGACCCCCCTGCGCACTGCAGTGGCAACGCCGGCGCGCGCGGCCGGCAGGTACGAGCATGCCGAACAACTACGCCAAAGTCCGCCGCCAGTGGAAAGACATAGACATCGAGCGCGCTCTCAAAGCGCTGTGGGCATCGGAACGCTTCGAGAGCGCCGACGCGGTCGAGGATGCCCTGCGTATCTACGAGTTGGCCATCCGGGTAGAGGGCTGGGAGCGAGTCGTTTCCTGGGCGCGCCAGCAACTGGCCGACGGGCGCATCCTCAATGCCCAGCTGGTCGAGCTGGCCATGCGCGCACTCGAGCAAGCCGACGGCACATTCCTCGAAGAATTGACCAGGCATCTGCTCGATACCTCGGCGCCCAATTATTTTCGCTTCTGGCATACCCTGTTCGCGACCCGTCACTCCCACCGCGGCGAGCGCATCTTCCGGGCCCAGCTCGCCGAGCTGTCGGACTATCGGGTCATCAAGTACCGGCGCTGGGTCAAGCGCGTCTTTCGCACCCTGCGCTTTCGCTGCCATACCCCGCGGGAAAAAGCAATCGGCGCCATCGCCTTTGCCAACTATCGCGACTACAAACCGAAAGACTACCCGTCCGACGTATTTCGGGCCTATCTCGCCTGCCACGACGCCGCACGCAATCCCAAGAAGACCAAGTCTGGCAAGCCAGTGGCCAAGGTCAAACAGATGGAAAATTTCGCCGCGGCTGCCGCCGAGCTGGCAATCTGGACCATTGCCGAGGGCATCCGGACTTCGGTTGGGCTGCCCCGGACTCTGACCTATCTGGCCGCCATGGCGCCCGCCATGACCGACCTCGAGCTGTTCCGCACCCTGCGCGCCTTCGATGCCAACCTCAAGACTGCCGACCACAAGCGCGCCTCGCAAGACGTCGTCAATCTGGCCCGCTACCTCGAAAAACGCCTCGGCAAGATGGATGTGGCGATCGAGGAATGGTGCAAGATCTATCCGTATCAGCACAGCCCGGTGCTGGTACGAGTCTTCGAGGAGCTCATCGCCACCGCCATCGATGCCGCGCGCGCTCGCCTCGAGCCGCTGTCCTCAGTCGCTCTTTTGCCGATCGTCCCGGTATCGCTGCACGGTCGCGGGTTTCGCGTAGCGCTGATCCTGGCCTATCTCCTCTACCGCAACAATGACGATGCCACCGGATATCTCGCCGGCAGCGACGGCGTGGACATCCTGTCCCATCCCTCGGCGCTGTGGCCGTATGGCCACGGCGCCAGGCCGCCGATATGGCGCTGGCACCCACAACCCGACCATCCCCATCGGGTGCTCTACCAGATGGTCCGCGACACCTTTCCCGACGCCGCCAACCGGCGCGAATCGCTGCCCCTGGACATGGGCCCGTACATCGAAAGTCTGCGCTATCATCTCTACCGGCGTGCCGTACTCGACGATCGGACCTCGTCGGCCGATGTTCCGGTCCTGTTTCTCGCCCGCAAGCCCCACGACGACGAACGCAGGGCGCTGCTCGCCCATCTCGACATGTTCTCGGCTGCCGTGCTGGTCTCGTTCGAGCAGCCCTGGCACGAGCCGCTCGACGCGCCCAACCTGATTCACCTCGAGCTGCCCATCGACATTGCCGCTTCGGCCGAAATTCTGGTTGAATTACCGAAGCGTATCGATGACATGCGAACCTCGTTTGCCGGCCGCAAGGATGCGATCGAGCGAGCGATTCGCCACCTCCGACTGGGACCTGCGCCGGTGGTGCGGCACATCAGCCAGGGGCCCTATCACAACGCAGTCGGAGCGCAGCCGGGTGGAGCAGCCCCGGCTGCGGGCCTTTCCGACCATCGCGCCGGCAAGGCCAAGCGCCTGGCCACGGTCGTGCTCATGACGGCCGGGCCACAGAAGATCCTGACCATCAAGACTATCCGAGAGATCACCGGCGCCGATCTCAAGACCGCCAAAGACATGGTCGACAACGTGCCCCAGGAGATCTTGTTCGAAGTTCCCAGGGCCGAGGCCGAGGTGGCAGCGGACAAGATCGCGGTCACCGGCGCCGAGGTCGTAGTTCAATAGGATTGGCGAGAGGATTGTCATGCTCTCGTGCATTCGACCCGCGGCTGGATTACTCTGAAGCGCGATGAAAGCGCTTCTTTACGATGAACTCGTGCCGTGGTATCGCCTGCTCGATCCGCCTGAGGGCCACCGCGAAGAGGCCGCCACCTACCGAGAAGCATTTGAGCGCGCCACCTCGGGCTCGACCCTGCTCGACCTCGGCGCGGGCGCCGGGAACAATGCGTATCACCTCAAAAAGCGCTTCAAGTGCACGCTCACCGACATTTCCGAGCCCATGCTCGGGCTCAGCCGCGAGCTGAATCTTTCCCAAATCGACATGGCTCCGCCTTCTGTCCGAGGTCGGTTACCACGTCGAGGTGATGCCGCGTCCCATCGGGGACGGCGAGACTGATGAGATCTTTCTCTGCCGCCGGCCCATCGCCGCTGCTGCCACATCTGAACGGACCAGCGATCTCGATCGCTAGTCGGCCGCGCGGACGTTCCGCTGGTATCCAATCCGCTTCGCATTGCCGGCCGGGACGTTCGACTGGCCATCGCGATCCGGACTGACCGATTTGACGCTGAGCAAGGCCCGGCGTTACTCTGGTCGCTCTCCTCGACTGTCATGTCCGAGTCATCCTCTGCCCTGGTCGTCGTGCTCGAGCGCAATCGGCGCGTCGGCCAGCGAATTGCCCGGGTCGCAGCTGCCGCGGCTGGTCTCGGCGATGTTGCCCATGTCGAACGGCCCGACAATGTGGGCCACCTGATCGGCCCCAAGACGCGACTGATCGCCTGTGGCGAGAGCGACGTCGAGCAAATCTCCGAAGAAATCTGTCCGGACTTTCCCCAGCTCCGACTGGCCACGTGGACTGCTGACGATCCCGCCCGGGTCATTGGTCTCGCGCAGAAAGTGCCGGGGTTGTCGAACATTTTGGGCTGGCCGAGTTTCCAGTCGATGCCGCGGCCGTGGGAGATCGGCCTGTGTGTGCGGCGTATCTGCGTCCCCCACGAGCCGATGCCCGGACTGGTCCATCTGCTGCGCTGGGGCAGTACCGAGCACGCGTTCACGCCGAGTACGACGATCGACCGCGATGTCGTGGTCAGCGAGGTTGCCCGACTGGTTCTGAAGCTCGGTGCGACCGCGCGAGCAAGAGACCGATTGGCCGAAATCGCCCACGAAATGCTCATGAATGCCATGTACGACGCTCCTGTGGACGAGCACGGCCAGCCGCGCTACGCCCACGACCGGAACTGGGATCTGGTGCTGGGCAAGAACGAGCGTCCCACCTTTCGGTTCGTCACCGACGGCATGCTGCTCGGACTCGATGTCATCGACCGGTTCGGTGGGCTCACTCGCGAACACGTCATCGACGGCGTGAACCGCGGCCTCACAGCGCTGGACTCAGATGAGATGGACAAGATCGTCGATACATCACACGGCGGTGCTGGACTGGGCATGGCCAGGCTGTACCGGGCGAGCGCTGGATTGATCTGCGACGTGATCGCGGGCCGGGCCACCCGGGTGATCTCGTTTCACGAACTCGACATCAGCCCGCGCGAAATGCGTGGTTTACCCGGCTCGCTGCACTATTTCGCCTCGCCAGCTGGCCAGTCTTGACCGGGATTCAGATTCAGAGTTTCGATGACCGAATACGTTCCAGGCGCGGCATTGCCGATCGAGCAGGGCCATAGCCCAGTCGGCTCGGCCGTTGGTCTCGCAACAGAAACACGTCATTTGGTCCACAACCAAGTGTTTCTGTTTAGTTAGTTGCTCATCAAGCCGAGTAGTTTGTCCATGGTGTTCTCGTCGGCGGGCGGGAACTCGTAGTCTCTGAGTTCTGCGGAACGGACCCAGCGCAGGTCGTTGACATTGACCGGACGGGGATGAATGCCATCTTCGATGGTGCAGGCGTACATGGTCAAGTGCACATCGTAGTGACTGTAGGTGTGGTGGTGCTCGCCGATTTTGCCATCGATCACCACGTCGATGCCAATGCGGCCACGCACTTCGCGGATCAGCGCCTCCTCGTCGCTCTCGCCCGGCTCTACCCTGCCGCCCGGAAACTCCCACAACAGCGGCAGCACGGCCGCGGCATTGCGCTGAGTGATCAGGTAGCGGCCGTCCTGTTCGATGACGGCCGCCACGACACGGATCTCATCTCTACTCATTGGCAGGGCATTATCGGTCCTGCGCTCGCGATTGCAATGACGTGCATGGTACCCTGGGAACGTCATGGCTGTAGAACGTATTCCCCCTGACCAGGCCGCACAGCGCATGAAGGACGGCTGGACGTATGTCGACGTCCGCTCGATCCCCGAATTCGACGCCGGCCATCCCCAAGGGGCTTATAATGTCCCGCTCATGCACGCCACCAGCCGCGGCCTCGTCGCCAATCCGGACTTTCTGTCCGTGATGTCGGCGCGATTCGCGAAAGACCAGCCCATCATCCTCGGCTGCCGGGCTGGCGGACGGTCGTACCAGGCCGCCGTAGCCCTGATGCGCGAGGGTTTTACCAGGGTCGTGGACATGCGCGGAGGCTTTGCCGGCGAGTTCACTCGCCAGGGCGTGGAGGTCTGCGCGGGCTGGCAGCCACGACGCCTGCCCGTGGCCGCAACCGCCGAGCCCGGCCGGTCGTATCGCGAATTGACCTCGTCTGACCGCGATTCCGAGCAAACCGATCGCGACTCCGAATAAGAGCCGGTCCAAAAATCTCCGCGTCGCCAGAGCGCCGATCCATCACCGCCAGCGGGCTTGCTCGTCGGTCAAATACACCCAGTATTATCCACTCCTCGCCCATCCACTAGCGGCGCGCCTCGTCGCTCTGGCTCGGTCCGAGGTTTTTGGACCGGCTCTAAACCGCCGCCAGTTGCGGTAAATCGGTAGCTGCGATATCGGCAGTTGCGACACCTGCGCTTGCGCTAGCTGCTCCAGCCGCGCCCGCAGCATCCGCCCGTGATCGAGTGCGCGTCTGGTGATGGGACATTCCGAGCAGAACTCGAGTACCTGGCAATTCCGTCCCCGCCTTCTCGAACCAAGACATCGCTCTGCGCTCGCCGATAGGTATACATAGACCCGACGCATCTCGGTCCTGCTTGCTCTCCAATCGACACGACTATCGCGTCGATTTGATACGCGAGCCGAGAGCAAGCTCGCTTTCCAGCTCTTGGGATTGTGCAGCAAACGCGGCAGTCTCTTTCTGATTCGCTCAGGCCAGATTTTCCTGTCCTTGCCGTCGACAACGTATGCGCATCGTGTTACTTCCTCTACTATCATTTCTGTCTGATGCCGGGTTTTCGTCTTCGCGATTCAGGTTCTCGAGTCAGATCGTTTCGATCTTGGTCGTTTCGAGTCAGGTCGATTCGATCCTTCTCTCTTGGCGGCTGTCTGGATAATGCCTGATCCGCGGTAAAGGACCGAACCAGAAAGCCGAGTCTAGAAAGCCCAACGAGGAAGCTGTAGCAATGCATCAAAACATATTGGAGACGATCGGCCAGACGCCTCTGGTGAGGCTACGCCGGGTACTGGGTGGAGACAAGATCGAGCTTTTTGCCAAGCTCGAAGGCTTCAACCCCGGGGGCAGCAGCAAAGATCGGGCCGCCTTCTCCATACTCCGATCTGCATTGCAATCCGGACGTATGAATCGCAACACGGTCGTGGTCGAATCGAGTTCTGGCAATATGGGTATTGCCATGGCGATGGCATGTGCCTATTACCAGATTCGGTTTATTTGTGTCGTGGACCCACGCATCAATCGCCAGACCGTGCAAATCATGAAAACCTATGGGGCCGAGATCGCTATGGTTACAGATCCGGACCCCAGTACCAACGAATTTTTGTCTGCACGCTTAAATCGAGTACGCGCTCTGGTTGCAGATATCCGCAACAGCTTCTGGCCGAACCAATATGGTAATACCGAGAACTATCGAGCCCATTATCGCACGACCATGGAGGAGATCGCCCGAGAGCTCGACGGCCGGATCGACGTCTTGTTTTGCGCCACCAGCACATGCGGCACAATTCGCGGCTGTGCCGAATACATACGCGAGCACGAGCTGTCCACGCGGGTGGTTGCAGTCGACGCAGTTGGCAGCCGCATCTTTGCCAAAACCGAGGGAACGCGCAGAATTCCCGGCCTGGGCGCCGGTGTCAAACCGCCGCTCTGCCCCTACGAGTACATCGATGATACCGTGCACGTTACCGACCTTGACTGCGTGCGCGGCTGTCGCGAATTGCTTCGCAAAGAGGCCATCCTAGTCGGAGGCTCCTCGGGAGGTGTGTTATCAGCGGTCCACAAACGCCTTGACCGTATAAAACCGGGGTCCACCTGTGTTGTCATTTTTCCCGATCGCGGCGAACGGTACCTGGATACTGTCTTTTCCGATCAATGGGTTGAACGCGCGCTCGGCCAGAAGCTCCGTCGATAACGCCCGGCGGAAAACCAACCGCCAAAACCAAGTCGAAAGGCCAGCCGAGACCAGCCATGACCAGCAGCCTACTCGTTCTCACCGCAACTGACGTTCGATCGCTTCTATCCGGCTGTGAACGCGATGTGATCCGAGCAGTAGAGGCGGCCTATATCACCCACGACCGGGGCAAAAGCAGCCTGCCCCAGGCCTCGCGGTTGGGCTTTGCCGACAACCCGGTCGACCGGATCTTGGCAATTCCGGCCTACATAGACGATGGGGGCGGATTGGCCTGCGTCAAGTGGATCGCATCGGTCCCCGCCAACACCCAGCGCGGCCTGGACCGTGCACATGCTCTGATCATCCTCAATCAACGCGCGACTGGCCGGCCCGTTGCGGTCCTGGAGGGCTCTATCATCAGTGCACAGCGCACTGCTGCGAGCGCCGCGGCAGCGGCCAAACGACTCCACCATGGCGTCCGGCCCTCGGCCTTTGGCTTCATCGGCTGCGGACTGATCAACTTCGAAATCGCGCGTTTTCTCGGCGCGGTTTGGCCCGAGACGATGCGGTTTATCGCTTTCGATATCGAACCTTCCCGCTCGCTGGCGTTCTGTGAGCGCATCGGCCAGATCGCGCCGGGCGCCCAATGCCACGCCGCCGATCGCTTACAGGACGTCCTCGCCGAGGCGCCGCTGGTGTCCTTCGCCACCACCGAAATCCGACCTCACGTGAGCGAAATCAAGCCCGACAACAGCAAGCATTCCGCAGATTGGACCAAACACGGCGCCGGACAGGTCATTTTGCACATTTCTCTCCGAGACCTGTGTCCCGCTATCATTATCAATAATATCAACCTGGTCGACGATGCCACTCACGTTTGCACCTCGGCCACATCGCTTCACCTCGCCGAACAAACCTGTGGCCATCGCGACTTCATTGCATGCACCCTCGGAAGCCTGCTTTCCGGTCGTTCGAGCCTTCCTCGCGACACCCATAAAGCCAAAATATTCAGCCCTTTCGGTCTGGGTTTGCTCGATCTGGCGGTCGCGCGACTGGCCCTTGCCAGGGCAACCGAACGGGGACTCGGACAGGAGATCGGCGAAATGCTCCCGGTTCCCTGGCGGATGAGCTGAAAGAGCCCTGCCGGCTATCATAACCCGAGCGCGAAGCCGTCGGGCCGGCCCGATCACGTTGCATCCTTTTCAGTGTGATCGGGTGTAGAACTCTGTATCGCGGTGAAACTGCCGGTCAGGCACTTGTCTCGACATGAGCAGCTTTGACCGATAAGCACGGCACGAAGGTCACGAGATCGTGCATGACTGCACGGATGACGGCGGGTTGCATTTTATCGATGAAGAAATGGTCGCCCGGAAAGAGCCGCAGGACAAACTCGCTGCGGGTGTGCAGTCGCCAGGCATGAATCTGTTCTCGACTGACGGTTTCGTCATCGACTGCGCCAAACGCAGAAATCGGACAATCGAGAGCTTCCCATTGACTGCACGCGTAGGTCTCGTGAACCTCGAAATCGGCCCGGAAGAGCGGCAACATCCACGCCATGAGCCCGCGATCGGCCAGCACTTTTTCGGGAGTGCCATCGAGTCTGCGCAATTCTTCGATCAATTCGTCATCGGTCATTGTGTGTAGTGAATTTTTGTCCCCGGCAAGATGCGGAGCACGCCGTGCCGAGGCGAAGAAGTACGCGGGGCAGGCCCGGCCGTGTCGCCGCAACGTTTGTGCCAGCTCAAACGCGACCAGTGCGCCCATGCTGTGGCCGAAAAATGCAAAAGGCCGATCCAGATACGGTTGCAGCGCGTCGGCCAGTCGCTCGATAAGCGGCTCGATGCGGCGGAACGGGGCATCGCGCAATCGGTTCTCTCGTCCCGGCAGTTGAACCGGACAGATTTCCACCTGCTGCGGCACAGCGTCGCTCCAGGTCCGATACATCGATGCTCCGCCCCCGGCATAGGGAAAGCAGAAAAGTCGTAGCCGCGCCTCCGGCCGGGGTTTGCGAAACGCTATCCAGGGATCTTGCATGGTCGAGCCACTCATCGCGTAAATAAAACGTGTCTGTGAAAATGGCGCCACATACCGAATCAATTTCACTTATTCTCGCTTTGGTACTCCGTTCTTGTCGCCCTCGCCTGACCCATGCTGGACAGCGCGGGCCTGCTCCATCGCTTTGCGCACGCTGAGCGGACGCATGTCGGTCCAGACTTTTTCAATATGATCGAGGCATTCGCTCTTTGTGCCGGCTGTGCCCTCGTCCCTCCACAACGGCGGATTCTCCCGATCTGACGGCCAGATCGAGTACTGCTCCTCAGGATTGATGACGACTTTGTAATGCATATTCTCTTCTTGTTCTTTCCAGTTATCCCAGCTCATGGTTCAACCTTGCCTTCTGTCTATCGGGACAATCAAGCACTTTGCTGCGGCAAAATGATCTCAGTAACAACTTGGATAGCAGAGGATCGCAGCCGTGTGGCCGACCAGTGGAGCGATGCCAGAGATCGCGCAAATAGCCCGCTACCAGGACCGCAAACCACAGCCCGATGGGCCCAGCTGATCGCACGCCCGATATATAGAGAGGCCAGAATATCATTGCGAGAATACCGACATCGGCTCGACCGAGCGGTGGCGATGGACGCATCGCTGATGTGTTTTGCCGGTATTGCAGGTTGGCACGCCGCGGCGACACACGTATACTGAATGCCCTGTTTGACATTTCCTTTATTATTGCTTTCGACATTGACAGAAACAGAAAAAGATCGTTTTCTTCTCGAAACACAGTGAGGTGAATCGTTCATGTTTGGTCTCAACCGTCATCATCTTGTCGGCGCTGCTCTGGGTATTGCAGGAGTTACCCTGGCTCGCCCCCTCTTGCGTCACGCCATCAAAAACAGCGTGCGTGTGACCCAAATGCTCAGCGAAATCAAAGAAACCGTCAAAGAGAATCTCGATGATATCAAGGCAGAGGCGATGAGCGACTTGAATCCATCGAGCGAAGCGGAAGCGGACGGTGGCTCGGGTACTGACGCGGACAGCAAATCGGCTACTGGCTCCAAAGGACGTGCGGCCAAGGCGAAAGGCCGCGGCGACGCTACCTGAGCCTGGCGATCATGCACCGGCCCAATCGACTCGAAGTCCGCTCGTCTCTACCCGGGAGAATACGCTGGGGGGTTCCCGGTCTCAAAGGGGATCTGCGATTGGCTTCCAGCATAGAGCAAGCACTTCGCGCTTTTTCCTGGGTTACGTCGGTCGAGGCCAATCCGGTCACCGGCCGAGTTCTGGTCCATTTCGCTCCCCGCAAGAGGACGGCCGGGACCGACGCGGTCCCGGCCGTCCTTGCGCGGACCGAGACTCATCCAACCGAGCCACCGCACTTTGATGCCGGCCATGCTGATGCCAGCCATGCTGATGCTGGCCATTCCGATGCGTTTTGGTTCGAGAGCGCCATCCATCTATGCCTCGAGGGCCACCGTGAACAGCGCCGGGGGTTCGCGGACAACGCTGCGGGCGCGCCGCCCATCGACCGCGAACCGACCCGCTCATCGAATCGAGCATTGCTCGACTGGACATCGATCGACTGGTCATCGGTGGTCCTCAACGGCGTGTTGGGTTTCGTGCCATTGCCGCTGTTGCCAAAACCGAGCTGGAAACTCGCCCTGGCCGGTGCCGGCACCACACTGGGTCTGCAATTGATCCGTCAGGTATATCGCAATCTCAAAGGTGGCAGCGACCGACCCACTGGCACAGACAAGTATGCAGTGAGCCACCAAAAACCCCGGTTTAACGACCTGCAGGGTCGGGAAACGCCAGACAAAGACCGAGTGCAGGACCGACCGGATCGACCAGATCCATCGAATCGAGCCGGCGAAAACCCCGCTCTGGAGTATCTCCGACCGTATCGTCGAAGCATCTATCTCGCCACCTCATTATCGCTGGCCAACAAGGTTCTGGACCTATTGCCGCCGCTGATCTTGGGTAGCGGCTTCAACATACTCCTCGGCAAGCCGAGTGGGCTGTTGAATCGGTTGCACATTACTGGCAAACAAAACCAATTAATTGCAGTCGGGGCTGCCTCTCTCGGCACCTGGGTACTCGATGCCGTGCTGGAGTACCTGCAGGAGATCACCTGGCGACAGCTCTCGCAACAGGTCAAGCACGATCTCAGAAGCCGGGCCTATGCCCACGTGCAAACCCTGGACATGGAGTATTTCGAGCGTCATCCGGCCGCCGAGCTAGAAGATGCCATCAAGGGCGACGCCGAGGAATTTGGCAATTTCTTGGCCTTTGGGCCCGACGTCGTCATTCAGACCGCGACTGGAATGGTCCTGGTTTGCACCTTCTTTGCCATCAAGGCTCCCGGTATAGCTGTGGTCAATGCGGGGTCGATCCCGGTCGTTTTGTTGGCGTCCAAGTACCTGCAGAAACGCCGCCAGCCGCACTACGATCGCATGCGGCGCGAACAAACTGTCTATGCCCGGCGGCTGGGCAGCAATGTGCGCGGGATGGGTGTCATCAAGAACTTCACCGCCGAGGACAACCAGGCTGAGCTTGTCGAGGAGACCAGCCGGGACCTGGTCGACAAGACCCGGGGACTCGATCGCATCTCGACCCTGTTTTCGCCCGTCATCCGGACGATAGTCGCGTTGAATTATCTGGGCACATTCACCCTGGGCGGCGCCATGACTCTGAACGGTCGCCTTACCCCGGGCATGTTCTCCTCGATCATGTTCTTGTCTCAGCGCCTTCTATGGCCGCTGACCAACCTGGGCCGAGTGGCCGATTCCTACCAGAGTGCCTCTGCGTCTCTTTTGCGACTCGACAAACTGTTTGCCCGCACTGGCCAGACCAGGGATGGCAACGTGGTGCTCGCCACAGAAGACGTGAAGGGCGACATTCGCTTCGACAATGTGTCGTTCTCCTATGATTCGGAGACTGAGGTCATCAAGCGAGTCACCCTGCAATTCCAGCCGGGCAAAACCACAGCGCTGGTCGGTGCAACCGGATCGGGCAAAACCTCGTTGATGAAGCTCATCTTGCGGTTCTACGACCCCGATCGGGGAAGCATTCTGCTCGACGGTCATCCGGTCGATGAACTCAAGCTAGACGATCTGCGCCGCGCTGTCGGCCTGGTCAGCCAAGACGTCATTCTCTTTCACGGCACCATTCGCGAAAACATCACCTTTGGCATGGCGCGCGTGCCCCACGACGAGGTCGTTCGAGCGGCCCACATCGCCCGCGCTCACGACTTCATCCAGGCCCTCCCCGACCGATACGATACCCTGATCGGCGAAGCGGGCGTTCGCCTGTCCGGAGGGCAGAGGCAGCGGATTTCTGTCGCTAGAACCATCCTGCGCAAGAGTCCGATCCTCATCCTCGACGAGGCCACTTCGGCGTTCGATCGCCATACAGAACTGGAATTCTACGAAGCACTGGAAACGCTGAGCTATACCCGAACTCGGATTGTCATCGCCCACCGTCTCTTTTCGATCCAGAATGCCGATTGGATTTATGTCATTGATGACGGCACCATTTGCGAACAGGGTACGCACGAAAGCCTGATCGATGAGAATAGACTCTACGCGTCGATGTGGCGCGCACAAAATCGCCCGCCCTTACTGAGAGACGCCTCGCTCGGCTCGAATTCGGCACCATGAAGGTCATCGACGGACCTTTCTGTCGTTTTGAACCACCGCTTTTGTACGGTTGTTGTTGCAGGGTCGCCGGTGCCATCGGCAGTATTTCCAATCACCAGTTTTCCTGCAAGGTACATTGCCTGTCCTCCTTAGAGCCGGTCCAAAAACTCTCCGCGTCGCCAGAGCGCCGATCCATCACCGCCAGCGGGCTTGCTCGTCGGTCAAATACACCCAGTATTCTCCACTCCTCGCGCACCCACTGGCGGCGCGCCTCACCGCTCTGGCTCGGTCC
>JAKSDA010000469.1 GCA_022360315.1 Pseudomonadota bacterium
AAATGTGGTCTTAGATGTAAATAACTGCAAGTAGGAATCTCAAGTTTCAATCAACCCGGGTCAGTGTCAATCAACCCGGGTCAGTTCAGGCCAAATCAACCCGGGTCAGTTCAGGCCAAGTTTCAATCAACCCGGGTCAGGCGAATCGGCGAATCAACCCGGGTCAAGTTTCAGGTATCGGATCGGGCGTGGGATGCGTTTTGCGCGGCCAGTTTTCCCGGCCAAAGGCGAGCGCGAGCCCGGCCCTGGGGCGGGACGCCCGGCCTGCCCTGGAGCGCCGGAGCAGTTGACCTCGATTGCGGGATTGTCGCGGCTGCGCCGGGCTCTTACTGTCCTCTCATGTCGCGAATCTCTATCGGCGTATTTGGTGCTGGAGCCATTGGCACGTATGTCGGCGTGCGGCTTTCGGCGGCTGGCTATCCAGTAACCCTGGTTGGACGACCAGCCCTTGTCCATGCGGCTGGCCAACTGCGGGCGGTCGATCTCGATGGGACAGAAATCCGTCCTAATTCAGATATTGCCGTGGTCACCGACGCCGGTGCATTGGCCAGCTGCCAGATCTGTTTGGTCACGGTCAAGAGCGGTGACAGCCAGAGGGCTGGCGCGGCATTGGCGCCGGTGCTCGATGGCGATGCCACGGTGATCTCGTTACAGAATGGGCTGGGCAATGTCGAGCGTTTGCGCCGGGGCGGGTTACCGCAGGCTGCGCTGGCTGGGCTGGTTACGTTCAACGTTCGGCGGGTCGCTACAGCGAGGTTTGTCAAGGCCACGGACGGACCGATCATGATCGAGGGGGCGAGTGCTCCTTGTGCGGTTGAGGCGCGGGATGCTCTTGCTGCCACGGGTGAGCCGGTGTTGCTGCGAGATGATCTACTGGCCGTTCAGGCCACCAAGCTGTTGCTCAATCTCAACAACGGATTGTGCGCAGTGACCGGGCTGCCGATCCGCGAGTCGATCCGGTCGCGCGATTTGCGCTGGTGTTTTTCGGCCTGCATTCGAGAGGGCATGTCGGTGATGCGCGCGGCCGGCCTGCAGTTGGCGCGGATCGGTCGGCTGTCGCCGCCACTGATCGCGCGTTTGCTTCTTTTGCCCAATGTTGCGTTCGAGCGCCTGGCCGGCTCGTTCATGAGGATCGATCCAGCGGCCCGGTCGAGCACTCTGCAGGACCTCGATGTGGGCAAACAGACCGAGATCGATTTCTTGAACGGCGCGATTGTTCTGCTCGGTCAGCAGGTCGGCGTGGCCACGCCGGCCAATCAATTTGTGGTCGACCAGGTTCATCGTCTCGAGGCCAGCGAAAAACGCCCTCTGCCGTTTCTGTCTCCGGCCATGGTCCGCGCCAGCATGACCCGGGCCGGGTGAGCGGTGTTTGCTCATCGACTGTCCGGTTTCATGATCCGGTCGCGCCGTGTGGTGCGTGTCTCGACTGCGTCGATCAGAGCGGGCCATGCGTGGTCGAGCAGATCGGCGAGGCCGGGCTGGATCTCGGCCACGGCGCGATCCAGGCGCCGGCGATCCAATCGATGTCGTTCCTCGGCAATGGGGCCGATGGAGCGGCCGGCAAGATCGGCCAGAGCTGCTCGAATGGCTCGCTGGCATTGCGAGTCAAAGGCGCGCGGATCCAGGACAGGCAGAGAGGCTGCGTCGGCGACAGTCCATTCGAGGGCGCCTTCGCCCATGGATGCGCGGCCGAGCGATTCCAGAGCCAGCGTCGTGAACGTGGAGTTGACAATGGCGGCGAGCACCCGCACATCGATGTTTTTGGCCGGATAGACTGCGTACACTCGCTGGTCGGCGACCATGGGGCCATGGGCCAGGCGCTGCACGAAGCGGTTTGCGTAAGCCTTGGTCAGAAACAGACGGGCCGGACGCGGCCGCAGGGCCCACCACGGGTCGCGATTGCGCAGAGTCGGCCGCCCGGCCACGTGGCGGTGGGCCTGCAAATAGCGCCGGGCATTGTTGTGACGGGCCAGTTTCTCCGCCTCGGGAGGACAGATCAGGGCGACGTGCGCGGATGTGGCCGGATCGACGGCGATGGTTTCGGTGGCGCGCGGCGAGCGCAGAAGCGGCATCAGGACGTCTTTTTCGATGCTGAGCTTTTCGGCTCGGGTCCGCTCCATGTAGAACACATCATTTGCGCCGCTGGTCACGCCGCGGCGCACTTCGGCGATGTGGGACAGCGGGACCAGGGCATGGCCAGCAGTGCGTTCGAAATCGAACCACACTTGGGGTGCACGCAGATAGGCACGCCAGCGGACCGGCTGATCGACCGGAGCCGACCGGACCTCGGCGACGCGGTCGAGCGCATCGAGTGCGCTGCGCTGTCGGCCCGGATCGGCCAATCGCCGGGCCGCCTCGGCAGTGGATACAGCCAGTCGGGCAATGCGGACAGAGCCATCGGATGAGCGAGCATCGCCCGCCTTCCTGGCCCGGCCAGAGCTGTGCCGCTCGAGCACCACGATGACCGCATTGACTGCAGCGTCGGCAAACCAGCGTTCGCCGGGAGCGTCGATCCAGGCCAGCACGTGTCCGGCAGTAGCCACGGTCCGCCACAGGGCCGACCCATAGCCGGCGTCGAGCAGCGCCGAAGACACCACCAGGACCACGCGCGCGCCCGGTCGTGCAAAGTGAAGAGCGCGCAGGACACAGGCCGTGGCGAGATCGCCGCGACCGACCAGACGGTCGAGGTCGGCGGCCTGCGCACTGGGCCAATCGCGGGCCAGGGTTTGCCGTATGCGTTCTTTTTGCCGTTTGTTCAGCCGCTCTTGCCGGACATAGGGCGGGTTGCCGACCACGGCGTCGAAGTTGTCGCCGAGTGTTTCGGTCGCGCGGGCAAACAGATCACCGCGGACAATGGTGGCGGCCGGAGCGTTTTGTCTGGCCGCGCGCGCCTGAGCCGCATCGAGTTCGATACCGCAGAGATTTGTGGCCGACACTCCGGCAGCGCGCGCCCGGGCCAGAAACACCCCATCGCCACAGGCCGGATCGAGCACGCGAGCGCTTGCCACATCGCGTGGTAAGGCCAGGGCAAGGGCCAGATCGGCGACCTGTGCGGGTGTGTACCATTGACCGAGAGCCAGCCGCTGCGCGACATTCATGGCCCGAGACTACCAGCCGATACTGACAGTCAAGCCCGCACTGTGCCCGGCTTTGGCAACGTTCTCCCAGGTAGAGGTGACACAGCCGGGGCTGCAACGGCCCGGAGGGGGATCGGACGTGACCTGGCCGGGCAGCACGATGCGGTAGTCCATAGTCACACGAGATCCACAGCTGTCGGCGCTTATCGGGCGGAATGGCCGTTGCTGTACTTGCAGTAGCTCGAGGCGAGCGCGCACCATGCGCCCGGGCAAGATGCACGCACATGACAAATTTTTTGAGCTCGTCTTCGCAAAAGCCAGCAATGCGGCTGATCTTCTGCGAAGCGTTCTGCCTGCGGTAT
>JAKSDA010000270.1 GCA_022360315.1 Pseudomonadota bacterium
AGCTACCTACATGTCGAGGAGGACTTTCGAGACTTTTTCGAGGATTGGCTGAGCTGTAAAAATTTGACTTGAGCTGACAGTTAATGCGGCGCCGAGTGACGAGCGCATGGCCATGCCGCCACGGTGGCCGAGTTCGCCTTTGGCGCTGCTGCCCTGGCAAAAGGCGTCGCTAAGTTCGCTGCCAGGCGAGCCGCAAGTGCGGGAGTGAACCTCGCGAGTCCTACTCGTACTCGACACATTCTGTACGGCGATGCCTGCACTCAGCTTTACGAGTATGATATTGGCATCACGGAAAACCTGTACGCGATTGTCGAACAAACGGGCCAGGCAATGAACCTTGATACCGGACAGTGGAGCTATCTCAGGGAACTCGTCGGTTAGGATTCAGCCAGAGGTTACCGCCAACTTGCCAACTGCCTTGGCCGTGGCGGCCGTGCTGCCACTAATTTGACCAGATAGATCGCCCCTGCTACTTCCTCCCTTGTCAGCCTCTTGCCCCAGTCGCGCGGGACGTCGAGCGTACGCCGCCGTAGGAGGGCATCAGCGGCGCGTGAGCTGCTGGAAATTGGGGTGTGGGCTTTGGTGAGGGGTAAAGTCATTTCGGCCTGTGAGGACGCGTAGCGTCCGGAGGAACGCGGCCGTCAGGCCGCTACCTGGGAGCCGAGCGCTATGCCGAACTGCGCATGGTGCAGCCGGCCCAGCTGGCTTGGATGCGGGACTCGGTGGCCAAGCACGGATTGTTGCATCCGGTCGTCGTCAATGGCTCAGAGGACAGCAAGCTAGTAGTGCTGGACGGATTCAAGCGGCTCACGGTGTTGCGCGAGCAGGAGCAGAGCGAGGTATGGGTCCGGGTGATGCATCTGCCGGAGGCCGCAGCTCAGGCTGCTATTCTGACGTATAACGCTGGCAACCGGGGTGGGCTGAGTGAACTCCAAGAGGGCCTGGTCATCCAATCCCTGGTGCGGGGATGCAAGCTGCAGCAGAAGCAGGTTGCCGAGCTTGTGGGCCGGCACAAGTCGTGGGTCAGTCGTCGGCTCTTGCTGGTCGAGCAGCTGTGCGAGTCGGTGCAAAAAGACCTGCGAGTGGGATTGGTGTCGCCGATGGTTGCACGAGAAGTGGCGCAGTTGCCGCGCGGCAACCAAGCCCGGGTGGTCCAGGTGGTGCGTGACAACGGGTTGACCAGTCGCCAGGCAGCCGAGCTGTGCACCATGCACAGAGCGGCCAACAATGGCCAGATGGGCCAAAAGGCGCTCGAGGAGCTACTCGACGACCCCGTGCGGTTTCTCGACAGAGCCGACGATAAGCCGAAATCCGAGCCAAGAGATCCACGACTGTCCGAGATTGGAGAGCGGATTCGCCGGCGGCTGGTTCGTTTCGACCAGGCCTGTTGCGCTCTGCGATATATCCTGAACAGGTATTCTGTTCCTTCCCTCCGTACGAGCGATCGTCGAGTACTGGCGCCGATGGGAGACGAAATCGGTGAGCGTGGCCGGCGGGTCGTCGAACGTCTCATCGAACTGGCCGAGGCCGAGCGAGAGCGCACCGTCGGACCCGACGAGAGCGAACGGTCGGTTGAGGAGCCAGAAATCGAGATGCCTATCGAGTGAGCGAGAGCTGGTGAAATTTGATGCCCGCACTCGCCTGATCTACGAAGTCGCCAGGAAACGGGCGAATGGGGTCAGTATCCGCGGTATCGCGCGCTCGCTGGGTATCGCCCGTCCGACCGTTCGCCGGATTCTGCGACAACTCGAGGAGCGTCGCGCCTTGGGCGACGAACTGGCCCCGCAAACTGGACCCACTCGGGCGCCACGGCCGTCGAAGCTCGATGCGTATGCCGAGGTAATCGACGAGCTGATAAGGCGATATCCCGATAGTCGGGCAACCCGGCTACACGAAGAATTGCAAGCTCGCGGTTTCGATGGCGGATACACTATCGTCCGGGAGCGTCTCAAAGAACTGCGGCCCAAGCCCGGACGACGAGTCTACATGGTCGTCGAGACCGAGCCGGGTCAGCAGGGACAGTGGGACTGGTCACCGTACTCGCTCGCCAACAAGACGCCAGTCTATGCGTTTTCGTCGGTGCTCGCTTTCAGCCGCCATCAGTATGTGCATTTCTGCTCCGATATGCGGCAGCCCACCTTGCTCGAAGAGGTCAAGAGCTCGTTTGCCTATCACGGCGGACTGGCCATCGAATACGTGGTCGATAGCATGCCCGGCATTGTCGATCGCTGGGAACTGGGCCGTCCGGTGCTGAATCTGCGTGCGGTGGATTTCGCCGCCTACTACGGTATCTCGCTACACGTCGCACCGCGCGGCGATGGACCCTACAAGGGCAAAGTCGAACGGCCATTTCGCTTCATCGAAGAATCTTTGCTCAACGCGCGAACCTTTCATACCCTCGCTGAACTCAACGAGACCTGCGCTCGCTGGCTCGCAGACCGCTGTAATGGTCGCAAACACCAGCGTACCGGCCGCCGCCCGATCGACGCCTTGGCTGACGAGCCACTGAGGCCTCTGCCCGCGCATCCCTACGACGCCCGGGACCTGGCTCATCGTCTCGTGGATTCCTATGGCTATATCCGCTTCGACGGCAATTTCTATCGGGCCGTAGGCGGCGACGTCGGCCAATGGGTCTATATTCGCGCTTCTGCCGACGAGGTCACCATCGTCGGTGGCGCCGCGACAATTCTGGCTTGCTATGAGCGGGGGCCCAAGAATGCCAGGCTCTACATTCCGCCGCCGGCAAGACACAAGCGACCGCGGCGCCGACCGTCCAGCGAGCTGTTGGCATGTTTCGAAGCCTGGGGAAGTAGGGCTCATCGCTTTGCCCAATGCGTGCGCCAGCGCAAGCGCCACGCTTCGGTGGAGCTTTCTCATCTCCTCGACCTGCGCACCACCTGGTCGGCCGAAGACATCTTGCGCGCCATCGAACACGCTAGCCGATTCGACAACGAGTCCTGAGCAACTCGTTCGCGGAGGTAGAACGACCAATTCTACTAATGGACTGGACAAAAGTTGCCGATGGATTCAGTGCTCTGACGACCTCGGTTGCTCTTGATGGTCGCTCCATCCCCATTTACACAGAAATGCATCCCGTGTCCAAGCAGGCCCACGCTCGGGTCGAGAACGCCCATCTGAACTCGTTGCGTAGCGTTTTGCCCCAAGGCAGCTGCCCTCTCATCGTGGC
>JAKSDA010000418.1 GCA_022360315.1 Pseudomonadota bacterium
CTCGGGATTCGGCGGTCCCGGCGGCCCCACCGCCTTTGCCTACGCCACCGCGGGCGGCGACGTACGAGCGCTTCCGCCCGACACACAGATTGAAGTCGCCATCAGGCCGGTACAGGCGGTCACGGGAGCCGTCAGTCGCCCGCTTCAGATGAGCCGGCCCGGCGGCGATTCCGGCAAGAGAGGCGGTTCCGGTGGCCCGGGTGGCGATGTCATGGGCGATAGGAGCCAGGGAACGCCCGCTCAGAGCGCCGAGAGCACATCGGCGAAGCTGCCGAGAGATGTCGTGGCAATTGACCGGGTCGCCCTGGTCGACGACACCCACGCCACCCCGAGCAAGGCCGTCACCGGCTCGTCCCTCGAACCCACCGCCTGGGTCGAACGCATCAGGGCAATGCTCGCTCCCGATGAGCTGATCAAGTTCGAGCAGATGCATCGGAACATGGCGCCGGGGGATATCCACCGCCGCTATGGTGGCGATTTCGACATCGCGCTCAGCCGAGTCAAGGCTACGACCGCCAAGTCCAGGAACTCAATCGACCGCGCGGAAGCCTCCAAACGCCGGGCCACAGAGTTGCGAGCCATTATCGAGGCTCGCGGGTTGATGAGAGATCCGCAAATCAAAGAAATCATAAGCAAACTCGAGCGGAATCTGACCAATAAGCAGCTCAAAACTACTGTAGAGAAAGTTCGTTCAAAGCTAATCACGGAAGTCACGGCTGCTGAAGCCCAGTCGCGATATCCCGGGTCGCGTGTACACAAGGACGTGGAAATCTGGGTAGAGCAGCTTGCGCGAACAAACGCTGAGTTCAAGTTGAATCATCCCAATTACGTCGGTGGGTATAAGGAACTGCCAACGTCGAACGGGACGCGAGTCCATGTTCTCTCGACGGACATTGACATACTGGTCGTTCGGCCCCAGCCGGCGGGAAAGGCACGCATTGTTCACCGCGAGGAAATCAAGTCCGGTGCAAAAGAGAAACCCGCGAAGGCCCGACGACAGCTCGACAAGGGCCTGGAGAGGCTGACGGAAGCCGCTAGCGGCGAAGAGAACATACGATTGATAGAAGATGGGGTCGACATCACGGATACGATCGATCTCAGCACGGCACCTAGTTCCAGTGGAGTTGCACGAGGTCCGGCTGGAAAACGGTTCGAGGAAAGTCTAGGTATATCTGCGCGCGACCTCGAAGTGCTCGTCAAACAGCTGCTGGAAAGTGAACTCGGGATTCGCGCTTCGGAGGGTAACTGATGAAACTATGGGGCACTATCTACCTGATGCGGCCGGACTGGGACGGTAGTGACGAAGACATCGATCGAGCGGTTGTCGAGGCGTACGAGCCAGTAAAAAGCGCTCTCGATGTGGCAATGGATCTCTGGCGGCTAGCTGGCGATCACGAACGTGCAGCCGCTATCGAAGCTCTGCTCGAACAGGTCTATGATCGTGACAATGTCACAATGACCAAAGCCGAAACCGAAGAGCTCTTGCGGCTGCTGGATGGATTTGAGGATGCGCTGTTCGGGAACGTTGTAGACAAGGAACATTGGATTATTTTGCCAGAACTACTTCCCGAGTTGCGGGCCTGTACCACGTACCTTGATCTGGACGAGAATAACGGTGAACTTGGTCTCGAGATCTCGGGGGTCCTATGGTTACAGAAAATCCTCCGAGAGGCCCTCGACCGCAAACTGCTGGTATCGCTGGATTAGCGTCAATAAAGTATGATGCGCATCGCGCGGCAGATGAGTGGCAACGATTACCCAGGAACGTAGAGCCACGCTTTCGCGCATCATATGCCAATAGTGGCGTCGCATCGCGCTAGCTCCGCATTGGAACGTCAAATCAGGTGCTCTGATCGAGCTATTCGACTCCCAGGCGATGCACTATGAAGTGCCGAATGATTCGCCGTATCGCTTACTGGGCCTCTACTACCCGCTCACGCAGTCTGAGCCGGCATTCGCGTAATGGTTTGGCGAATCATTTGACGAATGGGTCGCCGATACGCCCTTGAGGGCACATCGGCAACAAGTGCTCTTACGCTACGGCCAGTTGAGAGTCACGTTGGGCTCCATATTCCCGAGCTTTGCCATTACTACGGGTACGAGAGGAGACCACCATGCTCAGCATCATCTCGACGTTGCCAGGAGACTCTCAACAGGGCTCTCGTCACGGCCTGCTTGACGAAACTGCCGGGCAGAAGCCACGATGAGTCGGTCCGGCAGCTCACAGCCATGCAGAGACCTTCCATCTGATGCGGCGCGAGGCAAGACATGCAAAAAGAAAGACAGATTGGCGTATCGGGCGACATGGGCACCGCTGGGACAATTGCACAATCCCAGGCGGTTTCTCAGAGTTCTGCGGATTCTGGCCAGTCGCAAGCAACTGGGCCGCGATACGTAGAGCTGGTACGTGTCAGTGGTCGTGGCCAGGTAGAGCGAGAGACGCCAGAGTCGCAGCGACGCTCACTGGATCAGCTGGCCCGGCGGCGGCCAGGGGTTCGCGTGGCGCGGATCGAGGCATTGGCGGTGTCGGCAGCAATTCCGCTGGAGCAAACGGTGCAGGGCAAGGAACTGCTCGCGCTCGCCGGTAGCGGATTCGATGAGCTGCGGCTATGGGACATTGATCGGGGGCTCGGAGCACGCGCGGATGACCCTCGCGATCGACTGGCGATCTTTGGCATTGCGCGGGAGGCGGACGCGGTCATTGTGGATTGCAGCGGCCGGGTTATTGATCCGAGTAAGGAGCTGGGCGAGCTCGACTATTACTTGCGCACGTTCTTTGCTGCGCAGGAGCGGCGCAAGATCGCGCAACGCACCCAGGCCGGACGCAAGCGCATTGCGGCGGATGGCGGCTATGCGGGGGCGGGCTTTGTCCCCTATGGGCTGCGTTGGGATCGCGACAGGCGCGAGTGGAGTATCGACGACTCCCGCGCGGCCATTGTGCGCGATGTGTATCGGCGTTGCCTGAACGGGCAAGGTGCAGGGACCATCGCAATTGAGCTGAATGCGCGCGGCGTGCCCACGCAGCAGGGCAA
>JAKSDA010000256.1 GCA_022360315.1 Pseudomonadota bacterium
GCTCCTCGTCATCGCTGTCCGATTCGAGCTCCTCGTCATCGCTGTCCGATTCGAGCTCTTCGCTGTCCGATTCGATCAATTCCTCTTCGCTCACCGATTCAATCGGTTCCTCTTCGCTCACCGGCTGCCTGGACGCCTCTTCACGCGGTTCCTCTTGAGTCGAGACCTCTTCACTCGATACCTCGTCCCGCAAAACCTCTTTATGTACCACCTCTTGTTTCGACCGCAATGTCCTCGAACCTGGACGGGCCGTGTCGCGGTCGGCTTTGCGCTCGGAATCCACTGCAGCAGCTTCCCGCTGGGTTCCGCGGGGCACGGGCCGGAGGTCGGTCAGGTCGGTGAATTTGTTTTCCTCGTGCCAGTAGAAGCTGGCCAGCGGGGTGCGGCATCGATAACGCGGATCCACAGGCGCGAACACCCGCCGGTCGACCCATCCCGATCCGCGCGCAGCAAAACGCCAGCCATCGCCAGGCACCACCACTGGCTCGACGTCGTCGTCGGCGAGCGGCGTGGTGAGAAAGAGCTCGAGCCCGGAAGGAAGTTTCAGTGCTCCGCTCAGGCAGCACGGGCCACCACTGGTTTCATTGCGGTTCACACTGCCAATGTGAACGCAATAATCGTGACCGGCAAAGCGCTGGGCCCGGATCAGACGCGCTGGAGTCAGCGTATCCAGGCAAACCGTATGCTCATACGAAAGCGGCTCGTCCAGCCTGACGATCATCACAGGCACCTTGTCGCCGTTCCCATTGTCGCAGGGGTTTTTTCGCCAGGTCCGCACGATCTTGGTAATGGTGCGAACCTCGGGGCTGCGAATTCGGTCATCTCCTGGCAGGCACAGGTCGGGTGACACGGACTGATCGGTTTTGGGGTCGGTTGTCTTGGCGTCCGATCCCGGATCCCTGGCCGAGATCAGGACGCGCATGCCCTCGGTCCAATCCGGGCGGTCCTCGACAACGACACAGTACGAGAAGGGATGGGCCTGAGTCATCAGCCTGGCAGCGCGGGTTTTGTCCCAGGGATCGAGCGCATCGGTGAGTCCGTCGAGCACCAGTGTGAACGTGATCTGGCTTTTGTCACAGCACGGCAACTCGTCTTCTGTATGCTTATAATGATCGCAGCACTGGCTCGTGGCCACCCACCAAACGCAGTCGCTGTGTGCATCGGTCATCGGAACATCGACGACCAGGTCGCCCACCTCGATGGCAACGCCATCGGGCTTACAGGGTGCCTTGACGGTCAATTTGTAGGCAACGGGATAGTTCGGGTCTTTTTCCCAGGTCACCGGCTCGCACCCGGCCAGCGAGCGCGGGACCACACCGAGCGGATCGCGGCAGATCTTGATTCGCTCGCCATCCACGCCTGTGACGCGGTAGATCGTCTTGCTGATGCCGCAGCCGTCGAACCGGACCCGGTGGCCCACTTCGAAGCCGCGCGTCGATTGCAGCTCGACACTATAGCTGTATTGCTCGGCAGCTTTGGTTACCACTGACACCACAGCGCCGCCGGCGTCGTCCCACAGGACCTGAGCGCATTTTTTGCCGTCGCCAGGGTTGTCCGACAGGCTGACCAATTCGACCGCATAAAAGACATTGCGATCGCTCTGGTAGGTCCCCTCGATGGTCAGCTCCAGATTGGTCGTATCGAGCCCGGGCAGAACGTACTCGAGCGTGGGCGCAATGCCATCGTAGTCGATTGGCTCGTCGTACTCGCCCACTTCTGCGAGGCGCACACAGGAGCGAACCACTTTGCGGAAGCTGCCTCGCCCTGGCTCGCAGCAAATCCCCGGGTCATCCAGAAACGGGGTATCGAGAGCGTCGACCGTGTCTACCCAGGCGTCGAGATAGACATAATAATATTTGCCCGGTCTGAGATCATCGGTCCAGCTGGCCCCATAAGGGTCATCGGGTGGCGCACAGGGGTGATCGGGTTTCACCACAACTTCATCGGATTGCGCCGAATCGTCATGGGGTGGCGCCGGTATCACTGGTTCGCCATAGCGATGGGTGATCAGCGGCTCGCAGCACTCTCCCTGACTGTCGATGAGCCGATCGTACGGCCACAAAATCGGCAGTCCGTTGCAGTAGAAGCGCCCCGGCCCACCTTTGATGAGCAGGTTTCTGTTGGCGTGATCACCCACCTCTACGATCTTGAACTCGTCACCCGTGGTACCGGCCAGACCTGCGTCGAGCGCCAACCAGCGGACCATGGTCCACTGAATATCGCTGTTCTCGTTCCACAGGGCATCGGTGATCGGCCCGCCCTCGTGCAAGAACACACCGAGGTAGCCGCGGCGCGGCTTGAAACTATTATTTGATACGGGCTGCTTCATAGCTCCACTACTCTCGTCGTGCCGGGCGCGGTATCGCGGAACAGAAAAGACGCCGATCGTCCCAGCGGGATATGATGGCGCAGCTCTTCTTCTAGGCGAGTTCGCAGACCGCGAACGTCGTACGGGCGGTAATAACGGACAGTAAAATCCTCGTTGTGGTGCGCCGGGCCGACCCGGAACAGGCCGCGTCCGAGATCGATCTCGACCGTGCCGTCGGCGGGTGGATCGCCGGCAAAGCGGGTCACAAAGTGCACGTCCGAAAAAACGTCCCATCCCCACTCGTCTTCGATGGAGAAGAAGCGCTTCAGCCCGGCCAGATCAAGGGCCAGTCCATGTTTCAGTGCATCGTCCGGGCCGGTGTATTTGTGACCGGGCGGCAGGACAAAAAACCGACTCTGATAGGGATCGGGCGGCCATGCAGGTTCGCGCACCACCAGCAGCCGCTGGTTCGGGGACGGCTCGGGTCCGTCGCACTCGCCCTCGACAAAGAGCACCAGGTTTACGGCCTGCGCATCGGTCAGCGGCCTGGGCTGGTTATCCTGTGAAAAGGCAAACACGCCGTTGCCGCGGCGTGCCGGGGTAGTGACCTGCCACTGGGCGCGCAGTGGTTGCCACAGGCCGAGGCGGTAGCGGCGGTAATACTGAATGCCCGGGGTGGGGCCAGTTGGGCCGGCCACGCGACCGCGCTCCGGGTCGATGGCAATGGTGTGGTGAGGCACGTAGGCCGGAGGCACAGTGCTGCCCAGATCCATGAAGATGGGACGCAATGGGCCGAGCGGCAGCGCATCAGCGCCCACCATGGCGACCTCGATGGCTCGACCGGGACCGACCAGCTCGGCCGGATCGTCGCTGGTCAAGATGGGGGTACCGTCGGATCGACGAAGTCCAACCGACCCACTGGCGTCGACTGCGTGGATGTCCGGTCCAACCGGGACCAGTTCTCGATAGCTGCGCCGGACCGGCCAGGCCACGCGCACCTCGATGTGCAGACCCCTGCGGGGTACTGCGCCCGAGACCACTGCAGTGCGGGGCGGCGTGACACAGTGGGTGGTGCCGCTGACCACTGCGGTACATCGCGGCCGGCACCGTTCGTCGGTGCAGGCTTTGGCCTCGATGACCCGGAGTTCGAATCCGGTGAGCTGCCAGCCCAGAGTTTCGATGTGCTCGATCGTGCCCTTGCGACGGCGCAGGCGGATGGCGTCTTTCACCATGTGTCGCTGTCGCGCGACCGGCACGTGGGGATCGACCGAAACGCCGACCAGGTCGCCGATCAGGGGGACCAGCCGCGGATCGCAGGTCTCGACAAACAGGTCGTCGAACAGGCGTTCGATATCTTCGCGCGCGTTGTCGAGCCCCACGCCGAGCACGGCGAGAAGCTGGTCCAGAATGCCGGACTCAGTTGCAGTGAGCGCTCCGGGAGCACCGGCATTGCGCGCCCGGTACCAGCGCGGAACCAGCTCCTGCATGCGCGCAGCGGCATTTCTGGCCTTTGAGGACGAGCCGGATCCGGTCATGACGGTCCTCCGCCCAGGTCAAAGCGCAGACTACCGCGCTCCTGGTAGCTGTCGCTGGGGTCGTTGTCGCACTGGATGACCCCGGTGGGACCGGCTTCCACAGTCTCGGCTGCCGACACCGGCAAGTCGAGCGGAGGCTTTTCAACGCTCATCCAGCGGACACGTGCTGTGGCCACGCCATCGACGGCAAAGATCGCCTCGTAGAGGTCGCCGAGTCTGAGCGCGCGGCCGATGCTCCAGTGCTGGAGGGCAAAAAAGCCGTCGCCATCGGCGGCAAACGCCTTGTTCAGCTCGGACAGAACATCGCCCTGGCTGAATCCAGTGTCCGCAGTGATATCGGTGACCACGATATGAACCGGTTGTTGCACCGCGCCGACAACGTCGATAGTAGTTCCGGCCGTGACCGGGAGCTGGGGCAGCAAGCGCCGCCGAACCTCGTCGAGAATGGTCTGGTCGGGTGTTCGGCGCCGGTCCAGGGCCACTGCGATTCGCACTGTGCGGCCGCGAGCTGTTGGATCGACCCGGGCGTGAGTCACCCCGCCGACGTCGAGCGCTGCTCGGGCGATATCCTCGGCGGTGATCGCGCGCGAATAGGGCAGCCCGCGCTTTCTCAGCGTGTCGCGGGCCTCGGACGGCGATTCGGCCTCGCGTCCCCCGGCTGCGGCGAGCAGGTTCCAGGTATTGGCCACGGCCAGATTGCCATCGCGCAGCTTATCGATGACACCGGCGTCGACATTGGCGGGTGCCTCGGAGGCAAATCGAATGATGGCCTCGATATTGTCGGTACCGCGGGGTGGCACGGCACCGTTTTGGCCATCGCCAAACTCGACTGTGAGATCGCCGCCCGGGTCGCGGTCGAGCCGGTACACGCGATCGCGCGGTCCTGAATCGCCCAGGTCATCGAGCCGCTGCCAGGCCACGCCATCGACCAGAATGGTCACCCCAGGCGTGGGATCGCTGGACGCCGGGTCTTGCGAGTACACAACTGGCCGGCGCAGGCGCAGCGGAAGGCGCATATTGACGGTCTTGCCGTCGCCGCTGCCGATAAACTGCCTCTCGCTCTGGCCTTCCTCGACATAGACCAGATTGCCGCGCAGCGACGTATCGGCCACTGGGTAGGCGGTTTTGAGCGGAGCTTCCAGCGTGGCGCTGTAGGTATCGTGTTCGACGTCCTTGACCTCGGCCAGTTCGAAGTTGGTTTCGCCATTGCGATGAAAGGCCAGCAGCGAGCCAGCGCGCAGTCCGCGGGTCTCGAGCAATGCGATCAGCGCCGATGAGTCGGCGCTGGGTGAGCGTTCCGGGTTGGCGACTGCGTCGTAAAAGTCACTATTCAGGTTCCACACCCGGGACTGCGGCTCGGCCCACACCTCGAGCACCATCACATCGAGCAGGTCGATCAACCTGTCTGGCGAGAAAAAGAACACCTGCACCACGCCGGGTCGATAGCTGGATACATAGATGCCGTCGTGCCCGCACCGGGCCTGCTCGCAGGTGATCTCGCGAAAGACTGTGTGGTTGCAACACCACGTGCCCGAGCCCTGGTCCAAGTGCTTGCGGGTGAGTTGAACTGTCATGGACGGGCGCCATGGCCAGGTGCCCCCGGTGGGGTGCCAGTGAGCATGGTCGCCAAACTCGACCAGCAGGCACAGATTGGGCGACTGGGCGCCAGTGCCGGGAGTTTTGAATGGCGCCTCGCATTTGCGCTGTGCACCGATGATATTGAGCTCGCGCCGAGTTTGCAGATGGTTGTGCCAGCGGCCCACGTCGGTGGTGCGGATATAGATATTGTCTTCGCCGGTCGGCAAGAGCTGGCCAGTGATGCCATCGCCGAAACTCACACTGAGCGGCAAGGTGACCTGCTGCTCGCTGGTCAGCTCGATGCCCATGGTGAACGCAGTGTCTCCGCTGGCCGCGGTATCGAGGGTCTGAAACTCGGTCCACCGCGTCCATTCTTCGGAACGGGGATCCTGAGAGAGCACCTCGATATTGCTGGCAAAGGTACCGGCCACGTCGAGCGGCACGCTGGCCAGGCCGAGCTCGCGCTCGATCTCGGTGAGAAAGCGGGGAAACTTTTTGCCCTGATCGCCGCTGCCAATGGCAACCAGCTCTCGCCGCCCCTGGAAGGGCGCGCGATAGTAGGGCAGAATTTTCAGTTTCCGGTAATCAGCATCATCAGCATCATCCGAGTCAATGCCCCGGGGACACAGTGTGCCCTCGTCTTTGTAGACATAGACGACGCGAAACCGCTCCGGCAGCGGTTCTTCGAGCACGATAAGGCCAATGGCCGCATCGACCGACTTGATGATCGCCTCGTACTGGTAATCCGGCCAGGCGACCCATGTTTCTTGATCCCCGCCCACCGGAATGTCAGAACTAGGACAACACTCCTCCTGGCGGTAGTCGCGCCAGGCTTTGCGCCACCGCTCGTCCCAGATGAGCAGGTGATCGCCTGGAACCAGACTTTCGAGCAGGGTCTGTTCGTGCTGCGGATCCAGCGGCAGTTGATCGCCGAGCACCAGAGGCAAGTCCTTGGGATAGGTGTTGCCGGGCGGCTCTTTCAGCACTGCATCGCTGAGCAGCGTGTAATACTCGGGATCGAGCGTCTGTGGCCTGGGCACCTTGGCCAGCCCTTGCAGGGCATAACAGCGCGCTGCCTTGGGCTGATAGAAGAGGGCCGGGTCCACCGACACCACCCGGCCGTGAATCGACTGGACCCGGGTCCACTGAATGGGCAAGCCTTCGTCGGGCGCGCCGGTGCGCAGAAACAAATAGTCGCCGGTCTCGAGATCGCCGCTGTCGACCAGAACCAGCTGGGTCAACGGATTCCACGGCAATACATCGGTCTCGAACTCGTAGAGCTTTGCGCTTTTTGCCGACGCATCCGCGGCCTTGGGCGCGGCATACTCGACCTGGACCTCGAGCGTTTTCGGGGGCGGGCCAGATTTTTTGACCCGGATGTTGATCGTGAACACGCCCCCGGGAGTCTTGTTGACGTTGTAGATATATTTGTTTGGATCGGCTCTGGTGTCCTCGGCGAAGTCGAGATCAGCCGAGAACTTCAGTGTTCTACCGCTGCCGAGATCGGGGCCATATACTGTCAATTGCAGCGATTCTTCGATATTAGCGCTGCTCGCTTCTGACTGGACATTAAACACCGGAATGAAGTTGCCGGAATTGAAGATGATGGACTGGGAAAACTGATCGCTCTCGTCTATGACTACAAATGTTGTGCTGTCGAGGTTGCTTTCAGTCCCGGGCACCCCGGCCTTATCACCGATAAAGATCGACGTTCCCGAGGGATTCGTCAGGAAGATTTCAGACTCGTTTGTGACCCAAAGGAAGTCAATTTGCTGCTTCTCACTGGAAATGAAGTTATCGGTATTGTCCTTGATTTCGTAGACGTCACCGCAAAGCTCCGCTGCCTTGTTTTCGTGTACATGAACTGCGGGATTCGAGCTGTTCAGGCCGGCATCCCGGTAGCGCTCCAGGAGCAGTTTAGACTGGCCGGGCTGGTCGGGCTGCGGCGGCTGGAACTCGACCGCAATGACCTCGTCATCCGGGAACGCCTTCGCTCCCGTGTGAAGGAGGACTCCCTTCTTTAACGGTGCCGATTCGTTGAATGTCAGCACCCAAGGTTGGTACTTTGGGCGCTCCGGGGGTTGGGGATCCGGGGGATCCGCGTACTTGATAGGGAGCTCCAGGTGGATCGAGAATTCGTGGCGGATTCGGACCCGTGGCACCATGATCGGCTGGTCCTCAGCTACGGGGAAATCACCGCCGTGTTGCAATATGTAATCGCCCGTGCTCACCCTCCTTACAACGGCTGCTCTCGGCTGGCCGGCGGGGTAGGGCGCGATCTGGTCACCGGGGCCCAGATTGTCGTTGGTGACAACGAGCCGAAACAGCGTAGGGTCAGGGTCAAGGTCAGGGGGAAGGACAGGGTTAGGGTCGAGGAAAAAATCATCATCCGTTTGCACCTCGCCGTCCGTTCCCTTCCTACTTTCCCATCGCAGCCCTTGCAGCGTGACCCTGGTGACCGCAAAGTCAGGATGCAGGCCAGGAACCGCCACGCGGTATTGCGGATCGGTAAACCCCTCGACCAATGCCTCGCGCGTGCCCAGCAGGGTAAGCGGATGTCCATTACCGAAAGGAGGACTATATATGAACTGCAGCAAGAGTTGATTTGGCTGGTCGCTTGGGACAACCTTGAGAGTGTCCTCTCGCAGCGACCACGAGCGCATCTCCGTCCAGTCGACCAGAGTAACCTCGTCCAGGCTGTCGCTGGTGTAGTTGACTATGTAATGGTCACCTTTCGGTTCGACCACTATTATAGATCCCAATGCTTGATCAGATTTATATATAGTGAGTGTGCGGCCCTGGACCAGCTCTCTGTCTATGACGGTGAACTCGGCGCGCTTGGCGCCTGCGTCAACCACCACCAGACGGAACTGATTCGCATTTGTCACAGGGCTGTTGTCGTTCGTGACACGCTCGGTCCATCGCACGCCAGGAAAGCGAACCTCCTCGATGTCGAAGCCTGGATCGTTTATCCGGTAGCTGTTGTTCGCATGATTGGCCTGCTGAATCTCGACTCTTTCGACAATGCCCTCCAGGGTCAGCTGTTGGGCGACGCGTAGATGAGGACTGGGGGCTCTCTTCAGTAGCTCGATAAGAAAATGCTCTGAACCATCACGGGTAGCTTCCAGTTCGTCGTCACCTTGCCAAACGTCACCGGGGTGCAGCTCGGCATACAGCTCGAGCTCTCCGTCCGAGTCGACCGACCCCCACAGATTGTCTATCTCCAGGATGATGTTGCTACTGCCGCCAATGCTGTTGAAGCTCTTGATTTCGACCTTATCGAGGTCTTTATTGAAAAAATCCTCCACATGATACTGCAGCCAGTGCGCGCCCGGTTTCAGGACATGCACCGACCACTGGCCGTCTTCATGCACTTTCTCAGAATGCCCGGCAACGGCCAGAAAAAGAGTCTTTTTGAACGTGTCGGCGGCATCCTGTGTGGCCCAATTCAAGTAGATTTCTTCTCGCAGCTTGCGCGGTCGGATTCGGGAACCAGTGATTGCTATTTTTCGACAGTTCTCTCCGCCGTCAGAGGCGAGGTTCAAGGCGACCGTCTGGGTGAATCGATCGCCAAAAAAAACCGACGCGACCAGAGGCACTACCAGGACCCGTACGGCGACCTTCGGCAAGGTCTCGGGTTTGTCCAGGTCGATTTCAAAGTATGTGCGATACTCGGCAGCAGTGGGATAGCGCAAGCGCACCACGCGGCCGTGGACTTCTTGCGCCTGGACCACCTCGGCTTTGATCCACGGCGCAATGGGGTCATAGTTCACCGGGCGAAACTCGGGCACAATGCGCGCTCCGATCAGAAAGAAGTCGCCCGGCTTGACCAGCGAGGTGTCGCGCAAAAACAAAAAGATCGAGCCTTTGGGCACGATTATCGTACTGCGTATCGTATCTGAATCCCACGTGGGTGGTGAATCCGGGTCTGGAGGTGGAGGTGGAGACCATTCAAACTCCGGCACCTCGACCCGGTTGTAAAACTCCTCCCAAAGGGGATAGTCCTGGCCGTCTGCAGCGTCGCGCAGCGGCATGAGCTCGGTCTTTTTGGGCGTGAAGCAACCCTCGAGCGAGTCGAATTGTTCGGGTATATCCGTGCGCTCTTCCTTGCCCAGGGTGGGCAGAGTACGACGGCCAGAAATCACCTCGAAGTCCGCCGACACGACGTAAAAGTCGCCGAGGAGGCGGCGCAGGATGCTGGAATCCATGGGTTGCCAGGAATCGACGCCGTCAAAGCGCAGGATCGTGCCGGATTCGCTGGCGGCAATGACGTGGTCGGGCCCGCTGCCCCACACGCCTGTGAGCGATTCATCAGTGCCGGACTTCTCGAGTTGCCACGAGGTGCCGTCGAAGTACCGGACTGTGCCGGATTTACCGACAGCAAAGACATTGTCGGGCCCGCTTCCCCATACGCCGAGTAGAAGCTGATCGGTATCAGACTGCATGGCTTGCCACGAGGTGCCGTCGAAGCGCAGGATCGTGCCGGATTGACCAACAGCAAAGATATTGTCGGGCCCGCTTCCCCATACGCCGAGTAGAAGCTCACCGGTACCGGACTGCATGGCTTGCCACAAGGTGCCGTCGAAGTGCAGGATCGTGCCGGACTCGCCAACAGCAAAAACATTGTCGGGCCCGCTTCCCCACACGCCATATAGCCCATTCGGGCCGACATTCGTGGATTGCCACGAGTCGCCGTCAAAGCGCAGGACCGTGCCGGACTCGCCAACAGCAAACACGTCGAGGACGACCTTGACATCGTCGCCGACATTGACCTTGACCTTGCTTCCCCACACGCCGAATAGAAGCTGATCGGTACCAGACTGCATGGATTGCCACGCGTCGCCGTCAAAGCGCAGGACCGTGCCGGACTCGCCAACAGCAAATACGTCTATCCCTATCTGGTCGAGCTTGCTTCCCCATATGCCACGTAGGCGCTGGCTGGTGCCGGTGGGCATGGCTTGCCACGAGGTGCCGTCGAAGTGCAGGACCGTGCCGGATCGGCCGACGACAAAGACGTGGTCGGCCTGGCCGTCCGAGTTTCCCCACACTCCATGCAGCGGAACCGGGGAACCGAGCTCACTGCGCACCTCTGGCCGATTTCCGCCGAACCAGTGATTCAGATCCCACAGTCCGTGGCCATAGGCCGGCCCGGGCCGATCCTCGTCCTCCGATGCCGCGGACCCGGCCCAGTCGATGTAACGGCCGCGCACTTTGTTCAAGGTGCGGATGTAAATGCGGTCGGACTCGCCGTTCTTGATAAGGATCTGATCGCTCTTGTCGAGACCGAGCGGCTCGTCGGTGATGGCCCATTTCAGATACCGATCGCCGACCGGGTCGCACCTGAGCTTGAGTTGCTCTTCCACCGAGGTCTCTACAGTCGGACAGACCAGGTTCGACTCGAAATACTCTCTGTCCAGCTGAAACAGCGGCACGTCGCTGCTCGACCCGATGGCTGGGGTATACCGGACAAATACCCGGCACAGGGCCTGGTCGGATAGCAGCACGCGATAGCCCAGGCGTCGACGCAAGATCAAATAGGTGTGCAGCCGGTCGTCGACAAACGTGCGGTAATGGCGATCCGAGGCCTCGCTGGCCGAAAAATCGCGCACCTCGGTCCAGGCATCCTCGCCAGACCAGGTCGACGGCAGGCCGGGATCGTCCACGCCCTCGAAAACAAAGACTTCGAGACTCGACCGCAGACCGCCGGCAACATTCTCATCGGGATAGTGAAGAATGGGCGTTTCGGCCAGCTCAAACACCACCAGCTCGGGCCCATCGGCAGGGTCGGGCAATACGCCATCGTCCGACGTCCCGAGCGGCCGCCACATGCGCAAGTGGCGAACCTGGGTGGCAGCGTGGATAAACGTAGTGGCCGGCGAGTAACTGGCCCGCAGGCCGCGCTGCAGAGCAATGGCGCCGCCTCGCGACTCTTTGATCGCAGCCAGCTCGAGCCCGAAAAGGCCGTTGACCATGGCCAGAAAGTTGTCTTGAAAATCGTCTTGCGGGGTCGGCCGACCAGTTTCCACCAGTACGTTCAGATCGTCGAAAACTGTTTTGAGCTGGTCGAGCGGGACTCCGCCTGGCGGCTCTTTGGCGAATTTGGGGTCAATATCGATCAACGCTGCCAGTGTCTCGATGGTGGGTTTCACCACCAGCTCGATCACTGCACGCGACGCATTGGCGTGCAGCGAGATGAGCGGCGACATCGGCATGAGGTTAAACGCCGGCCCGATCGACAGGGCACGCACTGTCTCAAAAAAGACATTGCCCGGCGGATCGTCCCGTCTGCCGGCCACCTTGGTCCCACTGGCCAGAATGGCCTCGGCATTGGCCTCGAAGAACTGCAGCGCCCGGGCCGCCAGTCGCGGCAACGGGACATAACCAACTGCCTCGGCCAGCCGCGCCACCGACTGGATCAGCACCGCCGAACCCAACTTGGATTCGGTCGCAAAGCGATCGTGATACAACCCGAGAACGTCGAGAGCCGCGGCCACAGCCTGGATCAGCGCAATGCCCGGATCGGCGCTGTCACGCTGGCCATAACGTCGCGGCAAAACGTCGTGCAGAGCCTCGAGCATGTCCTGGCGCTGGCTGGCATAATCCAGCTCGCTGAGAGCCAGCACATCACCCCTGAGCAATAGCTCCAGATTTGGCTCGCGCTTGGTCATGGACATGGGCCTCGTTTCTCGGCTTTGGCCTGCCACATCGGTATCAGCCGCAAGCTGTTGAGCTCGGGAATGTCACCCTGGCTCAGCGGAATTCGCTGCACCGAGCGCTGGCCGCGCAACAGCTCCCGCGTGCGCAGCGAAATCGGACTGGACGAGCCGAGCGCGGTCGCCAATACCCGCTCGTCGATCTGCTCGGCAGTCAGCTCCGACCAGCCATCGCGTCTGGGAATGCTGTTCATACCGGACAAAAGGCCGCGCAAATAACCGCGCAACCAGCCAAATCCGGGCAGCACATCGGGATCGGGATAGTGCACCTCAATGTCCAGGCTGTATTGCACAGCTCGCCATATGGTGATGGTCCCGGCAAGCGGACGGTCGGGCAGATCGACACAGCGGACAATCTGGTCGGGCTCGGGCTTGATAACCTCGACCAGGGTCGCCGGGGGCTGGCTGGCCCGGCGAAATTCGATCACCCGGCTCCACGCCACACCCGGCACACTCTCGGCCACATCGTAGATCTCGGCGCGATACCGCGACCGACCCATGAGCGCCGTGCCCTGCCCGCCAATGCGCTGCAAAATGGCCTCGCGCAGGCGAAACCGGACATCGTCCACTGCCATTTCAGGATGGATGTCGATGATGAGCGCGACCGTGGCATGGAGGTCCCGGGCCGCGCGAATGCATACCGAGGTCCCGGCCAGACGGTGCGTATCAGCCCATTGTTGCGCAGCGCGAATGGTCGCCTGCGCATCGACGCCGTCATCGGCGCGCAGAGCCACGCGAACCGTGGCCGCACAGGACTGATGCGGCACCATCTCGGGCTCGTTGTGACACGACGCGGGCCAGTCCTGATCAGTGACCTCGACCGGCAGAGCGCAGCTCGGCGGGCAAGTCTGGCTGGCCGCACTGGCAGCCTCATCACCCGTCTGCCCGGCCCGGTTATCGCCGCTGGCAACATTCAACACCACGGCCTCGGCAACCCCGGGCAGCTCGGCCAGCATTTCGGCGTAGTCGCTCCGGGTCACTGGAATGACCTGGCGCTGCAGGGCCAGACGAAGCTCGCGGGGCACCTGCCGCAAATCTTCCGGCGGGCTGGCATCGCACGTGGGCAGCGGATTCCAGGTCGCCTTGAGCCAGGTTTCAGGCGGCTCGGGCAGCTCGCCGCCGCCCGGCTCGCTCAATTTGCACTCGGCCGGCACGCCTCTGGTCAGACAGTCGGCCAGCAAATCGCTGGCCAGGCAATCGACCGGCGGCCCCACAACCGGGTCGCCGGCTGCCTCGCCAACCAGGCGGATCAGTGCCCGAGGGCCGAGATCTCGGCCCTGCACATCGCCCTCGATCCAGCGGGCACAGACCAGACTGCCAGCGGGCAGCAGAGCGCCGTTGACTCCATCGCCGAAACACAGAGTGGCCTGGCCGCGATTGTCGAGCATCACCACATAGTGATAATCCGCCGGGGCGCTGCGCAAAAAGTCGCGAACCTCGTGCCACTCGGTAAAGTGGCCGTCGTGATAGGTGTAGACCTGCAGAGTCGGCTCACCCGAAAACCACACAATCAGCTGATCCTGGTCCGGCCTGGTCACGGCCACACGCTGGCCAGGCACAGTCAGGATCATGCCGTCTTCCGGGCGGGTTTCATCCACATAGGTGGGAACCAGCTCGGCCGGGATCGGCCAGCCCAGATGGGTCAGGATGGACATCAGACGCTTGCCGGCCTCGTCGAGCCGGGCGACCAGGCGGGCGCGATCAGAATCGTCCAGCACTGATTTGTCGCGCAACAAGCGCACAGCCGAGCGAATCTCGCGCGCTGCAACCATCCAGATCAGCTCGAGCCACTCGTCGCGCGCAGCCTCGACCCCGGCCTGAAACGAACCGGCATATCTCGGCTCACCCGGCGCAAGGACCGGCCACTCCTCGCGGGTGGCCTCGACCCGCGCCTGCAGGCGCCGGAGCAGGTCGAGATGGCGCTCGAAATAGACCTGGTCCAAAACCTCGCCCATGGCCACGCCACCCCGGCCGATCTTGGTCCACCCGCAGCGTTTGCCCTGCCGGACCCGGACCAGATTGCCGAGCACATACGCCGCGCGATCGTCCGAGCCGGCCAAATAGGTTTGACTCAATGGCGTGTCGAGCTCCACGGTATGCGCGCTGACCCCGGCCACAGTGATGATCTCGCCCTTGTCCCGATCGCGCACGCACAACTGCATGCCGGGCCGAACCCCCAGAGCAGCCAGATTGGGCTGGCTGCCATCCGGCGCGAGCAGGCGGACCAGTTCGGCTCCGCTGACCACCGAGCGCTCGAGAATAAATCGGTTGCGGCGAGCATCGAGCCGGGCCTCGTCCCGGGTCTCAAAAATCAGCCGCTTATCCGGGTTCTGGCCGGGCAGAAGAGCAGGGCTGACCCGGGCCCCGGCCAGCAGCACTTTTTGCCTGCCGTCCTTGAGCTCAAAATACTGATGGCCATGGCTGACCGAACCGCGCGACAGCTCGTAGTCACCCAACGCAGCATGCCGGCGCATGGATTCGCGGTGCCGCGCAGTCCGCAAAAATGCCTCGACCGCAACCGCGTCGCCAGCATAGGCCAGATGATCGAGCTGATTGGCCAGTATTTCGACCAGAACCATACCCGCGTCGGCCGCCGATCGCTCGCGCCACGGACTGGCCGACCGGTCGAGATGGGCGATGAGCAGCTGCCGAAACCCCTCGTAGTCCCGGGTGAGATAATCGACGTCGGGCGCCGCTTTGGGTCGCTGGACTTCGCTCACCTACCGGCCTCCATGGGCACCGACACAGCCATCTCCTGGGGGCCGAGAACAGTTCCCTCAATGGTGAACGCAATGCGGATGTGAATCTCTGCTTGGTCCTGTTCCACACCGATATCATCGACGCTCACCCGCAGGCCGAGATGGTCGTATACATTCTCTTCGAGCGCGATGCGGATGCGCGTCTGAAGAAAGGGCGAATTGGGCTCGAACAACGCTCCCAACACACCGACCCCAAACGTCGGTCGATTGACCCGCTCGCCCGGCTCGGTGAACAAAATCTGCTCGAGCATGGCCCGCACACTGTTGACCGTATCCAGAGTGGCAAGTCCGGCATCGGGCCCCACAATCGGTGGAAAAGTCAGTCCTCGAACCTCGTCTGCCATGGCTTAATCCCCCACGATCACCGTGTCGCTCGACTCGATGATCTTGCCGACACATTCCGATGGAACCGTGCCCGGAAACGGCACCACGGGCGGCGAGGTCGGCGAGCCGGGCGCTGTGGTGGTATGGGTGTGAGTGCCGAGCCAGGTCATCAGGGTGTTGACCCAGGTCCAGTAGGTCGAATCTTCCACAATGGTCGATTTGATTTTGTCGTCCAATCGCGCAGAGCCCTTGGTTCCGCTGTTCATGTTGATCTCGGGCGCGTCCTCCTGAATGCCCTGCGAGTTCATCACAATGGTGTCGCCGTGCGACCCGGCTTCGATCTTGATGCCCTGCTGGTCCATGGTGACAACATTTTCGTTGTTGTCAGTGATGACGATCTTGGCGTCGGAACTGCCGCCGTACAGTTCGATGGTCTGCTGTACGTTGCCGTCCTGGTCCTTGTTGGTGACACGAATGGTCGGCGCTGCCTTGTCGGCATCGAGCAATACCGAGTTGCCAGCAAAGTCGGTCAGCTCGATCGTGGCCTTGTCGGCGACCAGATCGGAATACGCCACATCCGTGGTCTCAGTGGCTTTTTGCCCGTTGTCGTCGCGTTTTGTGCCGCTGTTCAGGGGCGATTCCATGGTCAGCCGCTGGCCCGCAGCATCGCGCCATTCGCACTTCTCGCTGCCCGGCGTGTCGACAATGACCCGCGACGCTCCCGAAGCAGTGCGATACACGTGCACGTCCACGTCAGCATCGGCGTCGTTGCCAGGAGCCTCGCTGGTCCCGCCCGGCGCCCCCGGAAACGTGCCCACCCAGATCGGAAACTGCGGATTGCCGCCCCGAAACTCGACCCATATACCAGTGGTGTAATTGCCGTCGTCGTCCTTGGTGATGGGCGGAATCGAAAAAAGTCCGAAATCTGGCCCACCGCCGTAGGGAAAACACGGCTCGGCCCACCCGCTGACCACATCGCGCAGCACCTCGGGGACCAGAACCCGCAGCCGACCGCGCTTTTGCGGGTCTTGATTGTCGACCAGAAAGCCCTGGTATTTGCCGTAAAACCGGTCTTCAACGCGCTCGACCAGCTTGTTGAGTAGTTTTTCGTCGGTCATGGCGCAACTACCCTTCCCGATTGTCGAGTCTCGACCGGCTGGTCGCTCGAGCTCTGCGGAACCGGTTCGGTCGCGGCGACCTCGTCTCCGCTGAAATTCTCGTCGCCCATAAGGCCAATTCCATTGCGGCATCCCCAAAACCGCTGCTTGTACTCTTTCTGGGTAAAATGGTGAATGACCTTTTTGACATAATACATTCCAGAAAAGTTGCGACCGACTCCCTTGACCAGGACCAGTCGGTTTGCCTTTAGCGCAAAGCCGTACAGCCTGCCGTCGATCTCGCCCTCGCCCTCGACTGTCCAGTCGGTCTGCCGCCGCGAGCTGGTCACCAAGAATTCCATGTCCTGCTCGCTGACCGCCGGGTCGGGACGAGCCAAACGAACCGCAGGGCCAGCAGCATCGCGCCCGGACCGCAGTGCCTCGCCGTCCTGATCGCCCAGAGTACGGTGCGGCGAGGCCGCCACCTCGACGTCCTCGACCTTGTTCTCGGTGACGTTGGCGCGCGATTTGAGCACCTTGGTCGGCATGTGACCGACAACGTTGGGAGTGAACCAGACCAGATTGGTCGCTGCCGGGCCAAAATGCGCGGCCAGGTCGGGCTGCGGGGTATTGCTGAGCTGGGGCGGGCGAAAATACCCCTGGCCGCCCCGGACAAACACCTCGTAGCCCAGCCGCGAAGCGAGCAGTTTTAAAAACTGCCAATCCGAACCGCGCTGGATGAGCAAATGGTCGTCCTCGGCATGGACCACTTGACTGTCCTCGACATTGTCGGTGCCCAATCCGTAGTCCTGAAAAATTGTGGTGGCAACATCGCTGTATTTGGCATCGCCCCAGGCCACGACTTTTTCTTCCTGCGCCATGCTGTAGCTGGCGTCATAGCCCCAGATGAGCAGATAACTGTCCGATCCCTGGGGCTCGAAACGCGGTGCCACGCCCGCGATGTAGCCGTCGAGCAGCACGTCTTCGTTGCCCTCAAACCCGGCCACAATGGTGATCCGCTGCCAGACCTGAAAATTGCCATCGCCGTCATCGAGGCGAGTCCAGGTGCCGTCGTCCTTGAGATGAATGCCCAGCTTGATGGCAAACGAGCTGGCGCCGTCGTTCTCGTCACAGACCTCGACGCACATGAGGTCGCGGTACAGATCTTCGACGACCTGTCCGTCGACCCGAACCACACAAATGCGGCGAGGAGTGGTCACAGGCGATTCCTCGGAATGTCCAGAATCCGCCCCGGCACCAGCAGGTCGTCGGGAAAGATAGCGTCATTGGCATCGCAGATGAGCCAGTATTTGAGTGGATCGCCGTAATAGCGGTGGGCGATCTGATCGAGTCGCTCGCCGGCTTTCACCACGTGCTGCCGGCGCACTTCCATGGCCTCGGGCTCGTGTGGGCTGAGCGCCTCGATGGGCTCGGCCGAGCGCGCGTGATCCCGCGTGCGGTAGGCGTCCTTGCGGCGATAGCGGCTGCGCTGGGTGATCACTGCTTGCCTCCTGTCTTGCCTTGCTGCAACTGGCGCAGCGTTTCGAGGATGACCAGGCTCACCGTGGCCTCGACCCGTTTGGGCGACAGCTGAGGAGTAAACTGAACCTCGGAGATCGATAATGAGGTCATGAAACCGGCCCATATCCGCTCGCCCCACAGAAACTGGATCATGGGCGGATCGGGCAACGACGAAAAGCCGTACAGATCGTCGTTCTCCGATGGAATGGGGCCGGGCTCAATGAGCGCTTCCAGATGACTGAGCCCCTCTGCGACCGACGTGAGACGGGCGTGTTGCAACTTCACCTTTTCCAGGTGCTGGCGCCATTTTTTGGCCAGATCCTCACCCTTGGGACTGTTGACGAAGTCAGGCGGCGGCGGCTGCGTGCCGACATAGGCCGGCTTGGACGCGTCGAGGCGAATGTCGAGGTCGATCTTCCACCGTTCGACCGTCAGGGTGTATTTCTTGCCCTGCGCTCCGCGCGCCGTGGTGGTGCCCTGGCGGTCGTTGGCGTCGGTCTCCTTGAATGTAGCCGTGCGACTGCGGGTCAGCTTTTCAGGGTTAAACTGAAAGTAGATCGCCTGCAACTTGCCCTTGAGGTCGGTGTAGATAAACGCTCCTGGTTCCAGATCAGCCGCTTCGAGCGGGGTTGTTTTGATCATAGGTCGAGCTCCTCGGCAACTGCGCGAGCCACGGCATCGGCGATCTCTGCCGCTGTGGGGTGACGAGCTGCCCGCCCGTGCAGACGGACCCGCAGAGCATTGATCGCGATGGCTCCGCCCGGCGCAACGCCGTTTTGAAATGCACTCAGACGCCGCTCCTGCAATTCCTGCAGGCGCGTGGCCACTGCGCGCGCGACCTCGTTGCCGATACGCCGCGCCTCGGCGCGGCCGGCCGACGCATGACTCTCGATGATCAGCTCGCGGACCGTGATCCGGCAGTCGATCGTGGCGCTGGTGGCGGTCGCGCTCATGGCAACCCCCGGCGGTAGAGACCGAGCGCAGACGATAATCCGTCGAGCAGTAGTTCGCTGCGCGTGTTGTCCTGTGAGCGGGCCCCGCGAGTGGCCCCCTGCCGGTCACTCGATGACTCGTCCGACACGGCGGGTATGGTGACCACCCGGACGCGCTCGATCACCACGCTGATATCAATGGCTGGTGGGCGATGCTCGTTCATTAGAACTCCCGCACAAACGGACGTGGAATCTGCGCGAGAAGCGCGCCGGGCTCGAGGTCGCGACGCGATTGTGCAGCGGGCTGATCGGGCTCGCCCAGTTCGACCAGCACTGGACCGACCGAGACGTTGCGGATGACCCGCAGCCCAGACGCCGCAAACCCCTGCCCCTGGCCATGTTGCTGCTGGACAGGTGGGGCGATGTGAATGACTGGCGGCTCGGTGGCAACAGCGCGGACGCGCGCCAGCGATTTCGCCGGTTTCTGCGCGGCCGGCTGCGCGGCTGTGGCTTTGTTCTGCGCGGTCGCCTCCGGCGCGGCCGGTTCTGGCGACATCGGCCGCACAATCGCTGGTCGGTCGCCAGCACGGCGGGGAGGCTGCGCCGCGGTCGTTGATTGCCTGGTAGATGACTCGGCTGGCACGCTGGCCTGGATCGAGTCGGCGCGCGGTGCAGCGAGCGGTCGAGCCGGGTCAGAAGGAGAAGAGGCGAATGTTTGTGGCGTCGGCGGCGCCGATGGCTTGCGCTGTGGTGCAGGCTGCTGGCCCGGCGTTGGCGATACAACCCGCCGGGCTACGGGCAGGTCGGCCTCGGCGGGCGATGGCACTAGCGGCGTTGCCGCCCGACTCACCGCGGACTGGCGCGGACGAACAGTCACATCTCGAGCCGTGCCAGCCCGCTTGGCTGGTTCGCGGTCCGAGTGGGCCAATGGCAATGGCCGGGGTCGGTCTGATCGCGGCTCGGAAGGCTGCTCGGAGGAAGGTACTGGTAGAGCCACCTGGGCAATTGCTCGCTCCGGCGAGGGATCCGGGCGCCGAGGCGTCTGAACCTGTACATCTCCACCATCCGTGTCGTCTGAATCGCTTTTTTTGGCCACAACTCGACCGTGCAGTGCAGGCTGCAACGCCCGCCCGCCCGCATCGTCCACCGGGGAACCATCGGCGGTAAATCGGTCTTGTTCACGCTTCGGTTGCGACTGCGAGTCGGTATGTCGAGCATCATCGACCCGCTGCATCGGTCGGCGCGGCGTAAAAACCTCCGCGATCGGAGCTGAATGCTGGGTATCAGCGCGCTGCGGACCTGAGAGAACCGGCGTTGCTTCGGGCAGCGATACCGAGGCCGGCGAGTCCCCGTGGATATCATGGCCAGGCGCAGATGCCGCAGGCGCGACCGGCGGTCGTGCCTGCTTCGGCTCACCGGCCGGTTCGATCCGATGATCCATCGGCCGAGTGCTTACCCGATCCATCGGGTCTTTGATCGCGAAATCCTCGGTCGATTCTTCGATCAACCGGTCTGCCAGCCGTTGGCTCGGCCGCTGACTCGACTCATCCCGGTTCGCTTTGTCGATCGAGCGGTCGGGCACGCTGGCTTCAATTCGGGACTCGGGCCGAGCGCTGGACTCGGATCCCGGTGGCGCACTCGGTCGGATCGTCGCGGCTGGTGTCGCCGGCGCGGAGTCCGGCCCGGATGCGCCCTCGAATGCATGCTGGCGCGTGCTTGTGACACCGGGATGATCATCGCCGGGACGTTCATCAATCAATGCTGATAATCCAGGGCGATCCTTGGATATCGCAGGTTCAGCTGCAACATCGACCGATGTAGTGGTATCCGATGCAGTATCGGCACGAGGCACATCCCGGGCACGCGTGTCTGCAGTGATGGCAGCCGATGCTGCTTCCTGCTCGGATATCGGCTCGAGCTGCGGCGACGACACATCGGGCCCTGCCAGAGCCGCGCCGGTCTGCTGCCGGTGATCTATGGATGGCTCTGATCGATCGATGTCCAGGCTGTCCAGCGGCTCGGGCATTGTCTGCGTGGCCGATGTAGTCGGACGATCGAGTTGCTCGAGTTGTTCGCTATCCTGAGCAGCAAGCAGATCGGGGAACATCGGTGTGGTCGACAGAGTGACCGGCATGGCGGCCAGCCGGTCGGGGACCATTGGCGCTGCTGGAACACTGCTGTGCGGGGATGGTTCGCTTTTCAGAAACCGCCCCAACAGCTGTGGCGCAGACTCTTCATCGGGCAGCTCGACCACAGCCGCATGCTGCACAGGACCGATGTTGGCCGTTCTCGCCTCGGGCGTGTCGGCGCCGGGCGTCTGTTGGCTGCGCGAACGGTCCTCGGCCGGTGGCGCACGCCGCTCGACAGGCTCGCGCCGCAGCACATCAAAGGCAGAAGCGCGCATCACCGGTCCGCTCACCCGCTCCAGCTCTCCGTTCCAGCGCCGAAACAGAACATACTCGGCAGTGGCATCCACCTGCAGCCAGTCGGCTTCAGAATCCGGCTTGACCAGGATCCATTCGACCAGAGCCCGGTTGCCGACGCCCTCGGTCGCCTCGATCACCACGGCCAGCTCGGCCGACTCGGTCCACTCCAGACAATGCTCGGGCAGCCACATCGGTTCACTGACCGAGGTCATGATCAGAGCCCACGCATTGCCGTCGACAACCGCTTGCGACAGGACACGGACTTCGGCCGTGTCGGCGGCGATCCACTCGTCTACCTGCTGCTCGGTCGCGCAGATGACATTCAGGTCGGGCGCGCAGACGACCTGCCGTTGCCACATCGGCGTGTCGGGCACAAATGACAGCAGCGCTTCCATCACACCGCCACCCCGCCGGACTGCCCACGAAGCTCTTGATCGAGCAGGTCGAGGTACTCGCGTCGCATGGGACGGCTGAGATTCAGAATCTCGGTGTAACTCCAGTGGTAATAAAAAGCGAGATAATGGACCTCTTTCATCAGGGCCTTGCGCGAGGCCCGGAGCTCGTCCATGAGGGTCAAAACCGGCTCGTACACGAATTTAAACGGCTGCTTGCAGTGGATGCAGGTCAGCTCGAGCGCCGTGTCGAGCTCGGGCGAGGCAGCGGCCAGGGCCGCGCCCAGACGAAGCCGCACAGCCGGACCTTGCTCCAGCACATCCCGAATATCGGCACTGCCAGGCTCGCTACCGCGCATGATGCAACGCCGCAGCAGCTCATCGGCCTGTTGTGTGCTGTCAGTGTCGCCGGTGTTGTTGTCGCCGCGATTGTCCATGCCATAAAGCGCGGCCTGGTCGCCGGACGAGGGTAACCGAAATACCACTGAGCGGCTGTTGTCGAGGGTTGCCTCGACCCGGTCGCTGACCGACCGGTGGCCCGCCTCGATAGAGCGCAGATCAAAGCGGATATCGAGCCGGTGCCCGCACTCGGCGCCCGGGCACTCCACAGTCTGAAACCGGGGTCCACCGAATGTGATGCTGCTGAGCTGCACCAGCAAATAATCCCGATCAATGGGCAAAAGGCCGCTGAGCGTGCTGGCCTCAATGTCGGCCGCGCGGTGCGGGCCAAGAGCGACCAGACTGTCGGCGAGAAGAAGAATGGCCGCGCGGAATGGATTGGATTCTGCGACTGCGGCCAGCTCTCCCCGGCCGGTCATGGGCGTGAGCACTGCTGATCGGTATCGCCTGCCCCGGCTATCTGATAGGCCGACCGGCAGAGTGATTTCGCTATGTATCCCAAAGCCGAGCACTGCCCCTCGATGATTGGTTTACCGCGCCCGGTTACCGCTCGGCTTCCATCTGCGGCCGCCCGCCGTCGCTGACTTTCCAGCCTTCGTGCTGTAGCTCGAGCGTCTCGATGGCCAGCTCATTGGCAGTTGCGTCCCACTCTCCGAGCACAACCTTGGACGGCCAGCACTTGAATACCTCGATCGCCAGCACTTTTTCGCTGACCAGGTTGTAGATCTCGATCAGCATGTCCTTGCGAAAGTTGTGGAATGACTCGGCATCGGTACCGCCAGCAGCCTGATAGGTGTTTACCAGCCGCATCCAGTTCATGAACGTGGTGTCGTGTGACATTCCGCGCTCGAGACTCAGAGGCTCGTAGGTGGTCAGGCCGGGAAGTTTGGCCAAGAAATTGGCATCGCCACCAGTACGCCAGTCGACCACTTCGATGGCACGGCTCAGTCCGGTTAACTTGGAGACTCCGGCAACGTACGTATCATCCCACTTCACAAGAAATTTAAACTTGCGGTACGGATCGTATTGTAAAACGGTCGCTGTAAAGCCCATTTGATTCTCCCTGACCTATTCCTTGAGGAGTTGCTGGATGTGAATGATCACGAACTCCGCAGGTTTGAGCGGCGCAAATGCCACCAATATATGGAGCTGACCCTGATCGATGGTGGCCTGGATGTTGTTGGCGGAATCGCATTTGACAAGAAATGCCTCGTCTGGCTTGCCGCCTTGCAGTGCTCCCTGCCGGAACAGGCTGGTCATGAATGCATTCAAATTGAATCGCACTGCCGCCCACAACGGCTCGTCGTTGGGCTCAAAGACCACCCACTGGGTCCCTCGATAGAGCGACTTTTCGAGAAACAGGGCGAAACGCCGCACCGGAACATAGCGGTATTCGGGGTTCGACACCGTGGATAGCGTTCTGGCTCCCCAGCACACGATCCCGGACGAGGCAAATTGCCGGATGCAGTTGACACCGATCGGATTCAGCCCGTCCTGGTCGCCGTCGCTGACCGCCACGCTCAATCCGACCGAGCCGAGAATGGTCGCCCCGGTGCCGGCCGGCGCCTTCCACACTCCGCGGGTATTGTCGGTGCGGGCGTAGAGGCCGGCGATAAAACCCGACGGCGGTGCATAACGCGTGGCGCCAGCAATGCTCGAATACGGATCGGCAACTTCGACCCACGGAAAGTACAGCGCCGTGTACGATTCTTTGTTGGCATAGTCGGCGAGGAACGCCTTGACGTCCTGGATCTGAGCAGCTGCGTCCCGGGTGTCACGCGCGCTGCCCGGCGCATCGAGAACATAAATCATGTCCCGGCGGCCCGAGGCGTACATCGATCCGGTCAAGGAAATCGCCATGTCGGTCGGTCCGGTACTCGCCCCGGGAATGGCCAGAATGCTGACATCGTCGATGCGATCGAGAGTTGCCAGTGCGCGTTCGTAATCGGTTGGCGTCGGCTGTCCGGTGCCGTCTGTACCGCCGGCAAGATCCACACTGACCGAATCAGACGTGATATTGCCCTCGGGATACTCGCCATCCGGTTGCAGGGCGATCCGGATGTAGTTCGAATCTCGATTCAACACTGTTGCATAGAACCGATCTCCGTCTTCTCTGACCCCCAGCGAGAAAAACGCCTCGGCCGTCGTGTACTCGCCATCGGCGTTGCGAGCCTCGATGAGCCAGTCATAGAGTACCGGGTGGGTATCGCCCGCCAGCCCCGGTACCCCGCCGAACTGGTTCAGCGAGACAGTAACTCGAATGTCATTGCCCCATAAGCCCTTGCCGGCAGCTTCGATGTCGATGCTGATATCCCCTGCAAGCGTGCCCACGGCGAGCTCTGCACTGCTCGGCAAAACCCGCAGGATATACGTCCGCTGCCCCCCGTTCTGAAAGAACTGATACACCGACAGCGGCATATGTGACGCTTTTGTGAGATCGCCAAAGGCATTGGTGAATGCCTCGAAGTTGGTGATGAATGTGGGGTAGTCGGGCCGTCCGCGCGCGGCGGTCCCGACAAAGCAGGCAGTCGATGTACTGGCTGCTTCAATGGGCCGAGCACCGCTCGGCTCTTCCTGAATGTACACTCCCGGATGCAAATACTCTGGCATGCCAGCTCCTCGATTCAGCTTTTACCAATCGCTGGTGTCCCGTGTGGGCCAGCGTCGCTTTTCTAAGTAGGCCTTGTCAAGCGGATATGTGTGTATTCCATGAAACAGCGATACCAACATCGCGCGGCGGAGAATTATGCGATCTGAAAAGCTGGCCAGGCGTTTATGGTGGTCGGACATTTTTACGCGTTAGGCAAAAACTGGCCAGAGGGTGGTGTTGGTCGGACATGTTGGCGGTGGACAAAATTTTCACCACGAGGTGATGCAATTGGCGCCGCAATGGTTGAAATCTTACAATGGCGACCATGCCCGGAAGAATTCACGAAAAACTTGCACTGGTGATGCCGGGCATCATCGCGATGTGGCAAGCGGATTTCTGGACTTAAAAGGCACGCGTGCTGCTGGGTCCTGGTCAGATTGTCCACCATTTTGTGCTCATTACTGTGAAATATCTGGCGCGTCGTCTCGGTCGTCGTCGGTGGCCTCGGACTGCTCGACAAGAGCACTGGCGGTCGACTCTTCGCCGTTACCCGCACTGGCAGTGTCGGCGCTGTCATCTGGGTTGGAATTTGGGTTGGAATTGCCCGCGTCGTCAGCTGGCGTGGTATTGTCCGCGCCGTCGTCGGGTGTGGTGTTGTCAGGCTTCTTACTTCCCGGCTGTGCCGCACGCGCTGCGCGCTCTTCTTGTTGCTGCTCGGCAATGCTGATGCGGCCGAGCAGGGCGGCGATCTCGGCATCATCGCCGAGTAGCTCGGCGTTCGTCCGTATGGTCCTGATGATGCGCATCCAGCGGTTGCGGGCGCGCAGATTGTCGCCCCGGATGCTTTTGTGGCGTGGCGGCAGGATTCCGGTCCGCTCGCGATCGAGCTCGCCGAGACGCTCGGCCAGCTCTGCCCACTCCTCGACAGAATCGTGCAGAGTGCCATCGTGGGTGGCCAGGTCGCGCAACGTGCCGTGCTGATCGTCGGTGAGCTGCGCACTCACCCGCTGGCCATGGCCGGATTCTTCGCGATAGGTCTTTTGCGTACTGGCAAGCCCCTCGGGCACGATCAGGGCGTGTAGATCGTCGAGCCGCTCGATGAAGTCCTGATCGTCGGTCAAGTACGCCTCGGACAGAAATCGATGGTGGATACCCCGCATGCGGTTGTCATGGCGGACATCGAGCCGGGCCTGTTCCTCCTGGATCTCATCCAGCCGCTCTACGGTTTCCTCGTAGGGCTGGATATTCAACACACCCTCATGAGCCTCGTCGAGCTCTGGCAAGAGCGCTGCCAGCACTGGCCGAGAGGCCAGGAGCTCGCGGTCTTTGTGATCCGCGGTGACCCACGTGCCGGTCAGTGCGACCATCTCGTCATTCGAAAAAGAGCGCAGTGCCATACTGTCTCCCTGAAATTTAGTCCCCTGAAATTTAATAAAACAAAAATTATCATCGCCATGTCATCAGGCCTGGCGATGCCGCGATCGCGAATACGATAAAGGCGAGCAATCGGTGCGCGACGCAATGTGACGCGCAAACGCCAGCCGCATTACAGTTGGCTGTCAGTGGGGTCCCGCAGGTGACCCACCAACACGCGCTGCACTGCTATCGGGCGTCTCGTGCATACAGCACGTATTTGCACTTCCGTCCCCCAGTTTCGCTGGAGCCTGACAGCTACCTCAATGGATCATGCCCGTACTTGCTCCTCCCCACGATTACAGAAGCATGACTCGCGACAACCCACGAGTGAGTGAAATACTAGCAATGAACCCATCATTGTCCAGGTAGTTTTCGAAATTTCTGAGCCGGCGTGCAAGCTCGGGTGCCGGGCTCGATTGGCAGCTCTGTCCCGGCCATCGGCGAAACCGCCAGTCCCGGCCGGGCGATCGATCGGCAGGCAGCGATCAGACCCCTTGGCCAAGGGGGTACGATCGCAGCGGCCTTGCGCAAACCCCTTGGGCCAAGGGGGTACAATCGCAGCGGCCTTGCGCAACCCCCCTTGGCCAAGGGGGTACGATCGCAGCGGCCTTGTGCAAACCCCCTTGGCCAAGGGGGTACGATCGCAGCGGCCTTGTGCAAACCCC
>JAKSDA010000286.1 GCA_022360315.1 Pseudomonadota bacterium
GGATGCCACAGCAGTAGAGCTCACTATCGTGGATATGCGTTGGCAGATGGTCTTGGAAGCAGCATGGGGACGGTGTCAACGTTTCAACTTGGCGGCGATGTAGGCGAGTGACGCCAAGTTGAAAAGCTTACACCGTCCCCCTGACGGCTCGCTCGCTGTTTGGAGGGACGAACATCAGCCGATTTATGCACCCGAGGGCAAGATCCACCACTGGTAAGGACCACACGAGACCAGACAGAAGTCTATAATCTGGCGGTGGAGCGATTTCATCATGCGCCTCGCGCTGGGCCGGGGCAGGAATACTCGACCACGCAGAGCAAGGAGCTTTGACAGTGTATCGTTTGTTTTCCGTCTTCCCTGTCAGTATGCTGGCGCTGGTTCTGTCCACGGCTAGTATGGTTCACGCTCAATCTGATGATGCGAACCGGCCAGGGCTCGCGCTACCGGCCAGCGCGTTCGAGGTCGTGGTTCCGCTCAACGTCAATCTGTCAGATGGCGTGGCGGCCGAGCCCATCTCGCTATCACCGGATATCTGGTACGGGGTGACCGACGAGGTCAGTGTCGGACTCATCCACAGTGTCCACGGCGCCCTCGGCTTTTTCGGGTTCGACGGCGCCATTGGCACAGGCCTGTGCTTCACTGGAGAGGACCATGGCTGTGCCGGCGGGGCTTACAATAACCTCGGCGGTGAGGTGCTGTATGCGTTCATGAACCGCGACGGCCTGCACTTCGCAGGCAACGGTGGCTTCCAAGCGGGCAGCCTCGATCCGTTTGTCCTCGCCCTCAAGGTCGGCATGCGAAGCATGTGGCGCTCGGGCAAGTTTGCCGCGATGGTGGCTCCCAGTCTCTTCTTCGGTATCACCGAGCGCGACAGCGGCAACGACGAGTCGTTCACCATCCCGCTCACGGCCCACTACGCGGTCACAGACACGATCCACGCTGGGGTTCAGTCTGGAATCGGTGGTGACTTCCAGGGATTCGCCGACACCTACTTCATCCCAGTGTCGTTCGCTGGCCACTATGTCTGGAACGAGTTCACTGTCGGCGGCGTATTCAGCATTCCCTTCCTCGGAGCAAGCGACGTGTTCGGCGGCGGAGGCGTCGCCAGTCGCACTGTGTCCCTTGTCGGCAGCTACCGGGGTTCTCTCTGGTAGAGCCGAATCTGGCCAACCAGGGCCGCAATTCCGCCCCGCGGCAGGGCTACTCGAGCCTGCACTTGCTGCTACAGCCGTCCCCGTCCACTTGGTTGCCGTCGTCACACCTCTCGCCAGTCACGCGATTGACATAGCCATCGCCGCATTCAGGCAGAGTACAGTCAATATCGCAGACCAAGGTGTCGACGCCGCCCTCGGGCTCGCACATCTCCCCGGCCGCTGAATTGACGTATCCGTCCCTACAGCGGCTGATAGTGCAGTTCCTGGTGCACGTCTCTGAGTCTCCACCGTCATCACACGCCTCTCCCACCGACTCGTCATGCGTGCCGTTTGGGCATGTCTCATCAGAGAGGCAGTCAGTGCTGCACCCATCGCCAGCAATGAGATTGCCATCATCGCACGTCTCACCCGGGTCGACGATGGCGTCGCCACAGACCGCTGCGGGGCTGCTGGACTCGGACAGACAGAACGGCCCGAGGCTACAATCCTCGAGTTCACCTGAATCGCCGCAACCGAGAACGATCGCCCCGGCCAGGATCCCCCATAGGATGGATGTAGTTATCGACATGTATTTCATCCTTGCAGCGCCAGTTCACTGCGACAGGTGGAACTGCACCCGTCGTCATCGTCCTTATTGCCATCATCACACTGTTCCAGGCGATCTCTCGTGCCGTCACCGCAGTCTGGCAACTCGCACTCTTTGGTACAGAACCGATTGCCGTTTGGGTTACCGACGTCACACTCTTCGCCGGCTAGGTAATTGACGAGGCCATCGCCACACACCGGCTCTGTGCAGTCCTCGTCGCAGGTGGCTGATACCGGCCCATCGCAATGCTCTTCAAACTCTACCTTGCGGTTGCCGCACGTTTCGTGCCGACAATCAATTGTACAGCCACTTCCGGGCTCGCCGTTCATGCTTCCCTCATCGCAGGCCTCGAATAGCCCAGAATTCAATACGCCGTCGCCACATCGCGCCAGCTCGCAGTTGCTATCGCAGCCGCCAACTGTACCACCGTCATCGCACCGTTCTCCTGCTGCTATGTTCGTGATCCCGTCATTGCATGCCGTCTGATAGCAATCAAACGTGCATTTTTCGGAGTTGCCAGCAAAATCAGTTCCGGCGCCTGGGTCGCATTCCTCTTCAGCCTCAGTATTAGTGCGCCCATCGCCACACTGGACGATAGTGCAGTCACCGTCACACGTTTCTGAATCGCCTGCATCGTCACACTGCTCCCCTGCCGTCCTGTTTGTCTTGCCATCGCCGCACGATACCACTGTACAGTCATCATCGCACGCCGCGCTCTCTCCGCGGTCATCACACATCTCACCGCGGGTCCTGTTGATGCGTCCGTCCCCGCACGATGCGAACGTACAATCTATGTCGCATTCGTCTGTCTCCTCGCCATCATCACATTCCTCGCCAGTATTCGCCACTCCATTGCCACATTTCGTAGACCTGCAGTCGGCTGAGCACTCCTCACCACCATCGCACTGCTCACCCCTGGCGATGTCTATGTAGCCATTTCCACAGGTTTCGTCGGAGCGGCAGTCCTTGCTACACCCATCGCCGGACTCTTTGTTGCCGTCGTCGCAGACTTCGCCCTCAGCCTCGTCCACGTCCCCGTTGCCGCATTTCTCGCTCCGGCACTCAGAGTCGCAGCCATCGCCGCTGTTGATGTTGCCGTCGTCGCACTCCTCATCCGTACCGAGATCGACAATGCCATCGCCGCACAGATCGGGAATGCAGACATCCTGGAACTTGGCACACTTCCAGCCTGTCGGGCAGCGCAGCGTGCTCTGTGGGCACAGAACGGTTCCGGTCTGTTCGTATACGCAAGAAAGCGAGGGATTGACGAGCGCGGCGCCCAAGAGCACCAGCAACACGAGCGCCCGCCACGAGCGCAATCGAGTGACAATTTTGGCCATCGTTCTGGACATGAGACCTCCCCTAGAAACGGAATGCTGCGTTCATACCTGCGCCTTCGCGCGAAACATACGGCCTTACATCGACAGATTGGGTGCGTTCTCCACGGATCTCGAACGCTCGCTTTTGATTAAAAAACAACAGAACAACTCCAGTCGTAAACATCACACCGCCGAGCGCGTAAAGCACTCTGGCACCGGTCTGGCGCCGCTCGGCACTGTCTAGAACACTCTGATACTCGCCGTCCCGACAGCCGCTGTTCATCTCACACTCCTGGTTGAAGCGGCGCTCGAATTCGACAAAGCGCTGCGATGACGTGTGATCAAGATAGCCCGCCCCCGCGGCGACGAGAGCGCCCCCAGCCGCAACCGCATACGGGATCCACTGCGGCCAGCGGCGGCGGTGCACCACTTTGTTCTCGAAGCGGAGCCGAAGCTCGACCTGCGCCTCTTCGCCTCCCCGCACAGTAATCTGCCGGGTCTCCGGCACTCGGCCGTCCAGGGTTGCGACGAGCTGATACCTGCCCGGGCGGACCAGGACTCTCTCTTGGCCGGGCGCGATAAATAGATCGTCGCCGTCCAGGGCAACCCGGGCTCCCGCCTCGGCACAGATCACGTCGATCCATGCCAGCTCGCGCTCGAGAGTCTTTTTGATGTCAAGAGCGCGCTGATGCTTGCCACGGCCGAGCGGCAGCGCGCCATGGCGAAGCGCGCGCTCGATGCTCTTGTAGGCCTGAACAGGTCGCAACAGATTGACCTGGGCGATGGCGAGATTGTAGTGGAAGGCGGGATTCTCCCATATCGCAATGGCCTCTTTGTACTTGTCAGCAGCCGCGCGAAAATTGGGTACATTGATGAGCCTGTTGCCCTCCAGAAACACCTGCCGGGCCCGCTCGCGTTGTGTCTCACTCGTGCCCACGAACCAGGGCCGGTCGTGCCCGGCCAGTTCACCACCGCCAGGCTGGGCCGGCGCGCTCCCCGTAGCCGGCCCACCGACTAGCCCCACACAGGCCAGCCACAGGGTCAGAACTCGCCTGTACCCAACGCCCAGCCGTCGCCGTCTCGTAATTGCACGGCGCCCCGCTGCGGTCATTTTACCTCCACGTCGGGAATGATCGCGACCACTCCCTGTCTCTTGAGTTCCTTTCTGTGCTCCTGTTCGGCGCGCAGCTTGGCCTCTAGCGATGCATTCGCTGCCCGGGCACGGGCCTCGGCTCGGCGCGCCTGTTCAGCCTGGATTTTGGCCTTCTTGCGCTCGCGCCGGGCCCGTCGCTTCGACTTGACCGCGCGCGCCCGCGCCTCCTCGGCCTCGCGCTGCGCCTCCAGGGCAGCCCGGGCCGCAGCGATGAGCTCTCCGTTCTTGCCGACCAGAGCCCGGTTGGCCTGAGCGGTCTCCTCGCGAGCTTGCACTGCGCGCTGGCGCTCGGCGTTGGCCTCATGCTCGGCCACCTGGGCCCGGGTCAGCTGTCGCTGAGCCTCAGCAGCCTGCGCGGTCGACTCCTTCTGGGCATCGCGAATCATCACCAGCGCCACGGCGCCTGCCGCGACCAGCAGGGACAGACACGTGATGACCGCGACCACCGCAACACGCTTGCGCCGCGCCGCCTGCGACGCCAGGGCAAACACTGCGTCGAGATAGGCCCGCTCGAGCCGGGTCAGCTCACCGCGGTAGCGGCTAAACCAGCGTCTGGCTTCCTCGACCGCTTCACCGCGCCACAACAGGCCCGTGGCATAGCCCTTGACCTGCCACTGTCGCGCCGCGTTGCGCACCTGCTCGACAAACGCCGAGTCATCCTGGGTTTCATCGAGCCAGCGGCGCAGCGTCGGCCAGCCGTGGATCAGCGACTCGTGCACGATCTCGACCGATGCCCGGCTGTCCGAGTCCGAGGTCTGCACAACCAGCAGCCGGGCGCGGACCAGGTGATCGACCACTGACTGGATCTCGTGCGGATTGTGGGCGAGTTCGTGGAGCTCCTCGACAGGCAGGACAGCGCGGGTGCGCGCCGGTGTAACCAGACGCAGAAATACAGCTCGCGCCAGGTATTGTCGCGTGTCGGCAAGCTCGGCGAGCACCGAGTCCGCATGGCTGGCCAGCGCACCAGTAATCCCCCCGATCGAGTCATAGCTCGCCTGGGTGAGTAGCCGCTCCTCCTCTTTGCGCAGATCCCACAGCTTGGTGGCTGCAAACTGCAGGAGTGGCAGGGCGCCCGGCACGTGCTCGAGGTGGTCGAGCATGTGCTCTACCATCGCCTCGTTCTCGTACTGATAATCCGCCATCTGCACCGGCAAGGTGAGGGCGTCGCGCAGGCCGGCCCGACCGGGCGGTGGCAAAAAGAACAGATCCTGCGACAGCTCGGCCATGAAAGGCTCGTCTTCCGAGACCCGATCGAGAAAATCCGAGCGGATCGAGATCACCACGCGCAGCGGCGATGTCGGATCATCCGCCGCACTGGCGAGGCAGCGGGTAAATGCCAGGCGTTCGCGAGGATCGGCGACCAGGGTATAGAGCTCCTCGAACTGATCCACGAATACCAGGATGCGCTGGCCCTTGCGCTGCGCGCAGCTGCGCAAAATGACCCCCAAATAACCCGGCTCTGCGTAGAACCGCTCCTGGATGACCTGGTACTGGGCCAGATCGTCGGCCACGCTGTCGGACGTCCCCTTGGCAGTCTGAACCGAGGTCTGCGCCGACGTGTGAGAGAGCATGGGCGCCACGGCCAGAGCCAGCGCGCCGACCGGGTTGCGGCCCGGTCGCAGTATGACCGTGGACCACGGCTCGCCCGACTGTTTGAGCGCGGGCACCAGACCGGCCCGGACGAATGAGGACTTGCCGACGCCAGACGGACCCACCACGCCCAAAAGCGGCTGCCCCTGCAGCTTGGCCATGGCCGCGGTGATTTCGCGATCTCGGCCGTAGAATCGCGCTGCGTCGTTTTCCTGAAAGGCGCGCAGCCCCGCAAATGGAGTGCCGCCAACCCGCGTTCGTCGAGTGCCCTGCGCCATGGCCAGCGATTCCAGCGCCTCGACGAGTTCACGGGCCGATGCCCAGCGCTGCGCCCTGGGCTTGATCAAGCAGCGATCGATGATGGACGCGACTTCCTCACCGATGTCCGTGCAGACCTCGCGCGCTCGTGGCATCGGCTCCGAGAGCACCCCAGTGATCATGAGTTCGGCTCCTACACGCGGGTGCAGAGGATGCTTTCCCGCGAGAATGCGAAACAGCAGAATTCCGGCCGCCCACAGGTCTGTTCGATGGTCTACTGCATCGGCCCCCCATTGCTCCGGTGACATGTACGGCAAGGTACCGACGATGGCACCCTGCTTGGTGATATCAGGAGTCGCCGGGGTCGAATGTACGTCGTGCTGCAAATGCGCCGCCATTTTGGCCATGGACGCAAGCGACGGCTGCATCCTTCGGGCTAGGTGTTCCTCCTCTTCGTGCATGAGCTTTGCGATGCCGAAGTCGAGCACTTTGACCGTGCCGGTATCGGTGATAAAGATGTTATCGGGCTTTAAATCGCGATGGACGATATTGTGCGAGTGCGCGCACTCGAGGGCTCGTACAACGCTGGTAACAATGGATACGGCGCGATTCTGCGGCAGCCTGCGGCCCTCGCGCAGGAGCTTGCTCAGCGGCGAGCCTTTGAGGTACTCCAGAACCATATACGGCGCGCCTTGATATTCATCGGCGTCGTGAATCACCACGATGTTTTCGTGGTTGCACTTGGCGGTTGCCCGCGCCTCGAGGATAAAGCGCACGTTGAGCTCGGGCTTACGGCTCTGCAGGAACTTGATTGCAACCCGTCGCCCGAGCTTTGTGTCACGTGCCAGATACACAGCGCCCATGCCCCCGCGGCCCAGCTCTCGAATGATCTCGTACGCTCCAATACGCGTGCCCGATGTCAGGGATGAGCTGGTAAAAGCTGCCAATTCACCGGGCTCACCCGCCCTGCTGTCCGGCCCAAGGCCAGGAGTATTCACGCAAGAGAGCGTGTACATTCCCCCATCGACCCGCGTATTGCTGTCTGCACCGGCTACGCTCATTCGAAAACCCGATCTAGGAACAACGTCTCATTGCTCCGGAACCCTGAAATATTGGTAGTCGAGATTAACCCCAATCTCCTCTCAGTGCAACCCTCGCCCCAAAATCTGTCCCCAATGCTGGTGATCGGCAAAAACCGCATTGGCGCGTGGACAGGAGACGCGTGCGTTGAGTTGGAAAGAAGTGAGGCACATCGCGAATCTGGCGCGATGTGAAATGACAGTTCACGGCAGCGAATGACCGCTGAGCGACGCAGACAGATTTGTGAGAGAAGTCATTCGGGGAGCAAAGCTCTCTGAATCCGGAACGCCATGTCCCACAGCGGCGCCCCACAGCGGCGCCAGGGCGACACTCGGCCCCATGGGGATGAGCTCGGCGCAGTTTGCGGCAATGGGCCTCCCGGACTCGGGGTAAATTTTTACCCGGTGCAGCGAGATCTACCAGATCCGCAAATCGCGTGTATTATTCACGTCGGAGAATTTCACCATGGAGAAGCTCGTCTGCGGCCGATACCACGCCACCGAAAAGCTCGGCCAGGGCGGTATGGCCGACGTCTATAGTGCCAGACATGATATGACCAATGGCGAAGCCGCAGTCAAAATCCTCAACCGGACGATGTCTGCGCTGCCCGATATCGTCAAGCGCTTCGAACAGGAGGCAAAAGCCGCAGCCGCCGTCAAACACCCCGGTATCATCGAGATCTACGACGCAGGTTACACGGCCGATGGACGCGCATATATCGTGATGGAAAGGCTCGACGGTGAAACTCTGAGCGCGCGGCTGAGGCGCCTGAATGTCCTCACCATCAATGCAGCGAGCACGTTGATGCGCCAGATCGCGGGCGTGATGCACGCGGCCCACAGCAAAGGAATTGTCCATCGCGATCTCAAACCGAGCAACTTGTACATGGTTCCAGATCCCGACGTGCCGGGCGGCGAAAGGGTCAAAGTGCTCGATTTTGGCCTGGCCAAACTGACCCTCGGATGTGGCAGTTCGCTGGTCACAAAATCCACCTCCATCTTCGGCACTCCTACCTACATGGCTCCCGAGCAGTGCAAGAGCGCGGCAAATGTCGACAGTCGTGCGGACCTGTACTCGATCGGGTGTATTTTCTATCGCTGCCTGTGTGGCAAGCCGCCGTTCACCGGCGCCACCCCGCTGCAAGTAATGAGTGATCATATCAACCTGGAGCCGATTCCGCCGCGCCAGCACCGCCCTGATGTACCCCCGCATATCGACGCGCTGATCGTGCGGCTTCTGGCCAAGTCACCTGACCACCGGGTACAGAACTGCAGCAACGTTATCGCTGCCCTCGACGGGTTGCTCGACAATGGAGCCGACACCGTGGTCGCCAGCTCCAACGAAACCTTGGTCGACGCTGTCGCCGGCAGCGATGGTGACACGGCGTCCACGGCATCGCCGTGGCGCACGACGATCGTGCCCGAGGGAGCCCCAGATGTCCCCCATGCCCGCGATGACTCGGCTGCTGTAACCCTGCTGGCCCAACCAACGTCCCTGGGCGTGTCGCGCGGTGCACCGGTGCCTGTCCATGCACCTGTTGCCGCGATCCGCCCCGCATCTGGAGATATCGAGGTCGCTGACGGTTCTTCGTCGATCAACGCGGGTGAGTTCCGCGGCCATGTACTGCGCGCCTCGACACGTCCGGCGCCATCTCGCATGCCAAGCACGTGGCTCATGGTCCTGGCTGGCGCCGCATCGATGAGCGCAGGCTTGGGCCTGGTCGGTGTGTGGTCCTTGCTAGACAGCGGCGGCGACGGCCCTGCCGCGGACAGCCCGATCTCGGCTGGGGAGCCCGACCTATCTGAACGTCGTCAGCCAGCCCTGTCCCAGCCCAGCGAGTCGGCCCTGTCCATCGAGCGGGAGGGTGATGGATTGGCCGCCCTGTACCGAGCCCTGGACAACAACGCGGTCAACCAGGTAGTGAAGATTTTCAACGGAATTCCAGCCGATGCTGAAAACCGGACAATCGCGCGAGCCGTCATCGCGAGAAATCGACCGTCACTGCTGCAAACCGTCACCCGGCGCGCAGAGAAACTCATACACATCGGCCAGTGTGCGCCGCTCGACGCCTGGATTGCCACTGTGGAGTCAGTCCTGCCCGGCCTCCGCACTGAGCTGCGCAACACCCTGCAACCATGTGCAGATGGGCAGTCGAAGCCAATATCCCAGCCAGCTGTACCGCTCTCTGCGCCAACGCCGCTCACCCGTACACGGGCAGATAAACTCATGGCCGAGCTCAAGGAGGCCTACGCCAGAGGTGACCACCACGGCGCCTACAAGCACTGCCGCGCGCTCCTGGCCGGCGATCACCATCCCGACGATGCCAGACTGTGGTGTACTCTGGCCGCTTGCAGGAAGAAAAACCCCCGTCAGGCTGGGCGTCATTTTCGCCGCCTGAGCGAGAGCCAACAGATCCAGGCCCGGCAACTGTGCGAAAGAGACAAGGTGAAGTTCCCGGCTCGGTGAGCGCGGCAGTGGAGATGACTCGGCGGCACGCGCGTTGCGCGGCCTCGCCCAGCAAGGCAATGATAACGTCAGCGCAGCGAGTGGAGCGCTCGCTGTCGAGCTTCTCGCAAGCACCCAGGGCAGCGAATGCAACCCTGCCGGCGATCATCCCGCTCGTCGGTCACCGTGGTCGAGCTAACAAGCTTACAACACCTTTGCCTTGCTCGGCGAGGCAACCCGGTTGCCCTGTTCCAAACCACCTGCGCCAGGCGGTCGACGACATCCGCGCCGCGACGGCGTTTGTGTTTCGCGCAAATCCCGCTCGCCGCGACGAGTACCCGAGTATGTTTTTGTCCCGCTCGCCGCGACAGCGACCGGCCATCCCGCAGCCGCAAGATGAGCTGCCAGTCGGACAAGAAGACCGGCCAGGAGAGGATCCACCGGTAACAGAGGGAGATGGGCTCGAGTAGTCCTGTCCATTCACCCTTGTCGTCACAGCGACGGTGTCACGGCCAAGGGCAGGCCTGGTCGGACGGCAAACTGGTTGTGAAGACGCCGTCGCCCTCTAACCGGCGATAAACCCCGCAAGCAACACGTGCGGAACCCGCCAATTACTGGCTGTCTTCACCGGTTTCTATCTTCGGTTCCAGCGACCGAAGGTAGGCGATGATACCGACCTTTTCCTCGTCCGTGAGGTTGTATTTGTGTGCCACCCCCCTCAACTTGTAAGTTTCATATTTTTCGCCGTCGACCTCGAATGCAGGATACTCACCGGTCTCGATCGCGGTCACTATGGGAGCGTCTGGCGCCACCGCGAGCATGGTCGGCGAATGGTCGGCGCCCGTTGCCAGAGCGTGGCAACCGGCGCACGCCGTGCGCGTCACGCCGGGGTTGGCCGGATTCTCGTAGCGAGTCTTGCCCAGCGCAGTCTGCGCAGGTGTATATTCGGTGACGATCAGTTTGGCCGTCACCGTCTGGTCGCCAGCTTTTGCCGTGATTTCGGCAGTCCCGGCCTTTTTGGTGGTCAATATGGCAGTGGGTGTGCCCCATATGCCCTTTCCGACGGGTAGAACCTCTACCGACGCAATGGTGTCGTCGCTGAGCGTCCACTCAACCTGGTCGCTCCCGGAAAACAACACTACTGGTGCCTTAAAGGTATTGGTCCCGTCAAACCCGGCGTGAACGACCGATGGATATATGCCGACCGCATCCTCCGCAAAGGGATCGTCCTGGCCCGGATTGTCCTGGCCCGGATCGTTCTGGCCCGGTTTGTCCTGGCCATCTGAATCGCCGTCCGAACCACCACAAGCAGCCAGGCTCACTATCACGGCTGCCGCAATGTGAGTTACCGTCTTTGATAAATGTCCCATCATGCGTTGCTGCGGCCAGTGTACTGTTGAATGGACGCCTTGCGACCACTCAGTGGATGAGTCGGGGTGCGAGTCGTGATCGCATAGCTGGTTTTTCGTCCTCACTCGCGCTGTCGATGAGAGTGTTAATGGCCCTCTTTTGAGGGAATTCGAGATGTGATCCATGTGAAGTGTCCTTGTACGTGAATATATTGACCAGTCGCCGATGACGACTGGTGCCGGCTGCGAAAGCAAGCCGCGTGCCGCAGCCGAAATCGCTGAAACCCGCTTCGGACCCAGCCGAGTGAGTGCGCGATCGGGGATTGCGCTCGCTCCACTGTCGAGCCCAAACGACAGTCGCGAACTCGGCCGTGCAGGGCCAGGCCGATCGACCGCCTGCCGACCAGAGTCGACGCCGCGCAGCAAACGTCTGTCGAGCTCGATCGTCAACCACACTCCGTTCGCGGCCTCACTGCCCGGGATTCCAAACACTTCAGGGCTCGGCACACGGTTTGCTCTATCCGCCCAGGGCCGCCGTGGCAAACCGCCGGAAACACAATGGAGCAATATGAGCTGAAATTCTGGCTCTCGGAATCGGGCAGTCTGCAGCTCGAGCACGCACTCATCCAGCTCGGAGAGCGATGTGTGTTCGACCGCGATCGCCCGGTGGCGTTCGCGTATACCACGTACCTCGATACCGACGACGGACACTTCTTCCATGCCGACGGCAGTGTCACCTCCCGCCTGCGGGTGCGTGAGTACGCCGCTGCGCGCCGGCTCGACGAGACACCGATTTGGACCGGGCTGTGCTATCTCGAGTACAAACACCGGTGGGGGGCACTGCGACAAAAACATCGCTGGAATATGTCGCAGATCGCAGCGCGCGGGATCGTCGCCGCACTTCGAAACGGCGACGATCCCCTGCGCTCGCTCGCCCGGCTCGACAGGGTACCGGCGTGGTCGAGGGAGCTACGGCGCGCCACCCTGCGTCCATTCCTGTGCACGTGGTACCGGTGCACAACGTTTCGGCTGGGTGCGGCACGCGTGACCATCGACCGCGATATCTCCTTCTCCGCGCCGTTCCCCGACCACAGGCCGCCCTGGGCAGTAGCCCCGTTCGACCAGCGCAGTAGCTGCATCGTCGAGATCAAGTGTTGTGACCTGCGCGCCCTGGCGCTGTTGAGCGACGCTCTCGCCGACGCGGGCGCCATGACGCTGCGCGCTTCCAAATACCAGCTGGCCGTGCAAGCGGCCCAGCGTCGCGGGCTCGCTGTGCCCTCGCGACGCGCCAGCGGGTGACCATGAATACCAAGCTGTCTACAGAACCCGTTAGCACGCGACCCAAACCTCACGCTCCGGCGAGAGCGGCGCCAAATCGCCTAGCCGACCGCGCCACGCGACTCTTTATACTCGCCCTCGTCTTGCTCCATGCCCTGATCGCGGGCGGATGCCTCTTCGACGGCGATGGCGATGGCGACGGCGACGGCCCCGACGGCGGCGATCCGGGATCGATCACGCTGCGCGGGCCGTGCCAGCTCGACCAGCGGCTGGGCGCGTTCACCGTGGCGGCACACGACAGTTTTTCCGCCATCGACGGCAAGGTCGCCAACGGCGTCGTGCCGATCACCATCCTCGAGACGCTCCACACCGCTGGCCAGTGTCGCCTTTTGCGGCGCAATAATCCGTTCTGCGATCCGGCGTGTGAATCGGGCACGACCTGCGATTTTTCGGGCCGCTGCATCCCGTTCCCGCAACGGCAGAACGTCGGCGTGGTGACCATCACCGGGCTGAAAGAGCCGGTCGAGATGCGGCCGCTCGAGCCGGGCAACGACTATGTGGAGACGAAACTGGCCCACCCGGCGTTCGACGACGGGGCGCTGATCCGACTGACCTCCACGGCCGGTAGCTACGGCAAACTGGCCATGCACGGCATCGGCGGCGGAGTCCTGGCCATGGCGGGCGATCGCTGGCCGCTGGAGCGCGGGCGCGACCTCGCCGTCGCATGGTCGGCACCCACTGCTGGCGCCCGTACTCGCGCGTTCCTCGAGCTCACCATTGACCAGCACGGCAACTCACCGGTTGCGCTGCACTGCGACTTCGACGACACCGGCTCGGGGACGGTATCCGCCGACGTGATCGACCGACTCTTCGACGCCGGGGTATCGGGTTTCCCCAACGGCAGCTTGACCCGGCGCACCGTGGACTCGATGGCGGTGGACGACGGCTGCGTCGAGCTCGTGGTGTCGAGACCGCGCAGCCACCAAGTGCGCGTCGCCGGCCATACCCCGTGCACGGACAACACCTCTTGCCCGCAAGGACAGACCTGTGATCTCGATATGCAAACCTGCCGCTAGCATCGCTCTTGCCGCGATCGCGCTGGCCATGACCGGCTGCGACGACGAGTCTTGGCAATGCGTGTCCGAGGACGGCGCAGAGCCCGACTACTTGATGCAACTCGGCTGCCAGGCCGATTTCCAGCAGCTCGCCTCCGAGCCGCTCAACGCCAGTATCCCCGGTGCGCGCTCGGCCAAGACCGTGATCGATCGCAGCGACAGCGACGCGCTGTACGTTCAAAACAGCAAGCGCTATCCGATTCACTGGGAGTTTGCCGGCAAACACCTGTCGGGCGATGGTCGCCCGATCGTGCCCGGGCTGGCGCAGTTCCTCGAGCAGTATTACAGCCCGGACCGACGGTTCCTGCTCGGCGCTCTCACCTACTACGAAGGGCCGCAGGTGTGGGCCTACGAGATCTCGCCCTACGACACGGCCAGCGCCGACATGATCGAGAACGCCTATCAACAGATCAGCGCCAACGGGTTTTTCGGCGATGAGCTGTTCGTGCACCCGACCTCGCAGACAGTCGCCGAGCAGGCCGCGAAACTCCCGGCCGGGGTACGGGTCATCACAACCGAGCAACTGTTCGCCGGCATCGACTACCAGCCGCTGAACCTGGGCACGAGCATGGGGCAGCTGCGCTTCGCCAGCGCCGAAACCCTCGACACGTCCTATGTCGGATTCCGCGACATCGTGGTGCTCGACGCAGTACCCAACGACATCTCTGTGGCCACCGGGCTCATCACTGCACAATTCCAGACCCCGCTGTCGCACGTCAATGTGTTGTCACAAAACCGCGGTACGCCCAACATGGCGTTGCGTGGCGCGTTCGACAATACCGAGCTGCGCGCGCTGGACAGCAAGTGGGTCAAACTCGAGGTCAAGCCGTTCGGCTACACGATCACCGAGGTCACGCGCGAACAGGCCGATCAGTGGTTCGAGAGCCACCGTCCTGACCGAGTGCAGGTGCCCGCGCTCGATCTCTCGGTCACCGAGCTGCGCGACATCGACAAATCGCTGCAGCTCGACAACACCCGCAGCAATCTCGGCGACGAACTCGCCCGCGCCATCCCCGCATTTGGCGGCAAGGCCAGCCACTACGGCGCGTTCCCGCACATGTCGGCCACGGTTCCCCATCCCGACGGTTTCGCCATCCCGGTGTACTACTACCGCCAGCACATGGAGCGACACGACTTTGACGCCACGGTCACGTCCATGCTGGCCGACCACGCCTTCCGCAACGATCCGGCAGTGCACGACGCTCGCCTGGCCGAACTGCGCGAGGCCATCATTGCCGCGCCGCTCGATTCCGCGTTCGAGGCACTGGTCGTGGAGAAACTCAACAGCGACTTCCCCGGCGTCCGCATGCGGTTCCGTTCCAGCACCAACGCCGAAGATCTGGCCGGGTTTACCGGTGCCGGTCTGTATACGTCCAAGAGCGGCGACCCGCGCGACCCGCAGCGACCGGTGGCCGACGCCATCCGCACGGTGTGGGCAAGCGTGTGGTTTTTCCGCGCGTTCGAGGAGCGAGAGTACCGCGGCATCGATCACCAGGCAGTCGGTATGGCCCTGCTCGTACACCGATCGTTCCCCGACGAGGAAGCCAATGGCGTCGCGATCACGGCCAATCTCTTCGATCGCTCGGACAACGGCTCGGAGCCGGGCTTCTACGTCAACGTGCAGTTCGGCGAGGCGTCGGTGGTCAAGCCAGAGAAGGGCATCACCACCGATCAGCTCATCTATTTCTACGACTTCCCCGGCAAACCAATCGTGTTCCTCGCCCACTCCAGCCTGGTGGCACCTGGAACCACCGTGCTCACCCGCGCTCAGACCGAAGAGCTCGGCCAGGCGCTCGACGAGATCCACAGATTCTTCCTGCCGCTCTATGGCAGCGGAAGCGGGTTTTACGCCATGGACGTCGAATTCAAGTTCGACGGCGAGCCCGGCCAACAATCCGCGTTGTTTGTCAAGCAGGCGCGTCCACACCCGGGCTGGGGGCTGTGAGACGACCAATCGAGATACTGCCATGAGAAAGAGACCAGAGCCCACTTCAAACATCTCCCATCGCCAGGTCGCAATCGGAACCCTGTGGCTCGCCGTCGCAGCGATGAGTCTCGGTGGCTGCGGCGGCGGAACGTCGTCCGGCGACAAACCCGACGCAGGTCCGTTCGGAGGCAACCGCCCCGACGCAGCACGGGTAAAATGCGGTACGCCGCCGTCGTTGCCGGCCGAGCTGTCGGCGACCCTGACCGGTTTCACCGGGTCCGAGGACTTTGCATTCGACGCTGCCGGTAACCTGGTGAGCAGCGACAGCAACGGCAACTTGACCCGACAGCCGCGCGACGGCGCCATGCAACTGCTCGCGCCCAACATCGGCGACATGGCTGGCATGCGCTTTCTCCCCAACGGCGATCTTGTCGTCGCAGTGGTCGACACCGGCTCGGTGGTCCGGATCGCACCATCGGGCTCGCACAAGACCATCCTCAGTGGTATCGCCTACCCCAACGGCGTCGAAGTGGGTGACGACGGGTTTGTCTACGTGACCGAGCACGAGGCCGGGAAACTACGCCGCATCAACCCGGACAACGGTGAATTCACGGTCATCGGCGGCAATATGATGAACCCCAACGGGGTCTCGTTCAGCCCCGACTACCGCACTCTGTACATCGCCAGTTTTGGCAGCGGAATCGTGTACTCGGTGACCGCGGATGGCGCCGGCAGCTGGGGCTCGGTGCACGAGTTTGCCCGTACGCCAGGAGGTGGCGACGGCGTGCCCGCGGCCTGCCAAGGGGCTACTGCGGGACAGCGCTGCAGCGCCGGCCACCACCAGCCGGGGCTGTGTCAAGCCTGGGATGGCGGGCTCGTGTGCGACACGTCTCGGCGGCAAATTCCCGCCGCCGCGGTCACTGCCTGCACTGGGTCGCGGCAGTTCGACAGCTGCAGCTTTGCCGACCAGGGCACGAATTACTCCGGCGAGTGCGAGCACATCGCCGGGACCCTGACCTGCTATCCGCACGCCAATGAGGTAGCCGCGTGTACAGGCAAGACCCCGGGGGACAGCTGCCAGGTCGACGATCTCTTCTCTGGCCAGATTTCTGGACACTGCCAAGACTTGGGGCAACTGTTCTGCTTCAGCGGCGATTCTGGCGAGGCCGGCATGCTGGACGGCCTGACTGTGGACGCGTGCGGCTTCGTCTACGTAACCGAGTATACCGTGGGCAAGATCTGGCGGTTCGCTCCTGCCGGTGGCCCCCCGGAGCTCGTCATCGACCTGGACAGCAGCTGGATTCCCAACCTGCACTGGGGCGTCGGCGTGGGTGGCTGGGATGCCGACAAGCTGTATGTGATGGATCGCGACCTGGGTCGCGTATTCGAGCTGGCCGTCGGTAACCCGGAGAAAAGGCGCGTTTATCCGTGAAGGCCCGGCTTGCATGGCTGACCGCCGTGGCCGCCTCGGTGACCGCCGCGCCAGCCGCAGGCGGCAACGAAAGCCATGGCGACACCGAGTTGGCAATGAGGTCAGCGCTTCCTGCCGAGACGGTCCATCAGCTTGTAGATGGTCATCCGATCCACCTGGGCGCTGCGCGCCGCCGCAGAGATATTGCCATCGTGCGCGTCGAGGAGTGCCTCGATATACAGGGCGTCGAACTCGTCGACCAGGCGGCGCTTGGCCTCCTTGAACGGCACCTCGATGTCGATGTGGTCGGCGAGGGTGCGCGAGCCCCTTGCCGCTGCCGGCGATTCGACCTCGATCGGGTGCGACGGCAGCAAAAGCGCCCGCTCGACTGCGTTGCGCAGCTGCCGCACATTGCCCGGCCAGGCTTGCTCGGCCAGCCGAGCGGCGAGATCGGCCGGGAGGCCGCCATCTCGACGGTGCGGTAGATCGTCGACAAAACGCGCGATCAGGAGCGGAATGTCTTCGACCCGCTCGCGCAGCGGCGGCACGTGCAGCCGAGCGACGTCGAGGCGGTAGTAGAGATCGGCGCGAAAACTGCCGCGATTGACCTCGACCTCGAGGTCGCGATTGGTCGCCGCCACGACACGCACGTCACACGCGACCCGCTTGATCCCGCCGATTCGCTGCACCTGCTTGGTCTCGAGCACGCGCAAGAGCTTGGGCTGCAGTTCGATGGGAAGCTCACCGATCTCATCTAGAAACACGGTGCCACCGTGGGCGCGCTCAAATGCACCGGCTCGCGATTGCAGCGCGCCGGTGAACGCACCTTTCTCGTGGCCGAAGAGCTCGCTCTCAAACAGGTTTGCCGGGATCGAGCCGCAGTCCAGGATGACCAGCGGACCAGTGCAGCGCGGCGAGTGCTCGTGCACGGCCTCGGCGACCAGCTCCTTGCCGACGCCGGTTTCGCCAGTGATGAGCACAGAGGCGTCACTCGACGCAACGGCGCTGAGCATCGCGAACAATCGCCGCATTTTCGGGCTGCGCCCGACCATGCGGCCAAAACGGTGCTCTTTTGACAGCGGCACCTCACTGCCCCTCGCCAGCGGTACAAATCTGAGTTTGGTTCGACCCACGACGATATGGGTGTTGGGCTCGATATACACGTCGTTGATGCGGAGCCCGGCAACCATGGTTCCATTGGTCGACTCCAGATCGCGCAGCCGATAGCCCCGTTCGTCGAGAGAGATGCGGGCGTGAAAGCCGGACACCTTGCGGTCTGCGAGTCGAAGATCGACACCTTCGCGGGCGCCGATTGTAATGCTAGAGGCTTCATACTCGCGGGCTAAACCGAGGTCGGGTCCTGCCGTGACCTCGAGTCTCACGCGGCGCACAGTGGCAGAACTCGCCTCGCTGTTGCCCAGGGTGATCCAGGTCGCTGTGCGCAAGTCCTCAATGCTCACTGCATGACGATAACATGGCAGAATGGTCTCTTCCGCGAATCGAGAATGCTGCGCTATATTATGTAGGTGATCGGCAAACGTCTCGCTGCGTCGATGAGTCGAGTCACCAGCCAATTTACGCCTGGTGGTGGTGTGCCGTCTGCGTCGGAACGGGCAGCAACGCCGGAGCCCGAGGCGCTGCTGCAGCGGGAAATCGGCAGTTATCGCCTGGTCGATGTCATAGGTCGCGGCGGCATGGGCACGGTCTACCTCGCCGAGCACCGGCGGCTCAGCCGTCGGGTAGCAGTGAAACTCCTGCGCGGCGAGCACGCCAAGCGGCGTGGCGCAGTGGCGCGATTCTTCCAGGAAGCCGAGTCGGTCAATCGCATCCGCCACCGCAATATTGTCGACATCACCGATTTCGTCGAGCTCGAGGACGGGACCGCGTTTATCGTCATGGAGCTTCTCGAGGGCAAGTCGCTGCATCAGCTACGCCGGTCCGAAGGACCGCTCGGGCTGGCCCTGGTACTCGATATCGTGCTGCAGGTCTGCGCCGCTCTCGAAGCCGCTCACGCAGTGGGTGTCATCCACCGCGACCTCAAACCGGATAACGTGTTTGTGTGCAACGGGCGCGAGGGCAACGACTGGGTCAAGCTACTCGACTTTGGCGTGGCCAAACTGCGCGCTGATCCCGGGACGGAACTGGCCACCTTGTCGCCAGTCGAGCGCACCACCCCGGCCGATCTCCGGGTCCACACGAATGTGGGACAGATCATTGGCACGCCCGGCTACATGTCTCCGGAACAAGCGCGCGGCGAGCACGTCGACGAGCGCAGCGACATTTTCGGACTGGGCGCCATCATGTTCGAGCTGCTCTGTCACCAGCGGCTGTCCAGGGCCCAGGCACACCGGGAGATCATGGCCGACCACGGGGTACCGCCGGGCCTGGCCGAGGTGATCCTGCGCTGTGTCGACCAGCGACCCGAGCAGCGTTTTCCGTCTGCATGGGCGCTCCGCGTCCAGTTGACCGCGATACGCGCCTCGCTGGCAGAACCTCAGCCGCGACCGCGACGCCACCGTCGTTGGGTCGCCGTGCTCGGCGGGGCGTGTGCCGTGGTCATCGCGGCTGCGCTAGTGGCGCCACACCTGACCGACTCAGACCGGGCTCGAAGCGAACCGACGTCTCCCCATGCCGTGCCTTCCGAAGTCGCGCCAGCATCGACGCCTCCGTCGACCGCCGCGTCTGAGCCAGCAGCCGCGTCTGCCATCGACCCGGTTGCGACGAGTGCTCGACCAGACGCCGGAGTGGTTGTAACCGTGTCCGCGCAGCAGACCACCGCCAGCAAGGCAGCCCGGCAATCTCGAACCACAAAGCAAAGGCGTCCTCGCAAACGAAAACGCGCCAAACGGAATCAACCCAAGAAGCCGTCCAAATCGATTGTCGTCCAGGGCGAACCTGACAAGCCGGCGGAGAAACCCACGGTAGTCCCGGCCCAGCCGGAGTCGAGGCGTCCTCCCGCCAAAAAGAAAACCACCCCCAGGATGACTCCTGCCACCACCCTCAACCCGTTTAACTGACATGCCCAAACTCGCAACCATTCTGGCAATCCTTGTGGCAATAACCGCCACCAGCGTGGCGCGCGCCCAGTCCCAACCCGATGCCGACGCGACCGCGCAGGCGCGCGAGCACTTCGAGCGCGCCGAGCGACTGTTCTCAATCGGCAAGTTCGAACAGGCCGCAGCCCGGTACGAGGCCGCGTACGACGCGGCTCAGCTGCCGGAGTTTTTGTTCAACATCGGCCAGTGCTATCGCCAGCTCCAGCGCTACGACCAGGCGATCTTCGCCTATCAAAAGTACTTGCAGGAAAAACCGGACGCGCTCAACCGCGAGTACGTGGAGCGCACGATTGCAGAGCTCGAGCAAAAGCGCGACCTCGAGGCATCGCGCCGGCTCCGGCTCACCGAGCCACTCGCCGATCCCAGCGACGACCGGCCGCAGCCGGTGCCAGCGAAACCAGTGTACAAGCGCTGGTGGTTCATAACTGGCGCTGTCGTGCTCGCCGGCGCCGTAACCACGGGCATTGCGATCACGCGTCACAGCACTCCCTCAAGCGACCTCGGCGAGCTGGATTTTCGCAAATGATGACCACCCGAAGCCGATTCGTTGTCCTGGGGCTCTTGTGCGCGATGGCGTGCAGCGAGTCGTACATCGTGGTCGAGCTCCAGGTCCGACCCACCATGTATCCCGCGACCACGGTCAGCGTGACCGCGCGTGATAGCGTCGGCGAGCAAACCTCGCGGACCTTCCCTCTCGACGACAATGTGTTCCCCAAAACGCTGGTTGTCGCCACCGAGGGGCGCACCGGCCCGATCACCATCACCGCACAGGCCTTTGACAGCAACCAACTGCTCGTCGGTACGAGTGCCGCGGCAACCGCTACGGGCGGCGAGATCGTGCTGATGGTGGAGCCGGCCGATATCGTGGCCAACGCTATCGTCCAGGGGTATCAGGAAACCACTCCTATCGAGGAGGCGTGGAGTTCGTGCTGCATAGCGATCGCCGATAACGGCGAGTTTGCGGTGGTGTGGGAGTGGGAAGGCCAGTCGATGCTGCGCATGTTCGGCGCCGACGCACGCCCGCTGGTCACATCGCTGGGGTCGACCACTGAGCTGCCGATGTCGTTAAACGCAGATAAGATCGTCGCCGACCCCATCGTGATCGCGGGCGCCGATGGGTTTCTCACCATGTGGCTCGAGTCCGTTGACATCGGCAGCCCGGCTTCGCTGCTATTGCGACCGGTAACGCGCAACGACTGGACCCAAGGGGGGTTCAAACCGCCGTCAGTATTGGCCTCCGAAGTGGCGCTAACTCCCACTGGCGTCGCGTTGGCTTCGGGCGGCTATGCCGCTGTGTGGGACGAAGAGATCACGGCCGACTGGCAGCTGCGCGGACGCATCGTCGACAAGATGGGTAGTCCGGTGGGCACGCACTTTGGGCTGTCGAGCCTGGGCTCGGGCGCCGCCCTTCCACAATGCGCCGGCCTCCTGGCCGGCGAGTTTGCGTGTGTGTGGCATCATGAAATGGACGGCGGCAACCCCTCCATCGCGGTGCGCGTATTCAACGATGCTGGGTTCCCGCTCGGCAATGAGCAGCCTCTCCCCGGTGGCATCTCTCCTCCTTCTGTCGATTCGTTCCCCGTTGTCGCAGCCGCTCCGAGCGGCGGCTTCGCTGTGGCGTGGCAACGCGGCGGGTTTAGTGCAGGCGAGCCGGGGGAACGCTCACTCATGCTGCAGCTTTTCGACAGGCTCGGCAAGGCGACCAGCTCCCAGGTTCGTGTTGCCGGGTTGAGCGGCACTATCGACGTGGTGCCCGACATCGCCGTTCGCCGACGAGACGGCGCGATCGCGGTTATCTGGGCCGACGGGGACCCGCTGGCCGGGACCATGGATGTACTCATGCAGCTGCTCCACCCGGACGGCCGGCTGTCCGGGGCTATACAGCAGGTAGCGACCACCACCGATGCCAACCAGCGCGATCCGTCCATCGCCGCCAGAGACATCGACGACGGGTTTATCGCGGTGTGGACCGACGAGTCCGACAATCCGCCCGACAACAACGCCTCGGGCGTGCGAATGCGCGTGTTGTACCCGAGCCTCAGCCCGTAAGGTGCCGAGACCGATACCCCATCAAGAACTCGGTTTGGCCGCTTTTTGCTCCAGACGGTCAAAAATGCCCCGGCTGCGCTCGCGCGCATCTGCCATCACTGCCTCGATATCCAGGGTGAGCAGGTGGCGATCTCGAACCGCGACCTGTCCGTCCACGGCGACGTGGCGAACATCGGCGGCGCGGACTGCATACACCGCGGCCGAAAACGGATCGACTGTCGGCACGACGTGGGGAGTATGCATATTCACGACGATCACATCGGCGCGTTTGCCCACCTCGAGCGAGCCGATCTGATCGGCCAGGCCCAGCGCCCGGGCACCGTCCAGCGTGGCCATGCGCAGGACCAGAGCGGCGTGCATGGCACGCGGACCACAGCGCGGCTTGTGCAGCAGTGCGGCGAGACGGAGTTCGAGAAAGCCGTCGAGGTTGTTGTTGCACGGCGCACCGTCCGCGCCCAGGCTCACCGAGATACCCGCTTCGATGAGCTCCGGAATCTCGGCCACTCCAGAAGCCAGCTTAAAATTCGACGACGGGCAGTGCAAAACATGAGTCCCGGTCTCGGCCAAAATCCGTCGCTCGCCCTCGCTCAGCCACACACAGTGGGCCAGACAAACATCGTCGCCGGTCAAACCGACACTGTGTAGATAATGGATGTTCTCCATGCCAGTACGCCGCACCACCTCGGCGATCTCGGCCCGGTTCTCGCTGGCGTGGGTGTGGATGCGCACGCCCCGGTGCCGAGCCACTCGGGCCACCTCGCGAAGCAGCTCGTCGGTACACGAGAGGGCAAATCGGGGCGAATAGGCGTAGCGAAGACGGCCGTTCTCGGCCCCGTTCCAGGTTTCGCACAACCGCGCCGATTCGTCCAGCGCATCGATCGTACGCTCGCGCAGCGCGGCCGAATTATCGGACGAGTCCATCATTGCCTTGCCAATCGTGGCACGCAGACCGGCGGCACGGGCTACTTCAAAAATAGCCCCGGTATGGCGCACCGTGGCCATGTCGAGCACACACGTGGTGCCGCCCATGAGCAATTCCACGCAGGCCAGGCGCGCAGCTGCAGCAACATCGCCGGCATCGAGCTCCGCTTCATACGGCCATACGATCCAGCGCAGCCAGTCCAATAGCTCCAGGTTGTCGGCCCGTCCTCGAGCCAGGGTCTGACACATGTGAACGTGCGACTGAACCAGTCCGGGCATAACCAGGCAGCCGCTGGCATCGAGGAGTTCGTACTCTCGATCTCGGGGCGTGTAGCGACCGCCAACCTGCACGATCTCGCCGTCACGGCTGGCCACATCGCCGGATAGAACACGCCAGTCTGAATCGATGGTGAGGATCGTACCGCCGCGAATAATCAGCTCTGCCACGGTCCCTCCTCACCCGCCGAGCTGGGATTTGGTAAATGCCTTGGGGATCAACTCGGCCAGCGTGAAGTCGCGGCGCTCACCCTGCAAATTGACCAATATGAGCCGCATCGCACCTGGATCGCGCGAAAACTCGACCAGCGTCTGCAGACACATGCCACACGGAGGCGCCGGCGGACTGCTTTCGGTCACCACCGCAACCGCTTCGATGTCGCGCTCGCCACCGAGTACAGCATTGGCGCAGGCCACTCGCTCGGCGCACAGAGTCAGACCATACGACGCGTTTTCCACATTGGCGCCGCGAAATACCATGCCGTCTGCGCGTACCGCACAACCGACCAGATAGCTCGAGTACGGGGCGTAGGCCCGGTCGCGTATGTGGCGGGCCGCTGCGATCAACGCGTCGTCATCCTCTCGCTTGACCTCGCTCACCATTCCACCCTCACTCTTCATCCAGTTGGTTTTCTGGCCGATCGAATGGCGATAACTCAGCGCGTAATTCCGCGATGATCGCCCTTAGCAATCGCTCGAATACGGCGCGGATTCGCGCCGCAGTTTCGGTGACCTCGTCGTGGCACAGCACCTCACCCGTGATGCCCGCAGCCTGGTTAGTAATGCACGAAATGCCCAGTACCCGCGCATTCATGTGGCGAGCAGCAATGACCTCGGGCACTGTCGACATGCCGACCGCATCCCCGCCCATGGCGCGCAGCATGCGGATCTCGGCCGGAGTCTCGTAGGTCGGCCCGCCCAGACCGATATAGATTCCCCGCTCCAGGTGCACGCCGATCCGAGCTGCCACGTCCCCGGCCCGATCGCGCAGCACGGGGTCGTACGCCCGGGTCATATCGGGAAACCGCGGACCCAGCCGTTCGTCGTTGGGCCCGCGCAGCGGATGGTCCGACATGAGATTGATATGATCGGTGATGAGCATGAGCGTGCCCGGCTGCCACTCGGAGTGCATTCCGCCGGCTGCATTGGTGATAATGAGCGTACCAGCGCCGAGCGATATCAGGGTGCGCACCGGCAGGGTGGCAACCCGCGCGGAAAGGCCCTCGTACATGTGAACCCGGCCTTGCATGGCGATACAACAAACCCCCTCGATCGTCCCCACGACCAGCCGGCCGGCATGGCCGACCACGGTGGAGGCTGGAAATCCGGGAATTTCGGCGTAATCAATGGCGATTGCATCGCTCAACCGATCGGCAAAATCGCCCAATCCGCTGCCCAGGATGAGACCGAGTACCGGCTGGCGTCCATCCAGCCTGTCGCGCACGAACGCTGCAGCCTTTTGTACGGCTTGGTAGAGATTCTCCGGGTAGCGGCCAGCAGTGTCGGTCTGCGCAGCTGTCATTGTAACATCTCCAGAATACGTGATTGCGCCCCGGACTGCCCATGCGCTGGAGCGGCCGGCTGTGCCGGCGCGGACTGATCGATGACAAACGCGCCGGCCGCCATGGCGTGGGCCCGATCGATGCCGCGCTCGTCGTGATGGAGCCGGGCCACGACCTGCCCGGCCTCGACCCGATCGCCGACACTCACCGCCAGCTCGATACCGACAGCCGGATTGACGCGGTCTTCTTTGCGCGCCCGGCCCGCGCCCATGACCAGCGCTGCTCGCCCGATGTCGAGCGCCGAGATGGCTTCCACGCGGCCGGTGGACGGTGCTGTGATGACTCGCTCGTAACTGGCGCGCGGCAGCCGGCCGGGGTCGTCGACCACCCGTGCATCGCCTCCTTGCGCCTCGATGAGCCGACTCAATCGAGAAAGCGCATCGCCGCTGTCGATCGCTCTCTCGATCCGCTCCACTCCTCGATCGCGGTCTGCGACCAGTCCGGCCAAACAAAGCATCTCGGCGCCCAGCTCGACCGTGAGCTGGCGCGTGTCCAGCAATCCCGGCCCACTCTTGCCGCGCAAGACGTCGATGGTCTCCACCACTTCCAGTGCGTTGCCGACATATCTACCGATCGGCGCATCCATCGCGGTCAATACCACCGTGACCTTTTTGCCCGCCGCCTCGCCGATGACCCGGATGGCATTGCCGAGTTCGCGCGCCTGCTCTCGGGTAGTCATGAAGGCACCGCGACCCACCTTGCAGTCGAGGACCAGACCATCGATCCCCTCAGCCAACTTTTTGGACATGATGGACGAGGCGATGAGCGGTACCGACTCGATGGTTGCAGTGACATCACGCAGGGCGTAGAGGCGGCGATCGGCCGGAGCGAGCAGGTCGGTCTGTCCAATGATGGCGGAACCGACGCTGTCGACCTGGGCGATGAAGCGCTCGGTATCGAGATCGACCGAAAATCCCGGGATCGCCTCCAGCTTGTCGAGCGTGCCGCCGGTATGGCCCAATCCGCGTCCCGAGATCATGGGTACAGCTGCGCCACACGCCGCCACCGCAGGTGCCAGAGGAAGCGAGATCTTGTCGCCGACCCCGCCGGTCGAGTGCTTGTCCACGGTGGGTCGATCGATCGCGGATAGGTCGAGCACCTCGCCCGAATGCAACATGGCATCGGCCCACACAGGCAGTTCGGCATCGTCTAACCCGCGCAGAAAGATGGCCATAAGCATGGCCGCCACTTGATAATCCGGGATCGACCCATCCGATACGCCGGCGATGAACGCGCGCAATTCCCCGGCGGCCAGGGTTTGACCGTCGCGTTTTTTGCGAATCAGATCGTGAATGAGCGGCCCGGTTGTCATCGCGCTCACGATGGGACGATCTCGGACAGAAAACTGGTTCCGTGGGCCGGGGCCGGCAGATCGAAGATTTCCGCCACAGTGGCTCCGATATCGGCAAAGCTCTCGCGCACGCCGAGGTCCACCCCGGCTGCTCCCCGGGGCCCAAACGCCAGAAGCGGCACATATTCGCGTGTGTGATCGGTGCCCGGCATGGTCGGATCATTGCCGTGATCGGCAGTGAGCACAACCAGGTCTCGATCGGCCTGCACCTTGTCGACCAGCTGGGCCAAATAGCCGTCGAATTCTTTCAGACAGTCGTAATACCCGGCTGGATTGCGCCGATGACCGTACTGGGAGTCGAAGTCGACCAGATTGACAAAGATGATGCCCTGGTCGATGCGATCGCAGAGAGCCAGGGTTTTCTCCATGCCATCGGCATTGCCCCTGGTCTTGACGGTCTGGGTGATGCCGCGGCCGACGTAGATATCGTAGATCTTGCCCACACCGACCACTGAAATGCCGGCCTCTTTGGCACTGTCGAGCACTGTGGGGGCCGGTGGCGGTACCGAGTAGTCGCGTCGGTTGTAGGTCCGCTGAAACGCGCCCTTGCCCGGCCCGACAAACGGCCGTGCGATGACCCGACCGACGTTGTGAGCATCGAGAATTTCCCGTGCGATCTCGCAGTACTGATAGAGCTCTTCAACCGGCACCACATCTTCATGGGCAGCGACCTGGAAGACCGAATCGGCCGAGGTGTACACGATGAGTGAGCCGGTGCGCATGTGTTCCTCGCCGAGTTCGTCGAGGATTGTCGTGCCCGAAGCCGGCTTGTTGCCCAGTATGCGCCGGCCGGTGCGCTCGCGAAACGGGGCCAGGATTTTTTCGGGAAAGCCGTCGGGAAATACTGGAAACGGCCGATCGATCTTGAGGCCGGCGATCTCCCAGTGTCCGGTCGAGGTGTCTTTACCTGCCGAGATCTCGGCGCATTTGCCAAAGGCACCAGCCGGCGCCGGCGCCGGCGGCAGGCCTTGTAGTGGCGTGATATTGCCCAGGCCGAGCCGGGCCAGGTTCGGCAGATCCAGCCCACCCGCCGCCTCGGCCACGTGTCCGAGCGTGTTGGCTCCTTCATCGCCGTAGAGGCCGGCATCGGGCAGTTCGCCGACCCCGGTCGAGTCCATGACGATCAAGATCACTCGCTCGAGATCATTCGCTGTTGTGCTGGCCATATCATCGTTGCCCAGAGATGTCAGGCGGACGTCGGCGGGCTGGCGTTCTCTGTAGCCTCCTCATTGGGCAGAAAAGAGTAGACGAACATGGTCAAAAACAACAGTCCCAGGGTGATCACGGCCAGGGCGTCTATGACAGCGACATCGGAGATGTAGAGCCGGTGGTACGACGCATAGGCAAACGCCGCGATGATGGGGATCAGAGTGACCTGGACCCACAGATGACCATGGGTATTGAACGAGTGATCGGGGTCGTCCTCGGAGCGTTGCGTCACGTAGTTGTATCCCAAGATACCGACCATGGAGGCCAGTCCGATGAGAGCGAAGACCGTCCACATCGAGTATGGTTCGTAGGCATCCCACAGGAGCTGGCGGGTCTGCCAGGGGTCGACGCCGAGGGTCTTTTCAAAGAATTCGAGCACTTGGCCGCGGGTCAACTTCTCCACGTTGTCGGCTGCGACCCCGGCGTGTTCGACCAGATAACGCCGGGCCAGGACGATCTTGTCACCGCCTTCCTGGTACAGATCACCGGCAATAATGCTGCCGGTGGACCAGCCTATGCCGACTGTGAAGTTGACATACCCCATATACAGACCTTCTTTACCCGGTGGAGCAATGGAGGCCAGATAGCGCATCTTGGTGGGACCGGCCGACATCTCGCCCAGCGAAAACAACCCGATCACGGCCAGGATGAACCAGCCATTCATGGACAGGCCGAGCGCGTAGATGGCCACAACGGATACCGCAATACCGGCGATGATGGCGGTCAGTGAGTGGACTTTGCCGGTGATGTAGCCCACTGCGAAGGCAAAGATGCTGATCAAAAGCGCATTAAAATTGATTATCCATTCCTGGGTCAAATTGCCGCCATTGATGGTCGGGATTGCGCTTTCTCCGACAATGGATTGCAGCATGGCGGCCGCGCTGCGCGAATCGACCCAGTCATCGATGAAGTTGGGCAGAATGTCGAAGAGCTGGTAGTACATCAGCCAGAAGCCGGCGAAGGCGATGGTAAAGAAGAACAGGCGCGGCTCGAGCAGGCCGCGGATCGCCTTGTTCAACAGGGCGAGCGGGCGATCTTTGTTGGCCTCGCCGCGGTGCTCGGGCTCTTCGAAGAAAAAGAGCGGGATAAAGTTGAGGGCGATGCCAAACGAGCAGGCCAAAAATACGTAATGCCATTCCAGGATGCGCAGGTATCCGGCCAAGAGCGGCCCGAAAAATCCGCCGATATTGACCATCTGATAGAATACGGCCCAGCCGACCGAGGCCTTGTCCTTGGGCATCAAGTTGGCAATCATGCCCTGCAGGCCGGGCTTGAAGATGGCGGTGCCCAGGGCCAGCAACATGGCTCCAGCAAAGAAGATCTCGAATGTCGAGTCGGCGCCGAGGGGACGCGCTTCGGCCAGCGGCATGCCGCACAAGAACTCGGCCATCACGACGCAGTAGCCCATCAAGAGGTAGCCGACAATTTTCAGCACCGTGGCGACCGCGATATTGCTCTTGTAGCCGTAGCGGTCGGCAAACCCGCCACTGAACACCGGTATGATGCTCTGGACCAGAGCCCACAGCGAGAAGATCGTGCCTTTTTGCACATGAGTGAACTGCGGCCCGCCCTCTTCGACAGCCAGGACCATAAAAACCGGGACGACCACGCGCACGCCGTAGTAGGCGAAGCGCTCGACCAGCTCCATCCAGTTGGCGATCCAGTAGACGCCCGAAAGCCCCTGCAGTTGAGATAACAGGGATCCGACTCGCTTGGTGCTCGATTCGGTAGCCGAAGGTGTTGCCATGGTTTCGTGAACCTATCAGCGCGCGAGGAATCAGGCCAGCCCTGATACAGACCGGTGGACCGAGCATCGCCCTGCCCTGGCCGGTCGCCATCGGGGCGGTTCTGTCTTAGTTCTGTCTTAGTTCTGTCTTATTGGTGAGACCCTGGCCATATCTGCCAGAAGGTGTCGTTTGCCAGCAGTTCCCTCCCCGCTCAGTTTTTGCCACAATCCGAATATCTTCCAGATGGAGGAACCAGATGATCGGAAATCTTCAGTGGAGAAGGTGATGTTCAAAGCACGGTTGCGCCATTTCGTCATCATTGCTGCCTGTTGCCTCGCCCTCACCGTGGTGAGCTGCGCTACGGGCAAACACGCCCAATCGGGCGATAACGACAAGGTTGTCTGCCGCGAGACCATGCCGACAGGCAGCCATATCCCGCGGAAAGTCTGTTGGAAAGAGCATCAGGTCCAGGACCGCAGAAATTCCGACCAAGAAAAGGTTCGAAACATGCACATCGGCAGTGGCGTCCAGCCCGATCCCAATCGGCCCTCTGGCAGATAACCTGCGGGATTCACTGCCGCTTCGCGGCCAGTACCGAGCGAGCAAAAAGCTGGGACTGGGGGCTTGATCTAGCAGATCCCCGACCGGGAGCGAGGTCAAATTTGCCGGCCGGTATGCCGGGCCCGGCGGGCTCAGCTGTCAAACCGCGACGATATGGTGCAGAGAGGTCAAACCTTCGCGCACCAGGTGCTGGTCGTCGATATCACAACCGTACAAGACCAGCATCGCCGTGTGGTAGACAGCACGCAAACGAGCCAGGCGCCAGGTCTGGCTCGATATGGGGCCGTAGGCGGCGCAAAACTCGTCCCGTGCCCGGCCCGGCAAGAAGGTATGGGCAATGGCCAGATCCACAGCAGGATGACCCAGATGGACATCACCCCAGTCGATGACACCGCACGGCAACCCGGCTCGATCGACCAACACATGCCGGGCGTAGAGATCGCCGTGGACTAGAACTCGGGTCGCCCGCGGCCACGGGTTGTCCTCCGAACCCAGCGACAGATCTGGGTATTCGGCGAGAACCTCATCGACCACGTCGAGCCATGGCGTCACATCGGCGATCAGCCCGAACTCGCCGAGCCGCCGCAAATGCTCGCCGGCCAGGGCAGTCCGCTTGCCGATGTCGAGCCGCCCGATGTCGTCGCCGCCGGCACCGAGGCGCTCGGCTCGGTCCGCACCGATGCTGTGCAGTGCGGCCAGAAAATGGGCCAAGGGCCGGGCTGCGCGGAAGCGCTGAGCGTCGTCGAGCACCGCCTGGCAGGCCGGCCGGCCGGGCAGCATGCGATATCCAGCAAAGGGCCAGGGAAAGTCTTCCTCGGGCTGGCCGATCAGGGTAGGCACGGTGATCGGCCAGGGCAGAGTCGAGGCAAAACCGGGCAGCACGCGGACTTCCGCAGCCAGGCAAGCCGCGCCCGCTGGCCGGCGCGGAAAGCGAAAGACATAGGCCCGGTTGACCAGATACGCCGTGTTGTCCCAGCCAGCACCAAACGGCTCGACTTCAACCGGTGTCAGGGCGGGAAACTGACCCGCGATCAATCGTCGGGCCTGCAATGGCGATACTTCGTATTCGGCGGTCCAGGGGCGCGTCATGAAGCGGATGTCACGGAGTGATCGTCGAGCAGACCACACGATAGACGTCGATAAACTGTATCACTATGTCACCCACCGGTCAGCTCCCACTGCATCGCCCGTCGATACTCGCCGATCTAGCGAAGCGCCCAAACACCAGCCACTTTGTTACCCTCGGGAGTAGCACGTCTCCCAGCCAGGAACCCCGAGCGCCACCAGGAGTAGATATGTCGCAACAGAACCGGCCTTTCACGATAGTCGCCGCACTGGACCTGACCGAGATGACCGACGCAGTGCTGGCTGCTGCCGCCGAGCAGGCGGCGCTGCGACAACATGCCGTCATTCACGCCGTGTGCGTGATCGATGACAGCCAAGATGTCCTGGGCCGCAAAATCGACCGCGATCGAGAGCTCGAACAGCTCGAGAATGCCCTCCGCAACCGAATCATGGCCAGCCTTTCCGACCACAACCACTGCATCGAAGTGCACGCCAGGGCCGGACGCCCGGCCGAAACCGTGGTTGCCATCGCCGATGCACAACGCGCCGACCTGATCGTGCTCGGCCGGCATAGCCAGACCCCGGTGCGGCCGCTTTTTCTGGGCTCGGTTCCCTCTCACCTCCTCGGCCAGGCCCCATGCAATGTGCTCGTGGTCCAACCTTCGGCCTATGGAGGCTAACCGCCCTGCCGCGCTTCGGTATTCGGGCAGCGGCATTGTAAACTCGCGCTGTGAGCCTGGCCTCCGCGACATTTCTCGACGGGTCACCGCTTCCCCTGTGCGGCCAGGGACCGTTTCCCGCCGAGCAATTGACCGAGTTTAAGGGCACCGCTTTTTTGCTTCCATGCGAGGATGCCTGGATCCACGGCAGGGGAACCAGCTCCCATGCCTACCTCGAAGGCGCCCAGCAGGCGTGGATCGATATCCCCGAGTACATGGATGTCCTCGATCCACAATCGCCCTGTCACGAACTGAAATTGGCAGCGCGGGATCTCTATCTGCACTACTGGCGGCCGTGGCTCGGAGCGCAACGCGTACTCGATGTCGGCTGCGGCGTCGGCCGATTTGTCTTGCCCTTTCTCGACCGCGGCGCCGACGTGATCGCCGTGGACGCCGATATGCAGAGCCTTTGCCGTTGTGCCTGGCATGCAGCTGGACACCCGGGCCGTCTCGATCTGCACTGGACATCGGTGCACAATCTGCCCGAACGGGGCCGATTCGACGTGATCGTCGCGTCCGAAGTCCTGTGCTACGTGCCCGATGTCGACAGCGCATTATGGGCCATCGGCGGCCGCCTGCACACCGGCGGAGCACTGCTCATCTCGCTGGAAGCGCGCTGGGGCTGGGCCGCAGCAGCCGACACGCCGAGTGGCGCTATCGATATGGCGCTCGAAGGCGATGGTGTCATCGCTCTGGCCGGCGAGACCTGGGTGCGCACATATGAAAAAGACCAGCTGTGCAGTCTGCTCGAACGCGCCGGACTGCGGATCGAGGCAGTGTGGCCCATGTTGTACACGATCGATGGTCCCCTCGAAGACGCCCTGCCCGCAGCCGCGACCACGACCGAACTGGTCGAGATCGAAGAACGCTGCCGCCAGCACGCCGTGTGGCAGCGCCTGAATCGGGTGTGGACCGCAGTGGCGATAAAAAAATGAGCAAGGCGTCGCCGCCGTACCTGTCAGCGACCCCGTTGCAGGCCCCGCAGCTGCTCCCGCGGCACCACGCGAGGATGAGCCGCATCGGCTTCGTTCACGAACAATCCGCCAATTTCTTCCCCGTCCTGCGTCGTTTGCGGCAAGACCTCCTCGACCTGTACTGTCCAGCATAAACCGCCGATGCGCACACGCTGGCCGTCGCGGATGCCGAGCTCTCGCGCGACCTGATCTCGGATGAGCACAGATCCGACCGAGGTCTCGGTTTTGAGACAGGCAACGCTGGCAGACGACTGCTTGAACGCGTGAACCGCTGGAACACTCGGTGCGGAATAGCGCGAACCGGTGCCCGATTTGCTGCGCGAAACTCGACCGGTCGCGCCGATCAGCCACAGCGCGGCCGGGTTGTCTCTGGCCAGCGCCGACAGTCTCCGCGCCTCGAATTCGTACCCGCTGATCAGAGTATCGGCGCGGCAGTACGGACAGGTCTCACCTGTGTCTGTACCCGATACTGCTATGTCGCAAGAGGGGCAGCGTGCTTGGTCTTCCGTGGCTTCCATGGCGACTCCTTCAAAACTAAGCGACCAGCCTTCGAGTGCTCGATCACCCACCGAGGCACCCAACCCCCTCCGTCAAGACGTTGTCTTGTACCCCCGGTTTTTTTGGTTCGGACAATCAGGGTTTAACTGAACCTCATTTGGCAAAGACTTGCAGAGAACATCTCTGATAGGCTGCCTGCCCCGGTCCGACAGCCTCCAACAGGTTAAAAACAATTGGCCGAGAATGATGTTACGAAAAGCACCTCAGGTCGGACCAACGATCGAAAATCCCGAGTAGCGGCCAAAAAGTTGCCAATGGAGACGTGGCCTGCGAGATCCGAAGAGTGTCCGCGCGAACTCGATCCTTCGCGACCTCCGGCGTTCCCGACCGCGCTGAGACGCTGGACCGAGGTGACTTTGTCAAACTGGTCTATCGACTGGGGCGAACGCGAGTCACCGGTGTCCTCGCGGTTTATCGTCCGCCTTTCCGGCCGGACATCCCGGCTGTTGATGCGACGCCGGGCTCGTGCGGAGCGGAGTGGTCGAGCGGCCGGCGATCCGATCAGCCGACCAACCGTCCCAGCCTGGCCTTTTCGACCTCGCCTCCCGCTGCGCAGCGTCCCGATGTGCTGGTTCTGCGGCGTGGCCATTTGATCACGCCGCCCCTGCACCCGGCCAGTTCGGGCTCGCGGGCTGCAGATACCGGTGTCAATTCTGTCCAGGGCTCGCCACCTGTGGTGATACGCAGCGGATTTTCACGGGTGCAGATCAAGCGCAACGTGGCTCGTCAGCTGGCCGAGCTGGCCGCCGCAGAAACTGCGCGCTACACGTTTGACGGCGGTCTGGCCGTGTATCCACCCGGCGCGCTGGACCGACAGGTCCCCATGGCGGCCTGGGCTCGCAGCCACATCGAAGCCCAGCTCGATACCCGTCGGGCGCAACGTATGATCGCCGAGCTGGCCGGGATGCGGCTGCTAGCCGTGCGCCAGATCGCTCCGGATCCAGCCCTGTGCGACGAAATCGACCGGCGCATTCTCGACGCGATACGGGTCCCGCGCCGACTGGATCAGATCTGGACAATCGTCCATACGCCGCGCTATCGGCTGCTCTCGTTTCTGCATTTTTTGCGAACGGTCGGCGGTCTCAAGATCATCGGGATCGCCGCATCGGAATCGGCCGGCCCGGCCCATAGAGGTGCGCACCACATACTCGGAGTCCCGGTCGGCGCCGATCGCGCAACCGTGAAGCGGGCCTATCGTCGGCTGGCCCGGGCACTTCATCCCGATCTCCATCCCGAGGCCAGCGACGAGCGCCGACGCTCACTCGAACGCCAGCTGGCCGATGTGACTAGCGCCTACGTCGAACTCACCAACTCGGCATCCTAAGTACCGCGACCCGTAAGTAAGTGCCCAGTAGGGTCGGTCCAGCGCGTCGAGGGCAAGGCGCGAAGAGGGAGCATAGTGGGCCTACGTGACCGATGAGCAACACAGCCATCGGCGGGCTGGTCGGCCGTAATGGCTACTTACTTGCGGGTCGCGGTACTTAGCCTGCCTATCGGGCACGTTAACGCGATGCATTCCACATGGTAGGCTACCCACCAGGGTCTTCCATGGCACGAGCACACACAGCCGAAACCACTCTGCCCGACAATCGAACCAGCCGGACAGGCGAACTTTCACTCGACGAGTGGTATCGTATGCCGGAGGACGAGCCGGGCGAACTCGTGGATGGGCGGCTCGTCGAGGAAGAGGTGCCGGGCTACGTACATGAGTTTTTGGTCCTGTTGTTGGGCAGAATTTTCGGTGATTGGGTTCTGCCGCGAGGAGGCTTTGTCGGCGGCTCGGACGCCAAGTTTGCAGTGGGCCCGGGGCGGGGCCGAAAACCCGATCTCACGGTCTATTTTCCCGAAAGTCCACCTCCCCCGCCGGCCGGTTTGATCGCGGTGCCGCCCGATATCGCAGTCGAGATCGTCTCGCCCACACCGGGTGATGTGCGGCGCGACCGGGTAGACAAAATGGACGATTATGCCACCTTCGGCATTCGCTACTACTGGATCCTCGATCCTCAGAGTCGCACGCTCGACATCTTCGAGCTCGGCGTCGATCGAATAGCAGGCCGCCCAGCCGCTCCGCGACGCACCGACTCCGCTTCGCATGCCCTGCCGGGACGCCAGTACACCCAGGTACTAGAAGCTGCCGGGGGGACGATCGCCACCGTCCCGGGCTGCGACGGACTCACAGTTGACCTCGACGCATTGTGGGCCGAGATCGGCCGCCTGGAAAAGCGCTAGCACATCGAACCGAGTTGACCTGCTGTGGCACGAGGACTGGACAAACACAAAGCCCGGCTCGAAGCGGTTGCCGCATTTGGCAAAGACCTGGCCCGCCGGGCTGGGCGCAAATGCGAGTTATGTGAAGAGGCTGACGATCTCCGGCCCTATGAGACCGATGCCGACGAGGAGCCAGAGCTCGAAACCCTGATCTTGTTGTGCTCCCGCTGCCGCCAAGTCACCGCCGGTCGCAAGGACGATCCGCGCACCCTGCGCTTTCTCGAGGGTGCCATGTGGAGTGAGGTAGACGTCGTGGCTGCGACCGCCCGCGCGATACTCACCCGGGTCGATGCCAACTGGGCCCGAGATGCTCTCGACTTGATAGAGCAATCATAGCTAGGCGCCTTACCGGCTTCGGTCGTTTCATCGGACGCGAGGCTGGGCTGGGTTGTACGCGCCAAGGTATGATCTGCCGGGATAACGTGTGATCTGCCGGGATTCGCCGTGCAGAGTTGCCTGCTGTCGAGGAGAGCCGTGCACAACGTCAGAGTACTCTTGCTGGCCGGTGTGTTGTCATTGTCGGCGTGCGTGACTGCCAAACGATATGTCCTCAAAGTCGATGCCGCCAGGCCGGGAAAGGCGACTCTGTGTAATTCTGACTCCACCGACAATGCCGATGATGCCGAGGACAGGTGCCGGTCCTTTGGCGGACAAACACTCGATGCGCCCGGTACGCTGGCCATTGTCGTCACCAACCCGGCCGACAGCACCACCTATCAGTTGCGCACAGAACAAGCCGTATCCAGCAAGTCGCCCCACTCGCCCCGGGGCATCCTGTCCGAGGTACTCGACCGGTTCGGCAAGCTGTCTGGCGGGTTCATCGAAGAACTCGACCCGGACGATCCGGACAAAAAATCCAAATCCCACGATACCGCGATCGAGATATTCAAGGACACCAGGAAGCAACTGGAAAAAATCGGCCAGACGGCCGCGGCGAAAGCGGTCGATGCGCACCTGGGCAAGCTGGTCGCAGGTCCGGTCGAAACCGACCGACAAAAGCCCCGCTCGGCGCGCTTCACCCACTATCTCGACCGCGACGGCAAGGCCATGACCATGAACGAGGTTATTCGGGCCAACGACAGCGTGGTCGTCCTGGGTGCGCCTGCTTTTGCCTACCCCCCGGCTCGATTCTTCGACCTCGACCAGGCCGATATCGACGAGATCAATGACAAGAGCAAGGCCAAACAGCGGTCTGGATTGCGAGCAGAGGTCGAACTCGCGCGGCATGTTCTCGATGCGTGTGACCCGAAAAACCTCGGCAAAACCCCCTACCAGGGATTTCTGCTCTGGGCCCAGTACCTGGCGGCATACGACTGGGACCAGCTCACCGGACAGACCGTTCTCGGTGCTCTCGACGTCGATCGGAACACCATCGAGTCGCATCTGAGCGGAGCGCTTTCTCTCGATCTGCAAAGGACCATGCGAGAGCTGCGCAAACAGGCCTATCGGGCTCAACAAGCCGACAAACCCGTCACCGGAGCAGCCAAGGTGCTCGATCTATTGAGCACGGCGAGTCGGATCAACAGGGATTCTGGCCACTGCAAGAACAATATCGAATTCGTCCTCTCCAAACTCCATCGCCGCCGCGACGCCGCTCTCCGTGGAAGACTCGAAACGCTGAAAACCGCCGACGACGGCCGGGCATCGATCGGCGATATGATCGACCGCACCCGCACTGCCTCGCAGATCTTTCGCACCTATCTCGAGCCCATGGTGCAGCGAGTGGTGATTCAGAGCGCCACAGGAACCCACAGCGGTCGCGAGATCGGCTTTGGCGCGGTCAGCTTGCGGGCCGGCAAGATGACCATCGAAGTGACAGCCGAGCAAGACCGCTCGGTGTCAAAACTGGTCCGTTATCAAGTTCCCGTGGCAGCATCACCCACCGTCGCTGTATCGGTGGGACCGATTGTCAGTCTGTGCCGGGTTTGTTTCCAGACCGTGGAAGAAAAACCCAAACCCAACAGCCAGCCCGGCGATGCATCCCAGCTGGTCAAGGTCAAATCTGACGCGGCCGTGGGCAATGCCGCCCTCGTCCACGTCACCTTGCTCAGTGAGTCCTGGTTTCGTCTCGGCGCATGCCTTGGCTACCCGCTCGACCCACCGGCAGAAACCACAAACGGTCTCCTCGCCGGGGTCAGCATGAGCCATCGCATTGGAGTCCTGCTCAGTCTCGGCATTCACATATTCCAGACCAGGCGGCTCAAACCGGGATACGGAAGTGAAATTGACCGAACCCGACCCGAATTGGCCGGGCTCACCGCAGACAGCGTGACCCGCGAGGCTCATTCGGCGGCATTTTTTGTCCATCTTGGACTGACCACCGAACTTCTTTCCCGCTTATAGGAGGTCCATCGTGTCCGACAAGCTACAAGGCATCTGCCCCTATCAAGATTGCTTGCTGCCAATCTCGTTACCGCCAGTCGTCAAGCCAGGCGATCCCCCCGGGGTCTGCCCTGTGTGTAAGCGGGCATATGAAGTAGCCTATAGCGACCAGGAAACCCGCAAAGTCACCCTATCTGCTGTCGAGTAGAACCGCCGTGCGATTCCTCCTCAGACCGACGTCTATCGTTACGACGTCTCCCCCGGACCGATCGGGCGATGCGGGCCCTTGGCTGGATGCTGGGTCAGTCGTTCACAGCTTGGCAACTGCGTGGCCGGCCTGTTTCCAGCCCATGATACCGCCGTGCATGACCCTGGTCTTGTAGCCTTTTTTGCCGGCTTTTTTGGCCGCGGCCGGCGCTGCACCACATGACTCGTTGTAACAATAGAACACCAGCGTATCGGATTTTTCGGCCTTCAGCTCGCTGCTCTTGAATTTGTTGAAACTGGTCAGCAACCGCGCCCCGGGCACATATCCCTCGGTCGAACGCGTCTTGTTGCTGTTCGCATCCACCATGATGACCTTGCCTTGCTTCAAAAGAGCGGCTGCCTCATCGACCGAAATGCCAGTATCGGCGGACTTGGCCTGTGCCTTGTCCTTGTCGGGGCACGCAAATGCGTAGCTGGTCATTGCAAGGCTGACGGAAAGAATAGCGGCAGTAAGTAATTTCATCGAGAGCTCCGTGCTTGGGTTAGAAGATGCGTTGGAAGGTACGACCACGACAACACCGCGTGGTTTCCCGAGCCAACCGAAACCAGGTCACAATCCTTCCCGATTTTTCTGACGATGCAGCGAACGGGCCCGAGATGCCATTCACTGCAGGCGACCGGCTGAGATGCACCGTTCGCTGCAGACGACAGGCGGCCCACTTGCCATCAGCCACAGGTACATTGATCCAATGGTCCGTGAGATATCGGGGCATTGGCACGGGTGGACCGATGGATGCCTCGTGGTTGCACTCGTGAGATGTGGACGAGGTGCGTGCAAATGAGCTATCAAGCGGTGCAATTTTCGGTGCATGGAGTCTTCCCGCTAGCTGGCCAGGAGGGCTCGAATTCCGCTGCCAACGAGCACCCGACAAATGCCCGCGATCGAGGCCAAAAACTTGCGCAAGACGTATGGCGCGCTGGAAGCGGTGCGGGGCATCGACTTCTCTGTGCATCGCGGCGAGTGCTTTGGTTTTCTCGGTCCCAACGGGGCGGGCAAAACCACCACCATGCGCATGATCTATCGCGCCACGCCGATCGGCGAGGGCAGCCTGACCATCCTGGGCCTGGACGTCGGAGTTGGCACAAACGACCGCGCTATCAAGCGACGGCTCGGCGTGGTGCCGCAGGAGTACAATCTCGACGAACGGCTGAGCGTGCGCGAAAATCTGACCGTGTTCGGGCGATTTTATGGCCTCCGCGGCGGCCCGGCACAGACGCGTATCGACCGGTTGCTGCGCTTCGCCGCCCTGACCGATCGGTCCGATACACCGGTGCAACACCTGTCGGGCGGTCTCAAGCGACGGGTTCAGATCGCTCGCGGGCTGCTCGGTGATCCCGACATCCTGGTGCTCGACGAGCCGACCACTGGCCTGGATCCCGCGGTACGCAACGCCCTCTGGCAACAGCTGGTCGAATTGAAGCGGCGTGACACCACTCTGGTCCTGACCACGCACTACATGGATGAGGCCGAAAAACTGTGCGATCGATTGGTGATCATGGATCGCGGTGGCATCGTCGCACACGGCAGTCCGGCCGAGCTGATCGCGCAACACGTCACCTCGCACGTGGTCGAACTGCACATCGAGAGCGAGGCTGAGCTGGAATCGGTCCGCCAGCGCCATGCCTCTGCGGTATCGCGTACAGCCCGGTTGGCCGAACGACTGCTGCTCTACACCGACCGGGGCGAAGACATCATACAGCGCGTCGTCCACGAGTCACCTCACGTGGTGGCCACGTTGCGACGCTCGAATCTCGAGGATGTATTTCTCGAGATCACCGGGCACGGACTGGAGGAAGCGGCATGAAGCTGCCGGGCGACGTCGATCTGCGCATGGCCTGGGCGATCTTCATGCGCAATGCCACCGAGTACGGCAATACCTGGCGAATCAACCTTCTGCCCAACTTCTTCGAGCCCATTTTATATCTGGTCGGCATGGGACTGGGCCTGGGTTACTACCTGGCAGATGGCATGGAAGGACAGGACTACCTGGCCTATATCGCGCCCGGCCTGTGTGCTGCATCGGCGATGAACGGAGCGTCATTCGAGACGACCTACAACATGTTCGTCAAGATGACGTTTGCGCGGCTTTACGACGCATATCTTTCGACCCCGGCGCAGGTCCAGGATATCGCGTTCGGCGAACTCCTGTGGGCCGTGGCCCGCGCACTCATCTACGGCGTCGCGTTTCTCATCGTGATCGCAGCCATGACCGCGGCCGGCTATTCGCTTCTGTCCAGCCCATGGGCCCTGACCATGCCGCTCGCACTGGCATTGATCGGCGCGACATTTGCCCTGATCGGCGAGTTCTTCACATCCCTCATCCGACAGATCGATCTCTACTCGTACTACTACACGCTGTGGCTGACCCCGCTGTTCTTGTTCTCGGGCATCTTTTTTCCGGTGAGCAGATTTCCCTACGGCGAGACCATTGCCTGGTTCACGCCGCTCTACCACGCGGTGCGGCTGTGCCGCGGTCTGTGCCACGGACCGCTCGACAGCAGCCACCTGGTCAGCGCGGTGTGGCTGTCTGCGGTATGCGCCGTGCTCCTCTATATCGTGCCAATCCGGCTGCGCAGTCGGTTTTGGCAGTGATCCGGCCAAAATGGTTGGGCCGCGCTGTCTGCGCACGCTTGTGCAGACAGCCGGCCGCATCCAATACTCGGAGGCGCGGCGTACCTGGGCGCTCCCTCCTATTTCCTGTGTGCCAGAGTTGTCGATCGGCCACTCCTGCCGGACCTGAACCGACAAAGTGATCGAACCTGCTGCGCCTGGCCGCGGCCGCGATGTCATCGATTCGGCGCCGACAGGTGGCGCCGGATGGCGGCGACAAAGCGTTCGAGTGCTTGCGGCCGCTGGGCGAAGAAAAGCGACGGCTCGACGAGCTCGAGTTCCATGACGACAGGCTGTCCATCGAGCCCGGGCGCCAGGTCGACCCGCCCGTAGAGCAGCGGTCCCGCAACCGCTGCCACAGCGCGCTGGGCCAGCGCTCTCTCGGCCGGAGAGATCGCGACGACAGTGGAAGAAACCGATTCGGCCTGTCCCTCGAAGCGAGGAGACTTGCGCACCGCATGGGTGATCGCGCCGTCGATCCACACCAAGGCGCGTTCGCCGTAGCTTTCCACCGAGGGTAGATGAGGCTGGACCAGGACGTCGCGCTGGCCGACCAGAGCGCGCAGATAGACCTCGCCCTCCTCGTGCACAGTGACGTCGAATCGGCGGGTTCCCAGCGACGCTGCCGATACCGCCGGCTTGATCACGACGCCGCGCCAGCCGCGTTCAGCGACAATTTCGGCCAGCGCGGTGTTCGAGCCGCGCGGCAGAAGCACGGTGGGCACCACCGGAATCCCCTTTTGCTCGAGAGTCAAAAGATACGACTTATGCGAGTTCCATCGCACCACATCGACCCGATTCCACAAGTCGGTGACCTGCGCCGTGGATTCGGCCCAGGCGAGAAACTCATCGCGGTGCAGGGGATAGTTCCACGACGAGCGAAACACAGTCATCCGGGCAAGAGACCAGTCCACGCCGGGATCGTCCCAGGCCAACACACGCGAGGACAGCCCGGCCGAGGATAAACCGGCTTGCAGCGGGGCGGCATCGATATCGAACTCCGGCAACTCTGCACAGGATACCAGGGCGACATCCACGCCACCGATTCTAGCCCGAATTGTGCATCGTCCGGCGCCTGTGTCTGTAGGCTATTAGAATCTAAAGAGAATTCGGCATTACACTGCGGGCAGACGGCCACATCTTCCCGCAATGTTCCCGTTTCAAGAACCCGCGCAGAAACAACCTCGATTTCCACGGGTTGCGTCCTCTCGCCCCGAGCCTGTATCCCTTCTGTCGCCATTTCACACGCTCTTGAGCTGCGCACCGATGAGTACGGGCATTCGCTCGATCACTGCGCGAAGGTCCCGGTCGTCGTGGACGTAGCCCATGGATGTCTTGAACGAAGCGTGCCGCATGAGTCGCTGCACGAGCTTCGGATCGCGTGTGCGCTCATAGGTCCAGGTCCCGAATGAATGACGAAACGTGTGCGGATGCACGTTCTTGTCGATGCTCGCCTGTTTCGCGGCCTCTTTGATGCGGTCTGAGTCGTAGCGATGCTTGCCGCGGCGCAGTTCGCCTTTGCGGTCCGGAAACACGTACTTCGCTTCCAACCCCTGCTCGACGCGCCAGCGCCGCAACAACTCTACTGTGTGCGTCGTGAGCGGGATCGTCGCCTTGCTGGCCTCGTTTTTGGGTTCACCTGTCCAGCTACGACGTACCGTCAAGGTCGGCTGCTCACCTGCCAGGACGAGATCATGGCGCCAATCGAGGCCGTGGACTTCTCCCCAGCGCAGGCCCGTGTGCAGAGCGAGCGCGGTCTTGTAGTGCAGTTCGCCGGACAGCTGCGCGAGCAGGCGTTTTGCCTCGTCCTCGGTGAGCGCCACCTTGCGCCCCGGGCCGGCGGTCGGGACACGGTCTAGCTGCTCGAGCGGATTCGGCCCAAGGTGCCAGCGGCGCTTGACAGCCATCCGATAGATGGTGCGCAAATTGCCAAAGACATTGGCAACTGTATCCCTGGCAAGCGGTCGATTGATGCGCTTGCTCCTGGTCGTGCGCAAATAGGTGATGAAGCTCTCGACGAGTTCGAGATCGATGTCGCTCATCAGGAGATGACCAAAGAAGGGCAGTATCCAGTTCCTGACGTTACTCTCAAACGCCTTGATCGTCGGTGGGCGCAGGTCGCTATTTGCCCGCCTCGCCTGGAAACACAGGTCGGCCACCTCGCGAAATCGGCGCTCCTGAGTCGGAAGGGGTACCAACAGCCCCAATCGCACCTTGATGCTCCGATCGTGAAGAATGGCGTCCCGCAGTTTCTTGGCCTGCTTGCGGTTGCTTGTCTTCAGCGAATAGCAGCGCTTTTTGCCCCCCACGCTGTACCTGATGTACCAGATATCGCCGCGTTTATAGAGATTCGGTGGATGGCACCCATTCTGCGCGCTGTCGGTCGAACACGAGCGGAATAAAGACAACGCGAGTCGGGTTATCTGAGGCCCCTGTCTGCGATGTCGAACGTAGCCGAAAATCCGGCTCATCGAGTTCTCTCGTCTATTCATGATTTGCCCATACGTTCGGGTCGAATAGCGCTTCCTGAATCCGACACAAGTCGCCGATATATTTGCGACAGCGTTGTCACCCTCTCGCTCCCCGCCTCACGCACTCGGGACCAGGCGACCCTGCTGCCGGGTCCGCGTCGACCACACCAGCGCGATGGGCCGACGAGCATGGCGTCCGGGCACACCTGCGATGTGCACTCTCTCGAACGGAGAGAGTCAGCACCACGTCGACAGGTTCCCGGCGACAACGGCCATGTACTCCCGAGCGGACAGGCGCGTTGGTCGCCCGACTGTGCGGGGCCGGAACCGTCGATTTACTGCCGCAGCTGGTTCTCGTCAACGGGGTGCGGCAATCCCCCTGAGATGAGGTCGCGTGGCGGGCCTGCAACGGTACTATCAACTATTATCTTGCCCGATCTGGCTGAAGTTAATTGATCCTTGCCAACCTTGCGGTGTCGAAGAATCCCATGGTTGAGATTGGGGTGCCGAGCCACCAAGTGTCCACCGCCTGCTCAAGCACCGCTGCCGTGGTGGCACGACAGCGCAACATGCGGCGCGGGCGCCCGGCGATCAATCGCTCTCTCGCTTCTGGAGTCGCTGTATTCGTTGGGGATTAGCATGCGGGGCGCATCGATTTGTCCGCTGAGCTGGTTGGAATGCTGAGCCTACCTTCCAGGTTTTACGGGCTCTGTAATGCTCACGGTGCGCGGGTAGGGCTCGAAGGCGACTTTGCAGATGCGCAGGGCGTCGATATCGCGCAGGGCTTCGTATACGGAGATGATCCGCAGATTTGGATCGCGAGGGGGGCCCCAGCAATCTTCCGTTAAGGTGTTGGCGAGCCAGGGCTCCGATAGCATCGGTGTTGAGCATCTCGGGCAGGTCGTCGATCACGATGGTGCGGGGCTTGCCGATGGCCTCGAGCTCAAACGCCAGCGCCTGCGCGGCATGCCAGCGAAGCTCGCCGTAGAGATACGGCAGCGACAACACTGTGACCGTCCGGTCTTCGAGGCAACGCTCGAGGTGCGGGATCATGCGTGGGTCACCCGTTGGAGCCTGAGCAATGATTTGCAGCATGCTCGCGCGCCTCTCAGGGCATGGATTGTTCATGCCTTCGATGATTTCTTGATATTCTTGTTCTGTCAGCATCGCCTTGGGTTGCCTGGGTCAGGGGCGTGCGCGCCGCACGGCGTCCACGATCACATAAAGGGGGCTCTCGCGGGGCAAGCCCAACGACTACGTAAAGGGGGCTCTCGCGGGGCAGCCCCAGTCGCTCCCTGGCGCCCCGACCGAGTTCGACCGTTTCGCGGCCCCGGGCCTGCCAGGCATGGAACATGGGATGCTTCCTGAGTAGGATGCCGTCCACGAGCATATTGCGCCGTGCCTCGTCACGGGTGGAATCCACGGCCGCGGCCAAGGTGCGACTGATGCGCACCCGGTTGCCGGTGAGCCGGGCGACCTCGCGGGCCACGAAGTCGTACTCCGCCTGCAGGGCCAGATTATGTGCTTGCAGGTAGGCCCTGCCAAAGTCGGCTTCCCACCTGGCTGTTTGTTTCTTGGTCATGCGCTCAAAGCCCCTGCCCATGAAGTCAAAGCCGGTCTCGCGCTGCACCCGCTGCAGCTCGCTCACTTCCGTCATCTCGTGGACAAAGTACTGGATATCCCGGACCTGGGCCTGGCCGCGGGCCAATCGGTTCCACGCCGCATAGTTATCGTAATAGAAGCCCAGGCCGGCGCTGTCGAAGTTATAGCGCTTGACCGCCTCGACCATGGCCCGATCCGCTGGCACCCCGTGGGCGCGCAGGGTGTCCAGCACCGCGGTGATATCGCCGCGGGCGAGCAAGCGCTGGCGCACCGCCTCGAGATCCGAGAGCTGGAATCCCGCAGCCTCCCAGGCCATTGGGCGACCAGGGCCCTTGCGGCCGCCGGTGCGTGCGGGCTCGGCGGCCTCGCGGATGCGGCGATCTCGCCCATACGGCGCTGGCTCTGGGCCAGGACCCGGGACAGCTCGGGGCTCTCGAGGACTGTCTGCAGCCGGGCCAGATGGCGCGCGCTGCGCACGACGCCTCCGACCTCGAGGAAGCTGAGGCCGAGGCCCACCCGGGCCCAGAAGCGGGCC
>JAKSDA010000009.1 GCA_022360315.1 Pseudomonadota bacterium
GCCACGGCCGCTGACCCGGATCAACTCGACGTAGCGGCGCCGCGCAGTTTGCTGCCGGTCGGAATCCACAGAGTCTCCGGGTGACGTCGGGTTGCCCCTTACGTGCGGTCGCTTGTGGTTCTGCATGGTCTCCTGGGTGACGACGCCCGCGCTTGGGTCCGCGTCACGCATAGATCCCATCGTGGCGCCTCCACGACGGTTCCGTCAAGCCTACGCACGAGCGACTGCGGAGGCAACACACAATGACTTGAACAATGATCTCGGACTCGGGGGTGACAATATGAGTCGCAATCCTTTGCGAAGCAAGAGCACTTTTTAGGCATGTGCTCTCAAGGGCGCAGATTCGACTCATTTGCCAAACCATTTGCCAAATCATTCCGCAAATCCCGAGTAAACGCGCTCAAAACGGCAGTAGAGGCCCAGAGCGCCCTCCGGCGAACCATTTGCGAGAATGCATCGCGTGGTGAGGGGAGTCCAGATCGCTCGATTCGGGCTTCAGTTTCGCCATGCGTTGGCGAATCTCACGCGCTTCCGTGCCATCCAGATTATCGCATTAGCAGGTTCGGAGCCGGGATTGGGGTGACAAAGCGTGCATCGCTGCGTTGGTTGGCTGGTTTCTCCTCATCGTTCCGGAGCAATCACCGCGATGGAACGTCGAGTGCGGATGCGTGCACGAAATATTTGTTCTTGTTTGGCTCTTGAGAACTGCGATTCGGGCGTGGTCCGTCGAGATTCGTGTAGACATGTGTGCGCATAGGCGGCCGTAACAGCCTGGGGACGCCGGCTCTCGACATCGTATGCACGGGTGCAGATTGCAGTCACGGCGCAATGGGACGTCCGTTTGCTTGCCTCATATCTTGCTGCCGGAGTTGGCTGCGAGAGTGTCTATCCCGTTTCTATACAACGAGGCGAGCGATGTCCTCTCACGAACCACCGGGTAGTCGAGGCGGTAGTCGCGGCCATATGAGCCGCGACTATTCCAGTTCGCACGCAGACTTGGATTATCGACGTCGCGATATTTACTCAGAGAAGGAACGCCGAGAAGAGCTCATTCGGATCGCCGAGAAGGACCCCGAGCTGCCTATTGATCTGGCCAAGCTGCGAGGCGTCGACCTGGTATCGATTGGCGTGGACGCGCTGTCTCTCGTACAGCGCGAGGCAGCGAGAGACGCGGCGGAAAAGGACCGGAGAGAAGCGTACAGAAAAAAGGCAACCTTCGCCTTGCAGACAGATCGCGACTCCGGGCCGCATGGGTGCGCGGGCGGTGACATAGAAGCTACTGCGATGTATGCACCTTTACTCGCTCAAAGGGTTTCACGATCTGGCGCACCACCGATTCCGGTCCATCCACGAACATCGCGGTACTATCGTGTATTCCAAAGACAATGTCGCTCTCGACGGACAACGCCTCCATGTCGTAGAACCACTCGTCTACACCCGAGCCAATCCTGCGTAGTTCTGATGGTTGAACAGAGATGCTGTCCTGTTCATCTAGCAGGCTATCCCATTCATTTACTCGAAGGCCGTAGCCGCGGGATTTCCGAACGAAGTAGTTCTTCGTTGGATGACCAACGACCTGTTCGATCTGGTCCATTAGTCGCAGTAGTGGAAAGCGCTGTGGTGTTGAATCCGTGTCAAATATCCAGAGCTTCATAAGCTATGCTCCATCGCTATAGTGGCTCTGCACCGCCTCGAATGAATCCGCCCTTCGGCGCGAGCTTCTCATTGTTCGGGATCAGCTTATGCTGGTGCGGATACGGATGAATATCTGGGGTTCCATGATCTGTAAAGTCTATGTCTCGCTTTGGCTGTAGCTGGCCGTTCGAGCCATAGTCCCATTCCCTTGCCTGCGGCTCAGAGCCGTACTTTGGCTTGGACCGCCCAAGTTGCGAATGGGGATACGGTGAATCCGGTGTCGGCACTCCATACTTGTCGCTGGGCAGGGTTCTGCTTAGCTCGGGCGTGTTATTCTGAACATAGAAATCTGGTCCTGTCCCCCTCGCCGCATTGGTCTAACTGGTCCGTCACTTCAGTGCCGCTTTCGCGGCAAGCCTGGCCTCGAAGTCGTGAAGCGGGATCAATTGGGTCTCGTTCTCCTCAAGGATGTCCGCCAGAAAAGCTGACTCCGCCTCAAAGTCCAGGGTCAGTTCGAATCGATTGAACTCCAGGAGCCGAGACGAGACGGCTGCATCCTTGCGGCCCTCGACCAACGCGTCCCCGATCACCCCGCGCACATACTCGCTGCATTCCTCCTCGATGAACTGCTCTAGAAGTGTGGTGTGCTCCGTCATACGCATACCCTCATATCGGAAACGCGGTCTTGATGATGCCATCCCGCACGAACACGCGAATCGAAGTGGCCGCCTCACCGGCGATGTTGGTGCCGATAGTCCTGCCCACGTTGTACTCGATCTTGAACCCCTTGGCGCCCTGTGCCGTAACTTTGCCATACCGCAAAGCGGAGTCGACTAGGCCTTTGACCTGACGCGCGCCCACGCCGGAAGCGAAGCGGCTGACGTTGCTGAACCCGGAGGTCGCAGCGTGCCGATACATGATGTGCTCTATGGTTGTCATGAGCCCACCATGCTTGTAGACACTCGCTCCGAAGGCCGCCTGGACCTGCCTACCAGCGGTCAGCAGTTTGGGGGCTCCCCTTGCGGCACCGGGCGGCCTGAATCGACGAAATGCTCCACCGAGCGCCTTCGTGCCTGCGTGTACGGCTTTTTTCGCCAGCTTTGCGACAAAGGAGGTCACGCCGGTGAATACCGCGGCGAGGATGGAGGCACCGTCGAGGGCGGCTTTGGTGCTGGCTTTGACCTTGAACGAGGACAGCCATCTGCCGAGGGCGGTGTTGAACAGGCCGATGCCGGCAAACAGGGGGACTTCCTCGGCGCCGCCTGCTTTGCCGTAGCTGACGCCGTGGGGGGAGCCTCCGGGACGTCCAGGGGTTGTGTTCGGGTCGCTGTAACCGCCACCGAGTTCGCCGTCGCCGGTACCTGCGGCGCCTGGTTGATGCGCTGTGGTCTTGGCGGAGCCAGGCTGGGTTCGATCGCCGGCGCCCTTGGTTCCCGGACTATTGGTGCCGCTGGTGCTGGTGCCGTTGCCGGATGGACCCGATATAGGCTGGCAGGGCTCGTCACGGACCTCACCTACGCC
>JAKSDA010000295.1 GCA_022360315.1 Pseudomonadota bacterium
GCACCAACCGGGCACCGCGGGCACCGGCGACGGCGAACCCGGTGGCGGCTACAGCGACCCGAGCACAGCCCCTGGACGTCCCGGAGGCTCTCCCCATGGGGTCAGCTACGGTAAAAAGGGCGGCGCCAAGGAAGTACCCCTGTTTGCCGGCATCGGCCTGTTCAACACCGCCCTCGGCAGATGGCTGTCCTCATTCAAGGTCAAAGCCAACACCAAAGCCGCCCTCGAAGGCGCCTCCATCCTCGCCGCGGTATTCACCGGTATGACATCGTTTGTCGCGGACCTGGCGAAAAAGGCCGTGCGCGGGAGCGCAAAGGTGCTCGGTGGCGTGTTTCGCCGATTCAGGCGGCCCGGTGGGGCAAGGGGGGGAGCGCTCATAAAGCGCCAAGGTAGCGTCTCAGTTCTCGGCAAGGCCCATCCGAGCGAGCTGTCGTTTGCCGACGAGCTGGCTGGGAGAGGGTACGATGTTGTTGTGCGGGGGAAACACACCGCTGGAGCAGATTTCTTGGTTGACGGGATTCAGTGGGAGCTAAAGACCCTCAATGCCGGGACAATCAGTGCTGTTCGACAGAACCTTCGCAAAGGTTTGAAACAGGGTGATGGTAGGGTCTTCATTGATGGCCGAGCAGCCGGACTTTCTCACGGGAATGCTATTCGTGCTGTTCAACAGCACGCTAGAGCTGGCAGGATGGGAAGAGCAGTCGAAGTTCGAGTACTCTCTCGTTCCGGCGAGTACGTGTGGACACCATGAGTCATACCTACTACTTTGTTTGCGTGAGCTGCGGCGATGTCATCGACGTTGGGAAGATAGTTGATATGGCTGAAACAGGCGAGCGCATACCTATTCAGTTTGGCGGCTGGCGCGACCAGCGCACCTCTGAATGGATGAGTGGCCCGCATTTGTGGTCGTTGCTGGAACGATGGCACATTCTGCACCGAGGTCATGAAGTCCGCCTTGTCTCCGAACCATTTCTCGAAGCGGTCGATCCGGAGGGACAGCTCCACTACTGTGACTCGGCGGCAGAAGTCTTGGAACAAAAGGTCAACCCGTTCCCAGATGACGAGGCGGATGCGCACCAGGTGCCGGGCGACGTGGAGCAGCGGCTTAGAGTGCACATCCCAGCCAAGCAACGTTCGTAGCGTACTGGCCCGTGTGGGATACGCGGGAACCAAGCTACTAGCGAAAAATTAGCTGTTGGGATCGTATGGACAGCGTTTGTTTCGGGGTCCCAGCCCCAGCCGTGGTCGAGGCTCCCATAGATTCAGAGCATACCTCGGGAAGCGATCAAGGGATTTGTGCCATGAGAACCATTGATGAGATCGAGAATGACCTGAAGCGGGGGATCACTGAGACTGTGGTTCCACTTCAGACCACACGGGAGGTGGATGCTGCGGGGTTTGAGC
>JAKSDA010000140.1 GCA_022360315.1 Pseudomonadota bacterium
CCGAGCCAGAGCGACGAGGCGCGCCGCCAGTGGGTGCGCGAGGAGTGGAGAATACTGGGTGTATTTGACCGACGAGCAAGCCCGCTGGCGGTGATGGATCGCCGCTCTGGCGACGCGGAGAGTTTTTGGACCGGCTCTAAGTACCGCGACCCGCAAGTAAGTACCCATTACGGCCGACCAGCCCGCCGATGGCTGTGGTGCTCATCGGTCCCAGGCGTTGCACCTGGCGGCCCACTGCTTGGCATTGCTGTGCTGCCGGTACTGGTTGCTATTGGCTCCGGCTGCCGAGCGGATCGACGCTGGTCGCGCAGGTCTCCACAGGAAACCAGCTCGGCTCGATGAGCCGGCGTGGATATGTCGCTCCTCCAGCCGTCATGCGAAGCTGAGTCCCTTGTTGTGGGCGAGCACTCCATCGACCCAGCGCTTCTCGTCGGTACCGGGCGGGTAGAGAGCAGACAATGACTGGGCGAGCTTCCAGAACTGACCTTGTCTGCCGACGGCATCCTCGACGAGAAAGCGCTTGAGTGCCTCGCCGCGCCCGGCAGCGAAGAGAAGCATCGCTTGATGAATGCGGTCGAGAGTCGTCTCACCAGCAGACAGAGCCCCGATCTCTCCCCAACTGTGTTTCTGTCCAAACAGGTGTCCTATCCGTTCCGCAATACCCAGCAGTCGAGACGTTTTGCCCTTTACCTCCACCACATGCTGCAAGTCGTCCAGATGGGTCCCCAGCCCCTGCGCGATCTTCCTGGCCGCGTCATATTCCAGCTCGAACCTGGACGAACCCGCAGAGGGCGGCGCTTTGCTCTCTGCTCCGCCAGCGATGTCGTCCTCACCGCGACTCGCATCCTGCCCATTTGGCGATGTAGCAAGAGTCCAAAGCCACATGGCAGTGAGCCGAGCATCTGGCTCGAGGCCCGCAGTGTCGGAATCTTCGAAGATCATGGTCAGCGCCTCGTGAGCCACGGCTGCCCACACCTGCTCGAGGTACTCCCGGAGTGGAACAACCTCACCGCTGACCTTCTCCACCCGGGAGTATTGCGAGAAAACCCCGACGGCAGGCCCGAGACAGGAGAAGATCGCGTCTGCACCGACGACCCCATGCTCGGCAAGACGAGGCATCCACTCGTGAATGCGCCGGGGCAACTCCTCCAGGATGGCCCGCCAATCTCCAACCAGCTCCGCGGCCAGCCTGCCGTCTATATGTTCCCGCGGGCGGCAGACAAGATGCACCGATGAAGCCAGAACCGCGCGTCCCTGCGCAATGACGCGAGCGGCCATCTCGGTATCTATGGGCCAGGATGCTGTGATAACCCAGCCGGCGTCGACCATTGACTGCAGCTGGGCCTCCCACCCGCTGGTACTCTTGTGCGCGAAGACCACGACTGCAATGCCATGGGGGGCCAGAATGCGCCGCGCCTCGGCCATCGCACGACCCATCTCACGTCGGTAGAAGGCGTTGTTTTTGCCCTCTTCGGCGAACTCGTGTCCGGGAGACTGGACGATGATCTCATCGCCTTTCTCGATCAGCGGAGAGCTGAACAAGTCGGGGTAGATCGCGCCCAGTGAGCGGCGAAGCCAGACGTAAAAATAGTCTGCCAGGTCTGCGTATTGGACCGAGTAGTAATAAGGTGGATCGGTGATGACCGCATCGACAGCATCGTCTGGAAGAGGGTGATTCGCGGCAGACGCAAGCTGGGTTTGAGCACGCCCGGAGGGCAGAGGACTATTTTCTGCGCATACCCTTGCGACCCATTCCACGGCGCCGAGAAAGCCTCCGGTGGCCTCGGACAGCACATTGACCTCGGAGAAGTCCCACACCATGGGCAACGCTTGTCGCCCGAATGTGGCCGTGTGCTTTTCACCCGAGGTGTGCCACCGGCAAAGCGATGACGTCGCATCGACTTGCCGGCTCAGTGCAAGTGCGACGCATGTGCGCACAGCCCGCGCGAATTTGCCGTCGGTTTCGGTTTGGGCGACATAGTGGATTTTTCCCAGCATGGTTCCGAGCGCCAGCTGCTGACGCGGCGTGAAGTAATCACGCCAGGTCAGCATTCCGTAGATCGGTCCACGATTGACGAACGAGTGATAGTGCTCGGTCGGCTCGTCCGGAATGATCCGGATCCCGTTCCATCCCCGCTGCTGCCGTAGCCCGGCGGCCGCCGCATCGGCTTTTCGGACTGCATCCCGGTCGCGTTCATCGGGCAGCCGATATCGACGACCCGACACTCCGGGTTTCGATGTCACGACTGCGATCAGGCGAGCGTCGTTGGTCCCGCCGCGGCGCTTTCGCAGCTGGGCGCGGACCCGCGCGACTTTCATGGTGAACTCGCATGCGGGACAAGTCGCCGCGCCGCGCGCGACCGTTCCACGCTCTGCCTGCCGGCTGTCGACCTCACGCCCGCGCAGTAGGCTGAATGAGACAGAATTCGACTTGCTCTCGATGTTCAGGCCAAGCGCAACCCGGTTGTTTTGCTTCTTCGACAGCCACATCGAACGCAGCAGTGGAATCTCGCAACCGCAGCCCGGTCCCTCGCAGCGAACAGTCCGGGCCCATATGTAGGCAATCGGCACAGCGCCATCTGAATCGTTGGGGTAGAAGCGTTGTAGCTCAGTCGCGGCAGCCTCTTTGAGTCGAGCGCCTTGTTCGCGCACTGCGTCGGCCAGACGCATCCCGTAGAGCGGCGCGTACTCGAGAACGACCCGGTTCAGGACCACCGGGATCGGGTTGAGATCCGAGGCAAACACCTCTGCACCGCAACGGAGACCTTCGAGCGGTATAGCCCCGCCACCAGCAAACGGATCCACAAGAGCTGGTCTTGCCACACCGATGCCGCCGAGTGCACTGTGGGCGGCTTCGATCAAGGCGTGACTCGTTCGAATGAACTCGACGTCCCGGGAGCGATCCCAGTCGGCGAAATCCGCAATGAACGCCGTCAGCGCGCTGCGCTGCGCCTCGGGGTCTGTGCAATCCCACTGGCGACTGCCAATCTTGTCGCTCAGTCGTGCGAGCTCGCGCGAAGTGACCTCGCGAAACGACTCGGGACACAGAGGATCGGCCGGATCGGGAAGGAGCGCGCCAAGAATCACTGCTCGGCATGCAGCCAATGGCCTTCGCGCCCACCACAGATGTAGGGTAGAAATATGGCCATGACGAATCGACTTCTCTCGCCTGGCGTGCGCAGAAATGTCCCGAATCGGAAAGTCTACTTCGATGAGACGCCGGGGATAGCGTCGCTCTTCACTCACCCGCGGCCTCCCAGATCTGCGACGTGCCGCATCGACAGGCTACCGAGATTCTTCTCTCCACAGACGGGCCAGTTCCAGGGTGCGCGCGTGGTCGGCCACGCTGTACAGAAATGCCTTGCGCCAATCGGCGTTGGTAATGTCGCATGCGCGGCGAATCAGTCGGATCCGCCGATGACTGCGCCCGGCTTCATGGCGCCGATTATGCGTGAGGACAGCCCAGGTCACCAGAAGATGCTAGCTGGCCCCCGGCCCAGCCGGGCCAGGGCCGCTCATGTCTCGATTTTCTCGAGAAATCTCGCTTTTAACAGCTTCTCGCCATGCCCGGGGAAAAATGCTCCAACCGTATCGCCCGATATGCACACAACCTCGCCCTCACCCCACAATTTATGGCGAACCAGATCACCTTTGCCCAGACCGGTCGGACTCATCACCCGACGCTCGCGCGGTATCTTGAGCGGCCGCACCCGACCGGTGCGCATTCGCCGGCGCCCGACCATCTGCTCCACCAGAGCACGGCGGTTGCGGGGTTTGGCTCCTGCTGTCTCGACCTCTTCCGGACCGTCGCCTGCCAGCTCAGGCGCAACTCCGGTCCGCGCGCTGTCTTTCAGGTAATGCTGGCAGTTGTCGCATTGGCCACAGGCTTCACTGCCATCGTCGGTATAACCGAAATAGCTGAGAAGCAACCGGGTGCGACACAAATGCGACTCGGCATAGCGCAACATGGCCTGCAACCGGGATCGATCTTGCTGGCGTTTTTGCTCGTAGCGCTGGGCCGCTTCGGATAGCTCGTTGAGATTGGGCGGCTGATCGCTGAGCAGGTGAAATTTGACCCCCGCTGCCTCGCGGGTAAAGCCCACTTCCTTGAGAAACGAAAGCACTACCCTGGCTTTCTTGGTCGGAGTATCGGCCCGTTCTGCAATGGCCTTGAGGCCGTGCCCGGCATGTCCCGACCCGGAACTCGCCTGCTCTGACTCCGCCCGAACCCCGGCTCGTTTGCCGGCCGCAGCGGCAGAACGCGAAGACAGAGAACGCGACGCTTCCGCCACTTTGCGCGACTGCTTACCCTTGCCGATGCGAACCCTGGATGCCGGCAATGACGCAGGCATTACAGCAGGGTTGGCCGCATTGCCGGATCCACCGCTGTCACTCGCGTTTTGCTCCTGGATGTCCCGCTCCAGACTGATGAGCGCCTCGGCCACCGCCCGGGTTTGTTCCGGGGTAGGATAGCGACCGCCCAGAAAAAAGCTCTGAATGCGCTTGTCCTCGGGTTGGTAGAGCAAGATACAGTGCGCGGGCGCACCATCCCGTCCAGCCCGTCCAGCCTCCTGATAGTAGCTCTCCAGCGAACCGGGAAAGTTGTAGTGGATGACAAACCGGATGTCCTGCTTGTCGACGCCCAGGCCAAATGCATTGGTCGCCACCATGAGGCGAGGCCGGCCGTGCTCCATGAAGTTGGTCTGCACCTCCTCGCGCTCGCGCGCCCGCATGCGGCCGTGGTAGCGGCCGCACTGCAGGCCGTGTGTCGTCAGAAAATCGGCCAGCGAATCGACGGTTTTGACCGTGGCAGCATAGATGATGCCACAGCCGGTTTGACGCTCGATGAGGCGCATGAGCAGATTGCGCTTCTTGCCCTCGCTCCTGGCCCTGAATACGTGATAGCGCAAATTCGGCCGGCGCAGACCGACGTCGATCACCGAGGCGTCAGAAATGTCGAGCTGAGCCAGAATATCCGCTTTGACACGAGGCGGAGCGGTCGCGGTGAGGGCCAGCACCGGCGGTCGGCCGAGCGCATCCACTGCCTCGCCCAGGCCGAGATAGGCCGGACGGAAATCGTGCCCCCACTGCGAGATGCAATGCGCTTCGTCGACCACAAAAAGCGCTACGTTGACCTGGCGCAGGCGCTCGCGGAACCTGGGCTCGCCCAGCCGTTCCGGCGTCACATAGGCAATACACGGTCGGCCCTCGGCGAGCCGGGCCAGCGCCGCATTCTCGTCGCGCGGACTGAGCGTCGAGTCGAGCCGAAGCACCTGTATCCCGAGTTCGCGCAACTTGTCGTGCTGATCCTTCATGAGCGCGATCAACGGCGAGACCACGAGGGTGACTCCGGGCAAATCCAGGGCGGGCAACTGATAACACAGTGACTTGCCCCCACCCGTGGGCATGATGGCCAGGGTATCCATCCCGGCAAGCACATTGCGAATGGCGAGCGACTGGCCCGGGCGGAATTCACAAATGCCGAACCACTGAGCGCCGAGGCCAAGCATACGCCGCTCTAGCTTGTCGAACGCCGCCGCCGCCGCCGCCTTGTCAGCAGCCGCCGCGCCGGCCGCTGGATCGCCTGGCGGACCGTGCCCAGTCCGGTTATCCAGCTCGGCCACCGGCCCAGTTGCTGGATCGATCTCACGTGCACGTTGCTCGCACGCAATCTCCGAGTTCAGGTCTACCGGATGGGTTCGATGAGGTCCTGTACCCTCAGCCAGACTTCTGACTTTGGGTACGGGCCAGGCGTCCAACATCCGAAGGTCGACATCCCTGCTCCCAGCCATAGTTAAAAACCTTCGCGCACTTGGCCCGGCATCGCAAGTCTTAATTTGTTAGAATAACCGCATTGGATACAACCATTGGATTTCTGCGACATCGCAATGCATGGCCTCGCAACGGCTGGACCACTCGGCAACCAACCTCTCAGAACGGGGCTCGAACGATCCACCCGTCGATAACGCCTCGCGTCAATAGTTGACCAAATCGCGCTCCCGTGGTGAATTGGATCGTTCCGCCATGTGCTGGAGGTTTATTGATGCAAAATTCGCCAACTACTCGAAATGACCAAATTCGGGTCGCCGTCGTCGGAGCTACTGGGCTCGCTGGACAGCAGTTTTTGGCCGCTCTTTCCGGGCACCCTCGCTTTCATGTGACCACCTTGGCAGCGTCCACTCGGTCTGCCGGCAAATCGTATGCCGAGGCCATTCGTCACAGTACAGGACAGCTCGGATGGTATGCAAATGAGCCACTAGACCCTACGTTTGCTGACATAAAAATTACACCGGCCAATGACCTCGATCTAAGCCGGATCGATCTGGTATTCACGGCCATCGAGTCGGAGCCGGCGCGCGAGCTCGAGCCGAAATACGCTGCGGAGTGTCCGGTCATCTCCACTGCCTCGGCGTTTCGCTACGAGGATGACGTGCCGCTTTTGCTGCCCGGGATCAACATGGAGCAGGCTGTGCTGCTCGACCGGCAGCGGGAGCGCCGGGGTTGGAAAGGATTTATCTCGCCCAATCCCAACTGCACGGCTGTGGGTCTGGCCATCACCCTGGCGCCACTGCACCGGGCTTTTGGCGTGCGTCGCGTCCATATGGTGTCACTCCAGGCGGTGTCTGGGGCCGGGCGATCACCCGGGGTGATTGCTCTTGACGTGGTCGACAATGTGATTCCGTTCATTCCGAAGGAAGAGGAAAAAGTTGCCGCCGAGACGCGTAAGGTCCTCGGCGTGCTCGATGGCGATCGCATTGCTCCGGCCGACGTTGGCATCTCTGTGACCTGTACCCGCATCGGTGTGATCGAAGGCCATACCGAAGCGGTCCACGTCGAGCTGGCCAAGGACGTTTCGGCCGACGATATCAGCGCCGCATGGCGCGAACATGGAGCCGATTTTCTGGCTGCAGGGTATCACTCGGCTCCCGATCGATTGATCCACGTCCACGACGATCCGTTTCGGCCCCAGGTGCGCCTGGATCGCGACTGGGGTAACGGCATGACCACCGTGGTCGGCCGTCTGCGCCGCGACGAAACCGTGCCCAATGGCTGGAAGTACGTGTTGGTCTCGCACAACACCAAGATGGGAGCGGCGACGGGATGTGTACTGGTCGCAGAACACCTGGTCGCTGCGGGCTATGTGAAACCGCGTCGATAATTCGAAGCCGCGAGAAAAACGATCGGGCTGCGCCCAGCCAACGTGAGCGTGTACAGTCACGCGCTGCGCTGCAATGCCGCGTTTCGCACCAGGTGTTTGAGCCGATCGGACACGTTTTCGATCTCGTCTTCGTCCACGATCACACCCCGGCACAGCTCGCTGCCACAAAAACACGGCTCGGCGAGTTCTGGCGCGAACGCATAATCGTAGGTCAGCTCGTCTCCGGGCTCGATATCGCGGGTCGCGAGCCACCAGGCGGTCGCGGTTCGGGTCTCGGCGTCCCAGTAGGTGTCGACCTCGGTGTTGGGATCGCAGGAGTGATTGATCCAGCGGGTCTGGTCGGTGAGATCCAGCAGTAACTGGGGATCTGACTCGTCTTCGCCGTAGTGCAAAATCAGCGAGTAGGTATCGTCGAAATCGTCGTCCTCGGTGTACACGATGCCATCACCGTAGGCCACGGTTTCCCCCTCACGGAAGGGACGCAGGGCGATGACTCCGTAGCCGTGAATCTTGGAGCGAATGACTTTCAATCCTTGCATGGGCGGCATTGGTCCGACTTTGCTTGTATGGGTGAGTTGCGTCAAAAGGAGATTTGCAACGCTCGCTTGGGCCGGAGCATACTCGCCGGCCATGGCGAAGCGTATCGGTATACTAACCGGGGGGGGTGACTGTCCGGGACTCAACGCAGTGATCCGCGCCGTGGTCAGACATGCACACGGAACCTATGGATGGGATACGGTCGGTATTCGGTACGGATTCGAGGGGCTCTACGAGGAAGATCATATCGATCTCGACCCGCATAACACAGCGAATTTGCTCATACGGGGCGGCACTGTGCTCGGTTCGTCCAATCGGGCCAATCCATTTGCCTATCCGCTCAGATTGCCCGATGGCCGGGTCGAGGTCCACAACGTATCCGAGACCTGCCTGCGCAACCTCGAAAAACTCGACCTCGAAGGGCTGATCGTGGTCGGGGGCGACGGCACGCAGTCGTTTGCCAGTCGTTTCCTAGAATTGGGCGCCAAAATCGTCGGTGTGCCAAAAACCATCGACAACGATCTGGAAGCCACCGAGTACACGATTGGCTTTCAAACTGCGATCGAAGTGGTCACCGAAGCGCTCGACCGGCTGCACACCACGGCCGAGAGCCACGACCGCATCATGATCTGCGAGGTCATGGGTCGCTATGCCGGGTGGATCGCACTCACTGCCGGGCTGGCTGGCGGGGCTGATGTCGTCCTGATTCCAGAGATCGAATACGACGTCAAACGTGTGGTGAAATCGTTTCACAAGCGTCACAGTCGAGGAGTGAGCTACAGTGTGGTGGTGATTGCCGAGGGGGCAAAACCCAGCGGCGGGAAGCTGGCGGTGGAGGAATCGGGCGATGCGACCAGGCAGGAAAAACTCGGCGGCGCGGGGCACAGGCTGGCCGATGAGATTCGCCAGCTCACCGACTACGAGGTCCGGGTGACTGTGCTCGGACACCTGCAGCGCGGCGGCACGCCGTGCGCGTATGACCGAGAGATGGCCACTCGGTTCGGCGTCAAGGCGGTCGATCTAGTCAGCGCGGGCAAGTTCGGCCACGTCACTGCGCTCGAATCGGGCCGAGTGGTGACAAAACCCATCGAGCTGGCGGTCAAGAAGCTCAAGCTGATCGATCCCAACGGTGGTCTGGTCGCAGCTGCGCGCGCCACAGGCATCGAACTCGGCGGCTGATACCGAATCGAATGTAATCGGCTGATCGAGTAACTGGCCGCTTCGCTCGGTATGAACTCTGGTTTGCGTTGCTTTGCGGGAACAGCCAGCGGTTCAGCGGCGGGTTTCGTACAGCTGGAATCGACCCGACCGGTCGCTGGCAAACACCAAGTAGCGCAGGTCGGCCGAGATCCATGCGTCGACTTCGTCGCTCTCCGAATTCAACTCGGCCAGGGGCGTGGGAGAGTCAAAGGAATCACTAATGGTCGGCCGCGAAGCCACGTATAGATCTCGAGCACCCTGGCCTCCGGGTCGGCCGGAATCGAAAAAAAGCAACGATGCCCCGGACGCCAGGTACGGGTTGCTGTCGTGCTCCGGGCTGTTGATCGCGGCGAGCGGTGAGGGTTCGTTCCACGGATCATTTTCGGAAGCCCGCGACGAGATGTAGAGATCTCGGCCGCCCGCACCTCCGGACCGGTCGGAATAAAACACCAGGATTCGCTTTGAATCCGCCACAGCGGGCGAGCCTTCGTTGTCCGGTGTGTTGAGCTCGGGTATTGCGACGGGAACCGACCAGGGGTCGGAGCGATTCGGTCGAGAGGCAAACCAGATATCGTACTTGCCCTTCCCGCCCGGCCGATTGCTGGCAAACCAGATCGTCAGCCCGTCGGCCGCGACCTCGGGAGTCGAATCTTGATACTCGGTGCTCAACTCGCCGACCACGGCTGGTGTCCGCCAGGGGTCGCTGGAACTGGCCCGGGTCGATCGCCAGATATCGACGTCGCCCACGCCTCCAGCGCGGTCCGAATTGAAATAGAGCTCCAACAGGTCGCCGGTGAGCGAGGGGTCGTCATCGTCGATCGAGGGAGCTGAGATTTCGGCGATCGGCGAAGGAGCGCCAAATGGCCCTGCATCGAATCCGGCACCGCCGTCGGTGAGTGCATCGAAGCCGACGCGGCAGCCCGGCCAGACCAGCATCACAGCTAGCCCGATCGACATGGTCAGAATCGATCGACCAGCCGACCCGCTCGGCATGGGCTCCGCTGCGCTTTGCTCACCGGAACATCCGGCCGTTCTGAATCGCTCCATCTGCTTCATTATACGGCGAGGTCACCGGCCCAGTTGAACCGTGACCGGAATGCGGAACCCGCGCTCCCTGTCCTGGCGGCCAAATCGAGTCGATCGGGCCACGCCCTCGATACACTGGCCGAGTTCGGTACGGGCCACCGAGTCGGGCACTACTTCGGCGGACTTGACTGTGCCGGACATATCGATGCGAAACCGCACCGACAGTTGCGGCATTCCGGAGATCGACACGGCGTGCTCGGCAAAGCAGGCGCGGATCGCTGCCTGCCTGGTGCGGAAGGTCTGCGACAGCTTTTGTGCCGTAGTCGGACGAGAACGAGAGAGCTTTTTTTTGCCTGTCCCGGGTGATTTTGCAGGTGGCCGCACAGATGATTTCACAGCTGCGTCCACGGTCGGGGCCGCAGCGACCGGCGTGGCGGGAACAGCCAGGCCGGCGTCGGCCCTTTCTGCTCGGTCGGTTGCCCCGGCGGGCAGTGATTCGGCTTGCACGACGACAAACGCGGGCTGCCTTCCTTCGCCGCCGCGAATCAGGACCAGGACCAGTACCAGGGCCGTGGCAAGAGCAGCGACGCTCATCGCAGTGGCAGCGATGATCCAGCGCACAGTGCTGCGGGGTGAGGAGGGGGTCGATTGGGCGCGGTCGTGCCGGGACGACACCAGAGCGGTTGATTGTGCAGAAGGCGCCGGTATGGTCCCGGTACCAACCGGTTGGCCCGATTGCCCGATCGGTTGTTCAGGCGACCTCGGCGCGCCCGAGCTGCGCGACTGCGATCGAATAGCTGGCCGCGCGGTCGCGGATTCGGCGACTGGCTTCCCTATCTCGATGCTCACTCCATCGTCGACGGGGCGGGACTGGTTGTCGTCTCCGGGGCTCTCGATGGCCTTCTCATGGGGCAAAACCGTGGCCGTGGGCGTCGACCACTCATCCTCATCGTGTCCTGAAAGCAGGTTTTGCGCATCCTGTCCGGCCGGGGTTTGCAGCACCGACGGAGTCTCTTTGTTCAGGATATCTTCGAGCACGGTCAGATCCGTGACATTGAGCAGCTGGGCAAACCGGGGCTCCAGAAAATCTTCGGCCGCGAGCCGAGCCAGATCTTCGGCCGCTGCGTCGGAGTCGAATCCGCTAATGCCGCGCAGAGCCTGGGCGAAGCTGGCCGCGTCCGGATAGCGGGCATGTCGATCTTTGGCCAGCGCCTTGGCCAGCGCCGACGCGAGGCCGGGAAACACATCCTCGCGGATTGCATCGATCGGTTGTGGATCATGGTCGAGGACCAGCCGTATGGTCTGGCGCGGACTTTTCGCGGCAAATGGATTGCGCCCGGCCAGAAGCACGTAGAGCACGACTGCGCAGGCGTATACATCTGTACTCGGAGCCGGCTCGGCGCCTTCGAAGATCTCGGGCGCGATAAACGGGTAGGTTCCCTTGATCTTTTGCGCGCTGCTGCCCGCCACCGTGGTCTGCTCGGTTCCCGCCCGGGCGATCCCGAAATCGGCCAGTTTGACGTGACCTTCGGTGCTCACCAGAATATTGGACGGCTTGATATCGCGATGAACCACGTCGAGTGGTGCGCCGTCCATGCCAGTGGCATTGTGTGCGTATGACAATGCCTCGAGAACACGGAGCACGATCACCACGGCAGAACCGATCGGAAACCAGCGGCCGGTTCTGCGGTAGTAATAGATGATCCAATTCGACAGATCGTGCCCGTGAACGTATTCGAGCACCATCACGTATGCGCCGTCCTGTTGGGCGAAATCCAGAACACTGACGATACCGGGATGGCGCAGTTTGGCCATGATTCGCGCTTCACGGGCAAACATTTCGATGATGGGCGCAGCGCCCAGCCACGAAGGGTGGATCTGTTTGATCACGACCGGCCTGACGAATCCTGCAGCGCCCTCGTTTCTGGCCAGGAATATTTCGCCCATACCTCCCTTTGCCAGTTGCCGAACGATGCGATATCGATCGAGTACAACACGGCCGATCATCTCTTTGGACTGCGGATTCATCGGGGTCGCCGCCGGAGATAATAGTGTATACCGTGTTTTCGGTGAGACAGACGAATCGCGATGGCGTCCTCATCGGTTGGGATTGCGACCTTTGCGGCGAAGCGATTGTACCGGTCCCGGCGGACTTTTTTTCCGCCGATTTCGACCCGCCAGCCGCTCAGCGCAGTGCCTCGGATCGGTACGGAACCACCCTGCCACGCGTTGGTTGGCGGTTGGGTGATATGGGCAGTGGAGGCCGAACTGTCGAATTCTATGTACAGCCTGGTGGTCGGGGAGCGGCGCCCACCAGGCCCCTGAAACCACCAGCTGTAACGACCTTCGCCCACACTGCCGGACTTGACGGTGTGCTGATTTCCGCTCACCGGAAAGGTTCGTTTGCTGCCTCGGTGCTTTTTGACGACCAGGGTCCAGCCTCGCGTGGCCGCGGCCAGCCCGGACCAGCGGAAGGTCAGACGGGGCAGTCGATGCTGATAGACCACGCTGTAGGTGCGGCCATCAGCATCCAGTGTGTTGTGGGTCGCCCGCTGTGGTAGCTGCCTGGTGCCCGAGTCCGTGCGGACCTGGACCCATCCCTGTGCTGCCACTGCGACGCCAACCGCACCATTCGAGAGGCAACGCACTCGATAGAACGCACGGCCCCGTCTGGCCCAGACCAGCGCGCTGCCCTCTCCTTCGGAAATAGCTACCGGCTTGCCCACAGAGCGCCGGCTCTTGAACGTCTCCACCCGGCCCCCGGCTGGACATACATGGTCAAAGCGAATGCGGAGCGCGACCTGGCCGGTCTGTTCGTGCACGACGGGCGATTCCCCGGCCGGTATCGCCAGATCGGCCCGCGCCGGTGCTCGTCCCTTGACCACGGTTTTGCCCGTCCGGTCGATGCTCGCGCGTTCTCCGACGACCAGAAGCTCGCTGCCCTGGGCGCTGCGAACCTGCAATTTGCCCCGCTCGACAGTCACGATCGCCCGCCCGCGGCGGTCGAGTGCGATGGTGCCAAGCGAGCCACTCGGCCGGGTGCGAGCGACGATCGCACCGCCGGGAACGTCGATGTGGGTGTTCTCGGTGGTCGCTTCGATCGAGACCGTTCCCCGCGAGACCTCGACCAGTGGACCGCCAGCTGCTCCGATGAGAAACTCGGCGTCACCCACCACCGTGGCCCGTTGGTTGCCCCGTTCGAGCTCTACAGTGGCTTTTTCCGGCAGGCGGACGTGCGATCCTTCGGCCAGCTCGACGTCGCCGACCGGCAGCGGTTGCCACCCATCAGCACCCCGGGCCGGGCGAATCTTGCCACCTGTCATGGAAACCCGGGCGGTAACCCCGGACCCGGCCGAGGGCTCGCTCGACAGCTCGCCGGTTTTTGCCGACTCGCCGGTCTGATTCGACTCGTCCCCGGCGAGCGTTTCGCTCGCCGCGCCCGCATCGTCGCTCGCCGCGCCCGCATCGTCGCTCGCCGCGCCCGCATCGTCGCTCGCCGCGCCCGCATCGTCGCTCGCCGCGCCCGCATCGTCGCTCGCCGCGCCCGCATCGTCGCTCGCCTCCGACTTCTGGTCAGCTGCAGACGGAGCCTCGCCGTCCGGCTGCACGCTCATTTCGACCACGGCTTCGCCCACTCGTACAGTCAGCGACTGGCCTTTTTCGAGCGACGTGATCCGACCGCTTTCGTCCTCTAGGGTTGCCGTGCCGATCAATACATTGAGTCGGGTGCCGCGTTTGGTGGGCGAGAGGCGGACGCGGCTGCGTTTGCGCAGGCGCGCCAGACCGATGACCGTGTCGAATACAACCGCCTGGCCTTCCGATTCGAGCTCTGCTGCGCCGCTTTCGACCCGGAGCTTGCCCGGCCGATCGCGTTTACTGGCCAGAAACCGGATCAATGTTCGCTCGTCGAGATGGAGCCCGCCGCCGCCGGTCATTGTCAGATCGGCGCTGGACGACCGTCCGGTGCGGACCGCATCGCCGATTTGATAGCGATCGCCGAGCCCGGCCGACTGCCATTGCGATGTAGAGGCGCGCAACGAGTCGACTTCGTTGTTTTTGTGCGCCATCTCGGCAACCCAGTCGCCCGATCCGCAGCTGGCGGCCAGCGCCCAGCTCGCCACGGCAACCACATAGATCGAATGGTGGCAGCGAGACATCATCGCTTCCGGTCGACCCGGAGATCGATATTGAGGATTCGCACCGCGTCCGGGCGCACTCGAGCGCGGACCCGCTGCTCTCGGTAGCCGGGGGCGCGGACGATCACAGTGTATCGTCCCGGCTCGAGGTCGATCTCGAACGTCCCCTGGTCGACCGCGAGTTCGAGCCCGCCCGGTTCGATGCGGATCGTTGTCCCGGCGATCGGCTTGCCGCGGAACGACTGAATAACTCCTCGCAGTTGACCGACCGATTGGCGAGGCTCGAGCACGGCGGGCTCGTCGGGCTCTTTCGCCGCCTCGCCACCCGACCGAAGCGGCCGGTTTTCTGCCGATTGCCGATACCCACTGCGGCGATAGGTCACAACGGCCAAGAGCTGAATCCTGGGGTCGAGGGGGACCAGGGCTGCTCCGACATCGATGGCTGGACGGCGACTTGGACTGGCCTCGGCCAAAAACTGTACGTGGATGCTGGGACTGAGCCACCACCCGGCGCCGAGCCCGAAGCGCATCGGCGAGGCCAGCGCAGATGGAGCACCGGTTCCGACCAGAAGTTGCCAGGTCCACTCAGCCATGACATCGACTCGGCCAGTGTGCCATACGCCGCCGAGGCCGAGCATGACGGCGTCGAAGTCGCTCACTCCGAGCGACATCCGGTCAGCGCGACTCAGAGTATCGGGCGAGGTAACCGAATCTGCGCTGTTGTCGAACCGAAATCCACCATTGACGGTCAGCGAAAAGGTGGGTCGCGGCCGGTAGGTGGCCAGCACGTGCAGGTCGACCGTGGTTGCAGCGACGTCGAACGACGGAGTCGACAAGCCCGGCGGAACCCACAATCTCAGTTCAGCGCCGACATCGACGCCGGCGACGGCTCGGCCGACAGCACGCACGGTCAGACGGGGATCGACGACAAAACTGCTGTCGCTACCACTGTCGCCATTGCCGTTGCCTCGACCCGGGCTGGAGTGCTGATCGTAGCGACTGTCGAAACGCAAGGCCAGGCCGAGCCAGTGCCGCGGGGACAGGCTCAGGGCGACTGAGCCGGTGGTCCGGCTGTGCGAGTCGTCATCGCCGAGGACCGGACCGAGCGCGCCATGGCCAACCGACAAGCTCGCGGCCAGCTGGGTTTGCACCGGAGCGGCAACTGCCACCCGGTAGATGCCGGGCAGTGCACTCGCCGAGGGAGTAGCCCGCAATTCGGCGTCCAGAGCCACCTGGCCGCTCATTTGGGGTCGAGTGACAGCGGGGTCTTGTGACACTGGTCCGGCATCGCGCCGCTGTGCCCGCGTTGATGTCGCCATCAGTGCTGTCAGGGTGTACACCAGCGCGACAGCCAAAAAAACAGCCGAAGTCGCGTTCCTGATGGAACATGTCCTCATGAACTCTCTGTGCCGTAGAAACCAGCCTACTCGGGACTCATGGTACCAAGTCGGTGTGGTCCGGGCTAGCCCCGGCTAACCCGGACCATTTGTCGCACACCGGAACGCAAAAAATTACAATCGTCTCAAACCAGACCCGTATTGATCGAATAGCCGGGCGCCGGGACCTCCAGCCGCCCGGACCTCTGGCCCATCGCCCCAGTCCATGCAACTCAGGTCCTGAAGCCGAGGATCTTCTCGACCCGGTGATTCTCTTCGTGGCCCTTGAGCTTGGCAAACGCCGTGCTGAGATGGTCGCGGTTCAGTGTGGCCACTCGCTTATTATCGGTATTCCCATCTTGAATGGCGTGAAATACCGCCTGTTTCATGAGCTCGCGCAAAAAAGCCGGGGTGACCCCCTTGGTCTTGTCCACGATCCATTCCACATCCGGGCCGTCGATGTGAGCCTTACCGGTGTACAGCTTGACCAGGCGTCGCCGCAGTTCGGGCTCGGGGAGGGGGAATTTGAGGACGAGATCGACCCGTCCCGGGCGCTGGGCCAGGGCTTCTTCGAGGACTTCGAGTTTGTTGGTCGTAAACACGACGTAGACCTGCTCGCTTTTGGGCAGGCCGTCGAGTTCGTTGAGCAGGGAGCCGAGCACGGCCTGAAGGGGATTGAACTGGCGTTCGATGGCGATCAAATCGATGTCTTCGAAGAACAGAAGTGCGGGGGCCAGCTTGCGGGCCAGTCTGAACGCGCCCTCGGGGTGGCGCAGGCTGTCACCGGCCACGAGCACGCTGGTAAAGCCGTCGAGCTCGGAGGCGAGCAAGTTGCAGACAAAGGTCTTGCCCGTGCCTGGCGGACCGTGAAAGAGGATGCCGCGTTTGAGTTCGATGCCATTGGCGATGAGGGCGTCGGCACAGCGGATATAGTCCAGCACGTCGCGTTGCAGCCGTTCGCGCAGTCCGGCGGGCAGTACCACGTGATCCCAGTCGGTGTCGGTGAGCTCGAGGATCTCGGCCTCCTTGACCCGGTCTTGATAGTCGATCTTGGGACGGAGGAGGCGGCCGCGAAAAATGCTGTGCTCGCGTTCGTATTGCATGAACGCGTCGAGGAGCTGGTGGGCGTGTTCGACATTGCGGGACACGATCGACAGGTCGTAGCGAGGCTCGAATCGCTCGACGTGCTGGCAATAGGCAAACATCGGCTCGTCTTGGTAGCGAAACAGGGCGATGCCCTCGCGCAGGCCGAGGCGGGAGCTGGTCGCGACAACCGGAATCTGCTCAAAGCTGGGCGGGGCTTGCTCGCGGCCCTCGAAAGAGCCATCTTCACTGATTTTGGCCGGTTTCAGCAGGGTGAGTAGGTCGAATTCCTCTCCCATGGACAGGTCGAAGCGACTGGCGCCAATCCCGGTGAATTCGGCTCCGAACCCGTCGAAGAACGCCTTGGCCAGGATGGCAATGTTGGCGATTTGATATTCGGGAAAGGATTGGCGGAGCACGTAGGGATCAAAGCCGTCGCCGAAATGGGCCCGGATGCGGCTGTTGAGCGACCGCTCCACGTTGGCGCTGAGTTCGGAGGTCACCGTGCGATGGCTTTCCTCGTAGCTCGAGAACGCCTCGAGGAATCGGTCAGCGTGGGCGACGTCGGCGGCGATCACGCTGATGTGGTACTCGCTTTCGCACTGCCAGCAACTGGCCATCATGGGGTTTTGCTCGAACGTGAAGAGCACCAGTCCCTGCAGTAGTCCTTGCCGCGTGGACCCATTGTCGACAGCGATCTGCTGGAAGAGTGGCGATGCTTCCGGGTGGTACTCAACCGGCTGTTTGTCGTCGAAGAGTTGCAGAGGATTGCCGGAGAAGCGGACAAACTCGCCGCCCAGGCTCTCGAAAAAAGCCTTGCAGGCGATCGAGATATCCTTGGCCAGATAGGGTGGAAACGTTCGGCGGAGAAGATCTGGCTGGGTGGTCTCTCCCATGTGGACGCGCGCTCGCCAGTTGAGGGTGCGAGTGAGGCGATTGTGCAATCGATAGGGAATCTGGCTGGCCGCCTGCCATTTCATGGCAGAGTTTTACCCCAGGTTGCCATTCAGAGAGGGACCGTGCCGCTCTTCAGTGACAACAATGTGGCGCTGAGTACCAGTGTTTTTGGGTCCGGTGAGAAAATCGCCGCCGAGTGCCATCGTTTCGCGCCAACCCGGGGAAAAATCTCGCTGGCCACCCCGCCGTGGCACCCTGCAGCTTGAAATACGCGGTGACGATGTTGGACAGGGATTGTGGCAAACTTGCGCCGTGACTTCGTCTCTGCCTTCTCTCGACGCGCTGCGCTGTTTCGTCGAGGCTGCCAGGGAGGACAAAAACCGGACATGGTCTTGGTGCCTGTCGGTCGAGAACGTGTATCATCGGCGACAGTAGTATCCTGCAATGTTACTTACGTTCCCGGTTCTGCCGTCACATGGCGGCGCACAGCCTCGACCACGACAGGCGCGCAAACCACGGGTCTCCCAAACCAGGTGAGACTGTGATGGGTCAGCCTCGACCTGTAACGAGGAAGAGTAGATCTTCATGGCCGATTCAAAATCCATTGCAATGACAAAAAAATCCACGGATAACAAATCCACCGGTGAGTCCGAACCCCAGGGCCGGCACCTGACCCGTCGAGATCTACTCCACAAGGGAGCCATTGCAGCTGGACTGGGAGGTGCTGGATTTCTGGCTGCTTGTAGCAAGAAAAGCCAGGAGTCGTCATCCGGCCAGGACCCGAAACAAGGTCAAGGGCCTGCCGTGATGACCTCCAAGAATGCGATCAACTGGCGCGTACAAACTGCCTGGCAACCCGGCACTGTCGGCAACGAGGCATTTCTGCGCTTCACCAAAAAAATAGAAGCCATGACCGGCGGCCGATTTAACATCGAGCCGTTCCAGGAAGGCGCCATCGTGGGCACCTTCGAGATGTTCGATGCGGTAAAGAACGGGGTATTCCAGGCTATGCACGGGTTCCCCGTCTACTGGGCGGGCAAGCTTCCCGTGGCGGTCTTCATGACCTCGTTCCCGCTCGGGCCCGACGAGGAAACCCATTGGGAGTGGTTCTACGGTCCGGGCGGAGGCACCGAGCTGGCCCGCGAAGCCTATGCCTCGCAGAATTTATTCTGGGTGGGACCCATTCAGCATGGCCCCAATCTCATCCACTCAAAGGTGCCGATTCGCAGCTTCGAGGACTTTGCCGGGAAAAAGATCCGCTATCCCGGTGGAATGGTCTCCGAAGTATTCTCCGCCGCCGGGGTGTCGACGGTGTTATTGCCAGGCGGCGAAATCTATCCCGCGCTGGAAAAAAGCGTTATCGACGCTGCCGACTACGTGGGCGCGGCGATCAACTGGAACCTGGGTTTCGCCGAGGTGACCAAATACATCATTTTGCCTTCACTCCACCAGCCGGTCGATCTCATGGAGTTGGTGGTGAATATGAAGCAGTGGCAATCGCTGAGCAAGGAGTTGCAGGAGTTGCTGATTGCAAGTGTGAAATGGCACTCCTGGGATCAGTGGTCAGCCATCCACGAGGCCGATCGCAGCCACTATCGCAAGTTCGAACAGGCCGGCACCGAGATCATCACGCTACCCCCTGGCGAAGTGCAAAAGTTCCGCAAGATCGCTATTCCGCTGTGGTACAAATGGGCCAAAAAACACCCTTTGGCCACTCGAGCATTCAAAATCTGGCTCGACTATATGCTCGACAAAGGGTTCATCAACAAGGAATGGATCGCGGGGCAAACCCTGTAATTGTCGGTTGCGCGATCCCCGCATGTCCCATGTAGCCAAAATTCTCCGCGCCGTAGAACAGCTCAATGACTGGTCTGGCAAGCTGCTGGCGCTCATTACCCCAGTAGTCATCGCTATTACGGTGTACGAGGTGGTGATGCGCTACGCGTTTAACGCGCCGACCAACTGGGCCCACGAACTCTCCACTCTGCTTTTTGGGGTTCAATACATCCTCTGTGGAGCCTATGCGCACTATCACCATCAACATGTAAACGTCGATGTACTGTCCCATCGGTGGCCGCCCCGATGGCGTGCCTGGGTGGATGTGGTGACGTCGAGCTTCTTTTTCCTCTTCGTGGGTGCGCTCGCCTATACGAGCTGGACATTCGCCATCGACTCCTGGAATCTCCGCGAGGTGTCGGTGACCGATTGGGCACCGCCGTTTTATCCGGTCAAGATCGCGATCTTCATCGCATTTATCCTGCTTGGCCTGCAAGGCATGGTGAAATTGATCCGCGATCTGCACCTTGGAATTACCGGGAGGGAGCTGTCGTGAGTATCGAGTGGGTGACTGTTTTGATGTTCGGCTCGCTCTTTGTGCTGCTCCTGTCCGGATTGCCAACCGCGTTCGCCACGGGTGGCCTGGGCGTGCTCTTTATCTGGCTGATGTGGAGCGCAGACGCGGTCAATGTGGTCGTACAGCGAATATTTGGCCTGATGAATAACTATCTGCTGGCGGCCATTCCCCTGTTTATCTTCATGGCTGCCATCTTGGAGCGATCCGGCATCATCAAGGATCTGTACGAAGTAGCTTATCGGTGGCTGGGCGGCTTGCGGGGCGGTCTGGCCATGGCCACGGTCATCGCATCTACGCTGCTAGCTGCCATGACCGGTGTTATAGGTGCCACCGAAGTAACCATGGGCATTGTGGCCCTGCCCGAGATGCTCAAGCGCGGGTATGACAAAAAGCTCGCCATCGGATGCATATTGGCCGGAGGTACTCTGGGGATTCTCATCCCGCCCAGTATCCTCATGATCGTTTACGCCCTGGTGGCCCAAGAATCGGTCGGGCAGCTCTATATGGGGGCTATTTTGCCCGGTTTGCTCCTGGCCATGATTTATATCGTGTACATCCTGGTCCGGGCAGCACTGCAGCCCCACCTCGCTCCTGCCCTGCCGCGCGAAGACCGGGTGAGCCTGAGGGAAAAGCTGCGTCTGCTATCGCGGGTGATCGTGCCGTTACTGCTCGTGGCCACAGTGCTCGGAACCATGTTTCTGGGCATCGCTTCACCGACCGAGGCCGCAGGTATGGGAGCCTTCGGAGCCATTGTGGTGGCATTGTTGCACAAACGGCTCACTCTGAAGACGCTTCTCAGCGCCGGTCAACAGACTCTCAAGGCCACCGCCATGGTGATGTGGACGATCTTTGGCGCCACGGCGTTTGTCGGTTTCTATATTGCTCAGGGCGGTGGCAAGTTCGTCGAAAACGCGATCGCCGGGACGGGTCTGGGTCCCTACGGCATTCTCATCTTGATGATGCTGATCCTTTTGGTGCTCGGAATGTTCCTCGACTGGGTAGGCATCATCTTGCTGGCGGTTCCTGTCTTTGTCCCCATTATCAAGTCGTTGGGATTCTCGCCGGTCTGGTACGGGGTTTTGTACAACGTCAACATGCAGGTCTCCTTCCTATCGCCACCTTTTGGCTATGCCCTGTACTACATCAAGGGGGTGGCTCCGCCAGAGATCACCACTGCCGACATATGGAAAGCTGCCATCCCGTTCATTGCACTGCAACTGACCGGACTCACCCTCTGTATCCTGTTTCCCGAAATCGTCATGTTCCTGCCCGAGCTATTTTACTGAGGGCAATCTCGGGCTCGCCCCGGCTGGGAGTCCACCCATAGCATTTGCGGGGCGGCAGCCTATCATAGCGTACTAATTAACCCTACTTGATTAGGGTTAAGTCGGGCCGCGGCTTGGCTCGCACTCGGGTTGCTGGAGTTCGACACCGGTGCACTCCAGGCTCGATGACACTTGGGTGGTGCTCGAAGATCGGCCTTATAGTGCTCCTTTGCAAACCGGGCTGCTAATGCCAAGATGTGCTGTTTTTGGAGCTTGGAGAGCGTATTCTTCGGCGGCGTATTGGTTTTGACCCAGGTCGCCTGTCGTCGAGGGGACATGAGCAGAACATACAAGATACCGATCGGGTTCTGCGAAGCTAACCGCGCAGAAGTTGCATGTCAGTGCGGTTGCCCTCCGCCCCAGGGGTCCATCAATGTCCGTGCAACGCCCCCCGATCAAAGATCGTGCCCACGAAGCTCTCGGCCGATGAAGACCATCTTTGACCAGACGCGCTCCCGGCCATGAATCGCGATCGCCATGGAGGTTCGCCCGAAGGTTGCGTGAGATGTGTGAGATCCGAGAGCGCCGCCTGGCCATCATGGCCGCCGAAGAGGACGATGCGTTGTCGCGCGCCATCGTAAGCGAGCGCATGATTGTATCGCGCTGCCGGGCAAGAGGACGGCTTCATCTCGGTCTATTGAGACCCGTTCCACTGCCATGTGTCCAACAGATCCCTGCCGCCGTCTGGTTGTGAGTTTCCTTAACGCGACGGTTCGAGGTCGCTCGGTGTCAGCTGCTTCGCAAGGAGTTCAAAGTAACGCGATTCGCGTCCAGGGCCGACGCCGATGAACTCGAGTACACGGTCCATTCCCATGCTGTAACAGCCGAGTTGAGGCCCGTGCGCCGGAATGAACTTGCCTGCCACGACCTCGACGATCTGCGGTGGTGCCCCGGAGTCGAGGAGCGTCTGTTCAATCTCTTTCTGCGGCCTGCGCTCCTTGAAGAAACGATAGGCCAAGACAATCCCGACGTGGTTGATTTGGGTCAAGACTGCCCGCTCTACGAGAGCGTAGCGCTCACGCTCCTGCGGAGGCACGCCGGCGAGGGGTGCGAGCTCGTCCCGAACGAACTCGTACCATTTCTCGCCGGGGAAGAGGACATCAATGCCGGCATTCGCGGTCCCCTCGAACATAAACGACAGTGGGCTCGCCAGCGGATACACCGCTAGTTCAATAACGCCGTTTTGAGCCAATTGATCAAGAAGAGTGCTGTAGACATGGTGCCCCGGGTAGGCCTCGTGCAGCAACGTAGCGCAGAGCTCCGCCGCGGTCACAGGAATATCAACATTGACCTCGACTCGGCTTTGGTTGTTCCCCATATACCAGTTGTAGGCCGACCAAGGCTTACCGTTGACGTACTCGATGGTTGCCCGCTCGCCCTCCGGTAGTGTTCGCAAATCGCGCGTTCGCCGTTGGCCTAGTTCTAGGCAGTGTCCGGCCACCCGCCGAAGCTCCTTGGGTCCAAGATAGAAACGGCTCCTGTACGCTCGGATCCGATCGCCAACTGGGGCATTGCCCGGCAACGCACGTCCGAGCGCGCTGGTTGCCTCCTCGAACTTCTGCTCCGCATCCTGAGTGACCTTGTAGCCGTACATCTCCAACGCCCATTCATCGAAGTTTAGCTTCTCACCGCGAAGGATTCGGATGTTCGCGACGACTGACCGAGTCTGTGCGGTCAGAAAGCGCGTTCGGGCAGACTCTCGAGCGTTCGAGAGCTCCTCAAGCAATGTGAGTGCGCGTTGGTGCAAGACTACTAGGTCGACGGGGTTACCCTCGAGTGACACCTCGAGAAGGCGTGGCGGACCGACGTAGTAGTCGACGTACGCGTCTTTGTGTCGGTCGAGCGCGAGAACTATCTCGACATAGCGAGTTGCCAACGCATCAACGTTTGGTTGGCGAGTGGGCTTTGTATCGGCGCCTGTGCAGCCAATCATAAGACCCAGCGCGACAGCGATGCGGCGTGTGGTGTGAATCTGCCTTGTCCTCGTCATAGCGGCGTTCGGGATTTTTCCCGAACGCTGCTAGTGTGGTTCGTCTCATCTGGCCCCAGCGGTTCGCGTTTCCCTACGGTGTGACCGGGTATGCCCATGCCGAAGGAGATCTGTGAGGACCCATATCCAGCACAGTGATGACTTTCCATCCCGACGACCGTGGCAAGTGGCCCTGTGGGCTAGAGCGCGACACCGGTGATGTAGACAGTGTCGAGAATCTCCGCCTTGCTCGAGCCGGCATACATCCGGAACCGGTACGTCGTGCCCGATTCGATCCACGACACGGTCTTGCATGTATCATCCTTTGCCTGGGCCAGCAGCGTCTCTCCCTTGCCCTGCTGTTTGACCCAAACCTCTACCACACGAACCCCGCGCTTCTCCCAGCAGATCGTCCTGCCGCCCTGGTCGCCCGGCGATACCAGGGGATGTTCGTCGGGCTCGGCCCAAATCTCACCCGCCACCGACCTGGGCTCGAGAGGCCGCCCGCGGTCGATGCTCAGCGGAGATGGGGCCAACATGGCAGCTGTCACGCCCTGTTCGGAAGACAGCTCATCCGAACATCCGAACACGAGCAAGAGCGCAGATAGTGAGACGCTTCGAATGTACATGGTGCGTTCCTTCCACGGATTCGGGTTGATCAAGGGGACACTCTGCCGGGAGAATGTGCCGCACATTGTGCGAGGGCCAATTTTTCCACCGATTTTTTGGCCATACACCATAGGGTGCGTCTAAAACCTATCTTTACCTACATTGAGTAGCAACTGCGATCAGTTTTTTGCGCTTGCGGAGCGTTGGCCCGAGGATTGGGGGCGAGGGTCTTCTACATTCCACTGCCGAGCCAGTTCGAGAATGCGTCGGTTTTCGTCCACTTGTTCGAGAAAGCTGGTTCGCCACTCGGGGTTTTTGATGCTCTCGGCTCGACCGAGAAGTAGCGCGCGCGCACCGCGAAGTGCCTGCCTGGCCGGCTTTTGCTGGCCGCATGCATGAAGGGCATCGGCGTGAGCCAGTCGTACGAGCATTTCATCCTCGCCAGCGGCCGTCGAACTGGACAAGATCTCCATGCCCTGCTGCCCGGCTTGCAGGGCTTCGGCGGCGCGACCGAGCCTGAGCAACGCCACCGCCCGCAGGGCCAATCCGAGCGCGCGCTGCTGGGGGAACTGTACTGCGCTGTTCTGGTCCAGTGCCCGCTCGACCTGGTCCATGGCGGCCTGGGGGCAGTTCTTGAGTAGCAATATCTGAGCCAGGCATAGATGACTCAGAGTCGCGTCATGCAGGTCGCTATCCTGACTTTGGGCCAAGATATGCTCGGCATCGGACAGTTTTCCAGCCCGCGCGAGAGTCAGCGCCAGGGTATGTCTGATGGAAGGGGTCAACCAGCCGAGTCCGAGTCGCCTGGCGGTCTCGAGTGCCGAGCTGAGTGGTTGAATCGCCTGCTCGTACTGGCCCAGTCGCATCAAACTCTCGCCCATATTGGCCTCTGCCATGCAAGCGCTTCGCCGATCGCCCCGCTCGTTCCAGTGGTCGACGCAGCGTTTTATCCACTGGGCTGACTTGTAGGGATCGCAGTCGGCGCAGAAGAAATGATGGAGCCAGGCGAGATTCGCCCGGACAAATGCATCGCGCGGATCTGACGGGGTGCGCTCTTCGACCAGATCGTGCAACGCTGTGGCCAGCGTATCATAGCCGGCGAAGAGTAGGTTGCAGGCGCAATGCACCATGGCCGCGAGGTAGAGTCCATCGATCGACTCGGGGGCGCGGTCGCGCAGTTGGTGGGCCACGTTCTGCAATGGGTCCCAGTCGGCCGCGTACACACTGGACCACGCGACTTGATGGCAGGCATGAGCCCAGGCCGGGCTGCCCGAAGCGAGTAACTCCATGGCTTCGTGGCCGGACTTCGCCGCACGATCGTACTGTGCCGTCCAATTTTGCGACTCGGCCTGGAGAAGGCGGAGCGCGCCCAGTGTTTCACCTCGGGCGCCGCACGAAATGGCGCGCTCGGCATAGTCGATCACTGCGGCAAAGTCATTCGCGGCAAGAGCTTGCTCGGCAGCGCGATGAAAGTGCGGCAGAGCGCGCCGTGAATCAGCACCGGCCTGGTAGTGCTCGGCCAGTACGAGCGAATCGGTTTCGCCGGCTCGTTCCAGCCACTCGGCTGCATACAGGTGGGCAGGCACGAGCTCGTTGGCGGGCAGGGTTCCATACGCAGCCTCTCGCAACAAGTCGTGGGTAAATACATACTCGGTCTCGTCGGCAAAACGCGATCGGCGGCGCTGTCTGACCACTTCCCGGCCAATTAATTGATTGAGCATTAGCGTTACAACCTGGCGGTCATCGCCGAGCAGGGCGGCAACCCCGGCGAGCCAAAAATGGCGGCCGAACACGCTGGCCGCGCGCAGCACGCGCCGTTCGCTCGGCAAGAGAGCGCGCAGCCGGGCCCCGACTATGGCCAGGATGGTCTCGGAAATCTCGCCGTCAAATCCAGCCGCCAGGCTGCGTACCAGTTCTTCCAGATAAAACGGGTTTCCGCCCGAGCGGGCGACCAGCTTGTCGATGACCGTGTCAGCGACCTGGTCGGGCAGGGCGTGACGGGCGATATTTTCACACGCCTGCCTCGACAGGGGGTAGAGCGCGATCCGTTCCAGATTCCGTGCGGTCCACAGATCAGGCAGAATTTCGTCGACCTCTGGCCGGGCCAGAGCGAGCACCATGATCGGCTTGTCTTCGAGGTTGCGCAGCAGAGCATTGATGAATCGTATGGAAGGCGGGTCGGCCCATTGCAGGTCGTCGAGGACGATAAAGACCGGGTGTTCCAGGCTCTCGGCTTCGAGCCAGTCTTCCCAGGCCCGGCGCATCTGATCGTGGATGAGATGGGGAGAGCGACGGGCCTCGCGAAGTTGCATGCGCTCGGTATCGGAAAACTGCAGGCCGGTGATTTCGCCGAGAAACACGGCCACGCGCTCGGCATCTTGCCGGCCCAGCCAGGGTGCGATCCGTTGCTCGACCCGGCGCAGGATCTTGTCTCGACCCGCGTCCGATCCGTCCCCCGGAACAATGCCCACGGCGGCTCTGACCAACTGCGACAGCATGAAGAGAGGGGAACCCGCGCGGAGAAGGTCACCGGTAGCGGCCAGTATGGACAATTCGCTCGACAACGACGCGAATCGTTGCACGATCTCGCCGACCAGACGGGATTTGCCGATCCCTGCCGGGCCGGTGACCAGGATCGCACGGGCCAGGGATTCGTCCACGCATTCGCGAAATACCGCCTCGATGGCCGAGATTTCGCGGTCCCGACCGACATACGGCGTGGGCTTGCCCAGCACGATGCGGATGCTTTGGGGTTCGGGACTCTCCCTGACCAGAACCCGTTGCTCTCGCTCGTCACAGTCGATCTGAAAACGCTGCTCGATGAGAGTTGCGGTCAGCTTGTCGACTGCGATGTGCTGGGTAATCGAATCATGCCGCGGCCGATGCGGACGTTTCAGGTCTTCGGTGGCGCGCTCGCCATCGATGGCGCGGCCGTGCAATAGGACCTCGACGGCCCGATCCACCACCTCGCCGACCGACAGCCGGTCGCCCTCTTCGCCGCTCCCGGTGGCCAGCGCAATGGCCACCTGATTGCGCTGGCGGCCAAGGCTCAACGCAAAACCAGCGGCACGGCGAGCAGCCACGACCGGATCCTCCTCGCTGGCTGCCATGGCTACCGCGGTATCTGCAGTGATTCGCTCGAGCTCCACGTCGTGCTCTCGGGCCAACGCCGTCACTGTGGCCCAGCTGGCAGACGGGTTGCGGGATCTGGAACAGTCGACCAGTGCAACCGTGAAAAAGCGCTTTTCGTTGCTGGTCACAGCGCCGGGACGTCCGAGCAGCGGCTCGCGATCGCCGCACTCGGGCGATCGCGACAATTCGTCCAGGACGGACACGACCTCATCTGCCGCGCCGGGCCGATGATCTGGTTGTTTGGCCAATAATCTGGCGATAAGTTCATCCAGCGCATCGGATACACTGGGCCGCCACAGGCGCACGCGCGGGGCGTCCTCGAAGTGTAGCTCGGCTAGGACCGCCATCAGGCAATCACCGCGAAATGGCGTCCGCCCGGTCAAACACTCGAAGAGAACCGCTCCCAGTGAGTAAAGATCGGTCCGCCCGTCGATGCGACGCTCGGCGAGCGCCTGCTCGGGCGCCATATAGCTGGGTGTTCCCACCAATACCCCGGACGGAGTGAGCGTACTCGTGCTCGACACCATCTGGACCAGACCGAAATCGATCAGCTTGGTTCGGTGGACGTCCCCGTCGACCAGGAATAGATTGCCCGGCTTGATATCGCGGTGAACAAGGCCACACGAATGCGCTGCCGACAGGGCGCTGGCCACGTGCAGGCCGAGGACAATGACGTCCCGCTCGGACAGCGGGCCGCGCTCGAGGCGACTCTTGAGATCATGACCCCGCAGCCATTCCATGACCATGTAGCGCTCACCACTCGCGGTCACACCGTAGTCGAGGTAGTGAACAATGCCCGGGTGACGAAGCTCGGAAAGGGCGCGGGCTTCTCTGGCAAAGCGCCTGGTGCGCTCGCCGCCATCTGGCCGTGAGATGACCTTGACCGCGACGGTCAGCTCGGTTTCGATGTCGCGCGCCTCGTATACCGATCCCATGCCACCGGTTCCGGCCAGTCTGAACAGACGAAATCGATCAGCGATCACCATACCGGGTTGCACGCAACCGAGTATTGCGGATGGCGAGATCTACCGCAAGCAACCCAGGGCCAGTGGATTGGCAGTTCGACGGTGAATACTCACCGTTTAACAACCACGAGTGACGCCGAGTCACGGGTGGCTTCGGCCCAGTTTCGCTTGTAGTCCATCTCAGTACCAAGGTCGTATTCGGCGATCTGCTGCTCGCACAATTCGGCGATCTGGTGGTACTGGCATAGATTGCCCAGGGCATAGCTCTGGTAATCGACGTCGAAACTGAACTGTAGCCCTCTGTAGGTCGATGCAAAGATACCTCCGAGGACATAGGCCACGTCGTGATCGGCCGACCTCCTGAGATCTCTGGCAAACATCAGCTTGAGCCCACCGCGCCGGGCCAAGCGAGGCACCATGGCGCGATAGAACTCGTACATGCGGCCGGACTCGATGCCCACACCAGAACGCCCTTTCCAGCTCCGCGCCTCGACAGCAACTACTCGTTCATACAGAATTTTGGCCTGATCAGGATCGGTGGTATCGCAGGCGATGAACTCGATACCCGCGCTGTTTGCCGTGCGGAGGGCCCGGCGAAGCGACCTGCGAATGCCGCGCGAACGCCGGCTGAGGTATCCGTCCAACCCTCCGGCCAGACTGGCCACGCAGCGACGGGTAGCCGGCCCGCGCAAGAGCTCGTAGCGCCTCAGAAGGTACCTTGCGAGTTCGGCGGTGAAAAGCGATTCGGGCGGCAAGCCGGTCAGCATGACCATGTCCCAATCGGCCTCGCGCCGCTGCAACAGCTGATCGAGGTCCCTGGCCAGCTGGCCGGCGTCGGGTCCGACGACCGGACAGGCCAGCCCCCACATGGCTTCGAGCGGCTCGAGATAGTTCCAGCCCTGGGGATGACGGCATCGCATCAGGGCTACTTGCGCGCCCTCGCTTTTGAACAGCCACGGGACGCGCGGCGGCATCAGCGACGTGGAGGCAGGAACAATCCAGTCGGAGGACGAGCAAAAATGGTCAATATCGGGGGTGGCCGCTACGAGCGCGTCGAACTCCTCGGATTGCCGATCGAACTCTGCGAGCCCAAGCGCCTCCATCAGACAGAAGAATACTATCCTGTCTTCGTCGGCTGGATCTTCGTAAAGGACCCGCGAACTCGTCAAACGCAATTATTCCCCGGTTGTCGCGGGGATCGCGTCCGTTGTTGCCGGTCGCGGCCGCTTCTGCGGCCGCTGCCGATTGCGGTCGCCGGCCTGGATCAGCGGCGGCGGCGTACGGCGATGAAGAGAGCGAGGAACAGAAGCGAGGCCAGCGAACCAGCGCCATTGCCACTGCTCACCGAGCAGCCACCGTTGAGGTCGGCAGATGACGGGCCGGACAGGCCGTTGCCATTGCCGGTACCATTGCCGGTACCATTGCCGTTACCCGTACCATTCCCCGTACCGCCGTTGCCGCTGCCGTTGCCTCCGCCGTTATCGGTGCCGGGGGTGGGCAGCCCGTTGGGATCCTTCTGATTAATAAAATCCATGATCCAGGTGTGATATTTGTCGATCCGGACCTGGCCGTCGCGGGTCTGCGCATTCTCGCACGGGCCAGTGCCAAATGATGTCACGCCCACGATGTGCTCGACGCCGTCGAAGGTCATGAAAGCAGGCCCGCCAGAGTCGCCGTAACAGGTTTTGGAACCAGTGCCGCCAATGTACATGATCTCACCAAAGCCGGGCTCGGTCTGCAGAGATTCGAGCGCGGTCGTGCCCACGCGTTTGAGTCCCGAGTCGGTGTTGTTCTCGGCAGTCACACCGTAACCAGCCACGCGGACGTCCTGGCCGATATAGGCCGCGAGGTCGAGCGTATTCATCGGAATGGGCGTTACCCCGGCCGGTTGCGACAGTTCGAGAACTGCGAGGTCAGCCGAGGGATGATAGGCGTAATCGGCCACCGGGATGGAGGGGTCTTGACCAGTTGGCTGGGTGCCCCAATAAATCCTCATATTGGCCACCGGGATGGCGACGCCGTTCCGATCGATCACGCAATGGCGGGCCGTGGTCATCACCTTGTTGGTCACCATGGTTCCCGAACAGGTGCCGGCACCAAGAAATACCAGACCGAGCGCAGGGTCGCCCTGGTTGATCGTTCCGTTGACGATGTGCTGGTAAGAGCCGGAGATGTCTTCGTCGTAATAATCAGCCATGCAGCCAGCGCCAAAAATGAGAGCGGCGCTGGCTGCCAGGGTTAGTGCAGTGGAGCTGAGGCGCATCATGGTCATGCGCATGTGCAAGAAAAATACCTGACCGGTCTCGCTCTAACAAGCTGAAACTCAGGATGTCGGCGATATGCAAAGCCTGGCAGATAGCCCCCGGGTGGTGCCTGCAGTCACCGATCGATGTAGCACGCAAGCAACTGACCTGAACCTCTTGTGCGTGGCTGGTTTGAGATCAATTGGGTTTCGAGCGACGAAGGAATCGTCCGCTATTGCCATATTTGCACAGAACGAGGCCGTAACACAGCGCTGGCGCCGGGTCGGCCGCATGGCTGGCCGTTGGCTCAGTCAGACTCCCGGCAAGCAACGCAAAGCAGAGTTTTGCGGCCGGACCGGTTCGGATCGGCGGTGCGGAGAACGTGTACTGCGGGTGTGGGGCAGTGACGCGAGGGATCAACCTGGGATTAGCGCTTGGAGAATTGATAGCGAGCCCGAGCGCCTTTCATGCCGTACTTCTTGCGCTCTTTTTTGCGCGGATCACGGGTGACGTAACCAACGGATTTGAGCGAGGATCGCCATTCCGGATTGATGCTCATGAGGGCGCGAGTAAGCCCATGACGAATGGCACCCGCTTGAGATGAAATACCACCTCCACGTACAGTTGCCCACACATCGAACTTGCCCATTTGATCCAGGGCCTCGAAGGGCTGGCGAACGATCATGCGCGACGTGGCCCGTGAGAAGTACTCCTCGTCATTGCGCTTGTTGATCATGAACTGACCGGTGCCGGGTGTTACCCAAACTCGAGCTACGGCAGTTTTGCGGCGTCCAGTCGCGTAGGTTCGGTTTTGTGCGTCGGGCATTGTATCTACTCTACCTCATCGGGCGAATGCGGGTCAGGACAGGTCTAGTGGTTGTGGGGTCTGAGCGGAGTGCTTGTGTTCCGGGCCGGCATAGATTTTTAGCTTTTTGATTATTTTGCGGCCCAATCGGCCTTTGGGCAGCATGCCCCACACCGCGGCTCGGACCAGCCGATCGGGATACGCGGCCAGCAGTTTTTCGGCTGAAGTCTCGCGCAGGCCACCGGGGTAGTGGCTGTGGCGGCGGTACATCTTGCTCTTCATCTTGTCGCCGGTGAGGCGGATCTTGCCGGCGTTCACGACCACGACGAAATCGCCTGTATCCACGTTGGGGGTATAGGTCGGCTTGTGCTTGCCGCGCAACACTGTAGCGATCCGGGTGGCGGCGCGACCGAGGACTTGGCCCTCCAGATCGACGACCCACCACTTGCGCTGGGCGTTGCCGGCCTGCTTGGTCAGCCAGATGCTTTTTTGATGCTTGAACATGGTCATCCTTGGGCGCACGTAGACGAAGTGGGATCGTCTACAGCACGAAATGGTGTCGTGTCAAGACGGGCGACACCCTTGATCGTCCTGTGCAGTTTGTCTCCCGTAGCGATCCGGGACAGGGAATCAAGGACTCAAGGCCGGACGCTCGTATTCGATCAGAGTCATACCCGTCCCCTTGGCGGCTCTTTTAGACTACAGCCTCTTACAAAGCACTTTGAGATGGCCAGACAGGGCGATAGAAAATTGTCTAAGTATTCTATTTTTATATATTTTATTTCCGGCGTTGGGCCGGTTGCATGCAGCGGGAGTCCCGACGCATCTGGTGGTGATGTGACTGTCCAGCTGGGCACCGGCACGGTGGACTACGAGTCGATCACCGCTGACCAGCCATTGCCGCTCTACGAGGGCCCCCAGGGGGGTCACCATTTCTTTCTTCACGCCAGGATGATGGGAATGGTGCCGGGCGACCCGGGATCGAACGACGGTCCGAACAATCCAACAACCAGGTTTCAGGTTTTTGACGACAGAGGAAACCGGGTCGATACCGAAGCCAGGCCGCATCGGCGGGGTTATCGACCCGGCGGAGGAGGCTGGCTCGAACTGCCCAGCGGACGCATCGTCGTTGTCGTGGAGTCGCTCGTGGGAACGCTCATCGACCACCGAGTTCGGCTGCGGGTGGATGTGCAAGACGCCGAGGGCACGAGTGCAACGGACGAGGTGTGGATCAATGCATATGAAGTGCCCCTAATTCCCGGCGACGCAGGACCGGACGACGCCGGACCGAGCATTGGCACCATAACCAGGTAACACTCAGACGTCAAACGCGATAAACTACAACTCATGCACAGTGCTTCCGTGCGCATACTCGACGCGGATGAGCCAGAGAATCTGGACGTCCAGCTAGCGACTCCGCTGGGTCAGCTGCCCTTGCTCATGCGTCCGGCAGTTCCGTTCACCGACAACGGTCTTTACCAGTTCTGTCGGGCCAATTCCGAACTGCGTATCGAGCGCACCAAGAGCGGAGACATCTCTATCATGCCGCCGACAGGAGGAGAGACCGGGCGACGTAATTTCATTCTGTTGGGGCGTTTCTTCGTATGGGTAGAGGCGGATGGCAGCGGCATCGCATTCGATTCGTCAACCGGGTTTGTCTTGCCCAACAGCGCGGTGCGGGCCCCCGACATTTCCTGGGTCGAACGGAGTCGCTGGGAAGCGCTCAGTCCACGCCAGCGAAGCAAGTTTCTGCCTCTCTGTCCCGACTTTGCGGTCGAACTGCGCTCGGCCAGCGATACGCTGGCCGAGGTCCAGGAGAAGTGCGCCGAATACATCGCAAATGGTGCCAGGCTGGTCTGGCTTATCGATCCGATCGAGAAACGCGTCCACATCTACTGCGGGGGGGCTGTCGACCTACTCGATGGTCCGGGCGAACTGTCCGGGGAGCCGGTGCTGAAGGGTCTCCGGATCAACCTGCGAGACATCCTGGATTGATGCAAACCTCAGTGCGTTGCTCCTGACCGGCCTGGCCGACCGAATTGGTCGACCATGAGAGGTAGCTCGACACGGGAGTATTGCGCTACGGTCGTCGCCATGGCGCTGAGGGTGGAGAATCCATACGACCACAGCCTGGTCGCCGAGATCGAAGGCGACGATGACGCCCGCATGATGGCCAAACTGGCCCGGGCCCACGCCGCGTTCCAGACCTGGCGACGGGTACCCCTGGCCGATCGAATGGCTCAGGTGAAGCGCGCTCTGGATCGTTTTCGCGACCAGCGCGACCCTATTGCCACAGAGATCACCCGGCAGATGGGCAAGCCGATCGGCGAATCCCGAGTAGAGCTAGATACCATGCTCGACCGGGCCGAGGTTTCGATCGAGCTCGCCGAAAGCGCTCTGGCCGCCGAGCCTCTGCCCGAGCGACCCGGTTTTGTCCGCCGGATCGAACATGAACCGCTCGGCGTCGTGCTCTGCATTGCAGCGTGGAACTACCCGCTTCTGGTTCCGATCAATGTCGTGGTGCCAGCTCTTCTCGCCGGCAACGCTGTGCTGCTCAAACACAGCCCGCTCACCCCGCTCACCGGCCGGCGGTTTTCACACGCATTTGCCGGGCTCGAGGTCGCCGAACTGCTGCAAGATCTGGTCGTCGATCACGCTCAGATTGCCCGGCTCGTGGTCGACCCTCGCATTGCGCATGTGGCGTTCACCGGTTCTGTCGCTGGCGGACGCGCGGTGTATTCCACCGTGGCCAGCGCGCGTATCATCGATGTAGGCCTCGAATTGGGCGGCAAAGATCCCGCGTATGTTGCGGCTGACGCCGACCTGGACTCGGCCGCCAGTCGGGTGGTGGAGGGGGCCTGTTACAACGCGGGCCAGTCCTGTTGTGCGATCGAGAGAGTGTATGTGCATGAGGCTGTGTACGACGAATTTCTGGACCGAGCCAGAACAGTCCTCTCCGCCTATGTCTTGGGTGATCCTGTGCACGAGAATACGACCATGGGACCGCTGGCCAGAGCCGCCAACCTGGCTGTTCTCGCCGATCAGGTAAGCGATGCCAAGGCGAGTGGGGCCCGGCTCTTGTTGGGCGGCGATGGCGACGGGCGGTTCTTCCGCCCGACTCTGCTCGGCGATGTTCCGCCACGAGCAGCGGTGATGCGAGAGGAGAGTTTTGGCCCGATCGTTCCGGTTGCTCGAGTGGCCGGTGACGACGAGGCCATCGCCCGCATGGACGAAACCCGCTACGGTTTGACCGCATCGGTGTGGACCCGCGATCGCGAGCGCGCCGAGCGCATCGCTGGTGAGCTCGAGGTCGGAACTGTGTATCAGAATCGCTGCGACTACCTCGATCCACAGCAGCCCTGGACCGGCGCTCGCGACAGCGGCAAGGGCTCGACTCTATCGCGCCATGGATTCTGGCACTTGACCCGCAGAAAGAGCATTCACCTGCGCACATAGCCCCGCGCAAGGCGGCCCGGCGCGAGGCGCTCCGTCTCGGCCGGTGACCGACGCGACGTGCAAAACACACCAGAAACAACTACTCGAGGAGACACGATGGGTCAGCTCAGCGCCAACGAAATCATCCAGGAGCTCAAAGAGCGGGGCAGCCGCCGCATCAAGCTGGGTATTACAGATACCGACGGAGTCTTGCGCGGCAAATACCTGGCCCTCGACAAGTTCGAATCGGTAGCCGCGAGCTCGGCGGGCTTTTGCGACTGCATCTTCGGCTGGGATGTCGACGACCAGTTGTACGACAACGGCCGCTTTTCCAGCTGGGATAAGGGGTTTCCCGACACACCGTACCGGATCGACCTCGACACCATTCGCACTCTGCCATACGAAGACAATGTGGCTTTTTTTCTGGCCGAGCTGGTCCCACCCGAAGGCGATGAGTTTCATCCGATCTGCCCCCGCAACGTACTGTCACGAGTGGTAAAAAAAGCCGTGGAGAGCGGCTTTACGCCCACCATGGCGTTCGAGTACGAGTTCTTTCTATTCGACGAAAACCCGCATAGCGTGCGCGAGAAAGGCTATCGCAACCTCAAGTCATTCACCCCGGGCAACTTCGGCTACTCGGTGCTGAGAAACTCGGTGCACTCCGACCTACACGAGGATCTGCTGGACTTCTGCGAAGCCATGGAGATGCCGCTCGAGGGGTATCACACCGAAACCGGGCCAGGCGTGATGGAGGCCGCCCTGCAACGCGCTGACCGCATCGAGGGTGCCGACCGGGCGGTGTTGTTCAAGACATTTTCCAAGGTGTACTTTCAGCGCCAGGATCTGATGCCCACATTCATGGCCAAATGGTCGCCTGACTATCCCGGGCAGAGTGGACACCTGCACCTCTCACTCGCGGACCCGGCCGGGGAGTCGTCGTTTTTCGACCGCGGCGGCATCGCGACCATGAGCAAGACCATGGAGCATTTCGTGGCTGGGATGGTTACCTATATGCGCGAGGTCTGCGCGATGGTCGCGCCGACCATCAACTCGTACACCCGGCTGGTCAAGGGTGCCTGGGCGCCGACCACCGCGACCTGGGGAGTGGACAACCGGACCTGCGCGGTGCGGGTCATCCCCGGAACGCCCGGCTCGCAGCGGGTCGAGTACCGCCTGGCCGGCGCCGAGGGCAACCCGTACCTGGTCGCTGCAGCGGCGCTGGCCAGCGGTCTGGCCGGTATCGAGGAAAAACTGGAGCTCATACCACCGGTGAAGGGCAACGCCTATCAGGTCGAGGAATCGGTTCCGCCCGAACGGCAACTGCCCGCGACGTTGCGCCAGGCAACCGCGGCGTTTACTGCCAGCGAGCTGTCCCGGAACAGTTTCGGCGACGAGTTCGTGGAACACTACGCGGCTACCCGCGACTGGGAAACCCGCGAATTCGAGCGCGCCATTACCGACTGGGAACTGGCCCGCTACTTCGAGATCATATGACGATTCACCAGTTCAACTATCCCACTGTGATGCTCTACGGCCCCGGCGCCGTGGCCGAGTTCGCCGCGCGCCTGGCCGGTAACAAACCGGCCGGGCCACTCCTCTTGGTGACCGATCCCGGCCTTGTGCGCTCCGGTTTGGCCGAATCGGTGGCCGACACTCTTTCGCGCGCCGGACTGTCTGTCGCCATATACACGGACGTGCATCCCAACCCGATCGAGGCCGACGTGGTGGGCGGGGCAGCGCGTTTTCGCGAAAGCGGCGCCGCGGGTCTGGTCGCCGTGGGCGGGGGCAGCCCGATGGACGTGGCCAAGGCCATCGCGGTTCTGGCCACCCATGAAGGACCGCTATCGCGCTTCGACGACGGCAAGGGCGGCGATCGCTTCATCGATCAGCCGCTTCCACCGGTCTATGCCATACCAACCACAGCGGGCACAGGCAGCGAGGTGGGCCGCTCTGGAGTGATCATTTGCGCCGATACCCGGGTCAAGACGGTCATCTTTCACCCCGATCTCTTGCCTCGCATCGCCGTGCTCGACCCCGAACTCACCGTGCGACTGCCCGCTAACATCACAGCGCAGACCGGCATGGACGCCTTTACACACTGTCTGGAAGCGTATCTGGCCCGCGGCTTTCACCCCATGGCTGATGCCATCGCACTCGGCGGTATGGAGATCGTCGCCGAGTACTTGCCACGCGCCATCGAACAACCCGACGACCTCGATGCCCGCGGCCAGATGCTCGTCGCTGCAAGTATGGGGGCCACCGCGTTCCAGAAAGGCCTGGGCGTGATTCATTCCATGGCTCACCCGCTATCAACTCGATACGGAATCCACCACGGCCTGGCCAACGCACTCCTCATGCCGCCCGTCTTGCGCTGGCAGCTCGATGAAAAACGCGACCAGTTCACCGATGACCTGCTCCGTCGCTACCAGCGCATCGCCCAACTCATCGGCCGCTCCTCGGCCGATGAACTGCCCCGGGCAATCGCCGATCTGTGCGCTGAGGTCCGCATCTCAGTCACCCTGCCCAAACTCGGCATGCAAGTCGAAGACATTCCCTCCCTCGCCGAAGAAGCACACGCCGATATCTGCCACCACAGCAATCCCATCGCCATCAGCCGAGACGACCTCGAGCGCGCCTACGCCCATTGTATGTAACCGCTCTGCCGTCCTCACCGCTGGCCTCCGACACGCCTTCCACAACCGAACCACAGCGCCGCTGACAGCGGTTCGCCATGGCCTTTCTCAGCCGCAGCCAGATTGAATTCCCGTCTCAAAATGACGCAAATTCAGGAAAATTACAGAGTTTAAAATTCTGCCAATTATTCATTGAAGTTCTTAGCCAATGTAGGCAATAGTAGCTATTGGACAGTGCTTGTAGCTACAAACATTACATTTACACCCAGAAATAACAGTAATATTCAGTACCCAAAAAAGAATTGCCTAATCACTGCTGAGGCAGGTCGATGCAATCTTTTGCGGCAGATATTTCTAAGTCTATCGAACTAGAGCTTGGCGATGAACACACAGAATAGACGCGATTGGCTCTCGTTTTGGCGAGCCTGCATTCTTTTGTTATTGGGGATGGCGCTCGGGTTTGTCATCACCGGCTGTGGCGCGGGTGAATCGCAGCTTCGCGCCAGTACAGAGCTTTCATCGGACACCCCACAGCAACAGCCGGTTCAGCGCGATGTGCGGACTGACGTGAAGCCGGCCGAGCCGGAAGTCCAGGCTACGAATGCGAGGCCAAGTTCTGCCAGAGTGGAGCGGCCGGACGTCCGCGAATTCGATCACCCGGATGGTTCCCTTGGAGGTGGCGAGTTGCAGGCCAGCGACCTGCGCGCTCTTGCCCACAGGCAGCGCAAAATCGCGCGATACCACGATTGGTTGGCCAATCATGGACGGGGCAGCGGTGGAATGTTCGATGTGTCGGGTCATTCTCTGCGGACAGCGGCAGGCATGACGAAGGCTGAGCTCGTGCGCTTAGCCGGGGAAGCCCGTGATCAGGCTGCCAAGTTTGAGCGTCTCGCCCGGCGTATAGAGGCTCGGTCGGAGAGAATGTCGCGTATTCCTTCTGGCCAGGGCTCGGCTCGAAATCCCGAATTGTAGCGGCCGCAGAGAACGCGGTGTTTGTTGCATCAGCAACTAGCGAAGATGCAGCTTCAAAGTTGCTCGTCTGAGTTGACTCGTCTGGCCTGATCTTGCAGACGGGTCAGTTTTTGGCGTTGGCGCGGCGGCAGACCAGCTGGCAAAGAGGTAGAGTACAGGGAATCGTGCCGTCGGAACGGGCGAGTTGCCTGGCCCGCTCCATGAAACGGTCGCGCAGTTGTGCGCGATGCTGGGGGAGTATTACGTACGCCTCGTACCGCGCCGATAGGCTGTTCCACACCTCGGTTACCGTGCCGTCGAGACACAGGTCGATATGGGTGAATTCGAGCCCGTCAAACTGAGACTCGTAGCGCAGAAGTCCGCGCAGCCCTGCTTCGGTCCAGGTACGGGGATCGCCCAGCACTGGAGCTCGGGTCGCCTGGCTGTGGTAAATCTCGTTGAATAGCTCGAAAAAGGCCGCGGCAGCGCCATCGGGTTCAGCCTCGCTCGGCACGACCACGGAGAACACTCCACCGGGGATCAGAATGCGCGCGATCTCGGCGACCACGTCTTCGATCTTGCTCAGCACCATGAACGACATATGTGATAGGACATAGCCGGTGCTGTCATTGGGCAGCGTGGTTCGGTCGGCCCGTTCGCACAGCATGGCAACATAGTCGAGACCCGAACGCTTGCGCGCCAGCATGAGTTCATCGGGTGATATATCGATACCCACAATGCGCTCGGTCGGCACACCCCGAGCCAACAGGCGCTCGATCAAATAACCGTCGCCACAGCCCAGATCGACGACCTTGTGTGGGGTTTGGGACGGGACAAGCTCGGCCAACAGATCGTAGGACGATAGATCGCCTCGTGCCCTGCCACGGCTCAAAGCCCACGACGTGATGCCGGTGTGGTGGCGATGATATCGGACAAGGAAGGTGTCGGGCGAGTCGAATAGGGCGAGCATCAAGTAGAGGATACTTCAGCAGACCCCACTCCGCCCGAGCAATCCGCGCGTGTTTGCGCTAATCGAGCTGGCTTTTCTGTAGGACCGGAGCTAACAGCTTGACACGGCGCCAAAAAGTCTACTTCACCTGGCCCAACCTCGGTGCGGGAACGATAAATAGCTGCAATAATAAGAATTTTTCTCACAAACTCGACCGCGTGGAGGGTGTGCGAGGGACGCGTCACGCCGGTGCGAATAAGGCTGCACCCATGTACTCTTTCACCGCTCGCCCATGTGGATGGCCGCAGCGGCAGCTGATTTCTTTTTGCTGCGCCCGGGCAGCTCTTTGCATACTGCGGGGCGCGGCGGTTTCATCGATTCACGGTCAGAGTGACCTGTTCGAAGCTGGGCGGCACGACACGTTGGCCTCACCTCATGGGAATGGCGACCGGTCATTGCAGCGGCCGAGGCGCGCCGGGCCGAGCCAGATGTTGGCGCCAATTGGCCGCAGAGTATTGGCACTCCCCGTCCAGGCAGGACCGCCATGCTAGCAGCGTTCGGGAAAATTCGAATTGTCAGCAATATCGATCGGTTAGAAATCCGTGAACTTGGGAGGTTGAAGGCTGCCGTCCAGTGTGGTCCGGTCAGTGTTACCAGCACAACCAAACCCACCAAACGGAGCCCAGTGCAGATTGTCGTAATATGAGGTCATTGGCAAGGGCCCGTCTCAGGAGACCCGATGTCACGCCGAACTCTGTCCCAGCAGTCCTTCTTTGCTCTTGAATATGTTATGCCGGATTGCTTACAGGAGGGCACAGTGCCTTGGCTTTTGGCGCGACATCGTTCGCTGTTGATGCCGCAGTGGCTATTTTGTGGCTGGCGAGGAGAGGGGCACCTTGGACGCAATGCGTGGCCGGTTGAGGTGCTGATGTCTCTGGTCCTATTGCGATGGACAGAAGAGGGAATCAGTAGGTTGGGCCCGACGACAAGAGTCCAAACAGCAGTATGGGCAATGGATAGCACACCGATGTGATGCTATGGGGCTATCAAGGACACAGTGCGGTTACTCGGAGACGGGGTTGAGTGCAAGCGACTACTTCGAACCTGTCGCCATCTGCTCCGCGTCGTTTTCGACGACCTCGAAACAGATAATGCAGGTCGTCTGGTGGTCGCAGAACGAGTGGCCAAAGATCGTATTATTATTTGCATAGTTGCTTTTTCAAAATGGAGGTTTATGCTCACTGAGCCAACATTGGACAAACTTCGCTCTATGCGACTGAACGCCATGGCCGAGACTAGGCCGTCTGCTGCTGACCGGACTCGACGTTTCCGCGGATCTCTTCATCACCTTCGGCCAGGAGCGGTTCGAGTTCGATAAGGGCTGCGCTGCCCTGACTGCGGGCTTCGTTCTGGGCAGTGTAGTCCAGGCTGCGGACTCGTTGGGCCAATGCCGATGCGGTCATGCGCCTTCTTCCCGGTATACGTTCTTTTAATAGGGACCCGCAATCACGGCTCTACGGGCGGTTGTACATTCGTCATCGGCGGTGATGCGCGGCAGGTTTTTCATGGTAATCAGGCAGCCGCGGCGGAGATTGCCATAGCCCACATCGTCCCTCCAGTTGTTCAGCGAGCTCATGAGGTTGAGGTTGTGCATGAGCATACGCCGGCACCAGGCGTCCTTGCGATGGTTGGGAGGCTGCACATTGTTGGGATGCACGGGCGGGCTCGCGCAGCAGATGCAGACTGGGCGGGTGCAGACGCTGACGTAGACCCGCGCGGATATACGTCGTCATGGTCCGCCAGCGCTCGAGGCGGCGGGCCGAAATGACCTGTTCGCCGTCGGTTAGCAACAGAAATGCGCAGCCAATGGCCTCCGAATCGGTCACCCATAAACCAAAGCCATCCTGGAAACCCCCGGCGTGGCTGCGACCGAGTGCAGTCTTGACTTCTGGAAACGCAAGGAGCCCCTGGGCCCGAAGGCTTCCGCATCGGTGTTTGGCCTGGCGAAATCGTTGTTTCAAGAGGTCTGAAGCATGAGTGCAAATGTCGAGCAGTGTATTTACTGAGTCCAAGCTGCAGCCCTGGGTTACAAAGCCCCCGGGATGAATGGCCGCTGCATATCGGCGAAAAAAGAAGGCCACGGTACCCACCCGGTTTTCGACCCCATGCTCCATGGCCTCGACGACAGCCGCTAACCACTGGCCGTGATCGCCGGCAGCCTGGGTAGGGACCCCGAACAGAAACCGCGCGGTTCATTTTGGAGGCCCGCGCCACGGCGCGCTGCCATCACGAAAACATCGTGGTGATTCACGAGATAGATGAGTGGGATGGTCATCCCTTCATGGTGCTGGAATATCTGCACGGAGCCCCGCTGAGCGGGCAACTCCAGGATGGGCGAAAGCTATCGCCGCGGCGAGCGGTGGAGCTCATGGTCCCGGTGGTCCGCGCCTTAGTCTGTGCCCATGAGCACGGCATTGTCCATCGCGACCTCAAGCCCGACAACATCTTCGTGACCGAGTCAGGCATGGTCAAGGTGCTCGACTTTGGCGTTGCCAAGCTATTGCAGTCGCCGGAACTACTGTATGGCTTTGCCGACAGTGCCGGGCAAGGCCAGCATGAAGAGGGGATGTCTCCCTCGATGCTCGCGCGACGTTCGCATGGCCTCGAGGGGATCGCTGCTATCCCTCAGCGGACCAAGCGAAGCGGATCAGGCGCTGGCGCGAGCCAATCACGATCTCGAGCAAAAGAACATCGCACTTCAAAAAGCGCTGGCGCGAGCTGAAAGAACCAAGCGCCGAGCTCAAAGAGCCAAAAAGCTAGCCGAAGCAAACGCAGCCGAAGCCCGCAAAGCCAAAGAGAAGATCCGACAACAAAATGAGGACCTGGAAAACAAGTATCGTTGGGAAAAAGCGCGACGTGAGGAGCTCGAGAACAAGATGGGTACGTCGATCATCGAAGACGTTGTCATCCTAGATGACAAGCACGTCAACTAGAAGACGTTGTCATCCTAGATGACAAGCACGTCAACTAGATGAAGTACGTCAATTGATGGGACAAGAACGGAACAAGCCATGAAACATGTACAGGTGCTCAGCTTAATTGGTCTGGGCTTGCTCACTGCTGATGGAGCGTCTTGGGCTCAGTCGCCTCAACCTGTCGGCCACGCTGACTTAGGCTGGCCCGATAACTGTGGCTCCATCAACAAGCGTCAGGCAGCTCGTCAACGTTTTCTGGCTGGCAATCAGCTTCTCCGCAATGGCCTGCATGCTCGCGCAGTGACTACGTATAAGGAGGCATTGGGACTCTGCGAGCATCCCGCGTTCTATTACAATTTGGCTGTTGCTCAGATTGCTCTTGACCAGTACCTTGAGGCCCACGGAAGCCTTACGATGGGAGCTGCTGGAGCTTATGTGGCAGGAGGTATGGCAGTCGCTGCAGGACTACTGGGAATGTATCTCAACCGCCCGAAATTGCCTCACAATCGGAAGCATTCGACACAGGCAACGATATTATCCCACGCAGCGCCGTCCGGGGTCAGATTTACAGTGAAACTTGGATTTTAGAGGTGCGCGATGAGTTGGACACGCAGAGCGGCAATCATCATACTTATGGCCTCGTTGGGAACGATGCTGTTTCAATCGTGCTTCTCCGCTGACATCGCGCTGTGTCCTGACGGGACGCGGTGCCCAGATGGAAGTGCCTGTTCAGAAGGGGTCGGCCAATATGTTTGTGTCTTGCAAGGCGGCTGCGGCGATGGGGAGACAAACAGCGGCGAAGTATGCGACGATGGCAACGTGCTGAACGGAGACGGGTGTAGTGCTGATTGCCAGACCGTGGAGACTTGCGGCAATGGCGTCATTGATCGCGACAATGGAGAAGTGTGCGACGATGGAAACACCATGTCGGGCGATCAGTGCAGTGCCGACTGTCGATCCGACGAAAGGTGTGGCAACGGCATCAAGGACGTGGGCGAGGTCTGTGACTCTGAAGAAAACTGCGCTGTAGATTGCTTACGCTATATCACTTGCGGCAACAGTTATCTCGACCCCGGGGAGGTCTGTGACGACGGGGATACCATTGATGGCGACGGCTGCAGCGCCAACTGCCTATCTAACGAAAACGTGCGGCAATGGATATGTCGATGATCGTATTGAAAAACCGGAAGAATGTGACCCTGGGGATGCAAACGAAGACGATATTCCAGACACAACTATAGAATGTGACGCGGACTGTACCTTCCCAAGATGTGGAGATGGCTTCGTCAATCCAACGATCAATGATGGAACACCCAATGTACCCGACGATGGTGAGGAATGCGACGGCGGGAGAGATGGCCAACCCGCCAATACAAGTGAATGCGATAACGATTGTACTATAGCTATTTGCGGTGACGACTTCGAAAATAAAGAGGCAGGCGAAGATTGTGAGCCTCGGACTGATGATGGCGAGCCCGCTAAAAATGTAGACGGGAGTCCCGCGAATACTCCTACTTGTGACGCAGACTGTACAACTGCCTCCTGTGGTGACGGTTTCGTCAATGACAGCACGCGGACGCCATCAGGCGGTGAATTGTGTGATCCGGGTGTTACCGATAGTAAAGGAAATGCCAAAAATACCGCCTTGTGTGACTCGGATTGCACTAACCCCGTGTGTGGCGATGGCCATCAAAATGAAATGTTTATCATAGATCCTTCAACGGGGGGACTGAGAAATGTGATGACGGTGGATCAACGACAAAGTGCGACTCAGATTGTACACCAGTTGTCTGTGGAGACGGATTTGTCAACGCGTCGACTGGCGAAGAATGCGATACTGGAATCAACGGCAATCCTAGAAACACAGCTAGCTGTGATAGTGACTGTACGCTCCCCAAGTGTAATGATAACATCTTTAATGAAGACGCCGGGGAATTTTGCGACCCTTCAGTCCCTGCGAGTAACCCTAACCCGGACGAGCCGGAACCAAACAGGCCTCCAGGGGCTCTGCCCCTGGACCCCGCCGGGGACTCGTCCCCGGACCCCTCGGAGCTTCGCTCCG
>JAKSDA010000467.1 GCA_022360315.1 Pseudomonadota bacterium
CTGATTCTCGAGACCGTACTCGCGAGCTGATATAAGTCGCCATCGCGGTCAGCAACCCGCGCCCAACGTGGCTCCCATATCGTTCTCCGGTCCCGTTTTACGAGGCAAAACGGGCATTTAGGGACGGGAACTAGCTAGCTATTGTTCATGCCAGGTGCAAGCCGAGCATCCACACGAACAGGCCGATCGCCACCATGATGCCGGCCAGAGCAGCGGTGCGCGCAACCAGTGCATCGTCAGCAGTCACGCCGCGCAATGCAAATAAAAAACCGCCGCCCAGCCATAAAGCCAATCCAACCAGCGCGATGAATGACCACCATACCGATGGGCTCTCGTCGCGCGAGAGTAGCTCGTAATGCCATTGCCTTCGCTCGGCCTCGGTCTGGCCGGAGTAGTCGATAGCCGGATCCTGCAGTCCGGCCATGAGCGCAGCAATACGCTGGTTGGCCGGCTCCAGGCGGTGTTCTTGCGGGGTGTAAAAACTGCGCGTGGCCAATATGGAACTGCGCACGCCTCGCCAGGCGGCCAGCGCGCTGTCGATGTCTCCCTGTTCCTCGGCCTGTCGGGCCAGCTCTTCGAGCCGATCGTAGGCCCGCCCGACATGCGGCGCCAGTGGAACGTACCAGCGCGCAGCACGCCGCCACCGGGTGATCGCCTCGTCGCGATCACCACGCGCCAGCGCAGCATCGCCTTCGGCCTGGGCCGCGCACCCTTGCCACACCGCACGCGTCACCACCACGCCCAAACACAGACCGATCACCGCCGCTGCAACCGCGAGCTTCTTGACCAGCGCGCGACCGAATAGACGGCCGAGCGGCCGTTCCACGACGTCCGGCCGCTCGCTCTCGGAGCTGGAATCTGGTCGGGCAGAATCGTCGCTCATGAAAAATCCCGACGCGAAAAAATCGCAATGGCGAGGACGAGAAACAACCCTATGTAGAACAGCCCGTGGCCGACCGCCGTCATCACGTAGTCCCAGCCGACAAACGAGCTGTGTACACTCACATGCTCGCCGTCCACCGTGCTGCCGGAAATCGCAAATGCATGCAGATCGGGTACCACGAACAGTGTTCCCCTGGCCACCACGCGAAACAGTCCGAGTTCTGCGGAGTCGATGATCCGGACCAGTTCGGGCGTGCGGTGCCCGATGAACCACAGGCTGCCGGTCAACACCCCGGACAAAACCGGGCTCGAAAATGACGAGAATAGAATGGCTATGGCCGCCACTACCATGACCTCGATGTAGCTCAGGACCACCGCCTTGAACATGGTATCGGTGATCTCGAGCTCACGTAAAAATAGAATGCTCGCCATCGCCAGGGTAAAGACGGCAACCAGAAGACCCAGGGTGAACGCCATGCCCAGATACTTGCCGAGCACGAATTCGTAACGTTCGACCGGCTTGGACAACATCGTGTGGATGGTCCGCTTCTGAATCTCACTGTAGAGCAACAATACACCCAGAATAATCGCCGTCATGCTGCCGAAAAACGAAATCGACCACAGGCCGACATCGCGGGCCACCCGGGCCTCCTCGTGGAGCGACATCTGGCCCAGCACAGCGGCAAACATATTGGTACCCACGACCAGAATCGCGATCGCAATGAGAAATCGCTTGCGAATGGCCTCGCGAAACGTGTTCAGCGCAAAGGCATAGATCCGGCCCAGCATCACCGCACCTCCACCTCGCCATGGCCAGGCTCAGCATCACTCCGCGTGCAGCGGATGAACAGCTCCTCGAGGGTTTGACGGCGCGGAATCACCGAGACTACACGGGCACCGGCCTCGAGCGCTCGGGCCAGATAATCCTCCAAAATGTCGTCCGGAGCCAGTGTGGCGACAACCTCGCCGTTGTCCTCGACCGCGCCGATCGCGGACCCACCGAACTCGGCGGGCTCGGCCCTGTCGGGCAAACGGAGGCGTACCTCAACCCCCTGCGCCCGGTCGTCGAGAAGCTCGGACAACGCCCCGATGGCGCGGATCCGGCCGCTGGCCAAAATGGCGACACGGTCGCTCACATGCTCGACATCGGTCAGAATATGAGACGAAAAAAATACTGTCTTGTCCTCGTCGCGCAGCGAACGGATGATGTCCAATACATCCCTGCGCCCCGCCGGATCGAGTCCCGAGAGCGGCTCGTCCAGGACGACGAGGTCGGGATCGCTGATCAATGCCTGGGCAATACCGGCCCTCTGCAACATGCCCTTGGAATACCGCTTGAGCGGGATGTTGCGGGCATGCTCCAACCCCACCCGCTCGAGCAGCTCGCCGGCCCGCTTGCGGCAAGCCTGGCGGTTCATGCCGAAAAGTCGCCCGGTCAGATCGAGCATCTCGGTCGCGGTCAAATATTCGTAGAAATACGGCGCCTCGGGCAAAAACCCCAGCCTCTGCCGAGCCCGACGGCTCGGCACTGGCTGGCCAAAAATCGCCGCGCGACCTCGCGTCGCCGAAATCAAACCCATGAGAATGCGAATCGACGTGGTTTTGCCAGCACCGTTGGGGCCGAGAAAGCCAAATACTTCGCCGTGGCCCACCGCGAACGAAATGCCGCGCAGGGCCTCAATACGCTTTCCGGTAAATGGAGCGCGGTAGGTCTTGGCCAGATCGTCGAGCCAGATCACTGCCTGATCAGGCGCAGGTCCACTGGCCAGAGTGTCTGGTGCGTCCGCTGGGTCGGACGTCTCGGCCCGGTTGTCCGCTGGGTCGGACGTCTCGGCTCGGTTGTCCTGCGCGCTCATGCTACCGCCTCCACGAGGGCGCCGCATACCCGGTCGAGTTCGGCAGAGCGCATGCCGGGAAAAAGCGGCAGCGCCAGGCCGCGATCGTGGAGCGCTTCGGCGATCGGATAACTGCGGCCGCGAATCCACGACAGGTCAGCGTAGCTATCGATACGGTTCATGGCAAATGCCGCAACTCCTGTCTCGATATTGCACGCCGCCAGGTTGGCTTGTACGCGGCTCCGATCGATACCCGGACCGAGTAGCACGGCGAATGTCTGATTTGCCGAGCGCGCGCCCTGGGGCACGTGCTGCCACGATAGCTTGCCGGCATCGCGTAGCCCGGCCAGGCGCTCGCGATAGCCATCGCAAAGAAGCGCGCGCTCGCGCTGCATCCGGTCGAGCTGGTCGAGCTGGACACAGCCGATCGCCGCGGCAACCTCGGCCAGCCGGGCATTGGTGCCGACCCGGGCAAAGCGACGACCGCCCGTGGCGGCGAATGACTGGCCGTGATTGCGCAACTCGCGCAGGCCGGCCGCGAGGTCTGCATCATCGCAGACCACTGCGCCGCCTTCCCCAGTGGTTATGACTTTGCGCGGATGAAACGAAAATGTGGCCAGAGCACCGTAGCCCCCGCCGGGCACGCCAGCAGAATCGCAACCGCCCAGCGAACACGCCGCATCGTCGATCAGGACAATCCCGGCCTGCTCGGCCAGACGTTGCAACGGCCCGGCCTCGGCGACCAGTCCAAACATATCGATCGAGATCATTGCCCGGGTCGCATCGGTGAGCGCGTCGGCCGCAGCTTCGACGTCCATGGTCCAGGTCTCTGGCGCAAGATCGACCGGCACCGGACGTCCGCCGGTACGCAATACCGCATTGGCCGCAGCGGGAAACCCGCCGGCCGGGACCACAACGTCGGCCGAACCTCCTCGCTCCATATCGAGTACCCACAGGGCCAGTTCGAGCGCGCTCGTGCCCGAGGTGACACATATGGCATGAGCACGCCCCGACAGCTCGGCCAGACCGGCTTCGAATCGTTGATTTTCTGGCCCCAGCAAGAGGCGCGCAGAGCGAAATACACGCCCCGCAGCCCGTATTTCTGCGTCGCCCAGGTCCGGTCGGGCAAGTGGGATGAGCGGCTCCTCGGTCGACATGTCTGTGATACCGCGCGCTCTGTACCCGCTTCTACCCATGGTTGCGGTACCAGTCGATGGTCCGGAGCAGGCCCTCCTCAAGGTCGACCTTGGCTCTGAACCCGAGCATGTCGCGCGCCTTGTCCACAGCCGGGACACGGATTTCGACGTCGGGGTAGGGCCACGATTCGAACTCGATTTGCGAAGATGATTCGGTCAGACGTACGATTTCACGGGCCAGGTTATAGATGGTAGCAGTGGAACGCGGGTTGCCGATATTAAACGCATGCCCGACTGCATCGGGCCGTTCGAGGGCTCGCACAATGGCCTCGACAATATCGTCGATGTAGCACCAGGCGCGGATCTGCGCCCCATCGTTGTGTACGACCAACGGATCGCCAGCCAGGGCGCGGCGAATGAAGTGATGAATGGCACCCTCGCCGACCTGGCGCGGTCCGTAGATGTTGAACGGCCGGATGCTACACGTGGGCAGGCCGTATTCCTTGTAGTAGTTCATGGCCAGGTGCTCGGTAGCCAGCTTGGCTACCGCGTAGGTCCAGCGCGCTTCACCCACGGCACCCAGCGTGGTCGCGTCGAACTCGGTGACTTGATAGGCGTAACGGCCGAATACCTCGCTCGTGGAAAAATCGACCAGCCGCCGGATACTGCCGTGTTTGTGCGCGGCGTCGAGCACATTCATGGTGCCGTAGAGGGCGATGTGCATGGTGAGCACAGGATTTCGCATCACTGTATCCACTCCGGCGATCGACGCCATGTGGACCACGGCCTCGCAGTCGCGAATCGATTCGCGCACCACGTCCGCATCGAGTACGTCGCCGCGTATGACCGTGATACACGGATGGTCGACCAGGCCGGCCGCACTCAGAGCGTCTCGGCGAAAGTTGTCGAGCACCACCACGTGATTGCCCGGAATCAAACGTTCGGCTAGGTGAGACCCGATGAATCCGGCCCCACCGGTGATCAAAATGCGCCGCCCCGACAGCATTGCCCCCATGGTACCTCATGACCGCGGTCATTTTCTAACCGCTGTACACACTGTTGTTCGCCCAGGGCAATCTCCCGGAAGTACGGGCTGCACAAACTGCCGGTGGCAGCGCGTCAACGCTCGCTCTGAGACAGTCCGGACGGCCGCGGTCGTGGTACGATGCAACACTGTACGGGCGGCGCTTCGATCGCCGTCCGTGTGTGGGGATGTAATGGACGACCCGGCCAGAGCTGGGTAGGATGTGGCAGTGAGTTCTGGACAGTTTTGTGGCGCGCTAGGAGTGGGAGAAAGCGCGCCGGGCAGCTGCGGAGAGCCCGCCGGCACCGGCAAGACAGCGGCTGTCGGCCGGCCGGCGATTCGATCCACCGCTGAGAGCAGATGCTCCGGCTCGCGTTGCTGGTGTGGCTGTGGTCGGAGCTTGCCAGTCATCGGTCCTCGCTCCGAACCTCCAGCGCGGCATGCGCCATTTGGACCGCGATGCCGTGGCCGGTCGCCTGGCCGGCAAGCTGCTCCAGCAGCGCCTTTTCGGCGTCATGCACGACCACCGATTCGTCGTCGACTTCGCGGTCGGCAGCGGCGGTGGCACGAGCGGTCCGATCATCTACGTGTCAATTTCGGTGAACCACCCCTGCTGGATGGTCAGGGATAGACTGTATATGCCGATGGACCGCCGGTAGGAACGTGGTTGTCAAACAGACGCACGCCGACCTGGCAGCTATAAACCTGGCTCGCGTTGCCCGCGCTATCTGCCACTGTAAAGTCGATGGTGTAGACGCGACCGTCGCCGTAACTATCGCGGTTATTGCGGACCTGGAAGTGGCTATTGTCGATGATCTTGATGTCGATGCACAGCTCGGGGGTCGCGTTGCAGTCATGGTTGGCGTCGATGACGACCTCGTCACTCGAGATTGAAACGATAGTACCGAGCGTGTTGATATCAGGCGATATGTCGCAGTTGTCGGTAATCGTAGCGCAATCGGCCAGACTGTAGTCTTCCAAGCCACAGTCGCGCGGATAGGACATGAGCAACATCTCATTGACTGAAACGCCCGGCGGTGTGGCGTCGAGCACGGTCACCATGGCCGTACAGGACGCACTCTCGCCGGACTCATCAGTTGCGGTCAACGTTACCTCAGTGTCACCCAGGCCGTACTCGCAGCCAGGTGATTCGGTCACAATGACTGGACCACCATCTGCCGCAGTAGACCCACCGTCGATCGACGCGCACCCCCGGCACGAGTCATCGGCCTCGACCGCCCGGTCCTGGCAAATGGCGATGGGCGGCTCGACCCTGACCGGGAGACCCGAGGGCTCATTGCACGCCGGGGTCAAGCGGTATTCGTTGTCCAGGGTCAAGGCCACATCGTCACTGAAATTGCCAATTTCGCCGCTGGCTGCGAACCAAGAATTGATATTTGACCCGAAATCGACGGAGTCCACGATAATTGTCCACTCACTACCGCCCAAACCGCTCACCGCAATGCCATCGGTGTTGTCACCATAGCTGTAATCGCCTATAAATGCGTTGGAGCCGGCCGGACTCTCCGTTGCCTCGCCGGGATCGTCCGACTGCGACACATATGGATCGGTATCGCTGTCGACGATGCGAAAATCGAGCAACGAACGATACCCGAAGACTCCGCTGTTATCCCTGCCAAACGTAAAACTAAAGGTCAAATCGCCGTTACTACTACTTTCGTGAATCCACAAATTGCTGTAGCGGGCATTCGTATTGACCCCGCCGGGATGGGCCGACGCGCTGAAGTAATTGTAGTGTTGTGCGCCAGTCTGAGCGGTGCGGATGACCTTAATGTAGCCAATGACCGAGAATTGACTCGGATCGGTAGAATCCCATATATCGACATAATGGGTCGATGGATCAACGGGATTCCAGCAGGCCGGCGCCATCGACTCGACGCGGCCCAACTGGTTGTCTAGAGATTCGTCGGTGCAGGCAACAGTAGAGAGCAGCAAAACAGCACCCAGGCAGCAGCGAGGTTGTTGTCTAGTCATTCGATCCTCCTCACCACTCTACTCTCGCTGTATCAAGGGTATGCCAGTCAATATTTTTTTCATCGGCTGCGACAATTGTCGGCCAGGTTTTTTGTGTAGAGCAGTCTGCTCATTCGTGTGACTCAGTGAGCGAGATGCCTACCACAGGCTACCCTGCCACGGGCATGCCTTGATGCGCTCATCACAAACCCGGCTGATCTCGATATAACTCCCGCGCGAGTACAGTACCGCGCCAATGATCTTTCGACTCTGGCAGTGGAGTAACGCGTGAGCAAGCGAATCAGAGACGTCGTCATCATCGGCAGCGGCGCCGGGGGCAGCCCGCTGGCCCTGCGCCTGGCCCAGGCCGGTCTCGATGTTCTCGTGCTGGAAAAGGGACCCCGCTATTCCCGCACCGACTACGATCACGACCATGGAGTCCGGCCCGGCACGTTTACACCCTCCCTGGACCAGGACCCTCATACGGTCGTCACCCGCAAGACGACCGAACCACTGCTGACCAATCTGGGTTGGATCGCCAGCTGTGTCGGCGGCGGCACCGTACATATGGGAGGCTATTTCTATCGTTTCTTGCCCGGTGATTTTTGCATGAGAAGTCATTTTGGCGATTACGAAGAGCTGGCCGACTGGCCCTACGACTACGACCAATTGGAACCCTATTACACCCAGGCGGAATGGGAGATCGGGATATCGGGCCGGGCCGGGGAGACGCCATTTGAAGGCCCGCGTTCTGGTCCGTATCCCATGCCCCCGCTCGACGCCCATCCCATCGCTGCGAAGCTGGACGAGGCGTGTAGAAAGCGCGGCTTGCACCCATTTGCCACACCCCGCGCGGTCAACTCGCGGCCCTACCAGAACCGGCCAGCCTGCGCGTATTGCCGCCATTGCGCGTCCTATGGCTGTCCCGTGGGAGCCCGTGGCAGCGCTCAGGAGTCGCTCCTCGGGCGGGCCGAGGCGACCGGGCGTTGCGAGGTGCGACCGGGCTCGATGGTCCGAGAAATCACCGTGGGCCGCGACGGCCTGGCCACTGGATGTATTTATTTTGACCGACACGATCGGCAACACGAGGTGCACAGCCGGTTGGTATGCGTCAGTTGCTCGGCGATCGAATCGGCCCGGCTACTCCTCTTGTCGACCTCCAGTCGTTTTCCCGATGGGCTGGCCAATAGCAGCGGCAAGGTCGGCCGGCACCTGCAATTTCACGCCGTCACCCAGGGCTCGGCGCGGCTCTCCGACGTATCAATAGCCAATAAACTGGCTATTGATACGCCCGGCTCGTCGCTACCCTTTATCGGACGCTCCTTGCTGGACTACTACACCCTGCCCGAGGGGGTGTCCGACATTGCCAAAGGGGGACTCTTGCGCTTCGACCGCATGATGCCGGGATTTTCGCCACCCAGCCCGATAGAATTTCGCCGGCCGGACGCGCCCCCGGCCAGGCCGCCAGGCCAACCCACTGCCGATTCCGCGAGCTCCGATTCTGCAACTACGGAACGCGACTACCTCTCTCTACACTTCGAGGTTTTTCACGACTTCATTCCCAACAGCCGGACTTTTGTGCAACTCGATCCGCAGATATGCGATCGCTGGGGCCTGCCGGTCGCGCGCATTCATCTCGACCTGCCCGGACATCAACGCAAAGCGGGCCGCTGGCTCATGCAGCGCGCCTTCGAGCTGTTCGACGACCTGGGCGCTTCGGACATGGTGGCAAGTGATATCGGGGGAACCTCGACGTACCTGGTCCACGGAACCTGCCGGGCGGGGACTGATCCCGACAACTCGGTATTGACACCCTGGTGTCGGGCTCACGATGTGCCCAATCTCTTTGTCGTCGATGGCAGCTTCATGCCAACCTCGGGCGGCGCGGCACCGACACTCACCATCATGGCCAACAGTTTTCGAACCGCTGATCATATTCTGACTCTGTGGCGCGATGGACAGTTCGGCTGATCTGGCGGTGCTTGACACGTACCCACATTTGGCCATAAATTAGCCGTCTATTCGGCCTTACGGGGAACTGTACTTAGCTCATGTTTGTAGTTGAGTGCTCGATCCGGTCGTTGGTTGTGAATACGTGAAACTAGCCCGTTGGGAGCCACACTATGAGTGAGGCATATTTCAATTCCGCAAATTGGTATGCGGGATTGAGTGTGCGGGAGCGTCTGGCCACTCTACGGCGTCAGCACTCGACCGAGAGTTCAATGGACGCGGACCGTTCAGCGCGTCGGATCGGCCGTTGGCGCGCCCAGGCTCCGCTGGACGACGACGAGCTGTGGAACCATCATCTGGCGACCTTTGATGAAATCACCGAGGAAGAGCTTCGCATCCTCGCCGGTGAGTCGGTTGAAGCCGTGCAGCAACGCGCCACGTCGAAGCCACCATGGCTGGTCGAGCTCGAAGCGGCGTACCAGAGTGCCTCGTGGCAGCCGCTTCCCTGGCCGCGCTTTGCCGATCCACAGCGACTCCCGTTGCTGTCCGTGATCGAGCCGCTGATAGCCGCCGCGCGCGAGCGGCTGGCTATCCAGGCCCGGGCCGTGAAGGCGAGCCATCCCGACGCGCCTTTCGAGCCAGAAGGCGCGGTGTGTGCTCTGTCCGGCCATCTTCCCGATCTGCTCGTTGCGATGCTCAGCCGGGTCATGGTGGTCGAGCTCCACGTGGCGCGTCTCGAAGAACGTCTCGACGGAACCACACCCACAGAGCGATTTCAGAGTTTTGTCCATAGTCTGCGACGACGCGATGCCGCGCTCGAGGTGTTGGTTCGCTATCCGGTGCTCGCCCGCGAGCTGGTGCGCCGGATCGCGCAGTGGCGGGACAGCGGAGCCGCGTTCCTCGAAAACCTCGCCACTGACGCCGCGCAGATTCGCGAAACTATGGCCGAAGGTGTGCCGCTCGGTTGTCTGATCGAGGCCCGGGGCGCGATCTCCGATCCCCACCGCGACGGCCGAGGGGTTCTGATCGCGCGTTTCGACAGCGGTTTGCGCGTGGTGTACAAACCGCGCTCACTGGCCGGCGCCAGCGCGTTTCAGGCCTTGCTCGAATGGGTGGGCGAGCGCGGCTTCGAGCCCGCCTATCGCACTCTCGACATCATTGATGCCGGCGATCACGGCTGGATGGAGTTTGTCGCCGCTGCGCCCTGCCGCTCCGACTCCGAGGTGCGCCGCTTCTACCGGCGGCAGGGCGGTTACCTGGCCTTGCTCTATTTGCTGCAGGGGACCGATTTTCACCACGAAAACCTCATCGCAGCCGGTGAGCATCCGATCTTGGTCGACCTGGAAACCCTATTTCAGCCGCTGCTAGACGGCGAATCGCTGTGTGCAGCCGACCGCCAGCCGGGCGCCCCCTTGCGCGATACCGTGTTGCGCCCGGGCCTTCTACCCCAGCGAGTGTGGGGAGACGGCGAGCGTATCGGCGTCGATCTCTCCGGTCTGGCGTCCCGGGAGGGCCAGATGACGCCACATCCGGTTCTGACCACGACGAATCGACTTACCGACGAGATGCGCGTCGAACGTCGTCATATCGAGATCTCCATCAGCGAAAACCGGCCCCGTGTGGGCGATAGAGACCTCCTGGTCTCAGACTATGCTGCCGAGATCAGAGATGGTTTTGGCCGGCTCTTCCGGCTATTGCTCGAATATCGGCGAGAATTCACAGCTCCTTTTGGGCCGCTGGACAGATTCGCGGCCAGCGAGGCGCGGGTAATCCTTCGCAACACGGCCAAGTATGGAAACTTCTTGCAGGAGAGTTATCACCCCCACTTCCTGGGCAACGGCCTTGAGCCAGACATGCTGCTTGGCCGCTTGTGGGGAGAGCTGAAACAGCGCCCGTTTCTGCGCCCGATCGTCCCCTATGAGGCGCGCGATCTCGCCCGCGGCGACGTGCCCCATTTTGTCACCCGACCCGGCGCCCGCGACCTCTATACTTCGACGGGAGATCGGCTGGCCGACTTCTTCGAAGACAGTGGCCTGGACCGGGTTCGGCGCCGGCTCGCCGCGTTCTCGGACCGCGATCTGCGCCGCCAGGACAGCGCGATCCACGACTCTCTCGAGGTGGTGCGAGTCTCGCAGGGACAGCACGAGCGTCCGTCTTACGACTTTCATCCGGGCTCGCAACCGGCCCGGCGAGACGAGCTGCTGGCCGTTGCTTGCCGGGCTGGCGAGCGCTTACTCGAGCGGGCGTTCGAGAGCCCCGACGAGGCGTTATGGCTAACTCTCGACCACCGCGATTCCGAAGGGTGGATATCGATGTCGGCCGGCCCGGATTTCTATGTGGGTTTGCCGGGTATCGCCTTTTCTCTGGCTTACCTGGGCGCGGTCACGGATGACGCTCGCTTCGCCGATGTCGCCCGCCGGGCGTTGCGCGCGCAGAGCAATCTGATCGAGCGAGAGATCGCGCTGCCACAGGGAATCGGCGGTTTCAACGGATGGGGTGGAGTCATCTACGCACTGACGCATATGGGTGTTCTGTGGGGCGACGATGCGCTGCTCGACGAAGCCGAGGGCTACGCGCGGCACCTGCATCCGCTCGTGGTGAACGACGATCTATTCGACCTGATCGCGGGTTCGGCCGGCTGTATTCTCTGTGTGCTTGCCCTGGCCGAGCATCGCCCTTCAGACTTCCTCCTCGACATTGCTCGCGCGTGCGGTGAACGCCTGATCACGGGGGCTACGCGGCAGGCGCACGGCATCGGCTGGGTGATGCGGATCGCTGGCCCGCGTCCGCTGGCCGGCATCTCTCACGGCGCGGCCGGGGTTGCCCTGGCTCTGCTCCGGCTGGGGGCCGCAACCGGAGACCAGCGCTTTCACCGGACCGCTGAGCAGGCCTTGGCCTTCGAGCACAGCCTCTACTCCTCGGCAGAACGAAACTGGCCAGATTTATGTGCGAGCACAGCTGAGGCCAGCGGACTCGATGGCAGTGCCGGGGAGCACTTCAGGTGCGCGTGGTGTCACGGTGCTCCGGGCATCGGTCTGGCGCGGCTCGCCGGGCTGCCCTATCTCGACAATGCCGACGTCCGTCGGGATATCGACATCGCCATCTCGACCACCCTGGAGCGGGGTTTTGGCAAGAACCATTGCCTGTGTCACGGCGACCTCGGCAATCTCGATTTTTTGCTGGCGACTGCACACGCCATGGGCGATGATATACTTCAAGATAGAGTCTATCGGATAGCTGGAGGCGTGCTGGCCAATATCGAGAATCAGGGGTGGTTATTTGGACTGCCGGGCAATCTGGAAACTCCCGGTCTGATGGTCGGACTCGCGGGGGTTGCATATGGTTTGGCCAGGCTCGCAGAGCCCGAGAAACTGCCATCACCATTAGTTCTGGCTGCACCGACGGTAAACGTGTTCGAATCGTGACGCTCTTCGAGATGCGAAGGGCAGCGTCGAGGTCGAGGTTGGCGGTCTCGTCGTGGTTTCTATACCAACCGAGTTCAAGCAAAAGGAGCTGTTACCATGAAGAGAGACAAACTCAACAAGATCATCCGTGCCTGGCGCGATGGCGAGTATTACGCCGAGCTCAGCGACGAGCAGAAAGCGGCCCTTCCAGACAATCCGGCCGCTCTGCCCGAACTCGACGACGATATACTCAGCAGCGTGACCGGCGGATGCGGCTGGAAGACCTCATCGTATTGCTCGCCGTGCGGGAACAACGACTGCTACTGAGTACCGCGACCCGCAAGTAAGTACCCATTATGGCCGACCAGCCCGCCGATTACGGCGGTGCGGCGAAGAATTTCGATGGAGGACGGGGTGGGAGGTCGCTGATCTCGACTGCACTGGTTGTTGAGGAGGTTGTTGAGGAGATCGGTGCTGGGTCGATTGGTTGTTGCGAGCAGGATGATGCCGGCCCATGACGTGAGGCTCACTACGTGGTCGAGGGACTTGCAAGGACCGAGCAAAGGCGGTCTCCTTGACATAAGTCATGCGACCCGATGCCATTCGACCGCGCAAGTCGGTGTTCTCTCTGCCCATAGCTGGGCGTCCGAACAGTCAGATCGCAGGCTCGGCCGACGTTATCCCCTCTGATTTGCTCGACGGGGCGCGTCAGCGCCTGGCCATACTTGCCCTGTTCTTTTCCGTGTTGGGCGCCGTGGCAACGCCGGTTCACCTCTTTCTCCTGGCCAAGGGGATCAGCTCGGTCGTGGCGTCGGCATTCGACATCTCGGCCGGCATCATCTCGCTGCTGGTTTATTTTGCCGTTCGCAACAAACGATGGAGCGCCAGCCGCATATTCACGTTTGGGCTCTTCTACGAATTTATCATCTGTTTTATGACTGCGATGGGTGTTCAGATCTACATGCAAGATCAGTACGGCCACATGTCGGTCTTTTCCCCGACCAATATCATCATCTTGATCTTTGCGGTGATCATTCCCATGCGGCCGCGCAAGGCGCTTTTCGCTTCACTGGCGGCGGCGACCAC
>JAKSDA010000576.1 GCA_022360315.1 Pseudomonadota bacterium
CCGAGCCAGAGCGACGAGGCGCGCCGCCAGTGGGTGCGCGAGGAGTGGAGAATACTGGCTGTATTTGACCGACGAGCAAGCCCGCTGGCGGTGATGGATCGCCGCTCTGGCGACGCGGAGAGTTTTTGGACCGGCTCTAAGCCGCGGAGTCGCTCGGCTCGGCCATGACAGCCGGGGGGGCCTGGCCCCCGAGCCGGCCCCCCCCGCCCCCCCCCGGCCCGGCCCGAAGTACCAGGCCCCCCGGCCCGGCTCGGTCAGTCTGAAGCTCGAATGTTGGCCCATACATCCACTATCGCTGTGGATGGTTCCGCCCCGGGGACAAAACCTCTTGGCTCACATGATTCACGAGCTCACCGGATGCGGTTGTATCTGCTGCGATAAGGCCAAGCACCTGGTGAAATGGCCCTGTACAGCCTGCGCCCTCGCGTCGTCACCTGAGTCGAGTTTTATGAAAATCAGCTATTTGCGTGTGGTTTGCAGGTGCGAGCCGCACATCGCAAATTACCGGCTCAGGCTCACCACCCGACCATTGCGCGGCTGCAGCGGCCGGTTGTTGTTGCCATCGTTGCCGGCGTGTTTCAGCTGGCTCAGAGCGTTGCGCAGGATATCTATCTGCTCGGTGGACAGTGTGAGTGGCTCGGAGTACACGAACCAGCGTACGCCTTCGCTGCACGGGGGAGTGGTCAGGGAGCCGTGATAGCGAAAAGTCGTGCGGTCGCTGGGCAGCAGGCCGGAGGCGTCGATCTCCAGCTCGTCGAAGCGGTAGCTCACGCCCTCCTGCCGGGGCAAGATCTGCGCGAGCGTGCGGTCACCGCCCAGCGAAGCCAGCTCGGCGTTCTCGTCGCCAGCTGTGACCAGGATCCCGACGACCGCGAGATCACCCCGCCGGTTGCGATGAACCAGGTGTAGCTCGAGGACCTGATGCTCGCCGACAAAGGTGTGCTCGCTCGGGGTGTGCCAGTGAAACTGCAACAGCTCGTAGCGCGTACCGGCGATTTTCAGCCAGCTGCCGGGCTCGTAGTTGAACTGCGCGGTGTGACCGTTATTGACCACGTCGACTGGTGTGGGTCGGTAGTGCAGCCTGAGTTTATCGAGGGTGGCCATGTCGGCCTGTCCAGGGTTCAGGTCGATCGGCGTCTGCGCCGCACCCTCGCCGCACAGGAACCACTCGGGCGACAGCTCCGCCCATAAGTCCGGGCCGACACCGTCTTCATAGCCGAATACCGGCCCCGGCTCGGCCGGCTCGAGGATGATCTCACCCACGGTCTCGGTGCCAGGTTCGCTGCGGTCGTCATCACCATCGTCACCATCGTCATCATCGTCGTCACCGTCATGGTTGTCATTATGGTAGGTAGCGGCCGCGGCTGTGGCGGCGATGTCGTCGCCGCGGCTCGACTCGCGGTCGTCCAATCTGGCACAACCCGAGGTGGTGAGGAGGAGCAGGGCAAGGACAAGGTTCAGCTTGGAGTTCATTCTAGGTGCCTTTCATTTTGCGCAGGCCGTCGCCAAACAGCCCTTCGTGCGCCGTCGCAATGAAAACTAGCAATCCCCGATGAGCACTCGATGAACCGAAAATGAGAGTTACCCGATATGTATATGAGGATTTGATGAGAGCGCCGGAAATCCAGTTTCGGAACCCGGCGGTGTAGCTGAGTACTGCGGGGAGCAGTGCTCAGCTACCTGCTACTTCGATTTTGTAGCCGAAGCCGCGCACTGTATGAATCAGCCGGGTTTCGCGACCCTGGTCTATCTTTTTGCGCAGCTGGCGTATATAGACCTCGACCACATTGGTGAGCGGGTCGGTCTGATAGCCCCACACGGCCTCGAGAATGCGCGTGCGGCTGACCACGCGGCCGCTCGAGCTCATCAGAAACTCGAGCAGGGCAAACTCCCGCGGAGTGAGCTTGATGACCTCGCCGTCGCAGGTCACCTGGCGGATCTCGCGGTCGAGGGTGAGAGGCCCGATCTCAAATCGAGTCAAAGTCGGCCGGTAGTGCGGCGAGCGTCGCATCAGCGCCTCGATGCGGGCCAGCAGCTCCTCGAACGCGAACGGCTTGGTGAGATAGTCGTCGGCACCCAGGCGCAGGCCTTCGACCCGGTCCTCGACCGCGTCGCGTGCGGTGAGCATGAGGATAGGCGTGTCGATACCGCGTCCGCGCAGCCGCCGGCAGACCTCGCGTCCGTCCGTTGTCGGCAGCATCAGATCGAGCAATATGACGCCGTAGCCGTCGTCGGAGCCGGCCTGGATGCCCTCTTCGCCATCGCTCACCACATCCACCCCGTAGCCCTCAGCTTCGAGGCCGCGCTTGACGAACGCAATGATGCGTTTGTCGTCCTCGATCAACAGGACGCGTTTCATGTGGTCACGTCCTCATCTGGCAGGTTGGGCAGGCGCAGGCACACCCGCGTGCCCTGGCCCGGGCGGCTGTCGATGGTCAGCGTGCCGCCGTGGCGCTCGGCCAGCAGCTGGGCCACGGGCAGGCCCAGGCCGCTGCCCTCGGGCGCTCGTTTCTGCGCTGCGCGGCCGCGAAAAAAGTGGTCGAAGATGTGGGGCATCTCGTCGGCCGGAATTCCGTCTCCGTCATCGCGCACGCAGAGCTCGAGCTCATCGCTGTCGTCGGCGTGCAGGGAGAGCTCGATACGGCCGCCGTTGGGGGTGTAGCGACAGGCGTTGTCCAACAGGATCATGACCATCTGGCGTAGCCGCTGGCTGTCGCCCAGGACCATCGCGCCTTCGCTGGACACGTTCAGAACCAGGTCCTGGTGGCGCTGGGCAGCCAGCGCGGTCACGTCGGTGTGCAACCTGCGCAACAGCGGCGCTAGCTCGACCGGCTCGCGCTCGATCGGCAGGTCGGACGCCTCGCCGCGGGCCAACAGCAGCAGATCGTCGACCAGCTGTGCGGTGTGCTCGGCCTGATGGATGATGCGGTTGAGCGACTCGCGATACTCGTCCGCGTTGCTGTGGCGCGCGCGCAGCGTCACCTCCGCCTCGCCCCGGATCACGGTGATCGGGGTGCGCAACTCGTGACCGAGCTCGGCCAGGAGCTGGCGGCGCCGTCTGTTCTCCGCCCCCAGCTGCGCGTTGGCCCGCTCGAGCGCACGGGTGCGCGCGGCGACCTGGCTCTCCAGGCTGTGCTTGGTCTGAGTGACCTCGACCAGCTCGCGCTGGCTGCTCTCCATGCGTTCGGCCATACTGTTGACCGCGTTGCCGAGCTGCGACAGCTCGGTCGGTTCGGAAATCTGCACCGGATGCGAGAAGTCCGAGCGCACGACCCGTGCGGTCGCCGCAAGCAGCTTATCGACCGGCGAGCCGATGCTCTCCGTCGCCCGCCAGGACAGGATCGTCGAGATGATGAACGTGCACAGCGCGATGACCATGGAACCGGCGAATACGAAGGTGTGCCAGAAGGCTTCACTTTCCAGGTTTATCGCGATGGCCCGACGTTCGCCGCTCACCGCTTCGTTGAACAGCTCGTGCAAGCGCCGCTTGGCATCCGAGCCGAGGACATCGGCGACCTGGGCCAGCGTGACCGGACGAGTCGCTTCCGCGTCGCCGCGGACCAGCGCGTCGAGCTGCGCATCGACGGCGGTGAACGCCTGCTCGATCGCATCGAGTTTGGCCCGTCGCTCGGTCATGTCAGCGGCCCCATCGCTGTCGAGTATGACCAGCTCACTGGCGCGAACAAAGGCGTTCTGGACCGCCGCGCGCGCGATATCGGGCGCGGTCGCCGCCCGGTCGTCGCCCAGCTGGCGCACGCGCGCGATCAAGTAGCGGTTGCGGGCCAGCGCCAGCTCGATGTACGCCTCGAGGGTGTCGTGCTGCAGGTGGTCGCGATCCACGTGCGCCATTGCACGCCACGTGCCCATGGCCAACAGACCACCCACGAATGCCAGCACCGCGAGCGGTATGGACAGGGCGATGATCAGTTTGCTGCGCAGCGAGGTAGGCAACGCCTCTTCGTAACACGGCAGTTCGTGCCGGGCAAGACAAGCAAATGCGGCCGTGGTCGCCGACGAGGCCGGCTAAAACACCTCGGCACGGCGACGAGAACGCACCTGTGCGAAGGCATTCACCCAGTGAATTACCCGTGGCGCCAGCCGATGCGGCCGCAGCAGGTGGTCTCGTGCAGAGCACGGAGTCCAGCACGATTTGGCTCCATGAGTGATCAAATGCGAAAATACCGTGGTATCGGGTCGAATGCTTTCGAGGTGGCGGGATCAACACAGCCAGTCTGGCCAGGAATGTGGCTGACTCGAAATCCACGTAGCCGGCCATTGGCTCTTCGATGGTTCTATCATGAAACTGAATTTAGTTTGGATAGTTCCATGTTGCAACCAACAAGAGTGCAACCATCGGATCAAGGCATACCGCATTCGTCAAAATATTGAGTTTGAATCATGTAACTTTTTGCCAAACAATAGTAGTTTTACAGTGAAATACGAATACCAGCTCACCGAAAAAGGCTTCGATGCTGCCGGGGTTCTCATTGCGATGATGCTCTTCGGCGATGCCAGGTCCTTCAGAAAAGCGCGCGAGCCGATCCGGATCTACAGTCGAGCGACCGACCGACGAGTGCAGCCGGTTCTCGTCGACGCCGAGACCGGTGAGCCGATCGATCCCCGAGACCTCTACGCTGGTCCCGGGCCTTCCTTTCCCCGGTCCGAATCCGCTACTATTATGAGCAAGCTGTCCGGCGGACTCCCGGCGGGCGCCCCATGTGCCCGAAATCGGCTGATCGCCGCTCTCGGCCGGGGCGCACGCAGATTCGGGGAAACGATTTTTCCCGAATGCTTCCAGGGCGCCGGTCGTGGGGGCCAGATCGTACTCGGCAGCTGCAACCTCACGACAGAGCTATGATGGATCGATCATCCGGGCCAGCGCGATCACTGCTGGCTTACCGAACAGGTCACGCGAGCCAGTATGATGGACACAACGCTCCCCTCGGCTTGCCGTGTCACAGATTGTTGGCGAGCAAGCCGATGGCGGCAGCCAGGAGCAACACCGTGATGATGCGGCCCCACCACTTGTACTTATCCGACTCTTCTTTGCCCGTGACTGAATCAGCAATCCCCTTGAAACCACTACGCATTCCTGTCATCAGGCCACCTTTGCGACGACCTGAAGAGCCCTTGCGTCGGCGCCGTTTGCTCTTCCGCTTGCCCTTGGCCATAGACCGAGTATAGCTCGCCCGGTCCATGTCTCGGTTCGAGTTGGTTAGCAATTTTCACATGGGGCTTGTTTTTTGGCGATGATTCCCGTAACTATGTCTGTCTTTGCTTTCAACCACCCCCAACCACAGGAGTAAGATGGATTGGACACGTTCGGGCAGCATTTACTGGTGGAGTATCACGGCTGTGATACCGAGATTCTCAATGATTCGACGCGTATCGAGACGATCATGTGCAAGGCAGCCGAGGCTGCGCAGGCGACTGTAGTCGCCTCGACGTTTCATCGCTTTTCGCCCTACGGCATCAGCGGTGTGGTGGTCGTCGAAGAATCTCACTTATCGATACACACCTGGCCTGAATGTGGATATGTGGCCGTCGATTTCTTTACCTGTGGCGAGTGCACACCCGAACGGGCTCACGATTTTATTCGCGACAAGCTCTCGGCCCAGCGTTCCGAAGTAATGGTTGTGCACCGGGGCACGTTTCCACCGGGGCCGTCGATGCAGATCATGCGTCATTATCACGAAGGTGACGATGATACGCCCCGGCCGCGGGAAGGCTCGGCGCATTCCTTGCCGGGGCAAGGCGGACAAGGCGGGGCCGGAGTCTCCCGCATCGATGAATCTCCATCAAGGGAGGGCTGACCGTGGCGTTATGGTACGAGGAGAAATTCGATGACAAAGCCCGTTACTCGCTGCGAGTCGAGCGCACAGTGTTCGACGAGTGCAGCGAGTTTCAGCACATTCAGATCGTGGACACGGCGGCATATGGCCGGGCTCTCGTCATCGACGATATTTTCATGACCAGTGACAGGGACGAGTTCTTCTACCACGAGATGCTGGTTCATCCAGCACTGGTCACTGCGCCGTCGGTCGAACGAGTGCTCATCATCGGAGGCGGCGATGGCGGTACAGCGCGCGAAGTGCTGCGTCATAGCGAGGTCAAAGAAGTCATCATGGTGGAGATCGACGGCACGGTGGTCGATGCCTGCAAGAAGCATATGCCGGGTCTCGGTGCCTGGACCGACCCACGTCTGCAGGTTCGCATTGATGATGGCATCAGCTTTGTCAAGAATGCCGAAGTCGCACCGTTTGACGTGGTCTTCTTGGACGGGACCGATCCGGTCGGCCCGGGCAAAGGGCTCTTCAACAGCGATTTCTACCGCGGGGTAAAACGCGTTCTCAAACCGGCCGGTTTGTTTGCCCTGCAGAGCGAGTCGCCGTTTTACATGGGCGACGTGTTTCTCGATATCCAGCGCAGGTTGGGCGAGATATTCTCCGCTGTGACGCCGTACTTTGGTCCCGTACCGATCTATGCCTCGGGTAGCTGGTCGTGGACTTGCGCCGGCGACGCGATCGATCTCGCCGCAATGGATGCAGTCCGGCTGGAGGTGGTCGAGCGCGACTGCAAGTACTACAACCGCGACATTCATCGAGCTGCTCTGGCGCTGCCAAACTATCTGCGTCAGGTGCTCGGCCGTCGCTGATCGCGGCCTGCCAGGCCCGGGCCAGTCCCGGGCTATTTCCCCAGGGCAGCGAGCTCGGCGATCACGCGCCGCAGTCGTGGCAGCGCCTCCATGCTGCGCGCGCCGTACCAAAAGAGATCTTTGCCCGACACCAAGCGCACAGCGCCACGCCTGGCGGCGGGAGTGTTGTGGGTGCAGTAGTGGTCGACGTCGGTCTGGTCAAAAGAGTACGGCTCGTCGGGCAAGAGCACGGCCTCGGGGGCGCGCGCGATCAGCTCGTCGGTGGAAATGCGCGGATAGCGGGTGTCCCGGTCGCCGATCTGATCGGCTGAAAATGCCGGCCTGTGGCCGAGATCGGCGGCCAGAGGATAGCGCCGCTCGCGGTTGCCGAAAATGTTGCGCGCTCCGGCCATTGCCAGCATGTCACTGCCAAACGTGTCGCCGCTCATGGTCATGAGCGGATCCTTCCAGATGGGCACGAATACCCGCAGGCGGCCATCACCTGGCGCGGCTCGAACTTCGGTTGCATCGGCTAGCCCTGCCGCTCTCTGTGCTTTGCCGAGCATGTGGTGGCCGCGTCGGATCAGATCGCGGATATCGGGCTTTTCGGCCACTCCCACGATGCGAGCCAGTCGGGCGACATGGGCCAGGCCGTCGGCCACGCGGCGGGGAAACGATACGTAGACCTGATGGCCGTTTTGAGCCAGCGCCTCAAGCGGCGGGCGGGCGTTTTCTTCCCGATTGCACAGCACCAGATCTGGCTGGAGTCTTGCCACTGCAGTTACGTCGATGTCCTTGGTGCCACCACAGAGTGGAATATCCTCGACCTGCCCGACCGGCTCGACACAGTATCGGGTCCGCCCGACCACACGGTCACCCGCACCGAGAGCAAACAGAGTCTCGGTGTCGCTCGGCACCAGGGAGACGATGCGCTGCGGGGGGCGAATGAATATCACGTCGCGATTGAGAGCGTCTCGCAGTCGAAATGCCACGGCCCGAGAGTATACCAATCCGGTTGCCAGTGGTTCGCTCCCGCCCGGCCCAGCACGACGTCACATCATCTCGCGCAGCTGGCCGCACGCGACGTTTCCCGCGCCCACCCGCGGCGAGACACGAAAGACCGGCAGCACAAGGTCAGCGAGGCCAAGAGTACCATTGATCGCACCTCGGCAACGAGAGCTCCAAAATACATATTTGCTGCCACTTCAATTGTACCGAGGTCGAGGTGCGGACGGCCGAGCCGGGTCTTTGCCCAAAACAAACCCAACCTTGCGCTGTATTGGCGCGCATTTGTTGCAGACCGGGGATGGCTGAGCGCAAAGAATACGCGAAATCGCCAGCTGGGCTCGGTACGGATTGGCCGGGATCATGCAGCGTGTGGCCGCATGAGAGCGATTCCGCTGTGCACGGTGCTTTTTGTTGTGGGTGCCTGTTCCGCTCCTCCGCCGAAAGATCCGGGGCATGCCCGTCCTTTGAGCGTGAATGAACACATCGAGGAGGCCCAGCGTCACGAGCGCGAGGCCCGAGCTCACAACGATTTATACGTGCCCGGAGCCGAAACCCCAGACGGCGCTCCGATCGAGTGTCTCGATCGTCCTCTGGCCGGCATTCCCTATAGCGGGATCGAACCGATCCGGGTGATGCGGCCATGCTGGAACACCCACGCCAATCCCACTGAACATCACCGTGCCCACGCTGCAGAGCATCTGCGCGCGGCGTCGGATCACCGCGCCCAGGCGGCCACGCTGATCCGGGCCGAGCGCCAGGCCTGTGCTGGGCTCGGAGAAGAAGAGATCAGTCACAGCCCATTCTTTCATCGGGATGATATCGCCAGGGTCGAGCCATATCGGGTTTCCGGCGACATCCGCGGCGCCCAGGTCACGTTCAAACCAGTGCGTGGCTTGACTGCAGACTGGCTGCGCCAGTCGATGCGATGTCACATGGCGAGGGCAGCGGTCATGGGCTACTCGACTACGTTCATGGGCTACTGCCCACTCATGCTGGAAGGCGTGAGCGCTGAGGTGAGTCGGGCAGCCGATGGATTTGTCGTCACCATCCGGGCCCGAAAGGATGAAATCGCCGCGGCAATCCTGGGTCGGGCCCGCGATCTGGTTGCTGGCCAGCCCGAGTCATAGTCGCGCGGACGACCGTGCGGCATAGTCACAGACCGCGCAATCGCTTGATCGAGCGTGCAAACTGCGCGGCTGTCTCCTGACGCCCAAGGTGGGCACCGTTGTTGACTCGCTGCTGTCCAGCGACAAAGACGTCGCGTACGGCACCGTGAGCGGTGCCGAAGATCCACGCGTCGAGCACTGTGTCGGGCCCGTGACCGACCAGCCGGGGATGATCTGCGTCGAGTGCGACGAGATCGGCGCGCCGGCCCGGCACCAGTGCGCCGATCGGTTGATCGAGCGCATCGGCGCCCGATCTGGCTGCGCGATCGAACAAAAAACGCCCGACGTGATGCTCGTCGTTGCCGGTGAGCAGATTGCGCTGCTCTTTGACGAGTCGCTGTCCATACTCCAGAGTGCGAAGCTCATCGATCGCACTGACCGTGACGTGGCTGTCGCTACCGATGGCCAGCTTGCCCCCCCTGGCCACGAAATCCACCGCCGGAAACACGCCGTCACCGAGATTGGCCTCGGTCGTTGGGCACAGGCCGACCACGACCCCGCTGGACGCCAGTAGAGCCACCTCGCCCGGGTCGACATGGGTCGAGTGGACCAGGCACCACCGTTCGTCGAGTTCGTCGCCGAACTGGCCAACCAGCCAGCGCACCGGTCGGTCGCCGAGAACTGGCACCGCTTGATCGACCTCGTTTTTTTGCTCGGCGATGTGGATATGAATCGGTGCGCGAGAATCGCGCGCGCGAATTTCGCTCACCACCTCGCGCAGAGCGTCACCGACTACTGCGCGCAGGCTGTGCGCAGCGAAACCGAGGCGCACGAGCCGGCTCGGCTGTTCCGGCACTGCCAGCGTTTCGAGGGTGGCGACAAACTCGCCGACCGTGCCGTGAATAAACCGCCGCTGTTCGGCCATGGGCTCGCTGTCAAAGCCTCCTTTCATGTACAGTACAGGCAAGAGGGTGAGCCCGATGCCAGCCTTTCGCGCCGCTGCGACGATTCGGTGGCTGGTCTCGGCTCGGTCCGGGTAGGGCGAGCCGTCGCGATCGTGGTGCAGGTAATGGAACTCTCCCACCGCGGTCATACCGGCTTCCAGCATCTCGACGTAGAGCTGGGCGGCGATGGCCGAAATGTCCTCGGGCTCGATGGCAAGGGCGAGTCGATACATCTCGACCCGCCAGGTCCAGAACGAGTCGGCGCGGGCAGGATCGGCGCGCTCGGTCAGGCCGACCAGTGCGCGCTGAAACGCATGGGAATGCACATTGGCCATGCCGGGGATCACCCAGCCATCGAGCCGTACGGTAACCTGGCCGGACGCGCCCCGCTCGACCCGGGTGATCATACCGTCGCCATCGACGTGAAGCGTGCCCGGCGACAGCCAGCCGCCGGGCTGATGGAGATGCTCGCACACAATGGTCTGCATCGGCCCAGGATAATGCGCGCAACCTGTGGGTCAATGGCCGGTTGCCGATCGCGTCGCCCGCCATTCGATCGGCCGCTCATATGTGGGCGCGGCGCGTGGAGAAGAGAGGACCACTGGGTGTAGCATTGCCGCTCCCGGTCACAACACACGAGGAGTGCAGCGCATGGCCGAACGCGGAAGCCGCAAGATCCCCGTCACGGATCGCCAATTTTTGTGGGTTCAAGACGACGACAAAGGCGAGGTGATCCTTCACGTCGGACCCACCATGGTGTCGCCGACCGCCGCTGATCGAGTGGTGATCGACGACGGCAACGGCGGGTTTCGAGAGGATCCCAGCGGGCAACCGCAGCGCATGGTCGAGCTGTCCGATGCGCAATACGCGGTGCTCTACAATCCACTGATCGAAAGCGAGGAGGAGGGCCCCAACGGCAAGTTCCGGCCCGGTCGCAACGAGTCGCGCGAACTGCGCAACGGGACCCGCAACATGATTCCAGGGCCGTGCAGCTTTTATCTGCGGCCGGGCCAGCGGGTCGAGATCCGCGACGCCCACGAACTGGCTTCCAATCAGTACCTCGTGGTCAAGGTCTACGGCGAGGTCGACGAGAACGCACCGTATTATGTAATTACTGCCAAATCGGCCACGATCACGACTGCCACGGCGGAGGAAGTGGCGGGCGGATCGGGCGGAAGCGAGATGAGCGAGGCCGAGATCGGCGATGTAAGCCTCACCCGGGGCCAGCTCATCGTGATTCGGGGGTTGGACACTCAGTTCTATATTCCGCCCACTGGAGTGGACGTGGTACCCGATCTGTCGGTCGACAATCAGGGCAAGGTGCTGAACGCGGCTGCTGCGCGCCGGATCCTGTCGTCGATGCCAGCACCGGCCGCGGCCCTTCCGGTGCCACCGCCTCCGCCCACGGAGATATCGCCACAGGCCGTGGCCCCGCCGGGCCCGGCCGGTGCCTTGCCGCTCGAGCTGGCAGAGGCCGCCGAGGGCGCGGACAAAGAAGTGGACGAGGCGCGGCGCAAGCGCAGGCGAGAAAAGCCGATGCGCCAGGCCCGCTACGCCAAGGTCGAACAAGCGGCACGCGTCCGCCACCAGGCTCAGCGCCCTCCTCTTCAGCCCGAGCCAACCCCGTCCGGGGCCGGGCAGCCGCGCCTGTCCAGCGACGAGATCCAGCAGCTTCTGGCCAGTGATGTACACCGCCGCGCGCTCGAGCGCGAGGTCAGAAAAATGCGGTTGATCCGCCAGGCTGTGGTGCTCAGCGAAAAGGAGTTTTGCGTGATCATCGATGCCGACGGCAAGCGGCAGATCAAGCGCGGTCCGGCGCGGGTGTTTCCCGGGCCGTACGACTCGTTCATGACCAAGGGGTCGCGCGACCGCATTTACGATGCCTACGAGCTCTTGCCCCAGCGCGCCCTGTGGCTGCGTTTCATCGCACCGATCGCCCGCGACAAACTGGCCGCGCTCTTGCCGCGCGGGGTTCATCTGGACACGGAGGTGTATCAGCCGGGCGATGAATTCATTTTGACCGGGGTCAATTCGTTTTTCTTTCCGTTTAACGAGGTCGAGATTCTCCACCCACTCAACGGCCAGCCCCACGTCGGCAATGATCACTCCGAGATCTTCATCGAGGCTATCGGTATCGATCAGAAGAGCGGCATTTACGTGCGCGACCTGGCCACCGGGGAGGTTCGCACGGTGCGCGGCAAGCAGTCATATCTGGTCGACCCCCGCAAAGAAGTCCATATTACCCGCACCATTTCGTCCGACGACTGGAATTTGTGGATCGCGCTCGGCGAGCCACACAAACTCACCGACGAACCGGTGACCACGCCGTGGGCCATCTCGATCACGGTACCGCACAACAATGCAGTGCTGGCCACGTCGGCCGATGGCCAGCGAGTGATCGAGGGGCCGTGCGTCGAGCTGCTCGAGTACGAGGAGACGCTGGTGCCAATGGCTCTGTCCACCGGCCGGCCCAAGAGCGCGAGGCATCCATTGCGCACGTGCTTTTTGCGCACAGTGGGCAACCGGGTGTCCGACATGGTCACCCTGGAAACCGCCGATTTCGTCAAAGTAGATGCCGAGGTGAGTTACCAGGTCAACTTCGACCTGCAGTTCAAAGACCGCTGGTTCAATCACGAGAACTACGTCGGCGTGCTCTGCGATCACCTTCGTTCGCTGGTGCGAAGTCGAGCCCGCCAGATGGCTCTCAACGAAATTTGGCCCAATATCTCGAGCGTCATTCGAGACGCGGTCCTCGGTGAAAAAACCGCGGAGGGCCGCCAGGGCCGACTATTTGACGAAAACGGCATGCGGGTCACCGAGGTCGAGGTACTCTCGTCCGAGATATTGGACAAAGAGATCGCCGTTTTGCTCGAAAGTGTGCAGCGCGAGTCAGTTGCCCTGGTCATCGGCGACCGCCAGATATCCGAGCAGTTGCGCTCGGAGAAGCTGCGCCACGACATCGAACGCGAGCGCCAGGAAATGAAACGCGAGGCCACGGAACGCAAGGCCTCGCTCGACGAGCTTTTGCGCAAGCTGACCCAGGAGGCCGGGCTGGCCGAGTTGCGCGGCAGGGAAGCGACCGAGCGCGAAGCTGCCGAGCTGGCCGCCGGCCGCGAGCAGATCATCCTGGACAGCACCTTGGCCCGGGAAAAGTCGCAAAACGACGCCCACATCGCCCGGCAACGCGATGCCACCACGGCCAAGGTCGATATGAACCGTCTCGCCCACGAAGAGGAGCAGGCTTACCGGCAAGCTCTGACAAACATCGAGATGCAGCGCATCGAGGTGCAGAGCAAGGCCACTGTGGCCGAGCGGCAGGCGATTCAGCCCGCCCTGGTCGAGGCGCTCACTGCGCTGGGCGACAAGATCATGCTCGGTGAAGTGGCCAGGAACATGAACCTGGTCAGCCTGTTCAAGGGCAAAGACATCGCCCACATCTTCGCCGACGTGCTCGGCGGCACCAAGCTGGGTCGCACCATCGCGGCCCAGTTACCGAAAAAGCCCGACAATGACGGGGGTGACGGTGTCTGAGCCGAAACCTGCCGCTGCGTGCACAGATCGAATGGCCTAGCCGGAGGACGAAAGAGCCCATGAAGTCACTTGCAAAACAGACAGCGCTGATCATCATCGACGTTCAAAAAGGCTTCAACGATCCGGTGTGGGGTCGCCGCAACAATCCACACGCCGAGCAAAATATCGCCGCGTTACTCACTGCCTGGCGCGAGACAGGGCGTCCGATCTTTCACGTCCAGCACCTCTCACGCGATCCCACCTCGCCGCTTCGGCCCGATCAAAGCGGCTGCGAGATCAAGGATCTGGTCCGCCCTGCAGCCGGAGAGCCGGTGATTCAAAAAGAGGTGAACAGTGGATTTATCGGTACCGATCTGGAAGACCAACTCAGACAAGAAACGATCGAAACTGTGGTTGTTACCGGCCTGACCACAAACCACTGTGTGTCGACAACCGTGCGCATGGCGGCGAACCTGGGTTTCGACACCCACGTTGTCTCCGATGCCACAGCCGCATTTGATCGCGACGGACCCGATGGCAGGCAGTATCCGGCCGAGCAGATTCACGACATCTCTCTGGCCAATTTGCACGGCGAATTCGCCACCGTCCTGGCGACCGAGGATGTGCTTGGCCTGCTCGACGACTGACGACGGCAGCCTGCTCGCCTGGCCAATCTCGCGCGCTGCCGGTACAGCTGTGAGATTGCTCCACGGCGAGTCCGCGCCCCCGTCGTCGGCGTGGATGTATCCCTGGACAGCACCCGGTGACCTGCACGATGAGCTTATCGCGTCTTCGATGAGCCTGTCGACGAGGCGATGCGAGCCCAGTGCGACCACTTGTCAATAGAGCGCCAGCGGGGAGTCGTGGTGCTCGGCGACATCCATGCACGCCATGGTAGCCGATCGCCACCCTTCGGGTGAGCTCTGACGACCGTACTCAGGGCTGCTGAACAAAGCCGCGCACTTCGGGACCCCAGCTCGCCGGGTCGTTGGCCCAGCGCGGCGCGGTCCCGGGGGCGACCAGGACCGTGGAACCGAACACGGCAATCGACGGAAGATTGCTGGGTCCGGTGTCCGGGCGCAATTTGGTCACCGCGCCTGCCGGCAGCTCGATGACCTCGATGTTGTATTCGCTACTGTGGACGGGGCGGTCAAAGACGCGCAGCGCCACGAGGGCCCGCCGGCCCGGAACGCCGATGAGCTTCACCCCATCGTAGCCCTGGAATTTGACCATGGAGGCGCCGCCACCCGAGCGCGCGTCCACGAGCATCAGGCCACTGGGAGCATAAGCCGCGACGATCGCCCCGTCACCAGTGACTCCGACGGCGAGCCGGTCAAGGAATCCGTGACCCGGTGTCCACGGGGTGCGCCAGCGCTCCTTCAGGGTGTTGCCATCGATGGCGATGACGTGGCCCTTGGCCTCCTCCGGAGCGCTGCCCGGGGTCTCGCCCGAGAGAAAGAGCACGTCGTCGGTGGGACTGGCCGCAGCGGCGAAGCGAAAGATCTCCCGGTTGGACAGGGTACGGCTGGCCAGGACGCTTGGCGGGACTTTCGGGGCCAGGCTGACCAGCTCCAGGGTGAGGGACTTGCCCTCCTCGTGCAGCACCACGACCCGGTCGCGACTGGCCCCCAGCCGGTAGCCCCGCCAGCGGGCGTAATCGCCGCCGGCCGGTCCCAGGGGGATGGCCAGATCCGGGCGAGCGGTCGAGCGCAGCACCGGGTGGGTCAGGTCCTCAGCGGTCACGTAAGCCACCTCGCCGCTGTTGTCCGGGCCGGCGACCACGTTGCCGCGGGCGCGGGCCACCACCTCGCCGGTGGACCGCTCGATCACCTTGATCACTGGCGACATCCGGGGCTCGCCGACAAAGATCAACTCGGCCGCCAAAAAGCGCCCGTCGGGCGATGCCCACAGGCCGGCGGCCCCGCGGGCGGGCCCGTAGTCTGTCACCGCCAGGTCGAGTTTGGACATGGATGATTTGCCACTGCACGAGTGCGACCCATAGGCCGCGACCAGTGCCATGGAGATGACGATAGGCATGAACGCGCCGCCAGATGATGCTCTGGCGGGGTTTGGAGCAGTGCTACTACAGTCCATGTATCTTCTTCAACGCGTCATAGCGGTCCTGGTGTAAACCGTCGAGATCCCAGTCGAGATTACCGACCTTTTTGATGATGGCCTTCACCTCGGATTTGTCGGCGCTCTCCAGGATGGACACGATGAGCTCCTGGGCATTGTCGCCGGTGCGCCCGCTGGCCATGCGCTCCACCCAGTGGATCTTGGTCGATTGGCTCATGACTCGAAAGTAGCCCTTGTCCTTGAGTACTCCGGTCATCTGCGCGCTCTCGGCGCCGTCGATCTTGGACCAAAATTGGCCATAACCGATGTTGTCGACAATGGACTTGACATCGCCGTCGGCGCTCGATTCGACGATGCGGATAATGGCCGCTTCGTCGTCGTTGCCGCAGGATCCGTCCATGAGCGTCGTGATCCACTCTGTCTTGGTGGCCAGGTCCGCAGTCAGGTGCCGCTCCGCGTCCACGGCTGCGCGCACCCCGTCATCATCCATGCGCACCGCATCGAAGCGCTCCTGGTGCGAGCCGGTGAGATCCCAGTCGAGGCTGGTGCTGCCGACTTTGTCGACGATGGCCTTGGCCTCGGCCGGGCTGGAGCTCTCCAGGATGGCCATGATGAGCTCTTGGGCGTTGGTGTTGGTGCGCGCGCTGGACATGCGCTGTACCCAGTCGATCTTGGTCTCCAGACTCATGGAGCGAAAGTAGCCCTTGTCCTTGAGCACCCCGGTCATCTGCGCGCTCTCGGCGCCGTCGATCTTGGACCAGAATTTATCGTAGCCGATGCCGTCGACGATAGTCTTGACATCGCCGGGCAGGCTCGACTGGATGATGCGGATGATGGCCGCCTCGTCGTCGTCGCCGCAGGATCCGGCCATGAGCGTGGTGATCCACGCCTGCTTTTGCTCCGAATTCAGGTCGATGTGCTCGCTCAGGGCGACCGCGGCGCGCACTCCGTTGTCGTCCATGTGGGCAGACGTCTCGGGGCTCTTGCTCAGGACCTTGCTGCACAGGGTGTTCCACTCGGCGCCGTCGATGCCCGAGTCGAGGTAGTCGATGCCCTTGGCGACGTCGCCATTGCCCAGTTGTTTGACGATGGTGACCATGTTGGGGACCGTGGCCGTGTCGAGCATCTCGATGATCGCCCGCTCCTCGTCGTCGGCGCACGAGCCAGACACGAGAAACTGGATGGCCTTGTGCCTCTGCTCGGTGGTCAGGGTGGCCAGGGCTCCCTCGGCCCGGGCCTTCCTGTAGTATTCCATGGCGTTGTCGTCGGCGTTGATATTCTCCGCTCGTTGTGGTTCAGCGTCCGGGTCTTGGTTACCAGCGTGGACGGGCTCGCGGGTGTCGGGGACGTAGTTGATGACTGCTTCAAACGTGGTAATGACTTTGCTCTGGTCGCCCTTGAGGAGGGCAAGCACACCTTTCTTTAGCGCCTCGTCCTTGTACTCCTCATCCATCTGTATCTCTTTGCCGAGCTCGTCCGCCTTGTTGTTGGCGAATACGCGCAGAGCTTCTCTCATCGTGCCGTCTCGGAGCAGCTCATCGACGGTCTCCCGTTGCCACTTGGGAGTCTCGGCCTGGCCCGGTGCGCTATCTGGCAGCGCCTTGGGCCACAATTGCTCGGCGCGAAATAGGCCGTCTGACAGGTTGAGAGCCGCCACCACAGCGTCGGGATCCTGGCCGGCCTTGCCCATGGCATGGGCGTCGTGAATGTCTTTGAGGCTCACCTTGACCGCCGCCGCCGCCAGCTTGCCCGTCTCTATTCCACGGGTCTTGGGGGCGTCATTTTTGTCGAGTACCTCGCCGTCACCAAATAGCTTGACGATCTGGTCGCCCACCTGCACGTCGACCCCGGTTTGGTTGTCCATGTCGTGGACCGCGCCGGAGATGACGTTGCCAAACGTCAAATTGGGTATGCCCTTATCTTGGAGCGTCTTCGCGATTGTCGTGCGCCCCTCGCGCCACATATAGTTAACTGTGACCAAGTCACCGCGCCAGTTATTCTCGTCGATATACCTGGCGATCCGCTCGGCCATCCACCAGTGCAAGTTGGTCCAGAACATGGGCACCCGCTCGTTCCACCAGTGTTCGATGGACACCCGCTCGGTGCGCACGTGTCCACCCGAATAGGCGTCGGTGAGGAAGTGACTGGCAAAGGCCTCGTGGAGCAGAGCTCTGTCTCTGCGGTCACCCGACTTGCCGGCCTCGGCGGCGGCCTTGATGGCATCGATGTGGTTTTTCCGGTAGCTGCCCGCGTTGTTGACCGGCTCTCCTGCCTTGTCCCGCTTGTTGGCCCGTTGCTCGTGGGTCAGCGCATCGTCGCCGCGCTCGGAGTTGGTGAAGTGGGTCGGGTTGAACGAGGCCATCTCGTAATAGCGCTTCTTGACGGTCCTGCGCAGGTCGGCGCCAAACGACTCCTCCTCGTCCTCGTGGCCCTGCACCTCGACCCGCAGTACATAGAGGATTTCGTCTCGGGTGCCGGGACAGTTCTTGCCGTCGCCCGGCTTGCCGGCGAGCTCCTCGATCTGGGCGACGCTCTTGAAGTAGTCGCCGGCCGTGGCGGTGATGTCGCCAAAGCTGACCTCAAAGCCCGGGCTCAGCTCGATCTTGGCGTTTCCCGACCCCGCATCGCCCATCTTCTTGTGCTCGTTGGACTCGAACCGCTGGATGACGGCCTTCTTTTGCGTGGCCGAGCCGCCTGACTGCAGCCCTGATGTGGGGGCGCCCGCGGCCGACTGGGCGCCCGCCCCCTTGCCCTGGGCCGCCCTGGCACCCATCTGGTCCGCCTCTCGCTCCAGAGAGGCGTCGTCGTTGACCGCCACTCCATCGACCTGGGTGGTCACCGCGACCCTGCCCTGGCTCTGCTGTACCACGTGAGCCAATTCGTGGCCGAGAAGCTCCTGTCCCGCCGGGCTGTGGGGCTGATACTGTCCGGGGGCAAAGTGCACATCCGCGCCCTGAGTGTACGCTTGGGCGCCGATGGCCGGGGCGTGTGGCCCCTGGTGAACGCGTACTGCGGAAAAGTCGGCGGCAAACGCGGCCTCCATCTTGGCTTGGACGTCGGCCGGCAGTTTACTACCCGTTCCACCTGTTGAGGCAGGTGAATCCGGTCGCTCTGCGGGCTCTACGGTTTTTCTCTTAGCCTGAATGGGCCCGTAGTACGGAGGTGCCGAGGTGCCGATTTCGTCATAACTAGCTCGTAATAAAGGGCTTTGGTAAAGGCCGGGACGCAACGCCACGTCGGTCCAATCTTCAATCAAGCCCGTCCCATGATGCGTCGGTGATTGCGCCCCCGATGATTGCTTGCGTTGCACCGGTGCAAAAAGACGAGCCTCTGGAAGAGGCAGCTTGCTCGTCAATGTCCTCTTCCCCTGGGCAACTGAATGTCGCGAGGCTCCTACGCCTATGTCGTGTGTCGTGCGCGCATGCTTGTCGTGACGGTGACGTGTCATGAACGACCCCCCAGCGGTTGTGGCTATCCGGACTGCGAGAATGGATTAATGAGAATGGATTAATTGAGTGTGTTCACCTGATTACTCGTCATCTGCTCGATTCCGACCTCGGTTACGTTGATGGTTACTGTCGCCCGTATAGGAGTTCCGTCAGACAAAAACATGGAGAATTCTTAGTCCATTGACTCAATGACACCACGAAAGGGCCGAATCCTACACTACGGCAACATCACGAACGGTGGCCGCTTAGCTCCCCAAGATGTGCTCCTCTCTCAATCCTTGGCGACGCGACATCTGAGTTATTACAGGGTTTCATCGTACCGTTTCCCTTCCTGACCGTCCACCACTTTGCGTGCCATTCTGAGGAGGATTAGGGATCGCAAGCGAACATTGACGCGAATTACTGCTCAGAATTTCGCCGGATTTTGTGGTCTATTCGCTGGCAAATGCTGGTAAACCTGCGTCCAAGTCACGACGCCTCCGGACCATCGTAGCTTCTGTCGAAAAGAATGTAGTCGATACAGGACATAAATCTACTTTGAGTGCCACCAGAGTATCAAAGCGAGACTTGCCGTATGCAGGTTATGGATGGCCCGAAGAATGGCGCATCAGTCACAATCTCGACCGATGCAGGGCACTGCGGTCGACGGATACCAGACCATTCACGAACTTGGCAAAACGGGGATGGGCGCAATCTAACTTGCGCAACACACGATTACCGATCGCAAGGCTGCCGTCAAAACGATCGGGCCGAAGTGTCCCAGCCACGAGGATAAGAACCGCAAAGGAGTCGAGGATGAGTAGCAAGAAGCGTCGTCGCCAATTCACCGCCCAGCACAAGGCAGCCATTATGAGACGAATGATGTTTGAACAGGCCGCCGTCTCGGACTTGGCCGACGAATACAAGATACAGCCAAGCCAGCTGTATCATTGGCACAAGCAAGTTCAGGACAACCTGGAAGCGGCGTTCGCGGGCGATAGGGGCAAGCGGGCGACGCAACACCAGCAAGCCCAGGA
>JAKSDA010000084.1 GCA_022360315.1 Pseudomonadota bacterium
CCACACCAACAGCCCAGCGGGTGAGTCGTGCGACAGCGGAGGTGTCGACACCGCGTCGTGTGACTATGATTGTACACCGGTGCGTTGCGGTGATCGGCACGCCAATCGAGCTGCCAGTGAAGACTGTGATACCGGCGGGGACGATACTGCGACCTGCGACGCGGATTGCACTCTGCCGGTGTGCGGCGACAGTTATCCCAACCCGGCCGCGGGCGAGGCCTGTGATACCGGAGGTGACTCAGCGACCTGCGATGAAGACTGCACCACACCGTTGTGCGGTGACAACTACACCAATGCCGTTGCCGGTGAGGCGTGCGACGACGGTGGGGTCAATACTGCAGATTGCGATTCAGACTGCACCCACGTGGCCTGCGGCGATAACACGACCAACAGTGCGGCCGGAGAGACCTGCGACGAGGGCGGAGTGAATACAGCGACCTGTGATGTGGACTGTACCGCACCGCAGTGTGGCGACGCTCTGCAAAATCCGGCAGCGGGTGAGCAATGTGATGAGGGCGGAGTGGATACAGCCAACTGCGACTTTGACTGCACGATTCCGACCTGCGGCGACAATCACGCCAACACAGCAGCAGCAGAGGCGTGCGATGATGGCGGCGTCAATACAGCCAATTGCGATGCTGACTGTACCCCTGTCGAATGCGGCGACAGCTACACCAACAACGCAGCAGGCGAACACTGTGATACGGCGGGCACCAATACGGCGACCTGCGATGCCGACTGCACGGCCCCGCAGTGTGGCGACAACCTGACAAACAATGCAGCGGGCGAGGTCTGCGATACCGGTGGAGTCAATACTGCAGATTGCGATTCAGACTGCACCCACGTGGCCTGCGGCGACAACCTGATCAACAACGCGGCCGGAGAGCAATGCGATGAAGGCGGCGCCAATACCACGACCTGCGATGCCGACTGCACTCGGCCCCTCTGTGGCGACAACTTCACCAACCCTGCGGTCGGCGAAGATTGCGACCAAGGCGGCGTGAGCACGGCCAGCTGCGACTCCGACTGCACCACGGTGCAATGCGGCGATTTCTATGCAAATCCTGCTGCCGGCGAAGAATGCGACCAGGGCGCTGTTGACACCGCAGGCTGTGATAGCGACTGCACGACTGCCCTATGCGGCGATCTATATGCCAACAACCAGGCTGGAGAGGCCTGTGATGAGGGCGGCCTCGACACGGCAAACTGCGATTTTGACTGTACGAGCGTGGCGTGCGGCGACGTTCACGTCAACGCTGCCGCCGGGGAAGAATGCGACGAAGCGGGGGCCGACACCGCGACCTGCGACAACGACTGCACCTTTGCATTCTGCGGCGATGGCCACGCCAACCCGATTGCCGACGAGCATTGTGATACCGCCGGTAACTCCGAGTCGTGCGATTACGACTGCACAGTGGCCGAGTGCGATGACGACATAGTCAATCCGGTGTTCGAACAGTGTGAAGATGGCAATACCACCAATGGCGACGGTTGTAGCAGCGTGTGTGCCCTCGAACCCAGCAGTGATCCAGCCGAGCCCGGATGCGGCAATGGGGTTGTCGACAAATTCGAAGTCTGCGATGACGGCGATACGATAGATGGCGATGGCTGCAGCTCCGACTGCCAGAGTGAGACCTGTGGCAATGGCACGGTTGATTTGTACAACGGCGAGGACTGCGATCCCGGTGCGGCGAATCTATTTAACAACAGCCAGTGCGATCCAGACTGCACATTTCCCGAGTGCAACGATGGTATTGTCAACACTGCGGCTGGCGAACAATGCGACGACGGCCGCATCGGTGGCCAGTGCTTCTATACGTGTACAATGCGCAACTGCGGCGACGGTATTCGGGATGTTCTCGAGCAATGCGATGACGGCAATAACGCTGCCGGCGACGGCTGCAATCCCTTCTGTCGCGTCGAGAACATCTGTGGCAATGGACTTCTGGATGCGGGCGAGGGCTGCGACGACTTCAATACCCTGCCCGGCGATGGCTGCAATGCAATCTGCCAGCTCGAATGATAAGGATTTTTGACGAATGATAAGGATTTTTGACATGGTAACCAAGCAGACGATCGTGCAGGCCCGAATCCTGTGTTCCATCGGTGTCTTTATCGCAGCAGCGGCTGTCGCGCTGACCCAGGCCGGTTGCGGCAGCAATTCCGATCTCAATTGCGGTACGGCAAGCACGGTGTGCGGCGAATCGTGCGTCGACCTCGAGGCCAATTCGAGGCATTGCGGGGCCTGTGGCAATGCCTGCGAGAGCGGGCAGGTTTGCAGCGCAGGGCAATGCGTGGCCAGCTGTCCGGCGCCGTTTACCGACTGCAGCGGCGCATGCGTCTATACCGCGATCGACCCCGATCACTGTGGCGGGTGCGCCCAGGCGTGCGAGCGGTTTCCCCAATCGCTGGCTGGATGCGTGGCCAGCCGGTGTTTTGAGGCCGGCTGCGAAGAGGGCTTTGACGACTGCAATGACAACCTCGCTGCCGACGGCTGTGAGATCAACCTCGCCAGCAATGCTGCTCATTGCGGCCAGTGTGGAAACGCGTGCTTTTTCGCCGAAGCCTGTTCGAGCAGCACATGCGCCGAGGATGCGGCACTGGCCGCCAGGCACGCCCTGCGCATCACCACCATGCAGGCTGCGCAAGCCCAGTGTAGCGCTGTGGACCACGCAACCATCAGCGGCAACGACCGCGGCGGGATCGCGGTGAGTGGCAATTTCTTCTATTACATGGGTGATACCAGCGGAGTGAAGTTTGCCCTCACCGACCTCTCCGCTGTGGCAGTGACTCGACAAGACAGCATCTTCAGCGATCTCAGTTCCGGCCAGCTCTATGCCTTCACGGTTGACGGCACTGCCCAGTCTCCCGCCTGCGGCTCGACGATCGAGCAGATCGACGGCATTGTCGCACTCGATCCAGACGACCTGTCGCCCGTGGGCGCGGTCATTGCACTGTCGTCCACGATCCCCTGGACCTGTGAAGAAATCAGCAATGGCGGGGTATTCAGCGGTCGCGGGGTTGTGGTCCTGCACGATGAGTCACGAACGTCGTATGCCATCACCCTACCGGAAGCACAGGTGGTCGCCCTCGGTTCGGCGGTCGATCTCAGCGATGCGCGAACGTGCGAAAACTGGGCTCTGTGGGGCGTTGCCGAATACGTCAGCGGCGATTTGCACCTTGTCTACCGCTCGGACAGTCCCACTGCGATTGTCCGGCAGTCGGTCCGCACTGGCGCAGTTGCAACCGTGCTCGATTTGACCGACATCGATGTCCGCGACATGTGCTCGATCACGGTCGATCTGGCCGGCAATCGCTGGCTGTGGCATTATCAGGGCTCAGGCGATCTCGATGGCGGCGGCAATACCGAAACCGCTGGCGCATGCCCGGCCACATTTTAACCCTACTTGATTAGGGATATTTCAGTGCCAGAATGAGTGAGGATGGCCAGTTGCAAGGCGTTTCGAGACGATCCGGGTTTTGAGACTGGGCCGCGCGGGTCTGCTCGATCGGTACTCCGAGCATGGTGGCGCCTCGAGCTGCCTTGTCCGCCGATCGATTGAGCTCGGGTCGGTTTTCAAGCTTGCCGCGGGCTGGGTTGTTGATCACCTTGTAACGTGCATTGGTTGGCCGCCAACCAAGCGGCACAGTGCCACCACAAATGCCAGCACGACCGCACATATGGGCCGATTTGCGCAGCTTATTTGGCCTGGCCGGGCCCATGATCTTGGTTCAGTTGGGCAATGTGTCGCTCGGCGTCGAGGACATGGTCATGCTCGGCCATGTCGGAGTCGCCGAGCTCGACGCCGCGGCGCTGGGCAATCTGTGGCTCTTCGGCACCATGATCTTTGGCATCGGGCTGATGCTCGGACTCGATCCGATCATCAGCCAGGCCCACGGCGCCGGTCAGGGCCAGCACATGGGGCGCGCCGTGCAACAGGGCATCGTCCTCGCCATGGCGATCAGCGTGCCGATCGGCGGCATGTGGCTGGTCACCGAAGAAATCCTTGTCGCCGCCGGCCAATCGCCGGCCCTGGCCGGCCAGGCCGAGCTCTACAACTTGGTCCAGCTGCCCTGCCTGCCCATGCTGCTCTCGTTTAATGCCTTCCGCGTCTTTCTGCAGGGACGCGGCATTGCAGCGCCGGTTTTGTGGGTAACGGTCCTGGCCAATGGCTTCAATATTTTCACCAACTGGGTGCTGATCTACGGCAACCTCGGCTTTCCCGCCCTGGGCCTGTACGGCGCCGGCCTGGCCACCAGCATTACCCGCGGCGCCACACTCGTCGTGCTGGTCTCGTGGATATGGCTGGCCGGACTGCACCGCGGCGCCTGGCAACCGTGGAGCCGCTCCGCCTTCAATCCAGCCGGACTGCGCCGGATACTGCGCTACGGCCTTCCGGTCGGATTTCAGTATCTGCTCGAGGTCTGGGCCTTTCAGATCTCGACCCTGATGGCCGGGCGCCTGGGCGAGTATCCGCTCGCCGCCCACAGCATCGTGCTCAACCTGGCCTCGGTCGCATTCATGGTGCCACTCGGAGTATCGATCGGCGCTGCCGTACGAGTCGGCAATCGGGTCGGAGCGGGCGATGCCAGAGGAGCGCGTCGCATGGCGTGGCTCTCGGTGGGCGTCGGTGCCGCCACCATGACCGTGTCCGCCATCCTCTTTATCGTCCTGCGCCATTCTCTGCCGCTTTTGTACAACGACGACCCCGACGTGGTCGCCCTTGCTGTCACCATATTGCCCATCGCAGCGGCGTTTCAGCTCTTTGACGGCATTCAGGTCGTGGCCGGCGGAGTCTTGCGCGGGTACGGCAACACCCGGCCGGCGGCACTGTTTAACTTCATGGGCTATTACCTGATCTCATTGCCATTTGCCGCCTACTTGACATTCTACGCTGGCGTGCACCTGGCCGGAATCTGGTGGGGGCTGGTCGTGGGTCTGGCTCTGGTCTCACTCATGCTGGTCGTGTGGATCGCCGTGCAAAGCCGCCAGGTGTAGCACTGTCCGCCGCCGCCATCGGGAAGCGGCCGCAAGCCGAACATCCAGTGCTCGGGTCACATCAATAATCTGGCTGTGGCGTTCATCTGGCTGTGGCGCCCAACCACGACCGGATCGCCAACGTGCGGCACAGATTTCGAACAGTCTGGGCATGGCCCTGCGGAGTCTGGGCCAGTTCGAGCGGGCTGGATCGACCGGCGCTACCTCGACCGCGACTCAGAAACGGTCCCTCCAGCGCCTCAGTGCGGCAAAAATCTCGACTGGGGAATTGTTGGCCGGCGACTCGTTGGCCTGTGCCGAGGCGGCAACCGCGGGCACTTGTGAGCGCAAAAACGGGTTGGTCGCCCGCTCCTCGGCAATGGTCGAGGGCACGGTGGGCTGGCCGTTTTGTCGCACTTGATCGACCTTTTTGCGGCGCTCGGCCACAGCCTTGCTGCCTGGCTCGACCTCAGCGGCAAAACGAAGGTTGACCGCTGCGTACTCGTGGCCGCAAAACACCTCGGTATGCTCGGGCAACTCGGCCAGCCGGCTCAGCGATGCGTGCATTTGACCCGGCGTGCCCTCGAACAGTCGGCCGCAACCCCCGGCAAACAGCGTGTCGCCGGTGAATATCGCCGATCGAATCGCCGGCCGCACGGCCGCTGCGCTCGGTATGGTCCCCGCTTCGCTTTGCCCCTCGGGGCGTCCGGCGGCAAGGTCGGGCATGTAGTAACTGATCGCCCCCCGGGTGTGACCCGGGTTGTGAATGATCCGGGCTCGCACTTCGTCGCCCAGCGAGATCTCGTCGCCGTCCCCGGCAAACGTGGTCTGGCCCGGGATTCGGCCCTGATCCAACACGTGGCCGATAACCTCGAGCTCGGGATAGGCGTCGAGCAGCTCTTTGTTGCCGCCTGTGTGATCCAGGTGATGATGGGTGTTCCATATCGCATCCAGACCAACCCCCTCGCGTTGCAACGCGGCAAGGACTGGCCCGGATTCCGAGGGATCGACCACAGCCGTACGCCTGGTCGCCTCGCAGATCACCAGATACGCGTAGTTATCTCGCAGGCATGGGATCGGTACGATGCGCATGGCCGCACGCTACCCGATGCTGGCGGGTAGATCTACCGGCAACCCCGACCTGCTGTCTGCCGGGCCATGCGGCCGCTGGCCGCACGCCTGCTTTCGAGCTATATAATGCAGGAACTGCGCCAGTAACCACCTCGCCCGGGGCGCACAATCTCACAATTCAACACCATGACAGCTCCACAATTCGAACGTTACGTCATCGTTCACCGCTCGTATGACCCGCTCCAGACCGACATGCTGGGCGATATTCTGCGCGAGAACGGAATCTCTGCCCGTGTGCTAGGGACCCGACACGGCGCTGGCATCGGCGCGGCGCAGAACATCTTGCAGGTGCACATCGAGGTTCCGCAATCCCAGGCCGGCCAGGCCACGGATTTTCTCGAAGCGTTCTTCGAAGGCGACGGCGAGGGGCTTTTGCGCGAACACGCCGGACTCGAGCTGTCCGACGACCGAGACGACGACCAGGACGACGACCGAGACGACGACCAGGGCGCCGGCGGACATGCCGACGGGCAGACAGCCGATCAACCAGACGGCGAGCACCGTGAACACGCGAGTTCTGTCGGCGCAGAGGACGGGTCGGATGATGGCGATGTCAGCCGCGAATCGCCCGGCCCTGGCCGGTCCCGGCCCGACCCGTTCCGACCGCTATTTGCCGCTGGTGCGGTGCTTTTGCTCTTCGGTGGCAGCCATCTTTACTCTCGCCGGCTGTGGACTACAGCGGTCCTGGCTGCCGGGCAGGTAGTCGCCGTGGCCAGCGTGCTCAGTATGCGCTGGGACTCGGTGGTGATGGGTATGGCGATGTTTTTTACCCTGCTCGTGTTCGATGCGGCAGGCGGACAGTGGGCGGTGCGCCAGGCTCGTCGCGGGGTGCGCACATCGATCGGCCGCCAGCTCTTTGCCGGGGCTGTATTCGTGGCCCTGGCCGGTGCCATCGGCTGGTTTCTCGGCCCGCGCATCCCAGCCCCCGAGCTGCGCGACCAGCCCGTGGGGCAGATTCACGCTCCGCTCCACATCGCCGCCGAATGACCTGCTGCGACCCGCTACCGATCGAATCGCCGGCCGGCAGCGCGGCTCACGGCACGTGGGTGTAGGTCAGTCCCTGCTGGCCGCCGACATAGATAGCCCGCCGTCCGCCGCTTTCATCAATGGCAATGGCTTGCAGATCGGCGCGCCCTTGCAGTCCATTGCCATCAATGGTCAGCCATACCTGGCGATCGGCCTTGAAACGCGCCACGCCTTTTTTGGTTGCAGCCCAGATATCGCCTGCCATGTCGACAGCCAGGTCATGAACCTCGCCGTCGGGCAGCCGCTCGCTCGTGGTATACACGGTTGACGCCATTGCGGCCGGGTTGAGGCGAGCAATGCGCTTGCCTTTCGAGCCGATCCACAGTTCGCTGCCGTGCACCGCGATCGCCTCGATCTCGTCGTTGTTGCCGGCAAAGACATCGATGGACACATCGGGCAGCATCCCGTTCGGATCGATTCCGACCAATTGTGTGGTCGTGCCGGCCCACAGCAGGGGTCCCAGAGTGACAATCGCATGGGCGTTCACGGTGCTCACATCGCCAAAGCCGCCACTGCCCGCCGAGGAGAACACGCCTTCCGAGCTGGCCGCGACCACGCCGGTGGGCGAAAATGGACCGATATCGCGAATCTGGCCGGTTCGCGGCACATTGATTCTGACATTGCTGAGGGTGCCAGTCAGAGTAACCCGGTGGACAACGTCTGAAACGACCTGGTCGCTGAACCACACGTAGTTCGCGCCAGGGTCGTAGTGGACTGCCAGGGTGTAGCTGGGCAAGCGTGTTTCGTCGCCGTTATTGCTGATGATGTCGTTGACCAGGGCATAACCAGTGCCGGCTTCGGGATTGACCAGAGAGGACCGGTAGGCGCCTTGCTTGGAAGCAACCCACAGAGCGTCGGTACTGGTCGAAAGACCGCGAATTTGTGGTGAACCGCCGCTCGCGTCTGGAAAGTGATCCAGGGCGGTCCAGCCTGCAGCCTCGAAGGCAAGGCCCTCGAGCTGCACCGCAGTGCCGTCTCCGTCTCTCACAGTGAGCGTGACAGTGAACTGACCCGCTTGTGGCGGGTAGATCTTGACGGTTTCCGAGGTGAGAGCGCGATCGGCCGTGGCGGCCAGCTCGGTCGAGTCGAAACTCCACTCATACGAGATCGAAGGCTTTTGGACACACGATCCGACCGCTCGCAGAGTGATCGTGTCGCCGATCAAGGCGGTCTTGGTCGGGGTTTGCTGGCCGTTTTGCACGGCAACTCCATCGACAGTCATCCCCGCCACCACGGCCGTCGGACACGGCCCGCCGTCAGTGCCAGTGCCGTTCTGGTTGCCATCGCTGTCTCCTGAGCCCGGCGGAGAAAAGCTGCAGCCAGCCGTGACCGCGCCGACAGAAAGTAGGATCAGCAAAAATCTGTGCATTGGGAAGGTACTCTGGTCTTTCTCTCCCGGCCTGCGGTCGATGCCTGCAGTCGACCAACAAGAAGGATAGTTTACCCGATGATAATGCAATTGCTGCCAGCCAATTGTCTGTTCTCTGCTCCAAACAGCCGTTTCACTCGGTGTTTGCGTCTGTTACGAGCGTAACCGAGAACACCCGTGCAACGAGCGCGACAAAAATGTCATTTTGACGAACCCTTTTGACAGGATCCGCCCACCGTGAAGGCACGGCCCACGATCGTGAGTTGGCGCACTGAGAGGTGATCCACAACCAATGCGCTTCTGTGGCCGCATGACGCGAAGACCGCTGTCACGTTTGTCAGCAGAGTGCCGTTGGTTCTGGTAGGAACAAACCAGCTCACAAAGGCGCATGGCTGTCCCGGCGTGCTCCTGCATCGTCCTCACACCAGGTCTCTTGTATCGTCCAGACCGCGACCTGCTATGCTCTATTCGATCGATGGTCGTCTTTATTGCGGTATTTGTTGCAAATCGATACACGACATCACGCCATGACGTTTCTTCTGTCGACCAGGACAGATCGATTCAAGATTGCCGCGCTACCTGTCGAATGAACCTATAGACAGCATTCGCATCCCCTCGCCGGTGATGCCGGCCCGCCACTCTGGCTGACCGGCATCCAGATACTGGGCGAGTATCGCGCAGTTGCACTGATGAGTGCATCCGCCCGGGACCACAGTGCTCGCGGTCAGGACGTGATCCCCGTGTTATCGGTGCAGTAATGCACCCCTGCATTCTGCAACCAATGTCCATAACCACCCAGCAGAAAGAATTTCACCGTGAAAAAACAACGACGCACGATGGTTTTGACCAGAGAGACAATCCGCCGCTTGACCAAAGACGATATGAAACAGGCTCAGGGAGGGACGGAGACGTCGGGGACGCCAACCGCGTGTAACGCCACGTGCACCTGCGGCGAGAAAACGGATACCAATTTTAATTGCTAACTGCATAAAGAGGGTCGGTATATAATAACCCATGCGGCCGGGCCCACTCGTGCCTGGCAGCGATCAGTGCCGGTTGCAGTCATGCCGGGCTGGCTCGCTGCGTCCGAGGCGGCCCCGGTCCAGAGTCAGGCCGACGCGGCAGCGAGCCATATGCTGCAATTGCTCTGCCATGGCAGACGAAACCGGCAGCAGCCATTGTTGCACTGTCGTTCCGATGGCCGCGCGAAGTGACTGCCCGTCGTCGGCGAATTCAACCGACCAAGCCGAGTTGGGATAGAGGTCGATCGACCACAGCTGCTCCCCCGAGGTCGCGTTCCAGATCTTGATGGTGGTGTCTTCGCTGGCAGTGGCGGCCAGTTGGCCATTGGCGCTGAGCGTGGCGCCGGGAATGGCGCCCGAGTGTCCTTGCAAGAGCGTGACCAGCGCACCGTCGGCAGTCCACACAGCCGCGTCTTTGCCCTCGCTGGACGTGATCACGCGGCTGCCATCGTCACTGAAGCGCGTCCACTGGAACTCTTGCCCCGGACGTTGCAGAGTGTGCAGGTGGTGTCCCGTGTCGACGTTCCACAAGCGAGCTGTATTGTCTCGACTGGATGTGATGACTCGGTCGCCCGTGGGAGAAAACCCGGCGTGGATGACAGCACTCTGGTGTCCGCGCAACGCGGCCAGCAGTGAATGGGACCGAGCATCCCACAGCCTGGCCGTGTGGTCCTCACCGCCGGTGACGATGTATCGACCGTCGGGCGAATACGCTGCGTACCAGGTCGGTTCGCCGTCATGGTCGATGCGGGCGATTGCTGCGCCGGTATCGGCATCGCGCACCAGCGCTGCCTCGGCCGCTGTGGCGTGGCCACCGGCCGTGATCAGTCGCCGGCCATCGGGGTGAAAGGACACGCTGGGCCGGCGAATCCCGGTGTCGACCGTCCACAGCCGGGTACCATCACCATTCCACATGATCAAACGCCCGCTCTTCTGCGCCGTCACGATGCGATTGTTCGAGGGGTCTGCCACAATTCGGAACACGTCGTCACGGTGGCCGGACAGGAGTAGTGAACGCGGAGACGATCGCGCGTTCCACAGCCGCACGGTGCCGTCGAAGCCGGCGGTGAGCAGTCGGCTGCCACGGCTGTCGAGATGCAAACGCCAGATGCCGTCGCTGTGGCCGAGAAAGGTCCACAAACGGGTTCCGGTATGCGCGTCCCACAGGATGACCCGGCCATCGCGACCCGCGGTGAATAGCTGATCGCCATCGCGGTTGAATACGGCGTCGGTGATCCCGGCGGTGTGTCCTTTGAGCGTCATCACGGGCTCACCGTCCCGGGCGCCCCACAGCCTGGCAGTAGTGTCCTTGCTGGCCGTCACCACGCGATTCCCATCTGGCGAAAATCTGGCCTGATTGACGAGCAGTGTATGGCCCGACAGGGCGATCGATGTGCCGCCGGCAGCAGGCATGAGCTGGGCTTCGTCGCCGTAACTGCCCACGGCAAGGACCGAGCTGTCCGGGTTGAATGCGATCGAGTTGGCGGCCCTGGCGAATCTGCGGTTTTTCGCCGCGACCATGCCGCTGGCCCGATGCCAGACTCGCCCGTAGCCGTCGGCGCAGGCGGTTGCCAGAGCGGCCCCGTCGTGGCTCCACGCCCCGGAAAGCAGCCGATCCGGATGAGTGAGAGTGCTGAGCAATCGGCCGCTTGTCGGGTGCCAAATCTTGGCCGTCCGGTCTCTGCTCACCGTGGCCAGCGCGTCGCCATCGGGACTGAAACCAGTCCAGAAGACGGGCCCCTGGTGCTCGCCGATCCACAGCAGCTGGCCGGTCGTCGAATGCCATACGCGAGCCGTACCATCACGGCTGGCGGTCGCGACCAGGCTTCCATCGGGATGGAAGTCAACCGCATATACACGTCGGGTGTGTCCGCGCAGAATGGACACGAGTTTCCCACTGCGCGAATTCCACAATTTGGCCAGATTATCGTCACCCGCAGTGGCGACGCGGGTGCCGTCGGGGCTGAATCGCGCCGACCAGACAATTCCACGGTGAGCTGGCAACACCAGGAGCTGATCGTTTAAGGCGTGCACCACTCTGGCCAGGAGAAAGTCGGCGGTCACGCCCCGGGCGCCGCGTTTTTGCGCCTCGTACAGATACGGAAAGGCGGTGATGGGGTCATTTTGCAGAAGAGCTTGCCGGCCCTGCTCGACGTAGAGGTCGAGCAGGCGCTGTTTCGACTCATCGGCGTGAGTCTGCGCCTGAACGGCAAAGTCGTGGGCGCGTCGACGCTCGGTGGCGGCTTCTCGGTTGAGCTGCACCATGAGGGCCAGACCGGCGGTGAGGACCGCAAAGGCTCCTGTGAGCAAGGCCTTGCGGCGGCGGCGGCGGCCGGCCTCGACGGCCAGACTGGCCCGGGCAAAGGACTCTTCGGCACGGGTCAAGGCGCCGGCGTAGCGAGCTCGCCAGACCCGATACTCGAGGAGCAGGTTGCCGCGCCACAGCAGATCGACGCTGTGATCGCGTTCGCTCCACTGCCGGGCAGCAGCGCGCAGCTCATCGCGTATGCGGACGCTTTCGGCGTCTTCCCGCTGCCATTGTACGAGTCGTGGCCACGAGGTCAAAAGGGCTTCATGGACCACCTCGACCCGGTCTTCGGCCGGGTGGCCCCGACGGCTGGCGTCGCCCCGGGACTCATGACCCTCGGAAGCCACCAGCAAACGGGCGTGGATGAGGTCCTCGACCAGCCCGTCGGCGCTGCGGTGGCCGCTGAGAATCTCGGCCAGCTCGCTGCGGGTCAACACGGCACGCGTGCCCTCGGCAGTGACCAGGTGGCGAAACACTTCGCGGACCAGGGATTGCCGGGCAGCGGGCATGGTGGCCAGGGTGGATTCGGCGTGTTGGGCCAGGGCACCGCCAACCCCGCCGAGAGCTTGATACGACCGGCGACGCAGTTTAAAAAAATGCCGATCGCGCATATCCCACAACTTGCGCGCAGTAAACGAGAGCAGCGGCAGTGCACCGGGCTGATCGACGACCTCGGCGACCATTTCGCGGACCAGATTGCTGTCCTCAAAGTGATATCCGGCGCGCCGCGCCGGCTCGATGAGAATGCGCTCGAGCTGGTCAGCCGGCGGAGTGGCCAGGAGCTGTAGCGACGGACCGAGACGGTCGCGCAGACCGGGCACCTGCTGCAGACGCAGGAGAAAGTCGTCGCGCAAGGTGACCACCAGGCGGACCGGAGCATCGCTGTGCAAAGCGGCCTGCAAGAGACCCTGTGCGTACAGAGCGCGCACCTGTGCATCCAGGCAGAGAGTGATCAGCTCTTCGAATTGGTCGATGACGATGAGCAGGGTCTTACCCCGTCTCCGAGCGTGCTGACGCAGCAAGGTGCCCACAGCGGCGAGGTCGTCCTGCAAGAGCTGGCGCAGGTCGCCGGCCAGCTCGACACCCTCACGGCGCAGGCAGGTGGCCAACCGGGTCAGCGGAGTGGGGCCGGGCCGGATAATGACGGCATGGCAACTGGACGGCAGGGCGGGGATAATACCGGCCTGGACAAAGGAGCTCTTGCCCGCACCCGAGGCGCCGACAATAGCGAGAAAAGGTTCGATACGCAGGCGATTGACACACGCGTCGACTTCGGATTCACGGCCCAGGTACTTGTCGGCGTCATCGGGCGAAAAAGTGGCCAGTCCCAGGTACGGCACACGCTCGTCGTGGTCTCGCGCGGCCATCTCCCCGCCGGTCTTGTCACCTGGGTGGCCGAGATTGTCTCGCCACCAGTCCCACAGCTCGCTGTCGTGGCGGGCAAAGCCGATCGGAAAGGCCACAAATCTGGCTCCAAGTCGACTCGCGCCCTGATAGAGAAAGAGCTCTGCGGAGGCACCCGGGGCCGGAGGCATGAGCTGGCACAGAGGATCGATGCGCACGATCGGCTCGCCTTCGGCGCTGGTGATCGCGATATCGCCGTCGCCCAGCTGGTCGGTCCCGGCCAGCTGAGCCGCCCGGGGAGTGGCGTGACGGGCTCCCATCCACAACTGGGCCCGTCCATGACTGTGGACCACCAGAGGGTAGTCACAGAGAAACGATACGTCGTCGAGAAAACGGCCGAGCGCGGCGACAAGTTGGCGCAAGCGAGTGTCGGGGTCAGGCTCGTGGTCATTGCCGTGGGGGTCGGCGCAAGGCGGTAATGCAGATGACCCGCTGGCCACAGAGCTGGCCGATACATCGCTGCCGAGAGGGCTGATACTGGTCTCCGCGGTCGTGTCGTCTTCGCTCTGTGCAGTGCTGCAGACTGCGTGGGGCGGGAAGTCGTCCAGTTCGCTCTCTCGTCCGGCCTGCAAATGGTCACCGAGGAGCTCGCTGTCGATAGCGGGTTTTTCGGTAAAGAACAGGACTAACTCGGGGATGGGATGGAGGTCGGGACAGCTGGCAAATCGGGCGACCAGGAGGCGAGCCAAGTCGAGCCACTGCCGCGCCGTGAATACTTCGCGGCGCAATCGCAAAAGGTGCGGGCCGGCCGCAGACACGGCGGAGCCAACCGCGCTTTTTCGACTGCCAGTGCCCATCCGTGTGGCCGCGGATATGGCCAGAATTCCCAACCAACAAGCGGTCACGTGAACCACCTGTGCGGCGGCCGAATACGCGCCAGAAAGGCTCTGCGCCGCCTGCAATGCGGCCAGAGAATCGGCCACGGGTCGAGGTGCTTTGGCCAGCACTACTTCGCAGACCGTGGAATCCATGGCGTGCAGGGGATTGGCCTCGGTGGCAAGCCCTGCAGCAGCGCGCACCGAGCGGGCCAACTCGAGCACGTGATCGTGGCGTTGTCCGGCACTCTTGGCCAATGCGCGCCTTATGGCCCGGTCCACAGTCGGAGGAAATCCCCGCCCCAGTGGCGGCATTGGCTGGCTGAGATGGGCGCGGGCCAGGGCTGCGGCGTTGTGGCCGCCAAACGGTCGGGTTCCGGTCAGGCATTCATAGGCCAAAATGCCCAGCGCGTACTGATCGGTGCGCGCATCGGTGTGGCTCTGGCCCTGCCATTGCTCTGGCGCCATGTACGGCGGGCTGCCAATGACCATGCCGCATTGTGTGAGCGGAGCACTCAACCCCCCACTCATGTCGGTGACAGCAATGCCGTGGGCCTCGTTGTGACGGTGCAACTCCACATCGGATCGGCACACGGGACCGGATTCGGCGTGCCCATCGCGGGGTTGCCGGGTCAAAGGGGATTTCTTGTCGGCCACCCGGGCAATGCCAAAGTCGAGCAATTTGGGCAGTAGACGCCCGGCGCGAGACACCACCATGATATTGGCCGGCTTGAGATCGCGGTGGATGATGCCCTGCTGATGAGCGGTGTACACGACCTCGCAAATCCGTTCAAAGAGCGGGACAAAACGGGGCAGTGGAAGCGGCCCCTGTTCGCGCAACAACTCTCTGAGAGGCACTCCGCGGACCAGTTCCATGGCGATCCACAACAGTCCATCGGACTCGGCACCAAACGAATACATGTGCGCGGCGTAGGGATGATCGAGCTGGGAGGCCAGCTGGGCTTCGCGCAAGAATCGGTCGACCTGCTCCCGGTCACCGCTGTCGCGCCGCAGTACTTTGATGACCACGTCACGAGACAGCGTGATCTGTTGGGCGCGATAGACGACACCGCAGCCGCCGGCTCCGACACGCTCGCCGATGACAAAGTCGCCTACCTGGCGGCCGAGGAGAACTGCGTCACGGCTCGCGCTATCCGATCGAGGCAGGGACGGTAGCGGGGGACCCATTGTCATACATGCGTTCCTGCGTCCTGAAGGCGCTCAACCGGCCGGTCGAGGCGTCACAGTGAGACGTCACGTTGTCCGTATATATCGGCACGCCGGGGCGCGATCTTAAGAGCCGTCCGGCACGGCAACTCCCTGCGCCTGTTATGAGCGTAACCGAGCACACTCGCGCGACGAGCGCGACAAAAAACATCATTTTGGTGAGCCCTTTTGGTAGGGTCCGCCCACTATGAAGGAAAACGCCTCTCTTGAATTGCACGGATACCGTGGAGAAGCCATGAAACGACTACTTGTTGTCGCGTCGATTGTTGCCATGGGACTCATGGGCTGCAGCAGCAGCGATGGCGACACCCTCAGCGAGGAACAGGCCAATCGGGCCTACGCATCGACATCGACCGCGATCACCGAGGTCAATACAGCGGCGGCTCAGGCTTCGATCTCTGGCGATCAAGTCAGCGTCACAGTGGACTGCTCGGGCGGCGGCACTGCCGCAGTGGACGGACGATTCGGTGGTCAAAGTGATTTCTCTCTCGACGTGGTCTTTGACAACTGTGTCGAGTCCGGCATTACCATCGACGGAACCCTCGACTATCAGGCGACCATCAACGACAACGGCGCCCGCGTGGCCATGTCCGGAACGCTCACCTACTCCGGTGAGGTCGACGCGACCTGCGGAATCGATGTCACGCTCGAGCTCGATTCCACAAGTGGCATTTCAATCGAAGGCAGCATTTGTGGCCAGGACGTGTCCGATCAGCTGTCGGCTTCATAGCCGATGCCGGCTTCATAGCCGATGCCGGCTTCATAGCCGATCGCATTATCGTTTTCATCATCATTTCCTCCTCCTCCTCCTCCTCCTCTGACATGACTGCGAGAGTCTTCGACTCGCCCAGTTCGCGGGGCCCCGAGACCCGGGGCCCCGTCGGCTGGGTCTTCGTGATTTCGATTCGCGCCAAGACTGTTTTGACCCGACGTCAGATCGTTATCTGGTGATTTCACCGCTTGCAAAGCAACCATCTCGCATTTCGAAACAACCGTTCCCCGGCGAAACCGCACATGCCCGGCACCCAGCTCACTCTGAAATTGCTCTCTGATGTCTTTGCGATCTGTCGACTGGCCGGCGATGCACCGTGGCCCGAATGGGCGCTCGGCGAAACGTTTGTGGCCCTCACCCGGACCGGAGACGAGCTGTCGGTCGTGGTCGCCCACGATCGCGTTCCCCCCGACATCACCCATCAGGCTGCTTTTCGCGCCCTCGTGGTCGACGGGCCGCTCGACTTTTCGTCAGTTGGAATACTGGCCGCAATCCTCGACCCACTGGCCGAGGCTCGGGTCAGCATTTTTGCGATCTCCACGTATGATACCGATTATGTACTGATCGGCGAGAACGACCTGGATCGGGCACTCTCTGTGCTGCGTGGGGCTGGCCACGAGGTTCGCTCTGGTCCGGGCTCGATCTAGCCAGGGCTGGCCGTGACCCATCGGCCTCGGCCGCAGGTTTGGGCTGCACAGGCTTGCCCGGATGTGCACTTGCACCATAGCCTTGCCGGCACACCCCGGAGGATCCATGCGCTATGTCGTGACTGCACAAGAAATGCGTCAGCTGGACGCGATGACCATTGATGAGATCGGCTTGCCCGGCGCTGTGCTGATGGAAACTGCCGGTCGGGCTGTGGTCCGTGTGGTGCGCGATCTGCTCGACGAGCTGCCCTCTCGGGCAGCGCGGGTCGCCGTGGTCTGTGGCGCCGGAAACAACGGCGGCGACGGCTATGTCATCGCGCGCTGCCTGCGCGGACATGGCGTCGATGCCACGGTGTATCTGGCCACCGACCAAGACCGGCTGAGCGGCGATGCCAGGCTGCACTTCGATGTCTATCGCAAGCTCGATGGCCGCGTGGTCTCGATCGCCGACAATCGGTCCCTTGCCGAGCACGCCGCGGCGATCACCAGCGCCGACCTGGTCATTGATGCGGTCTTTGGCACGGGCCTGTCGCGCGCGATCAGCGGGCACTATGGCCAGGTCATCGAGACCATCAATCAGAGTCGGGGAATCGTCGTCGCAGTCGATATTCCGAGCGGCCTCATGGCCGACACCGGCCAGATCCTCGGGCCGGCAGTCGAGGCCGCGCACACCGTGACCATGGCCTTTCTCAAGATCGGACTGGTATCAGCGCCGGGATTCGTCCGGTCGGGCACGGTCCACATCGCCGAAATCGGCATTCCCGAGTCGCTGGCCCGCGATCGCGGTGTATCGGTTCAGTTGCTCGAAACCGCCGATCTGGCGGCACTGGTTCCCGCCGTATCGCCGCTCGATCACAAAAATCGCCGCGGCCATGTACTGGCCGCAGCTGGGTCACCCGGCAAGCGTGGGGCAGCCCGACTTCTGGCCTGGGCAGCGCTGCGCAGTGGCGCCGGCCTGGTCACGGTGGCCGCTCCCTGGTCGAGCACCGGTTCCGACCGCGAATTGCAGGTCCCGGATCCGGTGATGACTGCGCGTCTGGATAGCGACGGCCGCAATGCCGATCCCGTGCGGTCGCTGGTCGAACTTTGCAATGGCAAACGCGTACTGGCCATCGGTCCGGGCATGCCGACAAGCCCGGGCGGCAAGGCGCTGGTCTGCGGCGCACTGGCCGAGATCGAGGTTCCAGCCGTCCTGGACGCCGATGCGCTCAACCATGTGGCAGATGATCTCGGTCGCGTCGCCCGGGCGCGCTGCCCGGTGGTGATGACTCCACATCCGGGTGAAGCAGCGCGCCTGCTGGCGAGTACCACAGCAGATATCGAGCGGGATCGGGTCCACGCAATCCGTCGCCTGGCCTCGCAGAGCCGGGCTGTCGTGGTCCTCAAAGGGCCGCGAACCCTGGTCTGTGACGGCCGCGATGACTCGGCACAGGTCACCATCAACCCCAGCGGCGGTCCGGCATTGGCGACCGCAGGCAGCGGCGATGTACTCACCGGAATCATCGCAGCACTCATCGCGCAGAACCTCGACCCCGGCGATGCCGCCCGCCTCGGCGTGTATCTGCACGGGCGGGCCGGAGATCGGGCCGCACAAACCCTCGGCCCCCGGTCAGTGACAGCCGCGGATCTGGCCGATCACCTGCCCTTCGCCTTCGCCGAACTCGATGCCGCGAGCCCTGTAAAGGACTCGGGCCATCGCTCTGAGCAAGCGATCCGATCAGATTTTTGATCTGAGCCCTACAGCTGCCCGCGCCAGCGCGCCCCGCGCCTGAGCCCGACCAGACGGTAGATCTTCTGCCGCTCCGCCTTGCCCTTGATCTCGACCGGTTCTCGCGCCATGACCTCGACGCGGTCGGCGACCTTGCTGTAACTGTCGTGCGAGATGATGATCTCGCCCGGCTTGGCCAGGTTGACCAGTCGCGACGCCACGTTCATGGCGTCGCCGATCGCGGTGTACTGCAGTGCACGGGTCGAGCCGATGGCACCGGTGATGACCTCTCCGGTATTGACACCGATCCCGATGAGAATGGGAGCCAGCCCCTCTGCTGCACGGGTGCGATTGAATTCTTTGAGCGCTTCCATCATGGCCAGGGCGCAATCAATCGCCTTGAAGGTACCGTCCTGGATCGGGATGGGAGCGCCGAAAAGACCGATGATCTCGTCACCGACGAATTTGTCGAGGGTGCCCGAATACTGAAACAGCACATCGACCATGACCTCGAAGTACTCGTTGAGCGTATTGACGACCTCCTTGGGCGGACGGCCATCGGCCATGGCCGTGAACCCGCGGATATCCGAGTAAAGCATGGTGATCTCGGTCAGGCGGCCGCCTTTTTCGAGCGCGAGTTCGCCCTTGACGATCTGTTCGACCACCGACGGCGGAATCAGCCGCGAAAACTGGGCGCGAGTCTGCGCCTCTTTCTCGATACGCGTGGCCAGACGGGCATTTTGAATGGCAATCGCGGCCTGGGCCGCCATGCCGGTGCAAATCTGAAGATCCTTTTCGGTAAAGGCGTTAGTGGCGATCTGCGAGTCCAGATGCATGAGGCCCAGGATCTCGTCGGCGTGAAGCAATGGCACGGTCATGGTCGACCGGATACCCTGCATGATGATCGAGTGGGCGCCCGAGAAACGCGAATCCATGGTCGCATCCGACGATAGAACCGCAGCCCGATTCTTGACCACCTCGGACATGACTGCGCGCGACATGACGATGTTGTTGTCGTCCTTGCCGGTGCGGGTTTTGACGTAGCGCGGGATCATCTCGCCATTGGCGTCTTTGAGCAAGATAGCGCCGCGATCCGCGCCGACCAGCTCGAACGCCTTGTCGAGAATCTGCGGCAACAGCCGTTCCAGATCGAGTTCGCTGCCCACCGCCTTGGCCAGTTCGTGACCGATGCGCAGTCGTTCGTAGTCGCGGCGGAGCACATTGTCGTCATTGATCGCTCGCTCGGGCAGGAATTCGCCGCTGGCCGCATTGATGCGCTGCCGGATGTGACTCTCGGTCATACCCGGCGCGATGGTCACCCGCTGCAGGGCTTCCTCCTCCGAATCCTGGTCGACAAAGACCAGACGCGTCGACCCCATCGTGATCTCATCGCGGTCTTCGAGTTCGCGCTCGGCAATGCGCTCGCCCTGCATGAACGTTCCATTCAGCGAACGCAAGTCGCGCAGTACATACCGGCCATCCGGCCTGCGGTGAATCTGCGCGTGCTCCTTCGAAATGATTCGATCGAGGATCTGGATGGTGTTATCCGGATGTCGCCCGATCGAATTAAAAGCGGCTAGCTCGAACTCCTGCCGCTCGTCACCGGAGATGAGAATCAGCTTGGCCATACCCTCAGATGGCGCTCTCAGACACTGGGGCAAATGGTATGCCGCCGCATCAGGCAAGTAAAGGCACATGCATGACTGCTGTGCTCAGCGTGTTCGGAACTCACTGATGCCGGACCTCTGCCCGTCTTACTGGGATTCGAAAATTCTTCATGAACAGAACCGAGTTCGCATAAAATCAGATAGTTAGCCATCCTCACGAGCAGCCTGAAGGGATCGGAGACAAACCACGCCCACAACTGCAGCCACCAGTGTACCGGCAATTTGAAAGGCGAGGCTATAGGCGAGCACAGCAGCTTGCTGTGCCGAGTCGTTCGCGCCCGGGGCAAACGAAGCAAAAAGCGTGACCGCAGCAGCTTGGGTCGTACCCAGACCGGCCGGCGAGATAGGTAGGGTTGCGACAAAAAACAGCACGGGAAGTCCGGCTGCCGCGACCGAGATTGGAACCTCGATACCGAAGAGCAGCATCGCGGTGATGTGACCGGCGAGCAGGACGGTCAAATGCACCGTACGGGCTGCGATTACCCGCAGCGTGCCCCATATGCCAGCGGTGAAAAAAGGCGCTAGCCAGCGCGAGCGCGCGAGGACTGCGGGGCGCCACTTCACGATGATCAGGTAGGCAGCAGCCGCGGCGAGCAGCCCAATCGCCGCCACATTGATCTCGGTTCGATCGGGGATCGCACCGCTGAGCAAACCAAAGCCCACAGCCAGTGCAACGGCGACCAGAAAAGCGCTCGTCGCCAGGAGTACGGCCCCGGTGCCAGCCGAGACCGGCAGGTTGTAATGTCGGTGCATCAAGTACACCACTCCGCCCTGGCCAGCGGCGTAATTGACCAGAGCCAGCAAATAGCTGGTTCCGCGGATGCGAAGAACTGCGCCGTACGACAGACGGCTCTCGGTCAGTGCTGCACGAACAGCCAGCCACACGGCCAGCGAATCTGCCGCCAGCATGGCGAACACAAACCCAACCGACAGCGCGATCAAACGCCAGGCCGAGACACGGGACAGCGCCGCTGTGAAATCATCGATCGGGACCCGCGCGAGCACAAACGCGAGGATGCCAGCAGCAACCAGCCATGGCCCCAGTCTGGCCAGGCGCGGAAAACGCGAGGTGCGGCGCCCTGGTTCGATACCGATGGCATCTCGGGCTGGCTCCGACTCTGTCAACGTGGGTCCTCGGTGCCGATTATGTCGCCTGCCTCCAATAAACTGGCCTTGACCCTTGACTTGGTCATGGGCTCGGCTAGAGTCAAACCCCCTGCGAAAGTGGCGGAATTGGTAGACGCGCGGGCTTCAGGTGCCCGTGGGCGTATGCCTGTGGGGGTTCGAGTCCCCCCTTTCGCACCATATACAGTCTTACCTGGTTCGAGAGATACCAGTGAGACCAGGCGGATGCTAAAACTCCCGCAGAGCGTGCCGACAGGGAATGCGAAGCGGAGTTCATGCGGAGCGGAGCAGTCGCGCGGCCAGCAGTCCGATCCATCGGTCGGGCGGCCGGACGAACGATTGAACGAACGGCTGGTCCCATGCGCTGTACCGTCGGCAGGGTGTGAAACAGCACGAGGCTGTTTACTGCTTTGGCCCGGCATCGGCCGCCACCAGACTGGACAGGTATTGCACCGCTTCTTTGGCGTCTTCGCGCAGGCACCTGTTGACCAGTCGATACCGTTTCGATTTACCGCGGCGCTCCTTGCGTTTTACAGCTTTTTTGAGAACGGAGATGGCGCGCTTATCGTCGGTCGCGCGGAGCCGAGGGATCGCCTTGCGGCGTTCTTCGCAGTTGGCTCCGTGCTGTAGATCGAGGGCGTACGATGCGATCCAGTCGACCTGGTCATCGAGGCCGCGGCGTCTGACTTCTTGCACCACTCTGCGGCGGACATCGTTGTTTTTGTGATTGGCCGCCAGCGCGATCAACTTGTTGTCGGCACCGATATCGCGATAGTACTCGGCCCACAGCCCAAACGCGGCCACAGCTGCCTGGCCCCGCCTGTCGTCGAGCATCGCTTCGAGGTTCTTGCGCAGCTTGTCGTCCCTGCGCTTGCCGGGGGCGATGGTCAGAGACTTGCGGTAGGCGACCACAGCTTTGCTGTTGGCCCGCGTCGCCGCGTACGCGTGGCCGAGTTCGAGCAGAGCAGCAGCGTCTCTGGCAATGACCGGCTCGTTTGCCACAAGAAGGGCGATCGCGCCCTGTGGATCGCCTTGACTCAGTTTTTCAGCTGCCTGGGTGGCCAGACTGGGTTGCGTGCTCTTGTCATCGGCGCTGGTCGCGATCACCGCGATCAGGATGCCCACGACAGCCGTGGACAGCACGGCAATGATCCCGTGTCGTCTGGCCCGCCGCGCATCGCGGTGCACCTTCACTCGCGTCCCCGGCCGTTCTGGCCCGCCGGGCGAAACGCCGGGGTATTGGGCAGGCGGCGTGACCAGCGGGTTCACCGCGGTCCCGCCGCCCGGCAGGGGGGTGATGTTCGTGCTCGGTCGAATGAGTACGTGGCCCTGGACTCTCGTGTCCAGCCCGGCCAGTACGGTATCGATGGCGGCCACGTATTGCCCGGCATCGGCGAAGCGCTCGGCTGGCCGTTTTGCCAGTCCGTGCAGGAGAAGCTGCTCGATCTGCGGCGGCACGTCGACCTCGGGCGCCACCTCGTACATGGGTGGAACAGGCCGGGACGTGTGCATAGTCATGATTTCGAGTTTGTCGTCCGAGTGGAATGGCGGCTGGCCGGTGATCATTTCGTAAGCCATGATCGTGGCCGCATAGAGGTCGGCGCGGCCATCGATGGGATTGCCCACAGCTTGCTCGGGCGACATATAAACCGGCGTTCCAAAGGCCATGCCGGCCTGAGTCAAGGTTCCTCCATTGCCCTCTTTGGACGCGGTACCGAGCAGCTTGGCGATGCCGAAGTCAAGAATCTTGGCGAAATCAGGATCCCCATCGTGCGGCACCAACAGTACGTTTTCGGGCTTCACGTCGCGGTGGACAATCCCCGACTCATGGGCGTGACCCAACCCGCAGAGCACGTGACGCAAGATGCGCAGTGTGCGCAGTGGTTCGATCCGGTACTCATCGGCCAACACGTCGCTCAGCGCACGCCCGTCCAGATACTCCATGACGAGGTACAGAGAGCCATCTTCGAGCTTGCCGGAATCCGAGACATAGACGCAATTGGGGTGCTTGATCCGACCAATCGCCTCGGCCTCGCGTTTGAAGCGCTGGCTCACCTCGGGGACCTGGGCCAGTCCGGGGTGCAAAAGCTTGAGCGCCACGATACGGCGAATCCCGGTATGCTCGGCCTTGTACACACTGCCCATGCCGCCCTGGCCGATCAGCTTCAGAACCTTGTAGCGCCCATCGATGACCCTGCCGACCAATGTCTCGGCCTCTACCCTGGTCTGCTCATCGTCAGCGTCACTGTCGTAGCCGATTCGGCGCTGCACAACGTGCTCTCTGGTTCTGGCGTTACTCATCGGAAGGCATCCCCGCAGAGCTCAATGACATCCACTCCGGGGACCTCGGTTATTCCGTTCAATGTTAGCTAATTCCAGAGGGCGAACGAAGAGTTGCCGCACCATGGCCCGATACAGTACCATGGAATTATGGTCTTATTATTGCATTGGCGAATTTCAGTGATGTCCTGGTCTGGTTCAAGAATGTCTCAGTCTAGGTTAAAGAGGTTTTTATTTTCAGTTAGATAGATCTCTTGTGGGATTACTGGTGGGAGTACTGGCTGTCATGGCTGGACACGCGCTCGCACCTTGTGTAGTCTGCAGACCCCGTCGGGAAATCTCGTCGTTTCGCCCAGGTAGCTCAGTCGGTAGAGCAGTGGACTGAAAATCCGCGTGTCGGTGGTTCGATTCCGCCCCTGGGCACTGTGCATGCTTTGAATCCGGGGCTGCTGGCTCGTGGTCCGCGGAGCGCACATGAGCAGGCACTGCGCCTTGAGTTTTGGGCCAGGTGAAACTGTACGGGCTTTTATTGCGGTCGCGAAACACGTCGGCCGGGCATCCTGGGTCGATTTACCGCTCGACATGATGTTTCCAAATCCTGACAGATTCAATGCCTGCCCGGCGATCAGTCGTCGAACTGTTTTTTGACCTGGCGCTTGAGGGCCTCGTCTGGATCCTCGATGGCCGATTCGACATCGCCCGCACTGGTGTCCCCGACAATGCTCTCGCCTCTGGCCCGGTCAACGGCGTCTTCTTGCGCACTTTCGACCCGATGTTCGACTTCTCGCTCGACCTGTTGGCCAGGATCGCGCGCATAGCTCGACGCCTCGCTGTGGCCGTCCTCCACCGATGACCTGGCTTGGTCGAATTCCTCGGGAGTCTGCGCAGAACCGGCCACGTCGCCCTCGACCGATCGCCTGCGGCTTTCGGCCTCACCGCTCACACGCTGTCTCTCCCGTTCGATTGCACCGTCCATATCGGTGGTCCGCTCGGCGTCGCTCTCGGCCTGAGAAACGCGGCCTTCTGCATCGGATCGCTTGCTGTCGGCCTCTTCCTTCATCTGCTCCAGGTCAGACAATCCACTGCGGTCTCTAGCTCGCTGAGCGGCCTCGTCTGGAGATCCCTGCACGACGTCGCGCGCTGTCTCGGCCTGCGAAACGCCATCGCCGATCTGGCCGCCAGTCACAGCATCGGCCGCGCCCACTCCGTCGCCCTCGATCACCGCACCGACAGCAGCTCCTGCTGTCCCGGCCCCGGCCACAGAACCAGCCACCCGGGCCACATCACCGCTGGCTGCTGCCGCTGCTGGCTCGCCGCCAATCGCTCCAGCAGCGGCCTCGGCGTCGCCGTCGATAATCGCACCGGCCACGCCTCCCTCGACATCGCTACCCGCACCAGGATCTACATCAGGGGCGGATGGCGTACTGGTTGCCGGTGGCGCACCCGTGGCCGGGGGAGTACCGGTAACAGGCGGAGTGCCCGCTGCCGGGGGCGTGCCCGCTGCTGGGGGAGTTGCGCCAGTGGGTGGAGCTCCCGGTACAGGTGTGGGCTCTGTAGCGGGTGGAGTACTGCCGCCGACGCCAACCCCGATCCCAACCTTGACCTCAACTCCAGCCCCGGTTTCCGTCCCAGCTCCGGCGCCCGCTTCGACTCCGACCCCGGCTTCCGCTCCGGCGCCCGCTTCGGCTCCGGCTCCGGCTTCCGCTCCGGCTCCGGCTTCCGCTCCGGCTCCGGCTTCCGCTCCGGCTCCGGCTTCCGCTCCGGCTCCGGCTTCCGCTCCGGCTCCGGCTTCCGCTCC
>JAKSDA010000480.1 GCA_022360315.1 Pseudomonadota bacterium
GCTTCCGGAACCTTGACGAGATGATGACTGATCGCGGAGGTCTGTGATCTCGCCACTGATCAGCATCGAAAGTTGACATAACCGCGCTTATGCGACGCAACGGCCGCTAGGTTGGACTTCCTACCCCAACTACTCCGCGAGGTGGCTCTGTGACGATGAACGAGAGAGAGGAGTCAAGAGCGCGGCCATTGACGCGAAGCGCTGATTTCTATTAGCGCATGCTTGAGCTGCTCTGGATCCCAAGTTGTCATTTGGGAGAGTCGGTCGTGCGTTAGCTCGATGTCGAAACGGTGACAAAGCGAGCGGATCGTCTCAATGAGCAGATCTGATTTGACTCCACGTTCCCATTCTTGGTAGGCGGCCTCAATGTCGCGTAGGGCTTCCATAGCGTCTTCCTCCAGTTGATCTTGGTTCAATTCTCTGCCGAACACAACGAGCACGTGCATCACTCGCTCGACGACCGTGTTTCCAAGTCGGATTCGTGTCTCGGATCGGGCTCAACCCATACATCTGCCTCCGGTACATGACCACGGATCTCCCGATTGGTTTCGAGCTGCGCCACGCTGTCGAGGATTGCCTTCAGAATGGCCTTGGTGAGCTGGTCGAAAATGTCTTTCATTGATGAGAACCCACCCTACTATACAGGGAAAACAACCCGCCATAATAGGGTAGCTTACTCTGTCGATCGGGCGGGTTCAAGCAGCCAACCCACTGTCTCAGCGAACAACTCGACTGCCTGGCGTGTGAACGTCGAGAAGCGGGCGAACTCCTCGGGCTCAAGTAGCTCGTGAGCGTAGATGGCAGCTAACTGAACCATCATCTGTGAGCGGCGGGGATTATCGAAGGCAATTCCGAGTTCCTCGTCGCGCGTTTGGAGCAGGCGATGAACGTCCAAATACCGCTCGTAGGATGTCTTTGCGCCATTCTCGCGAAGCTGTTCGAGCTCGTCGAAGACACGCTGACAGAACCTCTGGATTGTTACTTCTCGTAGCTTACGGAACGCCTTCCAGTCGGATTCAGGGGGGGCGTGGTGCACTCTTATTCCCGCGTTGGGTTTCTCCAAGTGAAAGCCACGCTACCGGTATCGATCTGTCTCCCGCAAGTGGTTGGCTCTCGGCCATTGTGTCGTTCTGCACTACCGACAGCGCGTGCGGATCGAGTAGGTCTAGCTACGGCAGGCTAAGTACCTGAAATAATGGAAATCCAATACCCATGGGCGAGCGTAACGGGTGAGTCGCCGGCCTGTGGGGCCTGTGGGGCCGGGGACTCGCGCAGAGCCCGGGATCTGCTCTTTTGAGCGTTCGCGCAAGAGGTGGGAGTATAGAAGTTTCTCTGTGTCTGACTATATGACTGAGATCATACCGGAATCAACGATAGCCAAGGATCTACCGATTATCATCAGACTGGCCAGAAAGAACGGATTTCTGTGTTCGCGCTTTGACTACCCGACTATACTGTTGGTTAAGCATTGTCGGCAGACAGTGTGATCTTTTTCGATGGCGCCAAAGAACGTCACCATCGGTCGCAAAACTGCGGTCCCGTCGGGAGGAAAACAAATGTTTGTTGGATGAGCGGTCGGTACTTGAAATCCGGCCAACAACCGTTCGGCTCTCTGGTACAACAGAGATAGCGTAGTTTTGCCAGGGTGGACGCTATGCAGTTGTTCGCCTCGCACCGGTCTTATTGCGTAGAGGCTTGCTGCTTCGGCACTGCTTATCCGACTACTAACTACCAGAAGTGGCCGGAGATTCAGAGATCGCCGTTTGGGTGCGAGCTCATTTTGTTCGCGTTGAAACACCTAACATGAACCGCGATCTGTGAATTTACGACGCGAATCTATTGGAAACGCGTCGTATCTACCCTTGCCCAATAAATGCGACCAGGTGGCCCTCAATAGCCACAGTCGCGCAATTACGCGTCGTAGACGCTCAGATCTCTTTTTGGAAGGATTCAGCATGACCATTCGAGTTGCTCATCTCCGCATTCAAGGGGTGAACTGCGCAATCTTTGGAGCAGACGCAAGGATTCATTCAAATCGCGCACGTAGCGAACTTCTGGACCAACTTGTTGCAGCTGCTCGTGCAAGTGGGCTGAGGGTAGAAAAAGCGGCTTTGGCATATCAGCAGGGCAGCCGGCGCTGTTTTTGGGGAACTCGGGACCTTGCGCGCTACATGGCCGGAATCGGTGGTGTACCCAAGTGGACCCATACTTTGACGCTATAACAGGCACGGTTCTCACCGAGCACGGATATGAAGCGCCCTCCCGTTAGTGAGGCGAAAACCCGGCGAGTTCTTCCCCTCGAATTCGGCAGTCTCTCAGCCGAACGACGCTGTGACGGAGATGAGGCGAACCCCGTGGCTTTCGACGTGTTTGAGCCGAGCCAACGCCATGAACGCCAACAATAGGAAAAGCGAATCGAGGCGATAGTACCCGGCTGGGTGACACGGCAAACCGCAGCCGGTGCTGCGCAGCGACACTCCACGCCAGGCCGATCCGCGCAAACGCACCGTGTTGCCAGTACACCTGGTCGTGGGGGCGAGATTCGATCTCGCCGGCCTGGGCACGCTCGCGGATCCGTTCGCCGCGCCAATCGTAGACCCACTCGCCGACGTCGCGAAACTCGATGCGCCGGTAGGCGTAGCCGGCGACTGCGTCGAGGCGCACCCTGGGCGCGAGGTCCTGCACGTACCGCGCGGTGCCACCGGCGCCCATCTCACCGTGGGTGACCTCGCCGTAGGGAACCGTCATGACCGCGTTGTGCTGCAGGTCCTTGTTGTAGTCGGTGTAGAAACTCTGCAGCTGAAGACGCTCAGCCCACGGCTTGTCGACGATACCGAACTCGACGCCGCCTCCCGCGGCGCGGTATCCGTCGTGGAAGCGGTCGACGTTGGCGGGCTCCAGGCGGCCGCGCTCGTTCGGAACCTCGACGTCGATCGCGTAGTCGTTGCGAGTGTAGTCGGCAAACCCGTTGGCGCGGACAAACAGGCCGGTGGCGTCATCCTTGTAGCGACCTCCCAGCGTGGCGCGGTGCATGCCGAACGACCCGACCTGGTAGGACGCGGAACCCTTGGTGCCGTGCCGGTCCTCATCCGTGACCAGGTTGAAGGCGCCGCCCAAAGCGTCGGCACCGAACCGCACCGGCACGACGCCGCGGTAGATCTCCACGCGCTCGATCAGGTTGACGGGTACGTTGCCAATGCCGAGCGCAAACCCGGTCAGCTCGATAGGAACGCCGTCGACGAAGAACCGCACCTGCTCGCCGGAGAGGCCGGCGAGCGAGATGCGCTCGTCCGAGCCGAGCCCACCGCCGCGGCGCACGCCGACACCCTCGGAGCGCGCCAGCACCTCGCCCATGTCGGCAGATTCGCGCTGGGCCTCCTCGGTCTCCACCACGTCCACCGCCGCCGCGGACCGCTCCAGCACAGTGGCCATCGAGGGCGCCTCTCCGGTCATCTCGATGACCTCGCCCTCGCCCTCAATTGGCGCCTCGCCCTCGACCGGCCCCTCACTCAGGGCCTCGCGCTCACCCGGCGCCTGGGCGTTCTCCTGCGCCAGTGCGCGCACGGGGGCGACGGCAAGCGTTGCGACGGCCACTATGAAAGCGACTCTTGACTTCAAAGTACTCCCGTAAGAAATCACGCAACCCATCCATCCGTCAAATCGCAGTCGATGACGTCGACTACCTCCCATACTCCCTAGCCCGAAAAATTCATGAAGGCGGGAATGTGAGGGGTGGCCCCCGAGATTAGATCTTGGAATGACAGATCTTTCGACCAGACCAACCTCGGAGGAGCCAATGACACCTTGTATCTCAGGATTACCGTTGCCGTCGCCGCCTGGAAGCCGACGGGTGGAGGTGAGTTTCGATGGACCCGACACCTCCAGCGACGGCGGCTGGCTCCAACGATGCTCGAGTCATGCAGCATCGGATGTGGTTATGGATGGGCCGGACGATCACACTTAGCTCGTGCGAATGCCGCTCCATTGAGGAATACTCCCGAACTTATGGCGCTACAGATACGCGTCACCAAAGCGCAACGCAGCTGCGAGAAATGGCTCGCCCTAATGGCCGATATTCGAGCTTCCTTTCCTGAGCCGCCGTACTTGGTAGCCGAAGGCACGGCTCCTACTATGACGACGCCATCCTCCGCCAGCTCACCCGACTCAATGACACGCCTTCTCCGGTTACTATCGGGCCGACAACGGTCCGATCCGCACCGACCTCGATACCACGGGATTCCAGGTTCGCGGCAATCTGCGGAAGCGCTTTTCCGACGACTCGGGCCACGTCACGCTCTACGGCCAATATATCGACGACCAGGTCCAGTTCTATCTGCCCATCCCGCTGGAGGAAGACACGCGCAACCGCGCCCGCGGCAATGATGGCAGCCGCGTCTTCTCGGTACAGAACGACAATGTCGTCGGCCTCGGCTTCAACACTCCCGAGGGTCCCTTCACGACGGACATCGAGGATGGCGTCCTGACCCAAGGCGGCTCGATCGGGCTCGCTTTCGAGAAGAAACTCGGCGGCGGCTGGGGGATCAACGGCCGCACCCATTATGCCAACTACGACCATCGGTTCGGCCTGTTTTTAGACGGCGACGGCGTTGTGAACGTCCCTGAAACGCTGGAGAGCTTCGTCACCAATCCGCAGCGCAGGATGATTATTCCCGAGCTCACCGAAATCGCGCTCGCCAATGCGAGCTTCACTTTTGCCGACGATGGCAGCGCGGTGCCGGCCGATTATCTGCTCTTCGCCAATCGCTTCCTCGATCGCGACCGGCCGACGGACGATTTCACGGCCGAGTTGAATCTCACCAAGGAATTCACGACCGGCCCGGCCAATCACAAGGTTACGCTCGGCGGCTTCTATGGCCGTGCGGTGGCACGCGACTTCACCGTCGCCACCACCTATCTGGCTGAGTTCAACAACCAGCCGCGGCTTGTGAACCTCGTCGTGACCAATCCGGCGACGGGCGAGGAAACGGTCATCTCGCAGGGCGGCCTGCTCAATGCGGGCGCCGGCTATGTCAACAACCGCCACAAGGCCAAGCGCTATCCCTTCTACATCGCCGACCAGATCGAGGCGGGTCGCTGGGCGTTCGACATCGGCTTTCGCCTCGAGCATTTGAATGGCGACATCCGGCGCGAGGGCACCGCGACCGTCGTCACCGACGAGACGACACCGGACTTGTCGAACGTGCTGCGCGGCGTGATCTGGGGGGATGACACCTTCCAAACGGCCGATGTCAGCGCGACCGAATGGGCGCTCGCCGCAGGCGCGCTCTATCGGCTCACCGACAACATCAACATCTATACGAATGCGTCGCGCGGCTATTTCTTCCCCGAGCTCCGCGCGGTCACCATCAATGGCGTCACCGGAGAGCCGGCCTCTTTTGAGGGCGAGATCATCCAGCAAGGCGAGATCGGGGTCAAATATAGCAGCCCCGCTCTCTCGGCGTCGCTCGCGGGCCTCTACACGCGCCTTAGCAACCGACGGCAAGTGCTGTTCCTCAATGATCCGAACAACCCCGGGGGATTCATCGAGCAAGTCAACATCGTCGGCACTGGAGCCTACGGCGTCGAGGCCACGCTGCGGCTGCAGCTGGTGAAGCACCTGTTCTTCGAGGGGAACCTGACGATCCAGGACCACAAATATACCGATTTCGACACGGCTCCGGAAAATGTCGACAACGAGCTCGAGCGGCAGCCGAACATCCTCTACAATGCCGGTTTGTTCTACTATGACTCTGCCCGCCGGATCGATGCCTCGGTCTTCACCAATTATACTGGTGGCAATTTTACGGCGGCAAACAACCTCATCGAGCTCGAGGGATTCCACGTCGTGAATTTCGACGCCGGATACGGCATCCCCATCGGTGGTAACAGCGTCAGGCTAGGTGTCAACGCATTCAACATCTTGGACACCGATGCCACCACGGAAGGCTCGCCTCGCCAGGACGTCAACCAGACGACCGGCGGAGCCTATTTCGTCGCGCGTCCCGTCCTCCCCCGGCGCGTCACGGTGCGGGTCACGTTCAACTTCTGACCCTTCCTCGATCGAGCGACATGTCCGACGAAAATCTGGACCGAGCGGCCCGCAATTATCCTCCAGGCGAATGACCGCGGCGGCTACACCGTGCCCAACGGCCGGGTCTATCCGTTCCAGTGGAACTGGGATTCAGCGTTCGTCGCGATGGGCTTCGACACGTTTGACAGGAACCGGTCCTGGACCGAGCTGGAGACTCTGGGATGCGCCGGGCGAGCCGATCGATATCTCCAATGTCGGGGAATATGTGCGAGGTCCGGTGAGACCGACAAAGCGCATCGGTGCCACATCTTTCAGCGCGATGTGCACCATTCCCAAGCTGCCCATGGCGAATTCTCGCAGGCCGGGGACGGGGATGGGTGCCACGTCTTTCAGACCAGGCCGCACTATGCCACTAGCCTGGATTCCCACGTTAGGAAGTCGAGTTAACACCACGGGGGCCACGGCGCCGCCGGGCCCCGGAGGAAAGCTTACCCGAAGGCGAAACGTAGGCGGCGATTACCCCACCAAGGGATTGGTACATAGAATCCCGACCAAGGGTCCTATGAGAGAGGAGTGAGCTCCGGGTGGTGGGCGAGGGACTGGCGTGCGGCCAACGCAATGCTCTACGCCCGACGGCTACGCGATCGCACTGCCGCGGTAGATGGTGTCGACGTCGAGGTCGGCGGCGAGGCTTGCCACCTGGACACGACCGCCGGCGATGGCGACCTGGGTGGTCCAGTCGTCGCCGCCGGTGATACGGCGGTACACCGTGATACGGCGCTCGCGATGGGAGACGACGGCATAGTCGCGTAAGGTAGGGATCGTCTGGTAGTACTCCCGCTTGGCGCCGGTGTCGTATTCCTCGGACGAGTCGCTCGTCACCTCGACCAGGACTATCGGGTTCAGTGCCGTGGCCTCGGGACTGGGGCCGTGCTGCTGGAGTTGGCCACAGATGACTGCGCCGTCGGGGAACGTCGCAAGGCCGACGGCCTCGACGTAGATGCGCAGGTCGGACGTGTGAACCCGGCACGGGCGGTCGCCGATGGCATTGCCGAGAGCGCGTAGAATTTCTGCCGCCAGCGCGGAGTGGTCTTCCGAGCCCCCGGCCATTGCGTAGATCTCGCCGTCGAGGAACTCGTGCTTGGTGGGGCTCTCGCGCTCGAGTGCCACGTAATCCGAGTAGGTATAGCGATGATGCCGCCGCCGGGGGCCCATACATCAGCATAGCATGCCGGCGGGTTGGTCATGAGAAGTCGTGGCGCAACCTTCCCAGTGCTTCTCCAATGATTACGGTTACGTAGGCAGGACGCATCGCGACGTCGGTCCAGTCCCCAGTGAGCCCCGTGTGTCCCGGTTGTGATGGCGGAATGTGGTCGCGCCCTCGTGATCTCTATGAAGCCAGAGATTGCCATCACTCGATGCGTAGCTATCACGCAGTGACGTCAGATGACCTCGCCGAGCGCAGGGCCCATCTCGAAACGACCAACAATGACCCCCTGGCGTTCTCGCCTGTCCGCCCGAGTTCCAAGCCAGGACATTTTTTGACCGGCGCCATCACTTGTGGGTCCTGGCAAGGACCGTCCGGCGTTGTCGCCGGTCGGCTCGAGCCCAACCAGCAACCGTCAACCGGTCTGGCCTGTGGTCCTGGACTGCAAGCCAGGACATTTTTTGACCGGCGCCATTACTTGTAGGTCCTGGCAAGGACCGTCCGGCGTTCTCGCTGGTCGGCTCGAGCCGAAGGGCGCGGCCGGCGGCCGTGACTGTGCAACTCGAGCAAGAATTCGCAGTGACCATGGGTCGGTCGGACGTGAGTGAGTCGAGCCGTGCCATCAGTTCTCTGTCGGCAGTACCCACTTGCCCATCGGCGCGGCGCGACGCCGCGATGAGTACCACCCGCAGCGCCGGTGCCAGCGATTTGACCCGCGCGACCATCTCGCGCAGCAGTCGGGATTTTCCCACCCCGGCTTGACCGATGATGGTGATCAGGGCGGGCTGCTCTGACTCGAGACAGGCTTGCACGCTCTGTTCACACACTGCGAGCTCGGCGTCACGACCCACGATCGCGGTGTCTGCGGCCAGACTCTCGGCCGTGAGTTCGCCGACCAGGTAGAACCCGGGGTGATCTGGATCTGGCACTGCCGCACCCTGGGCCAACAAATGCGCGATCACCTCGGTCACCAGCACGCCAGTCCACGCAGCAGCCGGGAGCCAGCGCTCGGGTTGCTCGAGCGCCATCCCCAACGCGCGCACAGAGTTTTCTCGGCGTCGAATACTGGCCCGGGCCAGGTGAATCACTGCACGCTCGGCGCCCATTTCGATCGCCTCGGTGGCGGATTCGAGTGCCGCGTAGGTCGGATCCTCGGTCGAAGCTCCAGTAAATGCACACACGTAGGCATTGCTTCTGGACCTGGCAATGAAGCCACTCCGGGGTCGAGCCATGGCGGCCGAGCCAATCGGCGAGAGTGATGCCGCGCAAGCGCTCCATGGCGATGTACGCCCTGCCGTCTGCGAGCGTTCCGGCGCCGAAAATCGCTGGAACCCGAGGCGGGCCAACCGTGCGCAGCACCGCGGCTTCACGCTCGAATCGGGCCAATACTGTCGACGAGCGAGTGCGGGCGACTTTGATTGCGTACGGTTGGTCCCGGCTATCGCGCGCGCCCCACACCACGGCAAATCCCCCGGCACCGATCAGCGAATCGCATCGATAGCCGGGAATATCTGGCCGCTGTATCCGGCCGGCCCGGTGCAGGGCGGGCCCCCGACCGCCGTCGTCAGGACAGCGCATCCCTCCGGCCAGGCGGCGATAACAGATCGGACAACGAGCCATGTCCAAGCCACTTTATCACCGCTCGACGAGCATTCTCTTGTCGGGGAAACGGGCGGGAAGCAGACCACAACAGTTCCAAAGCGCGTCCATTCTGTGGAATAGTGCGGCATGTGAGTCAACTCAGTGCGGTCGACTGGGGCCTTGTCGTCCTCTACTTCATGACTGTCTTCGGGGTGGCCATGTGGGTCACTTTGCGCGAGCGCACTGCAGATGCGAGTTCGTCGGGGTACTTTCTGGCCGGACGCAATGTCGGCTGGTTTGTCATCGGCGCGTCCCTCTTCGCCTCGAATATCGGCTCCGAGCACCTCGTCGGTCTGGCCGGTACCGGCGCGGCCAGCGGGGTCGCAGTGGGCCAGTTCGAGATCCTGGCGTCGCTCATTCTGCTCGTGCTCGGCTGGGTATTTGTGCCTTTCTACTTGCGCAGCGGCGTATTTACCATGCCCGAGTTTCTCGAGCGCCGCTATTCGTCGGCCGCACGCTGGTACCTGGCCGTGATCTCGATTGTCGGCTATGTGCTGACCAAGATCTCGGTAACCATTGCGGCTGGCGGCATTGTCTTCGAGTCGCTGATGGGTATCGATTTCTGGACCGGAGCGGTCGTGGTCGTGGTCGCCACCGGCGTCTATACCGTGTTTGGCGGCCTGCGCGCGGTGCTCTACACCGATCTGCTGCAGATGTTCGTTCTTGTCGGCGGCGCGGTGGCGGTCACCGTCATCGGTCTCGGCGAACTGGGCGGGTGGAACGAGATGACCGCGGTGGCTGGCCCCGAGTTCATGTCGCTGTGGAAACCGCTCTCGGATCCCGCCTTTCCATGGACCGGTATTCTTCTCGGCGCGCCCATCCTCGGAGTCTGGTACTGGTGCACGGATCAGTTCATCGTGCAACGCGTGCTGTCCGCTGCCGACCAGAACAACGCCCGGCGCGGGACCATTTTCGGCGGCATCCTCAAGGTTCTGCCGCTGTTCATCTTCGTCATCCCCGGCGTGGTTGCCTACGCGCTCGCCGAGCGTGGTCGCATCGAATTGGGCCAGCCCGACGCGGCCTTGCCCACCCTGATCGGAGCTCTTTTGCCAGCCGGCGCACGCGGTCTCGTGGTGGCAGGCCTTCTCGCCGCCCTGATGAGCTCGCTGTCGTCGGTGTTCAATTCATGCTCGACCCTGTTCACCTGCGACATCTACCTCAAGCTCAGACCCGACGCGTCTGAAAAACGACAGGTGCGGGTGGGCCAAATTGCCACTGCGGTGCTGGTCGGCCTGGGTCTTCTGTGGATCCCCATGATGCAGTTCATCTCGGGCCAGCTCTATCAATACTTGCAGAGCGTGCAGGCGTATATTTCGCCGCCGGTCGCGGCGGTGTTCCTGCTCGGCATCCTGTGGCGACGGGTCAACGCCAAGGGCGCCATCGCCTCGCTGATCACCGGCTTTGTGCTGGGCGCGGCGCGCCTCATCGCCGAGCTCGGCAAAGACCATCTCAGCGGTGCACTACTCGGTTATGCCGAGATCAATTTTTTGCATTTCGCACTGCTGCTCTTCGTGATCTGCAGCGTTGTCCTGGTCGGAGTCTCCCTGGCCTCGCCGGAGCCAGACGAAGAGAAACTCACCGGCCTCACGTTTGCCACGGCAGGCGAGGAAAAGCCGCTCACTACCAGTGGCGCGCACTGGCGGCAGCGCGACGTCATCGCCACACTGGTGGTCGTCGGCCTGGTCGCTGCAGTGTGGCTCTATTTCAGCCCTGTGTTCCATTGAGGTCGCCGAAATGCCCATGAGCACTAATCGACGCCTGATCGAGGATTTCTACTACAAGGTGTGGAACGCGGGAGATGAAAAAACCGCCCATCGGATACTCGCACCACATCTCGCTTTTCGCGGTTCAACCGGGCCGAGTAAGTCTGGCGTGGCCGAATTCCTGGACTACGTGAGGCTGATCAGGAATGCGCTGGGCAACTACGAGTGCGTGATCGATGAGCTGGTGACCGAAGGGGACCGATCGTTTGCCAAGATGATCTTTCGAGGCATACACGTCGGAACATTGTTTGGGGTGGAGCCAACCGGGCAGCAGATCGAATGGGCAGGCGCGGCACTGTTTCGAATACACGACGCGCAGATCTCCCACATATGGGTCCTCGGCGACGTCGACAGCCTCAAAAACCAGCTCGGGCTGGTCGAAGAGATCTCGCCCTGATCACCCGGAGCCTCAAAAAGAGCCGGAAGCCCCAGCGGGCATAGGGTTGGCCGGACTGGTAGCTCGGTCGGACCGATTCTGTGGGCCGGCCCGCTCTGGCCATCGGCAACTATTCGGGCTAGTACTTGCGAAGCGTGTCTGATTCCATAGAAGCGGCCGGCCAGCCAGAGCAAGCCGGCCAAACCTGGAGCTTGTGGCAGTATATCGGGCCATACAGGGCCAAGATCGCCTTTGGCGTTGCGATGCTGATCGCGACCAATTGCCTGTTTCTGGCCGAGCCGATTCTGCTGGGCAAGATCATCGACGCCCTGCGCGGCGACAATGCGGCCGGCCAGGTGCCCGAGCTGGCGCTCTACATGGTCGCCTTTGCCATTGCCACGGCCATCACGCGGATCGCCTCGCGCGTGGCTCTTTTTAACGCTGCCCGCGAGGCCGAGTACGACCTGCGCAGCGATCTGCTCGGTCGGCTGCTGGTCTTCGAGCCAGCTTTCTACCGCAAGAACCCCACTGGCGACATCATGTCCCGTCTGACCAACGACGTTCAGAGCATGCGCGCCCTGTGGGGGCCGGGCATTCTCAATGTGGTCAATACAGCGGTCGCGTTTGCCACCACGCTGACCATGATGACCCTGATCGATCCGTGGCTCACCCTTGCTGCAGTGGTTCCCTACTCGCTGGTGGTGATCTTCGGCCGTCTCTTCGGCCAGCGACTGTTCCGGGCCAGCCGCGCAGTGCAGGCTCAACTCGGCAGGCTGACCTCGTCGGTCCAGGAGGACCTGACCGGAATCAACATCATCAAGACCTATACCCTGGAGGATCAGCGCCGCAACCAGTTTCGCGGCCTGTCCGAAGACCTGCTCCACCGCAACATGGACCTCACTAACGTGCGCGGTCAGCTGGTCCCGCTGTTCAGCGCCATGGCGTCGCTCAGTGTGGTCATCGTCATCTGGATGGGCGGAAAGTCCGTGATCGAAAAGTCGATCACGCTGGGTGAATTCGTCGAATTCTCCAGTTATCTGGCCCGGCTGATGTGGCCGACCTTGGCGCTGGGCTGGATCCTGTCGATGTTTCAGCGCGGCGTGGCGTCGTGGAGCCGGCTCAAGGACCTGCTGTCATATCAGCCCGACATTGTCGACGGCCCACGCGACAATATCGACATTGTTCGCGGCGATATCGAGATTCGCAATCTCACCATCGAGATCGATGGCAAAACGATCCTCGACGACATCAGTCTCGACATGCCAGCCGGGACTGTCACCGCCATCGTCGGGCGCACTGGGTCGGGCAAGAGCACCCTGATCGAGGCCTTGCCGCGGCTGACCAATGTGCCGAGGGGAACGGTATTCCTGGACGGCCACGACATTACCGAGTTGCCCCTGCCCAGCCTGCGCCACGCCATCGGCTACGCGCCGCAAGAGGCCTTCTTGTTCTCGACCACCATCGCCCGCAATATCGCATTTGGCTACGAACGCGGCCAAAACAGCGACGGCAAAGGAAACCCCGAAGCCGTTTCCAGTTCCGGTCGCAGTGGCACGGACAGCGAACTGCCAGCTCGCGCCGATGGCCAACTCGACAGTCGTCTGGTCGATGCCGCTTCCGCCGCCGGACTGGCCCGCGATCTCAATTCTCTGCCCAACGGCTACGATACCGTGGTCGGCGAGCGCGGCATCACTCTGTCGGGCGGACAAAGGCAGCGGGTTGCGCTGGCCCGTGCTCTGGCCACCACCCCCAAAGTCCTCATCCTCGACGACTCGCTGTCGTCGGTGGATGCAGAGACCGAACGCGAGATCCTCGGCCATCTCACCGCAGTCATGCAGGGCCGCACCGCGATCCTCATCTCCCATCGAGTGGCCGCGGTGAAACGAGCCGATCAGATCGTCTGCCTGGACCAGGGCCGGGTTGTCGAAGTCGGCAGCCACGAGGAACTCCTCGCCGCCGGCGGGGTGTACGCCGAAGTCTACCAGACCCAGCTCGAGCCCGAGAGCGTGCGCGGCGACGAGTACGACGGCCAAGACGACGACTACGACGATGACATAGGCCAAGACGACCGGGACGACAGGTACGCCAACAAGGCCGACCGAGCCGGCGATGCGGTCTCGAACGGCAGCGCAACTAGGGGGACACCATGAGCTCGTCGACTGCCCTGGCCGGGCGATCATCGGGCCAGAAAAATGGTCGAGATTCGGCCATGGCCCCCGAGCAGGTGCTGGGCAAGGCCTACGACGCTCGCCTGATGCAGAGACTGTGGCAGTTCGTCAAGCCACATTGGCGTCTGCTCTTGCTATCGCTGGCGCTGATCCCAGTCGTCACCGCCTTGAAACTGGTTCAGCCGCTCTTGCTCAAGGTCGCCATCGACCAGTATATCGGCTATACCGACGGCGACACATTGGGCAGGCTGAGCGGAGCCGGAACCATTGCCATCGGTCCGCTCAGTATCTCCATCGAGGGACTGTTCAGCGTGGTCCTGTTCTACATGGTGCTGGTCGCCGTGTGGGCGCTATCGCAATACGCTCAGCTCTACTCGATGCAGCTGCTCGGTCAGCGGTCGATGCACGATCTGCGTCTCACCACCTACAATCACGTCCTGGGCCAGCGAAGCGGGTTTTTTGACCGCATGCCGGTGGGCCGATTGCTCACCCGCATGACCAACGATATCGAGAGCATCAACGAGATGTTCGCCAGCGGCGTGGTCACTCTGGTCGCCGACATCGTGCAGCTCTTCGGCATCGTGGTGGCGATGTTGCTGCTCGACGCCGAGCTCACCCTCATCACATTTGTTGTTCTGCCTCTGCTGGTGGCCGTGGTCGAGTATGCGCGACGGCTGATGCGGTCCTCGTTCCGCGCGATCCGGGTCAAACTGGCCGCGCTGAATTCATTCGCCCAGGAGCATCTGTCGGGCATCAAGGTGGTCCAGCTCTTTGCCCGCGAGCGCTCGGCCATGGCCGAGTACAACACGATCAACGCCGCCCACCGCGACGCCTATTTCAAGTCGATTCGCGCCGACGCCTCGATGTATGCCTTTGTCGAGGCGATCAGCGTCGTGTCCATCGCCCTGATCGCCTGGTATGCGAGCGGCTACATGGACGAAGATGCGGCCACGATCGGCCTGGTGGTGGCTTTCATCGAGTACGTCCGTCTGTTTTTTATCCCAGTGCGCGACTTCTCGGCCAAGTACACGGTCATGCAATCGGCCCTGGCCGCGTCAGAACGCATCATGGCACTGCTCGACCAGAACGAGCCCGATGCTGCCACAGTCGAGGCGACGCGATCCGATCGATCTCCGCGTCCGGCCGCGGACTGTGCGGTCGACACCTCTCAAGACAGTCTGTTGGGGGACAGCGGCGCAGAAAGCTCTGCGGCAGATGCCTCTGCGGCCGACCCATCTTGTGGTGCGTCCGGTCCGGCAGAGAACTCGGCGGTCAGCTTTTGCGGCGTTCGTTTTGCTTATCGCAAAAACGAGCCGGTGCTTCGCAGCGTCAACATCGACATCGCGCGGGGCCAGACCGTGGCTGTGGTCGGCGCCACCGGATCGGGCAAATCCACTCTGATCAAGGTGCTGGCCCGCCTCTACGAGGTCGACAGAGGCGACATCCGGCTCTCGGGCGTCGATATCCGCGACCTCCCGGCTCGGGAAATTCGCCGGCGTATCACTGTGGTGTCTCAGGATGTATTTCTGTTTGCCGGCACTGTGGGCGACAATGTCCGGCTGGGCCGGCCCGATGCCGACGACGATGCCATCCGCGAGGCGCTGGACCGGGTCGGCGCCAGCCGCATCCTGGCCCGCCGCCTGGCCAGGCAAAAACTCGCTGGCGAGAACGGCGCACAAGGCGGCGAAATAGCCCCGGACAAGGCCGAGAAACCGGATCGCGGTGACAGTGAGGGCAGCCGGGAGATCGCCGATACCGACGAGATCATGGCCATCGAAATCGCCGAGCGCGGGAGCAACTTTTCGGCCGGTGAGCGCCAGCTCATCGCGTTTGCCCGGGCGCTGGTCAGGGACCCGGAGATCCTGGTTCTGGACGAGGCGACGGCCCATGTCGACCCAGAGGCCGAGGCCCTGATCGAGCAGGGCGTGGCCGAGCTCATGCGCGGGCGCACCACTCTGGTCATCGCTCATCGGCTCTCGACCATCCGCAATTCCGATCTTATCGTCGTCATGGCACGAGGCCGGATTGTCGAGCGCGGCTCGCACGGCGAACTGGTGGCCAAGGGTGGCGTGTACGCCCGGCTCGAGCGCACGTTCTCGCGCGCAGATTGACCACATTCCCTACATTGCGCTGGCCTGAAGTACCACTTGCAAGTCGTTGGTTTTTGTTCCGCCCGGTGGGTTTCTGCGGTCGGCCGGCCTGGTCATGGGAGATTTTTGAGATGGGCTCCATCCGCGCAGTGGCGGTACAGGGTGTAGACTGATCGTCGGTGCCAGGGCGTCTTCAGATCCTCGTTATTCTCCAAGATCCGGCCATAGCGGAAGAGATCCGCATGGAGCTCACTCCTCACTGCGACGTCGATTTGGTCAGCAGTGCCGAGGCTGCCCTATCGCGGCTGGCGGCCAATCCCGACTTCGATCTCGCCATCCTGCGCGAATCCACCGACGAGGGCCGGGCTGTGCCGCGAGCGACAGAGCTTCGCCGAAAGCAGTTTGATCTGCCCATCTTGATCGTGTCGGCCGATCCCGAAAATCGCGACCTCAAGGCAGCCCTGCACGGCAAGCAGATCACCGACACAGTGCAGATTCCGTGGCGTCCGGGCGAGCTCACCCGCGCTGCCGAGCGGGCCAACGAACTGGGCGGACTGCGCCGGGAGCTCGATTTACTGCGCAAAGAGATGCACCGCCGGGTCGAGGATCTGAGCGCGGCCAACGAGCTCACCGCGTCGATCGCCGACGCCGGTTCATACAGCGAACTGGCCGACGTGGTGTCGCGCGGACTCTATCGAGTCGCTCCCGAGGGAATCAGTGCCGCGCTTTTGGTCCCCAACGGCAATGCGGTTCTCCACCTTCACTGCCAGCAGCCGTCCCACCGCGACGCGTTGCGCGCGGCCCGCGACCGCTGCATCGAAGTATTCAGTACGCTCACTGGCCACAGCATCGGCGAGGAGCGGCTGTCGGTGGACATCAGCGGCGAACGCCTTCTCATCGACAGCGACCACAACGCGCACGGAGTTCTCACTCACGTCCCGGTCCGCGTCGAAGCCAAGATCGTCGGCGTTCTCCTGGTTGAGACCCGCATCGCGGTGGCGCCGAGCGAAGAGAAACAGATGTATTTCTTGGCCAGCCGGGCAGCCGAGACCATACGCCGCCTATCGGCCCAGCGCGACAAGGAGCGCCGGCGGCAGGCCTTGATGGTCGAGGCCATGGCCGACGGGGTGGTGTTCACCGACGCCAGCACCGAGCAGGTACTCATCAACCCGTCAGCCCGTCGCATGCTTGGGCTGCCCGGCGACGAGCACGTCACCAGTGCCCACATCACCGAGCGGCTGGGCTTTCACCCCCGCGAACTGATGGGCGACCACTCGCGCGGTGCCGCCGAGGTGATCCGTGAGGAGGTCCGTCTGGGCGACCGATCGCTCCACTCTATCATCTCACCGGTCAACGACCGCGCCGGCAAATTGGTCGGCGTTGTGGTTGTGCTGCGCGATATCACTGAAGCCAAAAATCTGGCGCGACGACAGAGTGAGTTTGTCTCGGTAGTATCCCACGAATTGCGCACCCCGCTGACCTCGATCACCGGTGTCATCGATATTTTGCTCAGCGAGGTGGCCGGCCGGATGACCGGTCGACAGCGGCGTTACCTCGAGATGGCGCGCGAGTCGTGCACGCAGCTCAACGGCATTGTCGACGATCTGCTCGACGTCGCGCGTTCGGACAGCGGCGACCAGATGTCGGTTCAGTTCGAGCCGCTCGTGCTCGACGAGATCTGCCGCTACGTGGTCAAGATGTTCCGCAAGCTGGCCAGGGAGAAGGGCATCGACCTCAACGTCAGCGACGAGACCCATCCTTTTCGCATCGTCGGGGATGCCGACCGGCTCCATCAGGTGCTGTCCAACTTGCTGTCCAATGCCATCAAGTTTACCCCCGAGGGCGGTGAGATCGAGGTCGAGGTATTTGGTTCGTCGGTGGTCAAGGACCAGGTCGGAGTATCGATTTTCAACAGTGGCGAGCCGATTCCGCGCGAGGCACGTGAGCGTGTTTTTGCCAAGTTTGAGCAGCTCGAAGAAGCGTCGACCCGCAAGGTCGGCGGGGCTGGTTTGGGCCTGCCCATTGCGCGGGCTATCATCGAAGCCCACGGTGGCCGCATCTGGGCTGAATCGCTCGACGCCGGGACCCGCTTTGTATTCACCTTGCCAGTTGCACCGAGCCTGGACGGACCGGAGGAGGAGATGACTGGCGAGTTTCTCGCCGGCAGCTGGCCGGGCACTGCGCCCCAGGGCAGTGCTCCGGTCAAGAGCGATCAATCCGTCCTCATCGTCGATCGCGATCGCCACTCCAGTTTCATTCTCAAGGGCATTCTCATGGCTGCTGGCTATGAAGTCCTGACCGCGGTAGACGCCGAAGGCGCCCTGCTCCAGGCCCGTTCCGAGCATCCCGCGCTGGCTGTTTTGTCGACGTCGATCACCGAGGGTGGGGCCAGTGATGGCGGGGGCAGTGACTTGGTACAGATTTTCGCCCATGACCCCGATATGCGCAAAACCGCGGTGCTGGTTGTATCGTCGTCGGAAACCGACCGCGAGGCGGCGACCCGTGCTGGTGCAGAGGAATTTCTGAGAAAGCCGTTTCATCCGGCGCAATTTCTCGAGACCTGCAATCGGCTCATTCAGGAGGCCGGTCGGATCGACTCTCGCCGCATCATGGTAGTCGACGACGATCCGACGATCCGCCTGATATGCCGTGAGATTCTGGAGAATGCGGGATATGCGGTACGCGACGTCGGGGATGGTCGGTCTGCCCTGGCCGAGGCCAAGCGGTTTCGGCCCGAGCTGCTTTTGCTCGACATCATGATGCCCCAGCTCGACGGATTTCGCACTGCCGAGTTATTCCGCGCCGACCCTGCCACCTCCATGACACCGATCATCTTTGTATCTGCCAAGGGAGAAACCTCGGACAAAGTGCGGGCGTTTCGGGCCGGGGCCGAGGACTATGTGGTCAAACCGTTTGATGCGGCCGAACTGGTTGCGCGGGTCGACAAGAGTCTCGAGCGCAAGGTGCGCGAGCTGGGCGCATCGCCGACCACTCGACTGCCCGGTGCCGATGCCATCGAGGCCGAGATCGAGCGGCGGCTGGCCAAGCCGAGCAACGACGCGTTTTGTTATCTCGATCTGGACAATCTCAAGGCATTCAACGACTACTACGGTTATGCCAAGGCCGATGGAGTGATACGACAAACCGGTGGCGTCATCCGCTCGATTATTGCGCGCGAGGGTCGCGCGGGCGATTTCATCGGCCACATCGCCGGAGACGACTTTGTCTTTGTCACCGGGGAGGACCGTGTCACCCGGGTTTGCACGACCATCTGCGACACGTTCGACCGTCTGGTACCGCTTTATTACAACCGGGATGATAGGGAGCAGGGATATATCGAGACCAAAGACCGCTACGGAATCTTGCGTCGTTTCCCCATCATGACCGTATCGGTTGCGGCGGTGACCCTGGAGGGCAATCGGGTCAAGACCTTCACCGAATTGGCCGCTGCTGCGGCCGAGGGCAAAAAGATCGCCAAGGAGCTGGTCGGCTCGTCATATGTGCAAAACAACCAGGTCATCAAGGGTCAGCGCTCGAAATAAGCCGCGCGAACCAATCGAACCCGAGAGCCGAGCCCGAATCTGCCAATGATCCGACGTTAGCTTGGGCGGGTGACGCAATGAGCTTGGAGGGCAATCGGATCAAAACCTTCACCGAATTGGCCGCTGCGGCGGCCGAGGTTGCTACAATGCAAAGCTGAACTTTATGGTGAACCCTTGCCTGGGGGGCTTGGGTATTGGCCGGTAGGGCTCAGGCACGTCCACGCGTACGCCCAGTGTCAGGTTGAATCCGAGGGGACCGAACACAGCCAAGAACCCCCCTCTTGCATCATTGAGGTCTGTCTCGTCGAGATCCTTGAGAAATGCCCTTTTGAGATAAAGACGCTTGTTCGGTTTCATTGTTTTTTCCTTCTGTTTGCCGCAAGTTGTTGGCTTTTGTCTGGCTTCTGGTTATCGTAACAACTGCGACCCTCGAATGCAGAACGCGGACCAGTCGTTGCCGGCGTCGGCCTCGAGCTGTCCTGGCAATACCCAGGACCGGCCAAGTGGGCTACTTGCTTCCGGTTTTGTGCTCAGTGCCCGAAAGGCGCCGATCCGTGGTTCTTTGACTTGAAACCACCGTTGCACAAATTGGCTAGCTGGAAACACAACTCGGCCGATCCAGCCCATTGGCGACGCAGGTACCGCGATCGAAACCGAGCCGGTCCAAAAACTCTCCGCGTCGCCAGAGCGCCGATCCATCACCGCCAGCGGGCTTGCTCGTCGGTCAAATACACCGGGTATTCTCCTCGCCCTCTGCGCTGCGCGCAGGCCGATCACGATGAGCAGAGGCCGAAGCCAATGGCCGAAGCCGATGGCCGACCCCGAACCCGAGAGCCGAGGTCGAGGTCGATGAAGCGGCTGCGGAGGTGCGGATACCGGGCGGTGTCGGTGCCGATGCGGCACGACGCGAAAGGCGAGCTCGAAGCCAAGTACCGGGTGCGGATACCGGGCGGTGTCGGTGCCGATGCGGCTGGTCTGTCGGGCCATTGCGCGGGGCTTCGTACATGTGGCAGTCCGGCAACAGCGCGGCCGGTGTCACTATCGCTCGCGTGCTGCGCGCCAGGTGTCATATTCAATGAGTTATGTGGTTCATGCTTCTCGGTATCGCCCTCGTAGTCGTCGCGGTGGGCGGATTGTACTTTCGCAGGCGGGTACTCGAGGCTCTCGAGCTCTTCGGCTTGCCGCGTCGCTACTGCCGGCTCGTCGGCCTGCTGATTCCGTGGCTGCTCTTTGGTCTGCCTGCGCTGGTCTTCGTGTCGGTGGTCGTGTCTATCGCGTTGGGACGGGATTCATTCACTGTCTCACCCACCGGGGTGGGCGAATGGCTGTTGGTGTATCCATTCTGGATTGCGGTTCTGGTCATGCTACAGACCGTGCCGTTTCTGATCTTCATCGACCTGGCCGCTCGAGTCGCGCGCGAGCACCTCGGCCGTGAGCGCATTTCGCGTTATCGGGCCATCGGATGCCTGGTCGCGGTCGCGGCGTTCAGCCTGTACACCCCGGCGTGCATTCTCATCGAGCGCAGCGACTTGCACGTCAACACCTACCAGGTCGGCACTGCCGAGCTCGGCCAGTCGGTCGGCGCCGATGACACTGGCGAGCCGCTCCGCATTGCGTTCTTTGCCGACTTGCAGCAGGACCACCACACCGACCAGGCACGAGTCGATGAGGTCGTGTCGCTGGTCAATCAGCACAACCCCGACCTCATCCTGGTCGGCGGGGACTGGATCAACACCGGCCCCGAGTACATCGAGACCGTGGCTCGATCAGCCGGCAACCTGCGCAGCCGGCTCGGTACGTTTTCGGTCCGCGGCGATCACGAGCATTTTGCCTACCGCGATCAAACGCGCAGCGTGAGCGAGGTATCCCGCGCTCTGGCTCGCCACGGCGTCGAGATGGTGCACAACCAGGTCCGCACCATCGAACACCACGGCAAACGCATTGCCATCATGTATCTGTCGTACAATTACATCTTCCGCACTCCGGTGTCAGAAATCCGCGCACTCCTCGAGCGCGCACAGGATGCCGACTATTCGATTCTGGTCACCCATCAGTTCGACGAAAAGCTGGCCGAGCTGGTCGAGGACAAGGTCGATCTGGCGCTAATCGCCCACACCCACGGCGGTCAGGTCAACCCAATTATCGGGGTCGTGCACGTTCCCCTGGCCCGGGTCGAAACTCCCTGGGTTGCCGGCCGCTATCAGCTGGGCAAAACCACACTCATCGTGACCTCGGGCATCGGCTTTTCCATCGCTCCCTTTCGCTATGCATCACCGGCATCAATCGAAATGATCGATCTGACCTTGTGATCAAATCTACCTTCGTCGAGTTGGTCCGCCTGCATCGCCTGCTGAGTTTCAATGCGAACCACGCATTACGACGCATCGATCTAGACCTTCTCGTCGAAGAGGGCGCCGATAATGAGCGAACGCCCCGACGGCACGGTCAGGCTTGATGGCGGGGATATCATGGCCAGCGCAGTGGCCGCGACGGCCCGCACCATGTGGTAGCATCAGACAGTTCCGTGTATGGGCGCTGTCGATTTCGCAATCATCTCGATTCGTGAAGACGAATTCGAGGCTGTTCTCGACCGGGTCGGACGAGAGACTCACTGGGAGGGGCGACCCGACGCGACCGCCGGGCTGATCTACAATCACTGTACGGTACCCGGCCCAACACCGAGGACGGTCGCGGCCGTGCGTTGTCTCGAGGAAGGTAGCTCGGATGCGCAGTACATGGCACACGAGCTGATCCGGCAGCTCGACCCGTCGTGGATCTTGGTGGTGGGCACGGCCAGCGGCGTGGCGGGTGGCAGGCTCAGTCTTGGAGACGTGGCAATATCGAGCCGTATCCACGATTTCCGCGTCGAGGCAGTGCTGGGCGATGGCCAGCGCAGCCATGATATCCGCGGCGGTGCCATCGATCCCGTGGTGAGCGGCGTGATTGCCAATCTGCCGGGCATGAAAGCCAAGCTGGGTCCGTGGTCCGAACTCGGCCTGGATAGGCCGGCAACCGACGGCGAAACCATGCGCCGGCAGCCGATCGCCCGAGCGGTGTCCATCGCGTCGAGTGACCGGTGGGTGGAGAGTGCCGAGCTGGTCCGGGTGTGGAAGCAGGCCGCCATGACAGCCGAGGCCGTCGACATGGCGTCTGCCGGAGTATACCGAGCGACTCACGGACGCAAACCCTTTGTGGCCATCCGCGGTATCAGCGCCATCATCAGCGTCGAGGCAAGCCCTGCATGGACTCACTATGCCTGCCATGCCGCAGCTGCGTTTGCCCGTGCCTTGATCCGGGCCTGGCCGCTGGAATCGGTCAAACCGGACCGGCCGAAACGTTCCGGGATAAACCCGTCAACGCCAGCCGAGCCAGTGTCCAAAAGACCCTCCGGGCCGGAACCCGGCCAGCCGGAACCCGGCCAGATCGAGGCCGAGCTGGCAGAGCTTCTGGTCGAGATGTTCCCACCCGATGAACTTTATTGGTTCATTCGCTTCCGGATCAGCACCGAGCTGGCCAATGCCCTGCCAGCAGCCCAGCATGCATCGCGAACCGACTACGCGGCTCGGGTGGTGGAAAAGCTGGTCGACCGCAATCTGCTCGATGCCAAGCTGTTCGACGAACTGGCAACTGAGCGCAGCGAACGAGCGGGCGAGATTCGCTCGCTAGCCCGGCGTCTTGACCCCATTGGCGCAGGGCAAGAACCGGTATCGACGCTGCCAACTCGCGATGACCAGACCAGCGAGATAAAGCACAAGCTGGAGCAAGCACAGGCGCGCAAGAAGCGGCTGGACAGGGCCGGTGCCGATACCACCGAGGTGTTTCGAGAGATCGTGGGACTCAAGCGCGCTCTGCGGGACAGCGGTCAATTGCACGTTGGCGATACACTGGGCCATGAGCGCTATTTGCTGGTGAGCCGGCTGGGCCGGGGTGGATTCGGCACAGTGTGGAAGGCAGTCGATCAGGCCCACAACAACACCGAGGTGGCGATCAAGGTACTGCACAACAATCTGGCCCCGGAGCCGGTCCGGCGCGACCGTTTCATTCGAGGCGCGCGTATCATGGCCAAGCTGGCTCACCCCGGCATGATCCGGGTGATCGAGCCGCATGTCGAGGACCAGGGTTATCATTACTTCGTCATGGAGCTAGCGGCTGGCGGCACGCTGCGCAACGCAGTACTCGATCGGCGGCTCA
>JAKSDA010000168.1 GCA_022360315.1 Pseudomonadota bacterium
GCAAGGACCCTCGGGCGTTCTCGCCGGTCCGCTGGAGTCCAACGAGCAAGGGTCAAGCGGTCTGGCCTGTGGTCCTGGACTGCAAGCCAGGACATTTTCTGACCGGCCCGATCACTGCAGGGTGCGCCTCGCCGCTCTGGCTCGGTCCGAGGTTTTTGGACCGGCTCTAATCGAAGTACGGGCTGAGCGCTTCGTTGACGCGGGTGAGCAGATCGGTGGTCAAGAGCTCGTCGTCTCCGCTCAGGGTGCCGCTATCGAGGTCGGCGGCGATCCGATCGCGGCAGCTCAAAAGCGCGCGATAGGCGTCCACCGTCTGAGCTGCTTTTAGCAGATCAACTCCCAGCCGGCGGGTCTCGTAGCTGCGCACGCCATCGACGTTCGTGATATTGGCTTCGAGCTCGGCTGTGAGCTGGGCGACGATGTCCGGGTTGGTGATCGAGCCGGTGATGGCATCGTAAGGTGAGGGGCCGGCCAAGAGGAGCGAGAACAGACGCCGGGCGATCTTGTCCGCCGTGACCCCGTAGGACGGTTCTGCATCCAGAATGGCCCGATCGATTGGAGCGCCCACTGGAGCCATGAGTTCCTGATAGGCGATCAGTGACTCGTCGCTCGAGCCGGCGATGATGTAGGCGCGCAGCCTGGCGCTGTAGTAGTCGAGATAGAACTCGTAGCCGTCGTAGCCGACCGCGAAGAGGAACGGGATGATCAGCTGATAGTCGGCGATTGCACCGTCATACAGAGGATCGGCGCCACGGTCGAAGCGGAGACAGGCAGGATCGTTTAACGTGTCGCCGTCGGTGCAGAACGGATCGCTGGGCAGAGCGGTGTCGAGACCATGCGAGTAGCGCACGGCCGCGATGTCGTAGCTGCCCGGGCTGGGCTGGTAAATGGCGTCGACGCTGGACGTGTATTCCATGACCGAGGAGGTCGGCGGTTTGAGCGACCCCTTGAAATTGTGGCGCAGACCCACGGTGTGCCCGACCTCGTGGGCCACGATGTGCTGGATATAGAGGGCGAGTTTTTCCTCTTTGGTCAAGAGCGGCTGAACGTCGGCGCCCACGACATCGCGATAATCCGAGGCATGCAGGATGCAGTGGGGAAAATCGCGGTACGATCCCCAGGTGAGACGGACCGGCTTGGACCGCTCGACCGGAGGCGTGACAACAGCGTTGCCCACTTCGGGGTCATCGCTGAACCGGTCCGGGTTGACGAAGGCGGCGCTGAAATACACACTCGCGTTGCGGATCTCGCCGGAGTTGGGATTCGAACGCCACTGGGCAAACGCAAAACCGCGGGTTGCGTCGGGGTCGAAGATAAAAAAGTTCTTGTCTTCCCTGGTGAGAATCTCGTCGGGCTCAGCCAGGCGAGCGGTGAATACCTCAAAGCCAAACGCGTCGTTCCAGCTCTCGATACCTCTCTTCACCGCGCCGACCAGATCGACACCGGCGATATCGGGCCGCTGTTCATACGTGGCCACTTCCCGCGAGATGACCCACTCTCTGGCTTCCATGCCGGGATGCACGTTCCAGTGCAGCGCAGTCTGCTCGAATGTACCGGTGTTGGGCACGGCGCGCGCATAGCTGCGGAAGTAGTGCTCGCTGGGCGGCAGCGGCGTCTCGACAAAGCCCTCGCCCTCGGCATAGCGGCGCACCGACATGCTCAGCGAACCGGAAATGCGGAAGGGGTTGGGCTCCAGGGTAGAGTTGCCCTGCGATTGGTTGGAGTAGCCGGAGAAGATCTGTTCGTAGGTGATGCCGTCGGCAATGGAGCGGAAGTTGCGCAGGAACGAAATCTCGACGAAGACCTGCTCTTCTCCGCCGCTGAACGCGTCACCCACGATGCTGAACCGGTTAAGGCCGGATGCCGGATCGATCAGGACGTAATTGCCGGCGCCGCGCAGTCCCCGGAAACGTCGCGAATTCACCGCCGGGTAGGCCTCGATCACGACATCGGGATTAAAGATGTCGCTCACTTGCTTGCGCCGATCGACGTCGAAGACGTACAGGCGGTCGTTCTGAAGCTCGAAGGACACGACCCGTGTGCCCAGCGTGTAGCCGCCAAAGACATCACTCGCGGCGATGTAGTTGTTGAGAAAGGCGGTCAAAAACCAGTGCTTGCCCAGTTCCCGTTTGTGAATGGCGAGATAGAAATCCCGCGGCTTGTCGCCGGCCAGGGCCTGGGCGACCTTGCCGACACCCAGCGCGCTCTGGCGCGCCTTAAATGTCTCAGAATCGACACTGCGGGCCACTGCAACAAAGGACTCCTCTTTGTCGAGCTGGGCCTGGACTTCGCCGAGCGAGTCACCGGCGACCGAATCCGGAGTGGTGATATCCTCGGCGCAGCCGATAAATAAAAGGTTCAGGCTAGTTATCAGCGCAATGCTGCTTACGCGACTGATGTGCATCAAAAATCTCTCCTCATCTGTTGGCATAACTGGTTAGCAACATAAGATGTGCGACCGACCGGTATCGACACGACATCATCACTATCTGTTGCTTACAGATTTCGAACATACGATGTCGCGAGCGAATAACAAGTAATAGCAATCGGCAAAATACAGAAAAAAGAATTTGGCTCGACCAAATGAAAGCACCAGAACCGATATTTCCGTTTTCTGGCCCCTGCGAGTTAGAGCCGGTCCAAAAACTCTCCGCGTCGCCAGAGCGGCGATCCATCACCGCCAGCGGGCTTGCTCGTCGGTCAAGTACACCCAGTATTCTCCACTCCTCGCCCACCCACTGGCGGCGCGCCTCATCGCTCTGGCGCTGTAACATAGTGGTTGAAGCAGGCCCTGCTGCAAGGCGCGTTGGCCAGCTTGCATTCGATGCGGGTCATCGCGTACCGGCTGTGCACCCGTACGCGCAGTGCGCCCGGCAGACATTGGACCAGGCCGATGTTCGAGCAGACCGGACAGGTGTCCGGACACCTGCTCGGCTTGTCCGGCCTGCCAATGTGACATTGCTCGCTCGGCGGGCGGTTCGAGGCGATTGCTGCCCGGCCATGGAGGTGAGATGTCGCCGCGGCAGCGCGTTTTATACGACCCGGGCGCGCCGCCTGTGCCGGCGACGAGGCGGTTTTGCAAACCCTGGACGAACCATCGAATTGCACGGTAATTCTCCGGGGCTTTGCTCTGCTTTGTTTGTCGGCGGTGCGGTCTACAACTGGCATCCGGTGTGCATTGACACGGTACGACCATAGAACAGGTCGAGTATGGCGGCGTATATCGAGTACAGAGAGGGCAGTGAATTGGCTAGCTCGATAGGGTTATCCAATTACTATTTCAGGTCAGGCTAATTTTATTTTATCGATTCCACACAATATCGTATAGCGAGGATGAGGTCGGCGACAGTATCACATATGATATGGCGCCATTGCTACGTTGAGATGGTTCGGTGGTTTGCAGCCGATCACGTGTCGCTGACCTTTCTGGAAAGGTCAGCGGATATGAAATTCTTGGACAAATACAATAGAATCTGTGATCAATGTGAGATTCGAGTTGCCGCGTGGATGGCGCACCATGGCTATACGCTTCTCCGCGTGTCCATGGGAATCGTATTCATCTGGTTTGGCGCACTCAAACCGCTGGGGCTGAGCCCGGCCGAGGAGTTGGTGGCCAGGACGACCCTATGGGTACCGGCTCCGGGCCTTCTACATCTGCTCGGAGCCTGGGAGATGGCCATCGGCGTGTGTTTTCTGTTCAAGCCGCTGGCTGGCTGGGCAGTGGCGCTTTTGCTCCCGCAAATGCTGGTCGCGATGTCGCCGCTGGTATTGCTGCCCGAGCTGAGCTACGTGCAATTTCCGTTTGGGTTGACCCTCGAGGGGCAATACCTCATCAAGAATCTAGTTCTTTTGGCAGCTGCGTTTGTGCTGGGCGGCAGAATTCAGCACAGGATGCGCGGTGCGACCAGCCGGGCTCCGGACGCGTTCCACACCATTCTGCGTCGGGGTCGCTGGGGAGTGGCTCATGCCGGCGCACGCCTCGCCAACGAGGGCGAAGAGATGAGCGAGGTATTCTTCATTCGCGATGGCGGTGCGGTGGTGCGGGTCGGCGGTCGGCAGGTCGGAGTGCTCAAGACCGATCAGTTCATCGGCGAGATGAGTTTTCTGACTGATGGCAAGACGTCGGCAACGGTCGAGATCACCGAGCCAACCCATTTTGTGGCGTGGAAGAAGGAAGAGCTGCGCACTCTGCTGGACCGACGGCAGACGCTCGAGCATGCCATGCAGGCCACGATGAATCTCGACCTGGTCGCCAAGATTCGCAGGACTAACCGGGTCGAGGCGCAATGAACGCGGTGAGCGACGGCTGGCCGCCAGCTTGTTCGACGTCAGTATCGCGACGCTGTCGATCGAGGGGACAGGATGAGATCGCCGGGGGGAAACTGCTCTTCGATCGCGATACCGCGCGCATCGGTATAAAGAGCCGTTACCAGACCGTCGGCTGCGACGAGAAAGTACGGCTCTTGTTTGACCGGTGCGTTGTCGCGATCCGGATCGACGAAATAGAAATGGCGCCAATCCGTTCGCCTGGGCGGCTGGAAGGGAGCGGCGAGTCCCTGTTCTGCGGCCTGGCGGACGCGTCTTTCGCGATCTCGTTGGCGGACCAGGCGGAGGGTTTTGTCGGCCGTGCCGATCATGCTGAGTGCGCGACAGGCGGCCATACGGACCAGCCAGCTGGCGTCTTTTCGCGCCGTGTTGGCGAGCGCCGTGACGGCTTTTTGGTCGCGCAATCGGCCCAGTGCCATTGCTGCATTGGCCCGAACAAACCGGCTTCGGTGGTAGAGCAGGGCGGCCAGCTTGTCCCGATACGCGATCGGTGCATACCGAGCCAGGGCGGCCGAGGCATTGATCGCGGTGGCCCAGCTGCGTCGCTCGGTGGCTCGCACCAATGCGTCGAGTGCGCGCGGATCGGCCAGTTTGGCCAGGGCCCAGGCGGCGTCGCCGGCGAGCCGGTCATCGTTTGACGCGAGGGCCTGGATCAGGGTGGGTGTGGCGGCGCGGTCGCCCACATTGCCCAGTGCGGTCGCAGCTGCGCGCCGGCGAGGGCCACCGCTGTGGGTCAGGCGTCGCAGGAGCGATGCGCTGCGCCGGTCGCCCATGGCGCCCAGGGCCTCGATGGCCGACAGACCGAGCAAGAGGTCCTCGCGCTCGGCAAATGATTCGAGCAACTGGCGAGCACGGTCGCGGGGGCGATCGCGCAGAATGCCGCCGATTGCGCGCACAGCGTGGTGGCGGGAGTTCGACGACAGATTTCGCGCCATGGCGAGGAGTCGGCTGACCGCGTTCTGGTCGCCGATGTAGACCAATGCGCTGGCCGCGGCCGGGTGTAGGAATTCCCGCTCTCCGGCCAGAACGTCGAGCAGGACATCGGTGGCCTGGGGGTCTGCGATTTCGCCGAGCGCGTCGATCGAGGCCAATCTGAGCCGTCGGGGGTTGCCCGGCCTGGTCAACCGGATGAGCCTGGTCAGGGCCCGTTTGGAGCGCATGAGGCCGAGGTATTCGACGGCCAGGACGCGGATTTCGAGGTTCTTGTCGCCGAGCAATCCGATCAGGACGTCGGCGGCGCGCAGGTCGTCGATGATGGGGCGCAGTGCATTCATCGCGCGCAGTCGAATCTCTTCGTCGGCGCCGTTGAGAAGGCCCATAATCGGGATCAGTGCCCGTTTGTCGCCGCTTTTTTCCAGCGCGTCCAGGACCAGATTGCGGCTGATCCGGCCGCGGTCGAGTTCGGCGACCAGTGCGGGGGTGGCGCGGGCATCACCGATATCGCGCAACAGTTCGACCGCCGTGGTGAGGTCGCCGTCGATCTCGCCGTTGAGATGGGCGACCAGGGTGGGGACCACGGCCGGCCCGACATGGCGCAGGGCCTCGCGGGCTGCTGTGCGCAGATCGCGACTGATCAGAGATTCGACGAGAACTCGCACAGCGCGCTCGGCCGCCTCGTTGCCCCGGCGATCGCCGGCTGCGGCGGCCTGTTTGGCGATCTGGCCCAGCGCAAAGGCGACCCGGCTGGAATAGCTGGCGCTTCCCTTGCCCAGTTCATCGATCAGGGTGTCGGTTGCCGACACGGCTTGCAGGCTGCCCAGGGAGGTAACGGCAGTGAGCCGGATATCCTCCACCGAGTTGCGCAGCAAGCGCAGAAGGGCCGAGACAGCAGCGGGATCGCCGAGGTGTCCGACTGCCGAGATGGCCGCCTTGCGGACGTGCAGATTGGGGTCGCCAAAGGCGCGGACCAGCGGAATCACTGCGCGGCGGTCGCCGATTCTTTCCAGTTGCACGATGGCGGCCTTGCGCACGTCGGACTTATCGTCCTCAATGCGTCCGATCAGCGGCACCACGACCCGCGGGCTGCCGATCTTACCCAGCGCCGCAGCTGCGCGCTGGCGCACGCGATCGTCCGGGTCGCCCAGGGATCGGATGAGTGCGGTCACCGCGTCTTCGGTGGCCAGATCGGCCAGGATATCGGCCGCTTCCTGTTTGATGGTCGAATCGGATTCGTTGAGCCAATCGATGATGATCGGGGCAGCCCGGGCCACTTTGTGTTTGCCCAGGATCCGGCCTGCCTCGGCACGGACGTTCCAGTCGGAGTCGCGCAGCGCGCGCAACAAGTACGGGGCAGTGATCGAGATGTCGTATTTGCCCAGCGCGGTCACGGCCTCGCGGCGTTTTTTGTGCTCGGGGGACTTGAGCCCCTCGGCATCGAGTTTGACCTTGCCGATCCATTCGAAGTTGAAGCTCGATGCACTCAGGCGTCCCGACGGCGCCGTCAATAGAGCGCACAGAGCCGCTGCGATCCAGTACCCTCTCGGCCGTCGCATGGCCGGAGTATAGCTCGGCGTCCGAGAACGCGATGAGCGTGGCACTGCGACTCATCGGCCAGTGGTCCGGGCGGGCAACACCAGGGGAGAGTTTCGGCAATTCGTCCACAGTGGAGGATGAGATGCGCCAACATGGCACGGTGCCGACACAGTGCAGCACAGAACTCAGGGCTCCAGAGATCGGCACGAAATCTGCCTGTCGGTGCTTCATGATCCGAATTGCCCGGTTGTTGTGTGCGGTGTTTTTTGCCGCGACGATCTCGGGGTGTGGCGGCAGTGGTAAGAAGATCGTCAATCGCGGGCCATATAAAGACCCGATGACCCAGTTGTCCCGCCTGGACACGTCGACCTTCATCGAGGTCACAGAAGTTCGCGCCGGCCCTGACGGCGCGGTGGTGTTCTGCAGCGGGGTCAGAGGTCTGAACATTGTCGACGCTCGTGATCCCTCTGCCATGAAGAGCCGGGCCCGGCTGGTTTCGCGCCACAGTTCGCCATCGTACCCCCGCTGCCAGCATGTGGCCATGGCCGGCGACATTGTCTACATGTCCAGTCGGGGCGACGAGATTCAGCCGACGTCGTTTGTCTCGGCGTTCGACACCTCTGGCTCTGAGCCGGTTGAAGTGGCCAGCTTGGTGTCGAGTGGCGAGTCCTTCGAGGGACTGGCCGCTGCTGGCAATCGGCTGTACATAGCGATGCACGAAAGCGGTGTAGCGGTGGTCGAGAACCGTGGCGATGCGCTGGTCGAGGTCGGTCGGCTCGGTGGCGCGGGCAGTGCGATCGTCAACGCGTGGAGTGTTGCGGTCCGCGATTCGGTGGTTTATCTCGCCGATGGCACTGGCGGTCTGGCCGCGATCGATGTGAGTGATCCGGCCTCGCCGGTCGAGATTGGCCGGGTGGCCATCGAAGGTGCGGCGATTCATATCGAGCTCGATCCCGGGCGGTCGTTGGCCTATGTTGCGGCAGGGCAGGGCGGAGTATCGATTGTCGACATTTCTGATGCTGCGGCCCCGGCAGTGCTTGCGGTTGCTGACACGCCGGGGACAGTGCTTCAGGTGGCTGCCAGCGATTCGCGCATCTACGTGGCGGATTGGAACGACATTCGGGTATTCGACGTCACCGACCCGGCGGCTCCCCGGCTATTGGCCACCGATCGGGTCGACAGTGCCAGCGAGTTTGCCAGGGTGCTGGGCATTGCTGCAGCGGGCACCACGGTGTATGTCGGCGAGTGGACCGGGCTGTACAGCTATCGCTTTCATCCCGAGCGCCAGGCACCTGACATCTGGTTGGGCCGGCGTTTGATCGAGTTTCCCCGGGTGGCCGCGGGCGCTGTTGACGCGGCAGTCGTGATCGTGCGCAACGAGGGCACCAAGCCCCTGGTCATCGACCAACTCAAGGTAACCGGCGGGCCATTTTCGGTCGCCGAGTCGCCGCCGATCACCATTGCGCCGGGGGGTGCCGACGTATTGGAGGTGGTTTATCGGCCGGACGGGGACGTATTTCGCGAGGGCACTCTCGAGCTGCGTTCCGACGATCCCGACGAGGGGATTACCAGGCTGGACCTGGCTGGCAACCGGCCCGGCGCGGGGGTTGGCGATGTTGCGCCCGAGGTGGTTGTGAACCTGCTCGATGGCGGCCAATGGAGGCTGTCGGAGCAGCGTGGCAGGGTGGTCGTACTGGCCTACTTTGCGACGTTTTGACCGGTGTGCAGTCTGGAGTTTTCAGACCTCGAAGCAAGTATCTGGCAGAAGTACAAAGACCGTGGTGTCCAGGTGATCGGGCTGGACACCGGCGGTCTCAACGGCGGTGACACGGTCGCTATCGTCGAGCAGTTTCGCGAGCAGACCGGCGCCAGCTTTCCCCTCGGCTTCGACTTCCAGGGGTCGTATGCCAGGTTTCGCCGCGGCGGAGGAGAGGCTATTTCGCCGTTTCCTCTCGACGTGATCATCGATTCACAGGGCGTGGTGCGCTACGTGAGCCGGGAATACGAGGCCTCGGCCATCGGTGCGGTGCTCGATTCGGTGCTTTCCGGCCCGGACGAGAAACCGGCAAAATGAATCGCTTCTGAGTTGCCGCGAAAAGGCCGCTTTCGGCACGTAAAGGCGAACTCTCGGACAAGCTGCAGGGTTGCGCGAGAGCGCGGTTTCGGCATCGGTTGCGGCGCCTGCCGTGGAGCTGGTTGCCCGGCGCGCTAGTGGTGCGACCGAGCCTGCTGGTGAGGGCCGCGAAGTCCTCCACAACCGAGTCGCGGACCTGGTTTGCCACCGCCGGTTCGGTATCGAGCCTGTTGATTCTGATCAGTCGGGTGGCGGGTGATGGTGTGATCCTCCGGTTCCAGATAGCCATTGCGGTTGCTGTCGATGTGGTCGAAAAGTCGGCTGAGCTTGCGCTCTATCGGCGGGTGAGGCATCGTAGATCTCCTGCGGATTGTTTGCCGGTTATCCTTGTCCACTGTCACCAGATTACTGAACTCGCTGTCGAGGTATGAGCAACAAAGACGGGCCATGGCAGCCCGCCTGGAGTATTGCGAGACCCTACATATGAAGGCTGCTACATCGGTAATTGTATTGATATCTTGCATGACAGGATCAAATCCCGCCGCGGCCCAAAGCGATGTCATCTCGATGCGGGAATCCATGACGACGTACTATCGCGGTGAGCGAGTGGGGGGAATCGGCTTTTTGACAGCGGGTGCGGCGTCGCTCGTCGCCGGCGGATTGATGCGGCGCAGTTCGTCGGATCTGTACCATGGGATGAGCTATCCGATGCTCGGGCTGGGTGGGCTGCAGGTGCTTATTGGCGGATTCGTCGCTTGGCGGGCCGGGTCGCATATCGATGAGTTCAAGCACAGGATCGCCAGCGAGCCGCAGGCATGCAAGGACGAGGAACTGCCGCGAATGAACGACGTCAAGCACACCTTCGGCATTCTATTTTTTGCCGAGCTCGCGATCGCCGCTGCAGGTTTAACCACGGCGATGGTGGCCTACCGCGCAGAGACCAAGGCACTGACCGGGATCGGCGCGGGTTTGACGATCCAGGCTCTACTCATTCTGGCCCAGGATGCGATTGCGAGCAGACGGGCCAAACGCTATATGCGAGCTCTGGAGGGTTTTCAAGTCGCTGTATCGCCGACCGGACAGCAATACTGGTTGGCGTACCGATCACCATTTTGAGCTCCGACCTCTTTCCCATTGTGGAAACACTACCCGAGGCAAGAGCCCAGTGCGTTAGTAGCGCTCGCTGGCATCGCGCCGGGGAGGCGACTGGTGCCATGGTATAGCCCGTATTGAGGCTGTTTCTCTGCCGCCTTTAGTCACGGCTTCCCGGTTTATGTCCAGAAATCTGAGTGATGACACGACCTGGCTTGGCATGCTTCGCCAAACGCGAATACCGTGCGCACGACGCCGCGCACAGCGCAACCAGTGTGCATTCATGCCGCGGTACGCAGCCCATGACTGCCCGTACTTGTTGAGCGAGCAGGCATCTATTACAATCACAGGGGACTGGCGTCATGATGTCGTGAAATCGCGCTCGGTGCGAATGATGTCGGGCTCCAGCGCTCTGGTGTAGACGCAGGTAAACGGGCAAAAACATGAGACGCAGCGAGCGACAAGCCCCCCCGGCCCCGCAAGCAGGCCATGCGTGCCCCTGCACCTGGTTCGCGCTCGAGACCCGTGCTGGCGCCCGAGCTCGAGGCCAGCGAGCTGGAACTCGCTCAGCGGGGAGTGGGCAACGCAGCCGTGGCCGAGGCCGCGCGGGCGGCTGGCGCCAGTGACGGCGATAGTATATTGCCATCCCCCGCGGCCTGGTACGGAGAAGCGCGCCGGGCGCTCGACCCCGGACCCGGGGTACGAGAGCCGGGCCAGCCCGGGCCCGCGGCAGGCTACGACAGCATTATCGCCATCGCCAGGGATGCCGAGCCAGGTGCGGAGCGCGAGCCCGGGGCCGGACTCCAGGCGGCGAGCACACCCGCCGGCGACAATGGCACGCCCGGACCCGGGGCACGAGAGCTGGGCCAGCCCGGGCCCGCGGCAGGCTACGACAGCATCATCGCCATCGCCAGGGCGGCCGAGCCAGGTGCGGAGCGCGAGCCCGGGGCCGGACTCCAGGCGGCGAGCACACCCGCCGGCGACAATGGCACGTCCGGCACGGGCGCTGCCGGCGACGACGCATATCGCGTCACCGCGGATGATGCCGCCACCGCCGCAGTGGACAGCAAGGGCGCTGGCCGAGCGCCAGATGCCAAAATCCGCGGCAAGGTAGAAGCGCATCTGGGCGTCGATCTGTCGGCGGTAAAGATGCACGACGATCCGTATTCGCGGGCCGCGACCCGGGCAATGGGGGCGCGCGCGTTTGCCCACGGGAAGGACATTTTTCTCGGCCCGGGCGAGACCGACTCGGACGAGGAGCTCATGGCCCACGAGCTGACCCACGTGGCCCAGCAGAGCGCGGGCCACACCGCCATGCCGGGCGCCGCCCGCGAGCCCCGGGCCAAGGTCGAGGTCGGCCCTCCGGACAGCCCGGCCGAAAAACAAGCGGATGCTGTGGCCAGTGAGATCACCTCCGGCACCGGTGCTCCACACCTGCTCGTGGGCCCGCGCGATATCGAGCTGCAGCCTGGGCAGATGTATAAAGACGAATTCCTGGCCGTGCTATACCGTCAGGTGACCGCTGCTGCGGACGCCGAGCTGGGGGCGATGTGGTCCGCTCTGGGATGTCCGTACATCAAAAAGTGGTTTGCTCATTTCCGCTCCGCATCGGCACGCCATTGTGAGCGGGTGGCCAGAAAATACGCCGGAGTGGCGCCGGCCTCGGCCCGGGAACTGATCCCGGCAATCATCGCAAAAGCGCGCCGGGGGGTCCGGCAATGGGTAGCCACCGGCGAGCTCCCGGCCGATGCCGCGGCCATCGATCTACATACCCAGACCGCTGCGGCAGCCGCTTGGGCGCAGTGGCAGCCCGGCGCCAGGCCCGACACTGCCCGGGCCATGCTCGGCGATGCGGGCAAGCCCATCGATGGCACGGCTGCTGGCCACATCGGCGCAGCCTATGGCGAGAGCTTCTCGGACGTCCGGGTCCACACTGGACCCGAAGCTGTACGCCTGGCCCGGGCACACGATGCCCAGGCTGTGACTCTCGGCCCGGACATCGCGTTTGCCCCCGGGGCATATCGGCCCAATACGCCCGGGGGCGACGCTCTGCTGGCCCACGAGCTGGCCCACGTAGCCCAGCAACGCGGCGGGCCCGGGGCTTCATCCCGGGCCCGAGGAGCCATGCCCGGCCCGATGCCGCGCGAGTCTGCCGAGCATTCTTCCGAACGCGACGCCGATTCCGCAGCTACCGGAGCCATCGTCCGCCTGTACGCGAGACGAGCCCTGCGCGCGCTCTCTGGCAACCGGGGGGCCGGGGACCAACCATTGCTCGACCGGGTGGCCGGAAAACACATCGACCGGGCCGCCCGGCGAGCCCTGTCGGGCCAGCCAGTCCGCCCGGCGCGGGGCAAGGGGTACTCGCTGCAAACGTGCGGCGGCAAAGCGCCACCAAAGAAGCTCGACAAGACCCGGTACAAGGCCATCGAGAGCGAGCTCAAGGCCCTGATCGAGCAAAAGCGCGCCATTGTCCGGGAAGGCGGCAGCGGCGATATGAAGGCGATCGACGCCGAGATCGACAAGCTGGTCACTGAGCTGCGCGAGGATTTTGGCGTGCTCGCCAGCAAGAGCGCCATTGTCGACGCGGCCGTGGCCGGCAAGGACCTGCTCGTGGTGGGTGGCCGGATCGTGCGCAGCCCGGCCGGCGACGCATTCCTGGGCCAGCGGCTGACGTTTCGCGCCGCTCTCGACCACGTGCCCCCGGGCCGGTCGGTCAAGTACGGCTGGCGGTGGAAGACCGCCAGCACCGAGTATCGATTCCTGGTCGGCTCGAGCGCTATGGCCGAGCGCAGCACGATGTCGGTCCTGGAGCTGGACGACCTGTTCTGGGGCGCCGCGCCTCCCGACCGCATCGTCAAGGCCGGTGGCATGGAAGTTCTGTGTCACATCTACCTCGGCGACTCCAAGTCCCCGACGACCACCCTCCGTACCGGGTTCGTCAAGCTCTCTGACAAGATCCCGGACAAGATCGACATCGTCGGTGCCCCCAAACGGGCGGTCAAGGACGCCAGAGTGCGATTTCGCGTGGGTCCGTGGGTACCAGCCCGGAGCGATCACGCCCTCGACTGGTACGTCGATGGGAAAAAGGTCGCCTCGGACCATCACGTTCTGACTCACAAATTCAACAAGACCGGCACGTTCAAGGTGAGCGTCAAGGTCGCCAGGGTCAGGCGGTCCTTGGGCATTCGCGAGTCGAAGCTCTTTCGCGAGGCAGAGACCACGATAGAGATTCTCGATGCGACCCAGTTTGGCCTGAAATTCATCGAGGAGCTGGAAAAGTCGCCGTTCAGGCCAAAAACGCCCAACCTCGCCGAATTCAGATCGTCGGCCAACGACGCGATCAAAGAGCTGGAGAAAAAAGTCGCCGAAGGGGGCGATCAAAAAGAGTACTGGGAAGACCGCCTCGAGGCCCAGAAGGAGCGCCTGGGCAAGGTCGAGGAGCACGCCCCCGATATAGACACGGCCAGGGCGCTGCCCACCGACCCCACTGCCCTCGACGACAGCGAGTCGTACAACGGGCCCGTCGAAGCAGTGCTGGTCATGCCCGAGAGCGGCGGAGCCCAGCCGCTGTCGATTTACCTCGCGATCAAAAAGGAAAAGCATGCATGGCAGGCGCGGCTGCTCGATACCACCAGCAGCAAGGTCCTCAAGTTCGACGGCAGTGGGTCTACCCCACTCGACGCCTACCACGCGGTATTCGACGATTGGAAGGGGGACAACGAGTATCCCACCGGCGGCCGGGTGGTTCACAAATTCAATCCACCGGGCTGGCACAAGGGCAACAATTTCTCCACCACCACGACCTGGAAAAAGGCCAAGGAATGGGTCGATGGCATTATCACGGTCGGCGGCCTGGTCGTCGGCGCTCTGCTCCTGGCCGCGCCCGAGGCCACGATCACCAAGGTGCTCGGCTATGCATTGCTCGCCGCAGCCGTGGCCAGGTCCTCGGTGGCCATCTACGAGCGCCTCGATTCCGGTGGCGACGTGCTATCGACCGAGAACATTCTCGACGGCGTGGCCATTGCCACTGCGTTCATCGGCGTGGGCGGGTCCCTGCTTCGCAGCCACGGTATCAAGGCTGTAAAGCCCGTCGCCTTCCGGGCGGGAAACTGGATGATCATGTCCACCGTTGCCGCCGATGTGGGCACGTTCTTGTACGCCAGCGCCGAGGCCATCGCCGCGTTCAGAGCGATTCAGGCCGACCCCACCCTGGACGACAGCCAGAAGCTAATGGCACTGCTTCGCATCATGTCGTCCCTATTCTTGAACGGCACCCTGCTCATCGTCACCAATCGCGAGCTGTTCAAGAGCGGCTTCAGGCCGACAGACTTCATCAAGTCCAAGGTGACCGGGGACACCAAGCCCGAATTGGATGTGGGCACTCGCCTCGACGTCGAGTACGAGCTCAAACAGGGCAAGATGTGGGACAAGGACACATCCAAACTTTCCGACGAGGAGGTGCTCAACAAGCTATTCCAGCTGCGCTCGCGCAAAGAAGCCGAGACCCGAATCGCCGCGCTCAGGGAGACGCTCAATCCCGACGGCAAGGCCGAGCTCGACAGACTGCTCGGCGAGGGCTCGGTCGAAGACGTGTGGCGGAAGCTGGAGTCGCAACCAGACCCCAAGAAATTCCTGGAAGAGAGCGGCAAGCTCCACAGGGATTCGCCGCTCTTCATGTCGCGCGAGCAGCTCGCATCCAACAGAGCCGCGCAGGAGAAGCTGTTCGAGATGGCAAAGCAGATGCGCGACGATATGGACGCTCTCGCCGCCAAGCTCGAGAAAGACCTCAAGCTCGACGATGCCGAGCACACGGCCATCGTCAAGCGAGAAGACTTCGACGAATTCGTCGCCGGTGTGCTCGACAAGATGAAGCGCAAGAAGTACAGCCGCGCCGGACAGATGGACGACATGGCCCGGGGTCGGTTCAACCTCAAGACCTGGGACGATGTGAGGAAAATGGTCGGTGCGCTCGAGCAGACCTCTGGTTATACGGTCCGCGTCCAGGACCCCCAGCCGCGCGTGGGAGTCGCGAAGGGCTACCCGCGCTTCCACGTCATCATGAAGGACCCAAAGACGGGCATGACCTTCGAGTGGCAGGTGGGAACCAGGGCGACTACCACGGTTTTCGAGCACCCGGGAATCCCGTTGCCGCCCGGGTTCGAGCTCAAGAAGGGGATGAAGCCGGACATACACGACATCGAGTACGACATCTTCAAGGCTGTGCAGGATAAACATCCCGATCTCGCCAAGGAGCTGGGTATCCCGGAATTCCGCAAGAAGGTAGCGGTGCTCGCGGAGAGATCGGCCCTGGAGGCGGGACAGCCCGGCAAGACCGATGACTACTGGAAGGGTGAGATCGCGAAGCTCCACGCAGAGGCCGGGAGAATCCTCCAGAGTCTGGTTGACAAGAAGGGCGCCAGCTGGGTTAAGTCGTTTTTCCATTGAGTCTCTACCTGCGAACAGTCCAGGTCGACCCGAGTCTGCTCCCGTCGGAGTTGTGCTTCGAGGACAAGGTCGATATGGCCCCGACCGGAGTCGTGCACGAGTACGAGCCCCCGCTATCGGGATGGTCTGTCGAGTACAAGTGCCCTCGCTGTGGCGAGCTGGTGAGCATTCACAACCGCGAGGTCGAGCCGCTTATCCTGCAGGCGCTGCGCGCTTGTGGGATCGAGCCATAGGCCGACGGCCGGCTCAGCCGTTGGCCTCGCAACAGAAGCACCTGGTTTGATCCACAACCAATGTGTTGCTATTTAGCTGTCCAGCAAGCGGCGTATTTTGCGCAGCAGCATATCGGGCGAAAATGGCTTTTGCAGGAATGCGACGCCGTGTTGCAGCACTCCGTGATGGGCGATCGTGCTGTCTGTGTATCCCGATATATAGAGGGTTCGCATGCCGGGCCAGCGCGCGGTGAGATCGTGAGTGAGCACGCGAACATTCATATACGGCACGATGACGTCGGCGAGCATGAGGTGGATTGGCTCGTCTCGACCCATGGCGATGGCGAGCGCTTCGCTGCCGTCTTCAGCTTCGATTACGCAGTAACCGTGCAGCAATAGCAGGCGGCGCAGCCCGGTGCGCAGCGGAGCGCTGTCCTCGACCAGCAAGATGGTCTCGGTGCCGAGAACCGATTCGGGCAACTGATGACGCGGTCGCCGTCCGGTCGCCTGCTTGTCGACCCGGGGCAGGTAGATCTCGAACGATGAGCCGCGTCCGGGCTCGCTGTCCACCCGCACAAAGCCGCGCGACTGTCTGACGATTCCGTAGACTGTGGACAGACCGAGCCCGGTACCCTGGCCGCGCGGCTTGGTGGTGAAGAATGGCTCGAAGATGCGAGATTGAAGCTCTCGATCCATCCCCACGCCGGTGTCCCTGGCCAGGAGCACGACATAAGAGCCCGGCGGAATGACCGCTGAACTGTCGCTGTCGCGTCCGGCAGCGATATCGATATTGGCAGTCTCGATGGTGAGCGTGCCGCCGTCGGGCATGGCGTCTCGCGCGTTGACCGCCAGATTGACGACGATCTGTTCGATCTGAGCCAGGTCGGCCTCGATCGAACCGAGTCCCCGGTCCGACTTGACCACCAGCTGAATATGCTCGCCCAACGTCGGCTGCACCATGTCGAGCAGATCGGCGATCACCCGGTTCAAGTCGACCACCTGAAGGTTCTGAGCCTGGCGCCGGCTGAACGCCAGAAGCTGCCGGGTGAGTCTGGCTCCACGCTCGACAGCGAGCAGAATTTGCCGCAGATCCTCGTCGACCGGCTCACCACTGCGCATGGCGCGCTTGATCAGCTCGATGAATGTCGCAACCGCTGTCAGTACGTTATTAAAGTCATGGGCCACACCGGCGGCCAGTCGCCCCACAGTCTCCATGCGCTGGGCGCCGCGGACGTTGCGCTCGAGACGCTTGAGCTCGGTGACATCCCACGCAATGGCGACGACCTGGTCCCGACCACAGGCCGTGATGCGACTCTCGAAGCTCTGCGTGGTGCCGCCGGATTCGAGCTCGTACTCGAAATGCTGCACTCCACCCTGATCGAGAGCTCGCTCAACGTTGGCCATGGCCGCTTCGGCCGCCGCAGCAGACAATACATCGCGAATGTTTGTGGGCAAAAATTTGCCGGAAAAACTGTACGAGGTGCCTATTTCACTGGAGACGCAGTCAAGCAGCGCGCCATCGCGGTGCACCCGGACGATGAGGCCCGGAATGGCCCGAAGCAGTGCGCGATTGCAATCATCAAAGGCACGCCTCCCGGTCGCCACGAGCACGGCGTGACGCAGCGCTTGCCCACCGAGATGGTCCCTGGTCACATAATCCGTGGCTCCGGCTTGCAATGCCTCGGCGCCGGCAGTGTCGTCGGCTCGATCAACCACGACCACCACCGCCGTGTCGTACTTGACCAGCTTGCGCAGTGCTGCTCGACGGTCCTCGCCTGGGCGCAGAAAATCCACCACCACGCAATCCGGTGTCTCGGCCACCATGGCCTCGATGCCCCGGCTCAATGTTGCAGCACCGTGAATGACGAACTCGTCACCGAGTGATCTCTCCATCCGCTCGCGGTCCGACTCGTCGGGCGAAATGAGCAGAATCGACAGTTTCTCTCTGACCATGACCGCATTACCTCGCTGGCACAGGTCTCAGACCCGCCTACCATGGATTTCTCAGCATGGAAGCTCACCTACCTGGTTCAGCCACTAGCAGAGTTCGGGAAAAATCCCGAACTCTGCTACCATTATTGGGCAAAGCCCTCCGGCGGACTTCCGCCGGGCGCCCCATGTGCCCGAAATCGGCCGATCGCCGCTCTCGGCCGGGGCGCGCGCAGATTCGAGAAAAACGTTTTTTCCCGAATGCTGCTAGAATCCCGCTCCATCGTTCAACCCGTTCGATACAATTAAATATAAATAATGACATGTAATGTAGAATACCACATTGAGTTCAATGAATAACGCTAAATCGCGGGGAGATCACTGGAAAACAGCGTTAGCAGTACTGTGTCATGGTCCTGACCGCCAAGTGATCGATCTGCTGGATGTTTTCGGTCTCAGCTAC
>JAKSDA010000232.1 GCA_022360315.1 Pseudomonadota bacterium
AAACAAATGGCTGAGGATCGAGCGCCTTGGTCGGAATCGAGTGTGGGGCACCTCCTATGCTCAGGCACTCATCGGGTGGAGGAGCGGCGACCGCGAGGTAGTGTTTCCCCACGGCACCTACAAGATGCGCGTTTTGCACGGTGTTCGGTGCGGGCCGCTACCATCGTCTGGTTGACTTTGTCACATTCACTCGAATCCCGGCGTGGTCACTGCCTCGCCGGGTACCGGTGCGTTTTGAGCCTGATTTTCGTCCTCTTTCGTAGGCCAGAATACACCGCCAAACGCTCATTTTCGCTGCCTATCCCGTCCCACAGCCCCAATTGGGCTCTATTCTGGTCCCTTCCTGGCATTACCTTTGGTCGGGAGCCTGGGTGGTCCCTTCCTGGCATTACCTTTGGTCGGGAGCCTGGCTATTCTGGTCCCTTCCTGGCATTACCTTTGGTCGGGAGCCTGGAGCCTGGAGCCTGCATTACCTTTGGTCGGGAGCCTGGGGATCCTTCACAACAGGATCGCGACCAAGAGAGCCAGCGTCGCGGCCAGCATATCGGCCAGTAACAGGGCGTCGAGAACCAGGCCATAGCCCTGCAACTTGGCGCCCAGCGGTGCCCGCCTGGCGAATTTGGCGAATGGAATCGACGCGGCGTCGAGTGCTCGCGCGATCTGATCGAAGCTGTCCCAGTCGCGCCGTGACAGATACCAGGTCGAGCCTCGCCGGGGCCGCAGCGCGACCGCGTCGGTGTACACGCGCACCTCGCGAATCCGGTCGCGATGCATGCGAACCCCGGCAATCCGCCAGCCCCAGCGCACGCCGTCCCGGTCGATGCGCAGACGCGCCCTGCGCACGGCGTATCCCACGCAAGCGACGCTGAAGCACACGATGGGAGCCACAAACAGCAGTTCGATCATCGGCGCATGCAGACGCCGAGTGGCGATGGCAAGGGTGGCGGCTCCGGCCATCGCAACGTAATAAAACCCCCGCAAGGCCAGTCTGCGCGCGCGCGGCAAGGCGGCAAATTCGCCAGCGGCAAGCTCGCCCAGAGCCAGGCCCGGTGGTACATCGACCGCACTCACGGCAACTCGCGCCTGGCCGATACCAGAGCCTCGCGCACGCACTGCTCGATCTGATCGACGAACTCGGAATCGGTGATCTTGACCTGGGATTTGCTGTCGGTGACGTAAAAGACGTCGATGACCCGCTCTCCTTCGGTGCCGACTTTGGATAAACGGATATCCAGACCCAGCTCGGCGAGCGTATGAGTAATCGCATACAGAACCCCCGCACCGTCGCGGGTGATCACTTCGATGATCGTGGCATCGGCCGAGGCGTGATTGTCGATCGTGACGCGGGTCGGTACGTCCGGAGTTACCCGCGAGCCCAGACCAGAACGCGACCGGCGCTGGGTCATGAGAGCCTCGACAGCTGCGCCGTTGACACCCCCGTCAGATACAAGCGAGCCCAGGTCGCGGCGAAAACGCTCCCAGCGGGGATCGTCGGCCGGAATCGCCCGGTTGTAGAGATCGCGTACATAAAATAGATCGAGAGCCACATGGGGGGCCTCCGGCGCATCGGCCCGACGCGGCCCGACAATGGCGCCGAGCACGTCGATGCGATTGGCGGCCAAAGCCCCGGCAATCGCCGACAATAAACCGTGCACGTCGTCGGCCACCACGGCCAACTCGCTGTGCCCGACCAGCGGATAATAAGCCACCGAGACCTCGACTGGCGAACCCGACTCCTTTTGCTGCCAGGCCAGGCGAACCAGACGCTCGAGCTGTGGCGGTCTGAGCAAGCTGAAAAAACGCTCGTCCATGCCGGCGAGAAAAGCCTCGATCTCGTCCCGATCTCGACCCGGCCCGGATTCATCGAATACCCGACCGCCCGACCGCTCCGCTCCGTATGAGCTCCGCTTCGCATCGCCTGCCGAGAAATCCGGCCGATCGAGCCGTTCGACGCCCGGCCCGCACAATAACTCGATCACCCGGTCGCGCGACTTTTCTGTCTGCGCCGCGCCAACGCTGCGCGGCACCGGTGATGGGTCGCCCAGCTGGACCCGCGTGCGCAAATACAGCTCGTGCAAGAGGTCTTTCTTCCACGCCGTCAAATTGCCCGGCGCGGTCATCGCAGTGTCGCACAGGGTGCATAAATACAGTTTGGCCAGCCGATCCAGATCGCCGACATCGGCGGCAAATCGCGCGATGACGTCGGGGTCGGATAGATCCCGGCGCTGCGATAGATGAGCCATGGTCAAATGCCGCCGAACCAAATACTCGGTGAGGTCGATTTCGGTCGGGTCCATGCCGAGGCGCTCGGCGACCGAACGGGCGAGCTCGGCGCCGCGCTCGGAGTGGCTCTTGCCCAGCGGCTTGCCGACGTCATGGAGCAAAACACCCAAGTGCAGCCCCTCGCTGGGAGCCATGCCCGTCATCAGCTCGGTCGCCACCGGATAGTCTTCGGCCAGCTCTCCACGGGCCAGTTTTTTGAGCATCGCCACGGTGTAGAGGAGGTGCTGATCCACAGTATACACGTGGTACAGGTCGTGCTGAACCCGGCATGTGCACGGCTCGAATTCGGGCATGATGGCCGATAGAAGGCCAAACTCGTGCATCTGTTCGAGTAGTGAGGGCTGGCCGGAATCGCGGGGATCGACCAGGGCATCGCGAAACCAGCGCGAGCAATCCGGATCGCCGGCGATGACTTTTCGGCCGTCCGAAGACTGAGCGATGTCGACGATGCGATCCTCGATCTGGCGGTCGATCGGCAGATTCCGCTCGATTGCGACCCGAAAGAGGCGAAACATCTCGCTCGGCCGGTCATTGAGAAGCTCGGCATCGGCGACCGCCAGCTTGCCGTCCCGCGCGATGAATGTCTCGTCAATGCTGGTTACTTGCGGCCGGTGACCAGATGGCATCTGGCTCAGCTCGAGAATCCGATCGGTGATCCGCACAACTCCCCGGGCATGGAGGTAGAAGCGCTGCATCAAGGCTTCCACCGCGGGCGCCACGGCTGGACGAATATCGCTCACGGGGTATTTGGCGTCGGGGTGGACCCGCGGTGCGATGGCCTCTTGAGCCTCGAACGTCAACCGGTCGGTGGCCCGCCGGGCTTCGAGCTGGACCAGCGAGCGCAAACTCAACAGAAAATCGCGCGCATCGTGCAGCGCCATGGTCTGGCGAGTCGACAGAAGCCCCAACCCGACGATGTCTGATAAGTCGTCGACCGACCAGCGAATCCTGGCCGCCCACGCCGCGGTGCACAGGTCGCGCAGAGCGCCAATACCGTTCTTGAGGTCGGGCTCGAGCAAATACAACGAGTCGCCAAACCTCTCGTGGCGGCGACACTGGTCGTTGGCCAATCGGACCAGCAACGTGCCACCCGGGCCGGCACTGCCGGTTTCACCCGGACCGGCACCGCCCGGGTCGACGACCTCGCGGCGAGCGGCGCGCAACAGCTGGTCAGTCAGAGCTCGGTTGCCGGCCAGGTGACGGGCCTCGAGAAGGCTGGTCGCAGTGGGTAAATCGCTCCTTGCCAGCTCGATCCGAGAGGCGGGGTCGTCCACCGACGGGACAACTTTGATGCCGGCATCCCACAGGGGATAGAGAAGCCGGTCGGCGACCTGACGGGCCGTCCGATCGGCGCCGCGGGCAGTCAATAGGATGAAGTCGATGTCCGAATACGGACACATCTCGCGCCGGCCCAGGCCGCCTGTGGCAACCAGCGCGAGCTCGCCGCCGTCTCCTGCGACGCCCATATCGGTGACAGCTGCGCGCCACAGGTCGGTGAGGATCTGCTCATAGAGGTCCGAGAAGGCCGCGCAGGCAGTGCGGCCAGAAGCCCCGGCTGCCAGCGCGCGGGCCATCTCGGTTCGGCCACTGTCCAGACGAGCGCGCAACTCGTCGCTGTCAAGAGCCGGTACTGCCACATTCATGGTCTCACTGTAGCGTGTATTTCTGCAGCCTCGCCAGCCGGCTCGCCGCGACTCGGCCGGCCTCCAACCGTCCCGGCAAGGGTTGACCTTTGACAAGGCACGCGGCTCTGATTAAATCGCCAGTACCTCGGTTTAGGAGCAGTCGCAATGGCGTCCATCGAAGTCGCTGTCCTGTCACATAACCTCGAAGAAGACGAATTGTCCGCCGTCCAGACAGCTCTCGCGGAGACTGATATTCACTTCGAACTGGACCAGGAAGCCGATCCTCGTCTGATCGAAGGCGACCTGGACGATGACCTCTTCGTCGAATTCCTCGACCAGCTCGAGGCCAGCGATGCTGCGTGCGACATCTATGTACCGGCCGAATTCGAAGACGTGGTCGTATGTGGTGACTACCGGATCGGATCGGCCCACGCCCTCCGCCTGGTCCTCGAAGAGATGAGAAACGACATCTTCGAGGGCGACGAAGAAGAAGAGGAGGAGGAAGAGGAAGAAGTCGAGGATGCCGGGGACAACGATGTCGATGAGGACTTCGACGACTTTGACGACGACACTCCCGCAGCGCGCTACAACAACGAGGCCGACAATGACTCGATGGCGCTCAAAGACGATCAAATGCGGCATTTCTGGCACCTGATGTTCAAGGGCGCCCGCACCTGCATCCGCGAAAGCGTGTGCCTGTTCATCCATCGATGAAGCGGCTGGCCCAGCCCGGGTCATTCTTCGGCGGCGACCGTGTCGGCAATCGCGTTGGCCGCCTTGGCGGGCTCGAGCCGGCCGGCCAACACGGCGGACACGGCGTGCAGAACCGGCACTCGAACCGAGTGACGCTCGGCCAACCGCACCGCGGCAAACGCAGCCTGCGCTCCTTCACTGGCCATTTCAGGGCCATCGGGCGTCTCGCCTCGGGCAAGCGCCAGCCCGAGACGATAATCGCGCCATTGTTCGCTCTGCGCTCGAACCAATAGATTGCCCAGCCCTGCCAGCCCGGTGAAGGTACGCGCCTCGGCTCCATACGCATCGCCGAGCCGAGCTGCCTCGGCCAGAGCACGCGTGATCAGCACAGAACGCGGCCCTGGTCCCATACCGAGACCGTCCGACATGCCAACCGCCACGGTGAAAGCGCCGGCCAGAGCAGCGGCCAGCTCGACACCGGCCAGATCGGATCCGCGGTAGACCCGCAGCGCTGGAGGCACACCGAGCAGCCGCCGACCCTCTCGAGTAACCTCGTCGAAGTGCGAGGCCACGACCAGCGAGGCAAAGCTACCGGCCAGAAGATCGCTCCACAGGGCTGGACCGGCCAGAGCACCGACGCGCAGGGCCGGCGTTTCCTCGGCCAATATCCGGCTGACCCTGATGTCGCCGGGGCTGACCAGAACGCCGAGAGCGTGGACCAACATGTGACTGCCGTTGATCACCTCGCCCAGCTGGCGCACGCGTTCCCTCACCGCAGCCGCAGACACGGCCACCACGATGAATCGGGCATCCCGGGCCAGCTCTTCGGGATCGCCAGTGGCCGAGAGAGACGGTGCAAACGCCACGTCGGGCAGTCTGCTGCATCGATGGTCTCGATTGATCTCTTCAACCACAGCGGTTTTTTGCGACCACACAACCACCGCACGGCCCGCCGAGGCAATGCGATGGGCCAGCGCGAGTCCAAATCGGCCTGCTCCGACAATGGCGACCTTGTTCTGTCGCATCACGAGACGCCCTCTTCAGCCACATGGCTGAGCCGGTTGTTGTAATAGTAAAGCAGTTTCATACTCTCCACCCACACCTCGCGATCCCGGGGCACCACCACCGCGCGGGTGTGATAGCGACCAAAGCTCATGAGCGCTTCTCCGACTACCACCGGCGTCGGTTTGGCATTCAGAGATCCGTCCAATACACCGATGGGCGGGGATGTGCTAATGCGCTTGCGCAGCCGCTCGACCGCGTCGCACAGCCGGCTCATGGGGACCCGAACAGCCTCGCCGGTGAGCCGCAATAGGCGGTAGATATCACGCGTCCCAGCCCGCCGGGCAATCTCGTCCATGAGTACACGCGCGACCACCTGGGTGGGCAGAAAGACTGTATCGCGGCGGTACGATTCCATCAGGGAGCGGCTCAAAACCCGGGTGTACTCGGCCTCGCGCTGGGTGTCGATCCCGATCTCGCCGCTCCCATCGGTCAAATAGCTGACCGGATCGACCAGGCGCCCGCGCCGATCCCGGGACTCGCCATCGCCGTCGACCCGATTGCCGAAGGGGTCGATGGGCTGACCGAATCGGACGATCACCGCGCCCTTGTGGGCGAGGATCTTCCGTCCAAACTCGATCATGCGGCCCAGGCGCGTGAATTCGTCGTCGTCGATGATGTAGCGGGACTTGCCGGTCTCGGCCAGATAGTCCTCGATGAGCGTCTCTGCCTCCAGCACCAGGCGGTAATTGATGGTCACTGGGACCAGATAGATTCGGCCCTCTTGCTTGCCGGCCATGAGGTTGTTGCGGTACGCAGCCACCGCAGTGCCCAGCAGGCCCAGCTTGAGCCGCTCCTCGATCCGATTCGACCGGGACCGCGTGCCACCGGGAAAAAATAACGAGTGATAGCCCCGTTCCAGGAGTACTGTGGAATACTCCTTGAGGATGTCTTTGTAAAGTTGGAAGCGTAGCCGTCGATCGACTCGATAGGCGCCCAGGTTGCGCATGAAGTAGCTGATGAAAGGATTGGTGAAGAGATTCTTGCCAGCGCCGTAAGTCACAGGCGGTAGGCCGCACATCAAGAGTCCGAGGGCGAGGACGATGGAGTCGAGATTGGACGAATGAGTCGGGGTGACAACCAACGTACCTCGACGACAGGCGGCCCGAACCGCATCGACCGGTCCCTGGATCTGTACTTTCTCCCCGACTTCGGTCAACGCGGCCATGCCCTCGCGCCAGCTAGAAACCGGGGAGAGCAGGAACGAAAGCACCGGCGGTACGACCCCGCTGGCAAAACGGAACACTCGTGGGTTGAAATTACCGACGATATCTCTGCAATAATACCAAGTGAGCGATTCCAGTTCAGCGCGCTTCTCTGACTCGCTCATTCTCAGGAGTCGATTCGATAGATCACGCCAGCGGTGAATTTGTCGCTGGGGGCTGGAGTTGGGGGATGATTCGAGGCGGCGAATTTCGCTGAACGCAACTTCGTTGAGTATGTATTCGAGAGAATTATCTCCGCCTCGAGAGGCATTCTTCAGGTATGCATTAACAACCCGAGCATGCACCTCGGCGAGGATTTCGCTGCGTTCTGCGTTGAATCCGGTAAGGCGGTTGGTCGTGGCGAGGACCGCTCGGGTACCTTGTGATTCGCGCGATCGACTGGCAGACCGTAGTCCTGTCATTGCGCGGTTCTACCACGAAGCACGCGGGATTCGGACGTCCCGGCAAGCAATGCGAGGCCGAGTTGCTGCGGAGCGGAGCGGCCGGGCAGCCCGGTCTCCGGTGGAAGATCTCCGCAGGGTCATTCACGGCGCGGCCAGCTGGCCGCGAGGATGGCGCGAGATCGCCTATGGTATGCAAAACTGAGGAGAAACAATCAATTATTCGGTAATCGAGAGATTCTGCACCAGCCTGGAAGGGCGGCCGGGCGTCAGCACACTTGGAGCACATGGACGGGAATGGATGTGATATGGTGGCTACTAGCACGTAGCTGGTAACGTTTTCCGGCCGCGATGCGTCGGGCAGCATGGGGCCAGCATGAGGTGGAAGTAGCCTTCGATTGTTTGCTCCCGGCCAGTCAAGCCGCTCGGAGTGTTCGAGCACTCCTCCTGCATCAGCGATGGATACCTGCATTATGGACTGACGCAATGTCCCAAATTTTTTGTAGTGAGGCGACCAGCGGGTCGATTCCCGATAGTCGCGACGCCGAGGGTGTCGAACGAGAGCGCCTCGATCGCAGGGCGATCGAACGCTCTCCGATCGTTCGACGCCAATTTTCCCACGGTCCCCGAGGGCGGGCCAAGACCGTGGCGCACGTGAAGTGAAGGGCCGGTAACGTGGCAAAGAAAACAATCGAGTCGACCAGAAAATCGACATCAAAGAAGACGTCAAAAAAGAAGACGTCAAAAAAATCGACGGGCAAGACGGCCACCAGGGCGAAGGGGGCCAAACGGGGCAAGGCGACAGCCGCGGACAAAAAAAGCACCCCCGCCAAGAAGCCGGTCGCCTCCAAAAGGACGACGGCCGGCAGCACCAAGGCGAAAAAAATGGCCACGGCTGTACGGCCGGCAGCGGCCAAAAAGTCGGCGACCAGGAGTGCCACGGCCAAAAAGTCGGCGGCCAAGAAAACCGCTGCAAAAAAAACCGCCGCCAAGAAAACCGCCGCCAAGAAAACCGCCGCCAAGAAAACCGCCGCCAAGAAAACCGCCGCCAAGAAAACCGCCGCAATAAAAACTGCTGCCAGGAAAACCACCACGACCGCGACAGCTGCGGCGGGCAAGACCGCGACCAAGAAAACCGCTGCCAAGAAGACCGCTGCAAAAAAAACTGCGACTGCAAAAACTGCTGCCAGGAAAAGGAAAACCACCACCAAAAAGACAGCAACCACACGGCCAGCGACCAAGGTTGCAGTCAGCAAAGCGTCGTCTGCCCGGACAGCGGCGATCAAGAAAACCGCTGCCAGGACTGCAGCGTCCAGGAAAACCGCTGCCAACACAGCGGCTACCGAGCGAGCGGCTGCGGCGACCAGACAATCACCGGCCAGCAAGAGCGTGCCGCGGATCGCCAGCAAGACGGCGATCAAGGGCACTGCGGTCAGAGCGGCCGCAGCCAGAAAAAAGTACGGAAGCAAAAAAACCACCGCCCGGACCACCAAGACAGCGACCGCGCAATCGCCAGCAAGCGGTACATCGGCGTACAAAGGTACAGCCGGTTCGAGCAAGAGGACAGCGGCGACAAAACACACCGGAGCGTCTGCAGGTGTGGTCAGGAAAAGCACGGCGAGACGAGTCGCGGTCACAAGCGCCAAAACCAAGACCGCGGACAAAAAAGCGTCTGCCCACATCGAGACGGTTAGCCGGACGGCAAAAACTACCGTTGCAGCTAATAAGAAGAAAACGGCCACCCACGGACGCGGTCAAGCGGCGGCTGCAGCGGCCAAAAAGACTCCGGCCAGAAGGTCTTCCTCGACCTCGGGTTTGACAAAGAAGAAAACTGGGTCCAGAAATAGTTCATCGACTGAGTTACCCGTTACACCTTCTACTACATCAAGACGAACAACCACCAAAACTACATCCGCTTCTAACGCGGCCAAGACGGCCGCGCCCAAAACGACCGCCACTGTCGCGACCAGGGCGGCCGCTGCTCGGACCGCCAGTGCCGGTGCAGGAACTACCAAGGGGAGAGGGACCGAGGCAGCCATGGCGACCGCGACTCCTGCAGCCAAAAAGACAGCTTCACGAAGGGCCGACTCAGCCGCGCGTGACGATTTGCACACCACCAGAAAACGTTCCACTGCCGGTTCGGCACCCACAGCCAGCGGAGCTGCAGACGCCCAATCCGGAAAACGCAAGGCTCCCTCGGGCTATGTCAGCAAGCGGCCGCGTAAGCCGAGCGTTCCGTGGCAGACCTATCCCGCGCCTATCCAGGGCCTCGTCGATACTGGCCGCGAGGTGCTCGGCATCGACAATCTCCGCCCCGGGCAGGCCGAGGCGCTCACCCATATCGCGGCCGGGCGGGATGTCCTGGCGGTGATGCCGACGGGGAGCGGAAAGTCGCTTCTCTACCAGTTGCCCTCGCTGGTCCTGCCCGGTCTCACCCTGGTGGTCTCCCCACTCATCGCACTCATCAAGGATCAGATCGACAAGATGCTCGAGCGCGGCGTGGCAGTGTGTCGCTTCGACTCGACGCTGACCGTACGACAGCTGCGCGAGGCCGAAGCGCTGGTGCGCGCGCCGGGCGGCACGCTGGTCCTCACCACTCCGGAGCGAATCAGCGATCCGGAGTTTCGCGAATTCTTGCTCGAAGGTGCTGACGGCGTCGGAGTGTCGTTATTTGTGGTCGACGAAGCGCACTGCGTGTCGCAGTGGGGGCACGACTTCCGACCATCATATCTCACTCTGCGCAAGGCGCTGGAAGAGCTCGGCCGCCCGCCCGTGCTAGCCACCACGGCCACTGCGCCACCCCACGTACGCGACGACATCATGCACCAGCTCGGCATGTCCGAAGCCGAGGTAGTGACCACGACGTTCGACCGGCCGAACCTGCATTTTGAAGTCATCGCCCTGCCCGGCGACGACGAGAAGCTCAAGACGCTGGTAACCCTGCTCAAAAAACTGC
>JAKSDA010000061.1 GCA_022360315.1 Pseudomonadota bacterium
TCGCCCCTGGCGCGTTTCGTGGGTCGCTACATAGTGGGCCTGCTCGGGCGTGTAATAGACAAATAGATCGCCGCTCACATAACAATCGGTGCGTCCACGGGTCTCCATCAATCCGCCGACCACATCCACCAAAAGGTTGATCTGAATCCGATGCAGATCGCTGGCCACTGGAATTCCGTCACTTTCCATGAGCTCGATGCCTTCGAGTAGCGATAGGTCCCAGGGCGGCCCTCGATACTCGGTGCGGGCCAATACCTCGTCGCTCACTGGCTCTGCGTTTATTGCCGTGATCTCTGCAGTAGCGCGATTGTGGGTCATGGACGTCCCTCTGTTGGCAAACTCTACCCTGCTACAGACATCACGTCAATTCCTCCCTGCCGATAATACTCGGTGTGCGGATCCATCGGCTTCGGCCGCCGGCTTCCAGGTGTAAGGGTATAGTGGCGATATGTCCGAGTCCAGGAAGCAAACCACAGCGTGGTCGTCGGCTTTCTTGCTGGCCGGCTTCGCTCTGGTCGGCTGTGCCGCGCCCGCCAAAAACAAGCAAATTTCCACCGAGGCTGGCAGCAGAGCGACAGCGACCTCGACCAAAGCCGCTGGCAGCCATGCCGAAGCTGTAGCCGAGATCATTGCGCTCGACGGGCCGACCCGCAGCCGTGAATCCGAGATCTCCGGCCTGACCTGGTACAACGATCACCTCATCCTGCTACCCCAGTATCCCAACCGATTCGACTCACATCACGATGGTGCTCTATTCGCAATCTCGCGAGACGAGCTGCGTCGGGTCGTGAACAGCGAGGTCAAACAGCCGGTCGCACCCCGCAGCATCGAGTTGGTGGCGCCCGGGCTGTGGCAACAGATACCCGACGCGCAGGGTGTCGAGGCGATCGGTTTTTGGGGCGACCGGGTGTTTCTCACCATCGAAGCGGGCTACGGCGACCATATGACGGGATATCTGGTCGCGGGTCAGATCTCTCCCGATCTCAGCCGTATCATACTCGACGCCCAGCTCCTGGCCAAGATCCCCGCCCGGGCAGCGGTGGTCAACGCGTCGGAGGAAGCCCTGATCGTCACCCGTTCACGCGTCATCACGATCTACGAGGCCAATGGCGTCAACATAAACCCTTCGCCTGTCGCTCATGTATTCGACCATGACCTCAATCCGCTTGGAACCATACCATTCCCCCACATCGAATACCGAATCATCGACGCCACCTCGCTCGATCGACAAAATCGATTTTGGGTGACCAACTATTTCTACACCGGTGACCGCGACGCCTATAGACCGGCCAGCGATCCCATCACTGCCGCCCATGGCGAGGGAGAGACCCACGCGAGCTCCGATACTGTCGAGCGCCTGTTACTTCTCGAGTACACGGGCTCCCGCATCGAACTGGTCGATCAAGCGCCGATCCAGCTCCGGCTGGGGTCGCAAGGACGCAACTGGGAGGGTCTGGCCCGATGGCAAGGCGAGGGCTTTATGCTCATCACCGACATGTTTCCCGATACCATGTTCGCATTCCTGCCCGCCCCTGGACTCGAAGGACACTGAAATTTCTTCACTTTGTCGGAGCAAGGCAAGCACCTAGCAGGGCGGCACGAGTTTCTCAGAGGGGTCAGTTAGCATGGCTTTTCACCGTCATGGCTGCGCCGTCCATCACTCTCATCATTGCCGAGAAACCGTCTGTGGGGCGGGATATTGCTCGTGTTGTCGGAGCGCGAACGCGACGAGACGGATACCTCGAGGGCAAGGATTTTTGGGTGGCCTGGTGCGTCGGTCATCTCGCTGAACTGTGCGAGCCCCACGAGTACAATCCGGCGTGGAAAAGCTGGTCACCCCGGCTTCTGCCCATCTTGCCCGATCGGTTCAAGGTACGGCCCAGCCGTACTGGAGCCAGGCAACTCCGCCTGTTGCGACCACTCATGCGCTCTCGCGACGTGGCCAATGTGGTCAATGCGTGCGATTCCGGTCGCGAGGGTGAGCTCATTTTTCGCTTTGTCTACCAACTCACCGGGTGCGACAAGCCCGTGCGTCGCCTGTGGATCTCATCGCTCACAGCCGAGGCGATCAGCCGGGGTATGGTCCGGCTGAGACCGGGTGCAGAACTCGATCCCCTGGCCGACGCAGCTCGATGTCGCGCCGAGGCCGACTGGCTGGTTGGTATGAACGCCACCCGCGCGCTCACTGGCCTGGTCCGACGCAGCGCCGGCCGCAGCGAGCTCATGTCAGTGGGCCGAGTGCAGACACCCACCCTGGCACTGATCGTACGCCGTGAAGACGAAATCGAAGCATTTGTGAGCGAGCCCTACTGGCAGGTACGGGCCACCTTCGATCGGCTGGTCGGCCTGGCAAGCAATGCCAGGCCGACCTCCGATGGAGCGGAACGATATGAGGGAATATGGCACCGCCCGGGCCAATCACCCAAAAAGCCCGATCCGGCCGATCGCGAGCAAGGCGGCGACGATCGACAAGGCTCTCCTCCTGCCAGTCGTCTGTCCACCCGCCAAGAAGCCGAGGCGATCGCCAGTGCAGTTGCCGATCGACCCGGTCGTATCACCCGAGTAGAACGCAAAACCACCCGCGAGCGACCGCCGCTTCTATTCGATCTGACCGCGCTGCAAAAAACCGCCAACCGGCGTTACAGCATGTCGGCACAGAGGACTCTCGCCGCCGCGCAAGCCCTCTACGAACGCCATAAGGCGATCACCTATCCGCGCACCGACTCGCGCCATCTGACCTCGGACATGGCCACCGAGCTGCCGAGAATCCTCGCTGCACTCGACCGGACTCCGTACGAGAAATTGGCCGCAGCAGCCCAGCAGCGCGGCTTGCCGCGGGGAAAACGCATGATCGATGACGCCGAGGTCGGCGAGCACCACGCCATCATCCCGACCGGAAAAGCTGTCGATATCGAACGTCTCGGCGCCGAAGAGCGCCGCGTCTACGACTTGATCGCAAGGCGCTTTTTGGCCGGATTTTTGTCCGATGCAGTCTTTGACAAAACTCTGATTGAGACTGTCGTGGCCGACCATCGTTTCCTCAGCCGCGGCCGGGTGTGCATCGAGAGCGGCTGGCAAGTGGCCGAGCCTCCGGTCAGGTCGACCAGCTCAACCAAAAGGACCGCCCGAGCCGGGCAGGAGCAGCTCGAGCAGAGTCTGTCCGCGCTGCGCCGGGATGATCCGGTCCACACCGCAGCAGCCGAAGTTTGCGAGGGCAAAACCGAGCCGCCCAGACGCTATTCTGAGGCCAGCTTGCTGGCTTCCATGGAAAGGGCCGGGCGAGATCTGGACGACGAGGCCCTGCGGCGCGCCATGAAGGATGCCGGCCTTGGCACGCCGGCCACGCGAGCGGCGATCATCGAGACTCTGCTCAAACGCGACTACGTACGTCGCCAGGGCAGGGTACTCCAGCCCACGCAAAGCGGCCGTGCACTGGTCGCCGCTATCCCGGTGGCCGACCTGCTGTCGGCCGAGCTCACCGGAGCCTGGGAGCAAAAACTGGCCGATATTGCCCGCGGTCGTGCCGGGCGGCTGCAGTTCATGCGCGATGTTCGCTCGTTTACAACCCGGGTAGTCGAGGCCATCGCGGGCGCTCGACCGCCCGACGTAGGCGAGGCCGAAGTACTCGGCCTCTGTCCGGTATGCCGTGGCGAGGTCAAAGAGGGGTTCAAAGCGTACAGCTGCGCCACCGGTACGAGTTGCTCGTTCGTCATCTACAAACGCATTGCCGGGCGCGCCATCTCGCCGGCTCTGGTCCGCGTTCTGCTCGCCCGGGGACGCTCTCAGGTACTCGCGGGGTTTCGCTCCCGGCGCGGCAAACGATTCCGAGCTGCCCTTGTACTCGGCGATGACGGCAAGGTCGAGATGGCCTTTGACTCCGATCGCACGACCGATCAGACAGGCCACACCCACGGCAGCGCAGCGCAGCGCAGCCGCGCCGCGAGCGGCACCACACCCAGTGGCCCGGCGGATGGGCCGCGCTGTCCAGCTTGTCGCAAAGGTCGAATCATCACAGGCCAGCGCGGCTGGGGTTGCTCGCGATGGCGCGAGTCGTGCCGCTTCGTGGTCTGGTTCGAGCATGGCGATCTGCGTCTGCCCGAGGACGAGGCCGAACGCTTGTTTCGTCGCGGTCAGACCCGTCTCATGGACGGTCTTTCACCCCACGGCCGAGCTCGTCTGGTTCTCGATCTCGAACGAGAGGGCAATGTGCGGATCGAACTCGGCAAACGCGGCCGACGCCGGGCTGATCAGGCCAAGAAATAGCCGCTGCGGCAACAGGATCTCGACCTGGCCAGAAAGTTGCCAAGTTCGAACACAGCGGTAATGTCGAGACTCACCGTGACTTCACATCCTCGCACATCCGCAGACGCACATATAGTCGGCTCCGACACCGCGGTGCAGCACCACCATGAGGCCATCCCACAACACATCGATGCCCAAAATCAGCACTTCAAGACGAGTTCTGGCGATCTGTCCCGGCGGTGAGAAGGAACGGTTCTTGCTTTTCATCGAACTCAGGTGATCAACTATGACTAGCGTACAAACAAAGCGTGATGTGGATTGCAGTGACTTCACCGATGAAGCCCTGGCCTGGTTTCGCGAGGGCGACGAACTCGCCGACAAGAGCTACGGCGACCATATCGAGTACTACAGCGAAACCAGTGGCCTACGGCGTGCGGTCAAGATGACAAGCATCGCCTTGGGCTCCATCGCGGTCGGATTGCTCGCCCTGGGGTGGCTTGTCGGATGATCGGTTAGAAAACCCCACTCCCTGTCGACAAGTCTTCTCACCGCGTGATCCACGTCGCTATCGGGACCAAAACCTTTCCTCCAGCGACGAATGTCAGCAAAAGACATCTGCGATTGAATCGAGAGTCGAGAATCGAGTCTCGGGTCTTACCAAAGACTCATGTGAGGCAACCCGTATCTTCCGTCCTCGATGGGCCATCGCCACGGAATGGTGACGAATGCTTGTAGGGGGTTATTGGACCACATGTAAGCGTCAACGATAATTCACAGTCAGGTGCGAAATGTGATTGACGATGTGCTATCCGCGTAGGGCCGATTGATCTGAATCTGGGTCGAAACGCGATCCAGGCCCGGTAGAGCGATATCATGAGCTCGCCTCATGCGCCGCACTGTGCATATTGTCAATCGGCATCCCGGTGGGTATTGGTGGAAAATTCCCTTGGCTTTGGTCCTGTGGCTGCCCATGGCAGCACCGATGACCGCAGGTGGTATTGGCGTTGCCGTGCTCAGACAGTATGCCGCCGACCTGCCCCGCGTCCCCGATCTAGACCGATGGGCGGCAGGGCTGCCCCGAACGAGCACGATCGTCGCAGCCGATGGCACGGTGCTGGCCGAAATTCCATTTCAAGCCGGCGCCGAGCTCGGGCATCGTTTTCCAGTGGCGTTCGCCGATATACCTGAAACTCTGGTAAAGGCAGTATTGGCCGCCGAGGACGCGAGGTTTTTCGCCCATCGCGGCGTCGATCCGCAAGCGGTTGCCCGCGCCGCCTGGGCCAATTATCGAGCCGGCCGGGTGGTCGAAGGTGCTTCTACCATCACTCAGCAGGTCGCGCGTAACTTGCTCCCCGACACCATCGGTCACCAGCGCACGCTCAGACGCAAAATCCGCGAGGCGCTGCTGGCCCGGCGCATCGAGGCCCGCTATTCCAAACAGCGCATCTTCGAGGTCTACGTCAACCACACATTTCTCGGCGCCGGTGCATACGGCATCCGGGCGGCAGCACGGGCCTATTTCTCCTCCGAATTAAATGACCTCGATCTAGCAGAGGTTGCTTTGATCGCGGGCATGGCGCAGGCGCCGGGCCGGGCCAATCCGTATCGCGACGCCGAGGCCGCGCGGCTACGGCGCGACGAAGTTTTGACCCGTATGGCCCGAGCGGGTCTAGTCAGCGCCGTGCAGGCCGCAGCAGCGCGCGCCCGGCCGATCGAGCTCACCCGACCACCTCTGCGTTACGGTGCCCTGGCCCCCTGGTACACCGAGCGCGCCCGCCGCGAGGTCGACCGCGACTGGCCAACGGCCTACCGCCGGGGAGGCCTGCATATCGAGACCGCGGCCTCATCGGTCACCTCCATGGCGGCGATGAGCGCAGCCCGGCGCTGGTCGGCAGAGATGGGCAGTGGACGCCAGCACGGCCGGCCACAGGTAGCGGCGCTGATATGGGATCACCAGACCGGTTATATCGAGGCTACGGTGGGGGGTTTAGACTGGGCCGAAAGTCGCTTCGACCGCGCGACCCAGGCTTGCCGGCAGCCGGGATCGGCGTTCAAACCTATCGTCTACGCCGCCGCCATCGAATCCGGCGCGATCACACCGGGGACTGCGCTGCGCGATGCCCCGATCGCCGAATACGACGAAGAACTCGATGTGCACTGGAAGCCAGCCAATAGCGGACGGTCATTCCGCGGCGTGGCTCTGGCCCAGGACGCGCTGGCACTGTCGCTCAATTCCGCCGCCGTCGACGTACTGGACCGGGCAGGCAGCAACCGGGTGATCGATCTGGCCCGGCGCCTGGGCATCACCACCGAGCTGGCCGACGTGCGTCCCCTGGCTCTGGGCGCGTCGTGCGTGATTCCTCTCGAACTCGCCGGTGCCTTTGCGATGTTCGCCCGGCGCGGCGAGCACGTCGCCCCGACCTTTGTCGTCCGTGTGCGACGAGGCGACGAGGTGCTGGTCGACCGCGCATCGCCCCGCGATCCCACCCTGGCACCCGACCGGCGGCTGGATCGCTTGATCGCCGCCGCGACCGAGAAACCGGAACGCGCGGTCGACCAATCAACTGCGTTTTTGATATCACAGATGTTGGTCGACGTTGTCAAACGCGGGACCGCCACTGCGGCACGTCGCGTGGGCCGTCCGGCGGCGGGCAAGACTGGCACCACCAACGACAACACTGATGCCTGGTTCATCGGCTATACCGGGCGGCTGATATCGGCAGTATGGATCGGGCACGACGATCCCAAAAAACCCCTCGGCAAACGCGACGACGGCTCCCGCGCCGCATTGCCGTTGTGGATGGACCTGGTCCGCCTCGCCGAAGGCAATCGCAAGGCGGTTGCCGTGCCCGGTGAGCCACCCCCTGGCATGGTGCGCGTCCGAGTGGATCGCGAAACTGGTTTTCTGGCCCAGCCCGGTGCCGGTGGTGCGGTCGACCTCTACTTCAAACGGGGCACGGAACCGATCCACTATACAGGCCAGATCCACGGCCTTCCCGCCGATCTCAATCGGGCATCACGACAGTTCTGATCCCAGCCCTGAATAATCGCACATATATTGCGCGGATTCAGATATTGGTGTCTCAAACACCGATGTTGTTGTGGTCAATGCCCCAGGCCTTTGCCAGCTGCAACAAGCGCTTGCTCTCGCGCAGACGCAACAAATTGGAGCCGCGTTCGGCGCCCGCCAGCTCTCTCATGCGGACGAGCTCATCGAGTGCGAAACGGAGTGCCCGAGCTGCGCTCTCGCGATCGCCCAGGGCCTCGTGCACTTCCACCTCAGCCCAGGGCACGATCAGATGCCCCTGCAGACTGCCACCGAATTGGTTTTTTTGAGCTATGGCACGGCCGATCTGGTCGCGCGCGAGCTGCAATTCACTGCATCTGACCAGGGCCAGGGCATGGACAGCCGAGACCCAGGGTGCAACTCGCCCCCCCGCGGCACCAACAGCGCTGGCCTTTTCGGCGAGAATACGCGCGTCCGCAAAGTTGCCCCGCGCATACTCTGCCTCCGCCGCAAACGTCTGCGCGGCCACCAGCAGGGGTTGATTGTCGGTTTGTCGATATTCCTCGACGATTTCGCGAAGCGCATCGACAGCTTGATCGCTCGGAACCGCGCGGGAACGGCAGCGTGCAACACAGATCCACATGCGGAGATAGCGCCGGGTCAACGTGTTGCTCGGTTCGCACTCGGCGATGAGGCGTTCGCAGAGCTCGCGGGCCTGTTCGAACTCGCCGAGCAATATATGCAAATAACCCAATTGCGCCCGCGCATTGGCCGCGTGGTGAATCATACCCGATTCGTCGTATACAGCTGCCGAATCGCGAAAACGCGCCAGAGAATCGACAATGTTCCCCTGCGCAGCAGAATGCCAGCCTTCGAATTCTTGATACTGTGCGTTCAACTGTGGCGGCAGGTCGCCGAGGCTCTTGGCCGCGGTTTCGATCTCGGCGCGAATGGTCGCCAGCTCCTCCGCGTCGGCCCACATCATCATACCGAAAGCCACGTGGCACAGACAGCCGAGTCGCTCTCTTTCGGCTCCTTCAGCCGCGCGGGTGCTACGCAAGCGGACGACCAATTCACTGATTCGCACCTGGTCCGGCATGCGAGTACTCGACATCAACGCGCTGCCCAGCGCCGTGAACCAAAGACCAGTGCCCGCCGGCAATTCGTCAAGCGCCTGGAGACCGTATTTCTGGCTCTCCTGATACTCTTCCAGCCAATCACTGGCTGCAGACATCAGAGCGTGGGCACGACCACACAGCGCACCGGTGGCACCGAGTTCGATCGCCCTTGCGCCATGAATGATCACACCGCCGAGATCGCCAGCATTGAGCGCCCTCTCGGCAGCTTCAACCAGATAGAAAGCAGCGCGCTCGGCAGCGTTGCCGCGGATAAAATGCTCGGCAAGTACCAGCGGGCTCGGCTCGCCGACCTCGGCCAGCCAGTCCCCAGCCCGCCGATGAGCCAGTTTCTGATCGTCTTCTGTCAAGAGTGCATAGGCCGCATCGCGCATCAAGGCATGGCGAAAAGCGTATCCGGTTTGCCCAGAGAGATGGGATATGGCCTTTTTTTCGATCACCTCTTCTTGAACCAAAAGGCCCAGCCATACCTCGGGATGAAAGTGGCCAACCCGATTGCCAACCAGCGCAGCCACACCGCCCTCGGTAAACTCCATGCCGAAAACGCTGGCCGCGCGGAGGACTCGCCTGGCCTTGGCGCCCAGCGAGTCGAGGCGCGCCTGCACGGTTCCCAGCACCGTATCTGGCAACTCGGAGGTGCCCGCGACCACAGCGCGCACCAGTTCTTCGAGGCAAAACGCGTTGCCACCCGAACGCTGAACAATCCGTTGGATGACACTGGCATCGGTCTCGTTATCGCTTAGCAAGGCGCGCGCGTATCGGGTGCACGCACTCGCTGTCAGTGGGTGCAGCGGAAATTCACTGAGGCCGCGCCTCGCCCACAGGCGGGGAAAATGCTGCTGGACCTCGGGACGGGCCAACGCCAGTACCATCAGCGGTCGGTCGCTGAGCTCCCGCAGCGCCACATCCACGTAGCTCACCGAGAGTTGATCTCCCCATTGCAGGTCATCGAGGATGAGCAGCACCAGCCTTCGATCACACAGAGCACGCAGCCAACCGAGCCACGCTTCCTCCACGAGCTGACGCAAGAAAACCGGATTCTCGCGCGCCGCTGCCGACATCGGGTTATCTCGGCTGGGCCCGGACATGCCCAGCATGGCGCTCAATCCCACGGTAAACCGGTCGACCTGGTGGGGCGCAACTAGCCCGGTGAGACGGGCTTTCAGGCCGTCCCACTGCACCGCGGGTGGATCGCGCGGGTCGAGCCCTGCCCACGCGTTCAACGCCGTGGATACAACTGAAAATGGCGAACCGATGCGAAATGAATCGCCACGACCGCACAGCACATCACATTCCTCGCCACCTCGCTGGAGTCGTTTGAGCAGCTCCTGCCACAACCGCGACTTGCCCATACCATCTGGTCCGGTTACCAGCACCGCGCGGGCAACGCTGTCTTCTACGCATTCCTCCAGAGCAGAGCCCAGCCACGAAATCTCCCGGCGGCGCCCCACCCAAGGGCTCTCGTTGCCCAACATGGTGCGCGCAGTCTCGCGAGTGCGCTCTTTCAAGAGCGTTGCCCCCAGTGGGCCCCACTGCAGTGCAAACTGCGACTCGAGCATGGAGGCCGACATGTCGTCGAGCAGAATGGTACCCGGGGCAGCTTCGCTCAGCTTGTCGGCAGAACTCTGAACTGCCGTGCCGACCAGCGATGCACCTTCACTCATGGAGCACATTGCCACCGCCATGCTGGTCCACGGCATGTGCTTGCGAAGGGCGATAGCTGCCCGCGCAGCCCGGGCAACCTGATCGAAGAGTAGCGACGAATTGCTGCCAAACGTGATCAATCGCGTTCCATCGACCAGATCCTGAATCGACGTCGATTGGCCCAGCTCCACAATGGTCGCCTCTGCCATATCGCGCGCAAGACGATCGCGTTGGTCATCGTTGCCCTCGCCATCGCCGCGAATCGATCGCCGCGCCCCGGTTATGACGAGAACGCCCATAACACGTCGCTCTGCGTCGGTGAGTAACTCGGCCCGGTCGGGTAGACGCCGGCGCTGCGGCGTATCCGATGCAACCTCGGCCTGATCATCGACATGGATGGAGCTCAGGCGATCGAGCTCAGAGGCCAGTTCCACAGCTGTGAGCCGCGCGCTCGGCTCTTTGCACAACGTTTGCATGACGGTGTCGGCGAGTGCGGAGGGAATCCCTTTTCGGCGCTCGCCAACATGCACGGCATCGCCCAAAAGAATGTTGGTCAGCACACCGAGAACATCGTAGCCGTCAAAGGGGCGAAAGCCGGTGAGACATTGATAAAGCACGCAGCCAATCGCCCATACATCCACTGCCGGCGTGATCTTGCTGGACGCATGAGCTTGGGCCTGCTCTGGTGCCATATAGTGAGGAGTTCCAATGATCACTCCCGAGCGTGTGAGGGTCTTCTGGTCGGACGACAATGAACGCGCCACGCCCAGATCGATCAACTTGACCCGTGAGAGCTCGCCGTCGACCAGGAATAAATTAGATGGCTTGATATCGCGGTGAATAATATCGTGTTGGTGGAGTTTGGCCACGGCAGCGGCAAGACGCGCCCCCATGGCAATGACACCGGCCGTTCCCAGCGGAGCGTGAATATTCCTGGAATCACTCCCCGCCTCTTCTGACATCTCGCCGTTCAGCTCGGCCGGCAAAACGGCGGTAGTCGTCCCTCCGATGGCCTCAGCCGACTGTTGCGGTATCCTCAGCGAAACCAGGTATTCGGACAGAGTTTCGCCATGCAGCCATTCCATTGCGAGATAGGTGATTGAGTTCCACACTCCGTGCCCCACGTACTGCACGATACCCGGGTCACTCAAGGACGCGAGGAGCTCTGCTTCGCGCAAAAATCTCGCTTGCGCCACGGGTGCGTTGGTGTCTGTCAGTTCCTTGAGTGCGACTCTCTGTCCGGTTTGTATATCGGTCGCCCGCCAGACCCGGCCCATGCCACCCTCGCCAAGCATCTGTTCGACCTGAAAGCGCTCGGCCACGAGCGAGAGTTTATGGATAGAGGGCACTGGGAATAGTATATAACATTCGCACAAACCGCGCTGATCTTGCGACTACTGCACGGATATCGGTGTTTTCAAATGCCGATTGTGTGCTCGATTCCCCATTCCTCGGCGAGATGCAGGAAGCGCTGGCTATCCCGCAGGCGCAATAGACTGGGGCCGCGTTCCGTGCCGGCCAGCTCGGTCATGCGGTTGAGTTCATCCAGTGCCGAGCGGAGCGCCAAAGCTGCCCCCTCGCGGTCGCCCAGGGCCTCGCGCACTTCCACCTGGGCCCAGTGCACCGTCAGATGCCCCTCCAGCGTACCGCCAAACTCGCTTTTCTGAGCCATGGCGCGATCGGCTTGCTCGCGGGCGTGGTCCAATTCGCCACATCCTGCCAGCGCCAACGCATAAACAGCCGAGACCCAGGGACCCATTCGGCCCCCATCGTGTACTTCACAGGCCTTTTGCGCCAGCGAACGCGCAGCCGTGAAGTTACTGCGAGCGTACTCCGCCTCTGCCGTATAGGTCCATACCGCCGCCAGCAGAGCCTGACTGCCGGTTTGCCGATATTCCTCGATCACTTCGTAAAGCGCATCGACAGCCTGGTCGCTGGGGACGCTCTGCGAACGACAGCGGGCCACGGAGATCGACAGCTGGAGATATCGCCGGGTGAGATGATTGCTCGGCTCGCATTTATCCACGAGGCTTTCACAGAGCTCGCGCGTGCGTTCGAATTCGCCGAGCGTGTTGTGCATGTAACCCATCTGCCCGCTCACATTGACGGCGTTATGCTTCATCCCGGATTCTTCGTATGCCGCTGCTGAATCGCTGAAGTGGTTCAGGGCACCGACGACGTCGCCGGTCATTGCCGAGTTCCAGCCCTCGAATTCCTGATACTGTGCCTCGAGCTGGGGCGGCAGATCGCCGAAGCATTCCACTGCAGCGTCGATCTCTCTGCGAATACTCGACAGTGCCTCGGCGTCGGCCCAAATCATCATGCCGAAACCGACCCGGCACAGGCAGCTCAGTCGCTCTTTCTCGGCGCCTTTGGTCACGCCGGTGCCGTGTAGACGCTCTATGAGCTCAGCCACCTGAGTTCGGTCGGAGATGCGAGCACTCGACATCAGCGCACTGCCCAGCGCGGTAAACCACAAACCACCGCCGGGCTCCAGCTCATCGAGCGCTGCCAGACCGTGTTCCTGGCTTTTCAGGTACTCGCCCTGCCAATCGCTGGCTATGGACATGAAGGCACGGGCGCGACCGCGCAGTTCGCCGCTGGCGCCAAATTCGATCGCCCGCTCGCCATGCTCGAGGGTACCGGCGAGATCGCCGGCCTTGAGCGCCACATCCGCCGCTTCAACCAAGTAGGAGGCGGCCCGCTCGCGGCAGTTGCCACGGATGAAGTGCTCGGCAAGCACCAGCGGACTCGGTTCGCCTGTCTCGGCAAGCCAGGCACCGGCCCGATAGTGAGCCAGTGTCCGATCGCCATCCGTGAGCAGGGCATAGGCCGCGTCGCGCATCAGGATGTGGCGAAAGACGTACTCGTGTCGCTCGGCGGCCATTGGTTCGAGCACCTCTTCTCGGACGAGCATGCCCAGCCATTCGTCGATGTGGAAATGGTCGAGCCAATCACCGACCAAAGCGGATACTCCACGCGCAGAGAATTCCGACCCGAAAACGCTGGCGGCACACAGGATGCGTTTGGCCTGGGCGCCCAGCGAGTCGAGCCGCGAGTGCACCATTCCGAGCACCGTGTCGGGCAACTCCGCATCGTCGACCGCCACGGCGCGCACCAGTTCCTCGAGACAAAAGGCGTTGCCGCCAGAACGCTTTACAACCCGGTCGATGACATCGGCATCAGTATCGGCATCGAGCAAAGAGCGCGCGAACCTCGCGCATGCGGTCGCCGACAATGGATGGAGGGGAAACTCACTCAGGCCGCGCTCCGCCCACAGGCGTGGAAAACGCTGCTCGATATCGGGGCGAGTTAGCGCCAATACCATCACAGGCAGGTCGTGGAGCTCTTTCAGCATCAAATCGACGTAATTCACCGAAAACGGATCTGCCCAGTGCAGATCGTCGAGGATGAGCAGTACCGGTGAGCGGGCACAGAGCGCACGTGCCCAGCCGAGCCAGGCCTCCTGCATGAGTTCACGCAAAAACACAGGATTCTCGCGTACGGCTGCAAAGATGGGGTGATCGCGTTTAGGACCGGACGCACCCAGGATAGCGCTCAATCCGACAGTGAACCGGTCGAGCTTTTCGCCGGAGATGAACTCGGCGAGGCGAGCTTGCAGAGCGTCCCATTGCAGTTCAGGTGAATCGTGTGCATCGAGCTCTGCCCAAGTGGTCACTATTGCCGCCAGGACCGCAAATGGCGAGTTCGTGCGCAATGCATCGCCGTGGCCACACAGCACCTGATACTGCTGGCCGCTGTGCTCGACTCTGTCGAGGAACTCCTGCCACAGTCGCGATTTGCCCATACCGGCCGGACCGGCAATCAACACAGCGCGAGCAACATTGTCTTCGACACACTCCTCGAGAGAAGATATCAACCACGTAATCTCCCGTCGGCGCCCTACCCACGGGCTGTGCTGGCCCAGCACAGTGCGCGTGGTCTCGCGGGTGCGCTCGGTCAATAGCACCGGTCCCAGGCGTCCACGGATCACGGTAAACCGGGATTCGAGCAAGGAGGTCGACGTTTCGTCCAGCAGAATGGTACCAGGTGGAACCGAGCGCAGTCTGGCAGCGGAACTCTGAATTGCCGAGCTGAACGGCAACGCTGCTTCGCTGGCATTGCACATGACCATGGCCATGGCCGCCCCGGGTGTCTGTTTGCGAAGTGTGAGCGCCGCCCGGGCAGCTCGTGATGCCTGATCGGACAATACCGAAGAATGGTCGAAGGTCACCAGCCGCATTCCGCCAACCAGGTCCCGAATAATGAGGCATTCGCCCAACTCCGCAATGGTCATTTGTGCCAGATCCTCGCCCGATTCGCTCCCTCCACGGACAACAAGTGCACACCAAACCCGTCTCTCCACATCGGCGATTGTCTCTGGCACAGGCTCGCGGCGCAGTAGAGCAGCGGCGTGACCAGCGATGGATTCACCGTCAAAGCGGTAAACCGAGTTCAGGTGGTCGAGTTTCGCCGCGAGTTGCACCGCGGTGGGCCGTTCGCCCGGCGCCTTGCGCAGCGTCTGCATGACCACCTCGGCGAGTTGCGGGGGGATCTCGGGTCGCCACCTGCGAACATCGATCGGCTCGTGCAGACAAATGTGGGTAAACAGGTCGACGAGATTGGCGCCGTCAAAAGGACGAACGCCGGCGAGGCATTGATAGAGCACACAGCCAATCCCCCATACATCTGCCGCAGTCGTGATTGCGCCACCGGCCCGAGCCTGTTCTGGTGCCATAAAGTGGGGAGTGCCGAGAGTGACCCCCGAATGCGTGATGGTCCGCCCACCCGAGTATACGGAACGGGCCACGCCCAGATCGATCAACTTCACCTGAGAGAGGTCTGCATTGACGAGAAACAAATTCGATGGCTTGATATCGCGGTGAATGATTCCATGCCGGTGGAGCTCGGCTACTCCAGCGGCAAGGCGAGCTCCCATGGCAACAACCCGAGCAATTGGGAGAGGCGCGTTCCGATAACGGGAATTGCTCGCTTTTTTTTCTGTTGGCGTGTTCTCGATATGAGCCGGCAGAGAGGCAACTGCGGTTGCGCCGTAAGGGTCCACAGCTTTGGGCAGCACTCTCGGCGGACTCATGCATTGCCACAATGTCTTGCCATCGAGCCATTCCATAACGAGATAGATCATGGACTGCCACGTCCCGTGCCCTACGTAACGCACGACCCCCGGGTGATTAACAGAGGACAGAAGTGTGGCCTCACGAACGAAACGCTCTCTTGCGACCGACTCGGTCAAAGCACTTAGCTCTTTGAGCGCCACAAGTTGGCCGGAATGTGTGTCGATCGCCCGCCAAACCCGACCCATGCCACCCTCGCCGACGACTTTTTCGATGCGGAAACGATAGCCTACGGGCGAGGCTGGAGCGCTGGATGGCACAATCGACATTGTATGGCACCCTCCGTAACCCGTGTTACAGGGATTACGGACGCGGGTCGCAGTACCTGCCAGTATAACCTTCGGGTGCAGTTCGAGCTAGGGAGTATCCAACCCTAAATTCGATATAGTGAACAAATAATATGTGCTTAATACCACTGATTATTTGTGGGTAATTTCCCATGACTCCGCGAGCCGCAGAAAACGCTTACTCTCCCGCAGGCGCATCAGACTGGGGGCGCGGTCGGTACCGGCCAGCTCCCTCATGCGTGCGAGTTCATCGAGAGCTGAGCGGAGCGCCCGAGCAGCGCCCTCGCGATCGCCTAGGGCCTCGCGCACTTCCACCTGGGCCCAGTACACTGTCAGATGCCCCTGCAGAGTGCCACCAAACTCGCTCTTCTGAGTCACGGCGCGGTCGGCTTGCTCGCGGGCGCGGTCCAATTCACCACAACCGACCAGAGCCAACGCATATACAGCTGAGACCCAGGGGCCCATTCGGCCCCCGGCGTGCACCTCACTGGCCCGCTGGGCGAGAGTACGCGCTTCCAAGAAGTTACTCCGGGCGTACTCCGCCTCCGCCGTATAAGTCCACATCACGGCCATCAGAGCTTGACTGCCGGTTTGCCGGTATTCCTCGATCACTTCGTAGAGCGCATTGACAGCCTGGTCGCCGGGAACGTTTTGGGAACGACAGCGGGCCACTGAGGCCAACATCCTGAGGTATCGCCGGGTGAGAACATTGCTCGGCTCGCATTTGGCCATGAGGCTGTCGCAGAGCTCGCGAGCGCGCTCGAATTCGCCGAGCATGATATGCATGTAGGCCATCTGTCCGCTCACATTGATGGCGTTGTGCAGCATGCCGGATTCCTCGTATGCAGCTGCCGAATCGTGAAAACGGTTCAGGGCATCGACGAGGTCCCCGGTCATTACGGAGTGCCAGGCTTCGAATTCTTGATACTGTGCCTCGAGCTGGGGTGGCAGGCCGCCGAGACTGCTCACTGCAGTTTCGATCTCCCCGCGAATGTTGGACAGTCCTTCGGCGTCAGCCCACATCATCATGCCAAAGCCGACCCTGCACAGGCAGCTGAGTCGCTCTTTCTCCGCGTCAGGAGCCGCGCTGGTGCGCTGCAGACGCTCTATCAGTTCACCGACCCGAGCCTGGTCGGGAATGCGGGCACTCGACATCAGGACGCTGCCCAGCGCGACAAACCACAGCGAGGCGCCCGAGTCTAGCTCCTCCAGTGCCGCTAGGCCATATTCCTGGCTCTTGTGGTATTCGCTCTGCCAATCGCTGGCGACTGACATCAGCGCGCGGGCACGGCCGCGCAGCTCACCAGTAGCGCCGAGTTCGATCGCCCGCGCACCGTGCTTGATGGTGCCACCGAGATCGCCGGCGTTGAGCGCTACATTTGCCGCCTCGACCAGGTAGAAGGCTGCGCGATCGTCAGCGCCACCGCGGACGAAGTGCTCGGCCAGTACGAGCGGACTCGGCTCACCAGCGTCAGCCAGCCAGGCGCCAGCCTGATGATGGGCCCGTTTCAGATCATCGTCTGTGAGCAGGGCGTAGGCCGCATCGCGCATCAGAGCGTGGCAAAAAATGTATTCGGTCTGGTCGGGAAGGTGAGAGCGGGCGTTCTTTTCGACGACCTCTTCCTGAACCAGAAAGCTCAGCCATTCGTCGACGTGGAAGTGGCCAACCCGGCGGCTTACAAGCGCTGCAACACCGTCCTCGGCAAACTCCATTCCAAAAACACTGGCCGCGCGCAAGACCCGCTTGGCCTCGCTGCCCAGCGAGTCGAGGCGGGCTTGCACGGTTCCCAGCACTGTATCGGGCAATTCGGAGGCGCCAGCTGCCACAGCGCGTACCAGCTCTTCGAGGCAAAACGCGTTGCCACCCGAACGCTGAACAACCCGGTCGAGGACATCGGAATCGGTGTCGGTGCTGAGCAAGGTACTCACGTATTTGGCGCACGCATTGGATGACAGCGGGTGGAGCGGAAATTCGCTGAGGCCGCGCTTCGACCACAGATTCGGGAATTGCTTTTCGAGGTCGGGACGGGCCAACGCCAACACCATCAGCGGCCGGTCACCGAGCTCCCTCAATGCCACGTCCACATAGGTCACCGATAGTTGGTCTCCCCAATGCAGGTCATCGAGGATGAGAAGTACCGGCACTCGATCAGTCAAGGCGCGCAGCCAGCCGAGCCAGGCTTCTTCCATGAGCTGGCGCAAAAACACCGGATTCTCACGCGCTGCGGCCAGCATCGGGTGATCACGTCTCGGCCCAGACGTGCCCAGCATGACGCTCAACCCCACGGTAAGCCGGTCGACCTGAGCGGGATCGGCCACCTCGGCGAGGCGAGCCTGCAAGTCGTCCCATTGCATCTCGGGCGAATCACGTGGATCGAGCTCTGCCCAGGCATTCACTGCTGTTGCGAGGATGACAAACGGCGAGCCGATTCGGAAGGCGTCACCCCGGCCGCACAGCGCCTCGTACTCATCGCCGCTTTGCTCGAGTCTGTTGAGCAGCTCTTGCCACAGCCTCGACTTGCCCATACCCGCCGGTCCAGTAACCAGCACAGCGCGGGCAACGCTGTCTTCAATGCACTCGTCCAGAGCGGATACCAGCCACGAAATTTCCCGGCGGCGCCCCACCCACGGACTCTGCTTGCCCAGCACTGTACGGGCTGTTTCACGACTGCGCTCACCGAGTAACATTGGCCCGAGGTGGCTGCGCTTCAACAGAAAACGCGCTTCAAGCAATGCGGACGCCATTTTGTCGAGAAGAATGGTGCCCGGCGTGACACCGCGCAGTTTGTCGGCAGCGTTCTTCACCACCGAGCCAACCGGCACAGATCCCTCACTGGTGGCGCACATGACGACGGCCATGCTCGCCCCCGGCATCTGCTTGCGAAGAGTGATGGCCGTCCGCGCGGCCTGGGACGCCTGGTCGGACAGCACTGCAGAAGTGCCACTGAAGGTCACCAGCCGGGTACCATCAACCAGTTGCCGAATCGAGGCGAGTTCGGTCACATCGGCGATGGTTCTGTCGTCGGCCCCCTCGTCCAGCTCTCGGGCCCCGGTGACAATCAGCGCGCACAGGATGCGCCGTTCGGCGTCGGTGATCAATTCGGTTCGATCAAGTACGCGCTTGCTCTTCCCCGCGCCCGAGTGTGTCGTGACCGATTCGTCGCCATGCGCCGAACTGATCCCGTCGAGTGCCTCGGCGAGTTCCGCCGCAGTGGGTCGTCCGCTCGCCTCCTTGTGCAGCGTACGCATGATGATATCGGCGAGGTCAGAGGGAATATCAGCCTGTCGCTTGGCAACGCCGAGCGGCTCGCTCAATAGGATGTTGGTGAGTACGCTGAGGACGTCATGGCCGTCAAACGGGCGAAAACCGGTGAGACACTGATAGAGCACGCTCCCGATCGCCCACACATCCACTGCCGGGGTGATCTTGGCGGCAGCCTGAGCCTGCTCTGGTGCCATGTAGTGGGGAGTTCCGACGATGACTCCCGAGTTTGTGATCGTCTTGTCACCGGGCGTAAACGAACGGGCCACGCCCAGATCGATTAATTTGACCTGAGTTAGATCTGCATTGACCAGGAATAAGTTGGATGGCTTGATATCGCGGTGAATGATGCCATGTTGATGGAGTTCGACTACCGCCGCGGCCAGGCGAGCTCCCATGGCGACGACCTGGGACACCGAGAGGGGAGCATGCAGACGTGTCGAAATACAATCCGGTTCTGCATCTGCCTCCAGCTCTATCGCTGCCGGTAAGGTGGCTGTGGTTGTCGAGTCCTGGGGAGCCTTTTCAGTACGTGGAATCCGCAGTGGAACGAGGTATTCAGACAATGTTTCGCCGTGCAGCCATTCCATGGCGAGATACGTTGTGGACTCCCACTTCCCGTGCCCCACATACCGCACGATTCCCGGATGGCTTACCGATGCCAATAGCCCTGCCTCACGCAAAAATCGCGCCGCTGCGGTCGGCTCGCTTATGGCCGTCAGCTCTTTGACCGCAACTCTCTCCCCGGTGTGCGTATCAGTGGCCCGCCAAACCCGTCCCATGCCACCTTCGCCAATGACCTGTTCGACCCGGAAGCGCTCAGCTATGAGCGAGAGTGTAGGGAGAGGTGCCACTAGCAGTATTATATAACAATTCTCGAAATTTTAAGCACGGAGGACAAACATATAGTTACACAGCATACCAAACCGTTTTGTGCCACAACCGAGCCGTACGCACAATCAAACCACAAATAATTACGTTCACTTACATACTATTTTATTTGATCCGGCCAGAATTAGTAAGCAAGATTACCTGATCAGATCCAGCGAAATACTCATGCCCGACTCACGCTTCTTCTACTCGGCCCGACCAAATGTGGTAGCCGACCCAGACGTATCCGAATGACAACGTGATTTGGCCGGAATTCTTTATCATATGGGCTGGGTGGAACAGAGAATTGCTCTCGGGATCGACTGTGCGCACGATGAAAATACCGCCCACCAACATGGCGTAACCGGCCATGAGGGCCCACATACCTAAACGTGGTAAAAGGCGTCTGCGCAGGGCGGTCGTGCAGAAGACGAACATTCCTATGACGTAGATAAGGAAGCCACTGAGAAGCACCGCTCCATAGAGGCCTTTCATGAGCGCGCCACTCTGCGGGTCACCTACTGCCTGAGCAGCGGGGTCTGCAACCAGAACCGGGAGTACCGCTACTTCACAAAGACCTACTCCCGACACGGCGACGCCGGAAATAAATGTCATGACAAAACCGATCAATCCAGCGCGCCCAAACTTATCGGCGTGTGGCGCATACATGCCTATCAGTCCGAAGAGGACCAGAATACTCGCGATATATGCAAGGATATGGATTGGAATCCATCGCGCATCCAAAATACCTTCTATGCTGTCGTGCGGGTGCCAAATTCCGGTAAAGAACAGTGCCCCCGTCACAGCCAGAGCCAGTCCACACCATTGAATACGAGACTTACTGGGCATTTCTTTGCTTCTTTCTGCGTAAATATCGGTGTCGTGTTGCTGTAATCGGCGGCGCCCCCGGCAACCTGTAATCCGACGGATCGAAGTCTATCAAAACCGCACTGCCCCCGATAGTGACAGCAGCGTCAACCTCACGACATGATTGCAATTCCCCTCAGCTACCGGAGTGTGGCCGAGGGCGGCAGTCGCGTTGTCGCCGAGCACCCCCTGGGTTCCCCCGAATCTCGGCCGATCCACACCGCTGAGCTGGCTGTTTTCAGTCTCACGTGTGATAGCATCGAGCCGGGCCGACTCGCCCAAATCGCCCTCGATTGGTAAAGAGGGGCGCTGGGCTTGCCGACATGCGCCCTAACTACACGAGCATACGAGATGAACGCCAAATCAACTGTTTCTCATGACGGCCACGGTAACCACGCTGTTGTCATTGGCAGTGGCATCGCCGGTCTGCTGGCCGCCCACGTTGCGTCCGAGCACTTCGATCGAGTAACCATCATAGAGCGGGATCAGATGCCGGGTGATCATATGGGTTGCCGCACAGGAATACCACAGGGCCGACATCCCCACGCCCTACTGAGCAGAGGTCTCGCCATCCTCGAAGAGTTTTTTCCCGGGCTGACACCGGAGTTGCAGGAAGGCGGCGCCACCATGCTCAACTCGGGTACAGACCTGGCATTTTACATCTTTGGCAAATGGCGTCAGCCAGAATTTCGCTCCGACACGCGAGTGACATCGTGCAGTCGGCCGTTCCTCGAGGGAACGGTTTACAAACGGATCGCTGCCAATCAAAAAATCGAATTCATCACCGAGGCTGAAGTCGTCGGAGTGTGCACCGATGAGCTCCGCCAGCGTGCGACTGGCGTCCGCTGGCGGAGGCGCGGCGACCCCGGAGGCCAGAAAGAAGAAATAATCGCCGATCTGGTGGTGGATACCAGTGGTATCGATTCGAAGGTACCCACATGGCTCGAATCGCTGGGCTACTCACCCCCGACCGAGACCGTTGTTGACGCATCTCCCATGTACTCGACGCGTCTCTACAAGCGTCCTGAAAAGGCCGATCAGCTGGCCTGGAAATCCATTGTGATGGCGCCGTCGACTGTAACAGGCAAGCGTGGAGGGGTATTATTTATCCTCGAGAAAAATCGCTGGTCGGTGACACTGGTTGGAATGATGGGAGAGCGTCCACCGACGAGTGAGGACGAGTATTTGGAGTATGCTCGCAGCCTTCCCGATCCACGCATATACGAGGCCATCAAATCAGCGGAACCGGTCACGGCTCCCTACGGCTATCAGCGGACAGCGAATCGATTGCGCCACTACCATCAGCTACCGCGATATCTCGACAATCTACTGGTCATGGGAGAATCGGTATGCTCGTTTAATCCCATGTATGCGCAGGGGATGAGCGTGGCCGCCATGGGCAGTCTGGTCATGCGGGACTGCCTGCGCGGGCAACTGCAAAACGGCAGTTCTCGCGATCTGGCCGGGCTTTCGCGGCGTTTCCAGACCAAGCTCATCAAGGTGATCAACCTGCCCTGGCAGATGTCGACCAGTCAGGACAAACAGTGGCTGGTCGCAGATGGCGCCGCGAAATTCAGTCTCCCGGAGCGACTGATGGGTGGTTACATGGAACGAGTTGTGCGCACGCATCTCGTCGACGCGCGAGTTGCCGAGGCGTTTTTTCATGTTCAGCACATGCTCTCGCCACCGCCAATCCTGTTCAAGCCGTCGATTGCCTTACGCGTACTCCTCAACAAGAACGGCAAATCCGCCCCGGCGGCCTAACCCAGCACGCCGTTCCATGAGTAATGATCCGGGATTTTCACGCGAGTTCCGGACCCTCGGTGTCGAATTTGGCTTACGTGCCCGGATCGACTCTGATGGACACTAACTTGCGGGTCGCAATACGCAGTTTCGACTCAGGCTCGTACTGGCTGAAGAGTTACCTCGATATCCGGCTCCCAGGTCGTGAATAGGCGACCTCGGGGATAGGGCTCGAAATCCGGCGAAACTGTCGGTTGATACCGCTTGACCAGCAATGGAATCAACAGTTCGCTTTCAACCCGCACCATTTGAGCGCCAGCACAGGTCCGCGGCCCCATGCCGAATGGAATGAATGCGCAACTATGACGCGCTTTGCTCGCCTCTGGCGAAAAGCGGTCGGGGTCGAAAACATCCGGTTGTGGCCACAAATCGGGATGATGGTGCAAATTCCACTGTGATAGAAAAATCGTCGCATCTCGATTGATGCGATATCCCCTATACTCGACCTCGTCGACTGATATTCGGCTCATCGAATACGTAGGAGGGCACACGCGCAGCGATTCGTCGAATACTTGCCGCATATATGCCAGCTTCGACAGATCCTTGATAGACGGCATTCGGTCGCCTATTTTTCGGGCAAATTCGGACCGGATTCGCTCGATTACCTCGGGATGCCTGGCCAACAAGTACACGGTACACGCCAGGCTATTTCCCGACGGGTCGTGGGCTTGGAAGAACAACAAGACCAGTTCTTCCCGTACTTCGCGCTCCGACATCCTTTGCCCGCTAGATGGGTCCCGGGCGGACAGAAACATCGACAACAGGTCGCCGCCCCCTTGCGCCGTCTCCTTTGCCCGCTCATCGATGATGTTCTGTGCAATCCCGTCGAGAATGGCACGCGCTCTGGTAAATCGATCGTGCATCGCGCTCGTGCCCGCCGCGATCTCTTCTCTAGCTTTGGAGTCGAATATCAAATATGAGCAATAAGCGTGCAAGGTGTCGAGAGCATCGACCATCTTGCTGGCTTCATCTCCGATGTCGACAGAGAACAGAAATTCCACGGCTACGCGCATCGCGTATCGCTTCATGGCCGCGGTCATGTTCAGGGGAACGCCGCAACTCGACTGCCACTCGTCGAGAGTCTCGTCGACAATCCGCTGTAGTGCTTCCTGAGACCGCACCCGATAGGTCTGGCTGGTCAGCGGGCTGTAGAGCTGCCGACGCTGTTTCCACTCCTCGCCGCCCATCAATGCCAACCCGTCGCCAAACGAGGAACGAAACCCCTCCATGATCCGTGGACTCTTGACGAAGCCGCGCTCTGAATCCCGCAAAATGTGGGCGAAGAGATCGGGATCGCTGACCACATAGGCGTTTACCTGGGGCAGGAATACCAAACTGCCATGGGCCTTTGCGAGGCCCGCGAAAAACGTGATCGGGTTGTCTCGCATCTGATGATTGAAATCCTCGGGGGTTAAGTCTCTCGGCCCAGGAGGATCGATCGGCTGCGCTGAGGGGGTGGATGACATATGGAGACTCCTTGACCATGTGTAGGTGCGGTGCGCGACGGCATCACGGGGGATCGAAAAGGAGATCCCGATAATCCGGTCGGATGCACACATTGTTGGCATAGAGTAGCCACGACAGATAGAGATATTCTAGTGACTCCGGCGCAAATCCGCCGCGGCGTCGAGCCGCTTCGACCAGTGCACCGGTCGACTCGTAATCGGCGTAGAGTTTCTCCATGAAGCGGTATTCCGAGAGTTCGATGTGGGTCTCGCTATCGCGCGGAACGCTCAGGAAATCGAGGACGGCCCCGGTCTCGTCCCGGTGGGCGGCAAAAATGAGCCACAAAACGCGCTCGGCGACCCGATTCCACAGTGTCCTCTCCGAGCTCTCGGGCACAAAGAGTCGGCTGACATCGGCTTCATCTCGATCTCGCAAGAGGCGCGCGAGCACAGCGGCGGCCGCGGCCTCGCGGCCGGTCGAAGCGCTCGACAGCGACACCGCGGATAGCCAGTTCGCCACCTGCCCCGGATTCGTATGCCGGAGCAAAAAGGAATTCCAATCCTTCTTGCTCCGGTGGGCGATGGACAAGAACGTGTCGGCGATGAACGAGAAAAACTCATGAATGGCCGCGGGCGAACCGAGGCGATCGACGAGAAAGCGCGGATAATAAAAGGAAGGCCAGCGCAAATCGGTGGGCCGCCGGCCGTGGTGATCGTAAGAAATGATCTCCTTGTCCGACTGGACGGGACAGTTGTAGCCACCTCGGTGGGTGGCAAATACTCGCGTGTTGGCAATGATATGAGCGGCGCGGTAATGCTCTTTGAGCCCGCTCTCGTCTACCGCACGCAGCGTGTTCCGGATCGTGGTGACGTCGACGTGCGCATTGCCCAAAAAAAGCGAAAAGAGATTGCCCAGTTCTTTGGGCGTTCGAGTGGCTAGACGATTCTTGAGTTGCTCGTCTTCCCGATAGTGGCTCTCGACCTGTTGCCGCTCCTCGTGCAGTGCGGCCATGGCGCGCAGAAATGGCAGTGCCTTTTGAGTACGATAGGGAACCCCAGCCCGGCGCAGATTGCTGTCGTCGAGAGACAGGATATCGTTGAGCGCGCCAGCATAGCCAGAACGTTGCAAGACCTTGAGATCCGATTCCGCAGTGGTCGGCAAACTGTAGGCCGACCACTCGATCGGACTGCCCGGATAGGCTTCATTGAGCTTGACGATCTCCTCAGCAATGGTGAGGCTAAACTCGTGACCCTTGATGTTCAGCTCGGAGCAGACAAGCCAAAAGCGCCGTATCTGGTGCTCGAGCAGAAATCTCATCTCGTCCACAATGACGTCGAGGTCGCGGTAGTCAATGCGGCGCCCCTTTACATCTGGCTCCGAGCAAAAATAGCACCGGAATGGACACCCCCGCATGACCTCGACCGCCACGGTGGGAGGGTTCGGTCCATAGAGCTGGGCATGCCCGTAAAACCGAATCATCTCGTCGACGATCTCTTCGGTGTACTCGCGCTCGTGTGCGGGCGGGTAGTAGCCGCGCTGATTGGCCTGAAGCGCGCCCAAATTGCGGTACATCAGTCCCGGCACGGCATGCAGCAACCGACTGGACACAACGTCGTCGAAATGGGCAAAGAACCCGTCCGGATCGCCCTGCACACCATAATCGACCTCCAGATAATCAAACAGCATCTGCGGATGGGTGGTGAAACCAAAACCGCCCACGACGATCGGAGCCGACGATACCTCGCGCAGCATGCGGACGAGATCGCGGCTGTCGCTCACCGGAAAGTACGTGCCGCCAGCTCGTCCAGTCTTGCTGTCGTAGTAGTCACTATGTGCAATGCTATCTACCTGCCGCAGATGGAGCCCGATCATACGCGGGCGATGGACAGCGACCAGTCGCCGTAAAAGCGATTTCCAAAGCTCCCGGCGTACATCGAGCAGATCCAACCGCTGCACCCGCAGATCGAAACGCCGGGCGATTTCACTGACCTGGATGAACGCGTACGGGTATATCGGTCGCCAGGGCAGATTGGATATATTGAGTAACAATAAGTCGACTTGGCTCATGCCTGACTCGATAATCGGTGCAACGGTGCAAAGGCGCCATCTTTCTGCGTCGATGGCTATTTGATAAACCGCAACGCGCTTGTCGACGGATATCGTGATGGCTTGGGTCGCGGACCGCGCTACGCGAAAAACGGCCGCAATTCTCGCAGGCCGTCGACCAACTGGTCGATCTCGCTGAACGTGTTGTAGAAATATAGCGATGTACGAATGGCGCCTCGAACTCCGCGCCACTCGTACAGCGGCTGACTACACTGATATCCCTGATTGAGCGCGATGCCGTAGGTGTCGGACAGAATCTGCACCAAAAAGGACAGGTCACACGTCTCGCTGCGGGGACGAAAGGTGAAGATCGCCGCGTGATCGGCGTGGCGCGGAAATGGAAAGATGAGTTCCTCGAACTGGCTGAGTTGCTTCCAGCCGTACTGCTCCAGCTCGTTGAGACGCTGGGCGATGGCCGGCAGCCCGAGGCGCTGGATATACGACACCGCCGCACCAAATGCGAGGATCCCCTCGATATTGGGGGTGCCCGCCTCGAACATGGCAGGTCCATCGCGGTAGGTCACCGCACCATGTTTGATGTTGCTGACCATACCCCCGCCGTAGCGCACCGGACGCAGGTGCCGATGTAGGTCCTCGCGGATATAAAGCACGCCCACTCCGGTCGGCCCCAGCATCTTATGGGCCGAGAAGGCGAGAAAGTCACAGCCAAGTTCGGTCACATCGACCGGGAAATGACCCATCGCCTGAGCGGCGTCGATGAACACCAAGACGCCGCGCTCCCTGGCGATGCGAATCGCCTCGCGTACTGGTTGCACGTTGCCCGTGACATTGGACAGATACGTCAACGCGACCAGCCGCGTCCGCGGCGTGATCGCGTCGCGCAAGCGGTCGAGATCGATCACCCCGGTCCCGTCCGTGAGCACGGTCTTGACCCGCGCTCTGGACTGCCACGGCAAGTAGTTGGAGTGGTGCTCCAGGATCGAGACCACCACTTCGTCATCGCGCTCCAGGTTCAGCAGCATGGACGCCAGGTTGATACTGTCTGTGCAGCCGGAGGTGAAAATCACTTCCCTTTTCTTGGCCCCCATGAACGATGCGACATTTTCCCGGCAAGATTCAAACTTCGCGTTTACGATCTCGGCAAATTGATGATTCGCCCGGCCGACATTGGAGGTGTATTCTCTGTAATAAGCACTGATGGCGTCGATAACCGGTTGCGGTTTGAGGGTCGTCGCTGCGTTATCCAGATACACCGATGGCCGTCCGGTCGTCGACTCGCGAATCAGGAGGGGAAAATCCCCGCGCACAGATGTGGTGAGCGGTTTGCTCTGCCGCTCCGCTGGGTCGACATTTGCAGCGATGGTTGGGCCTGATAATCGAGTTTGCATCATGATATCATCACTTGAGTGTAGCGAATTTGCCCGAAATCTCGGGCGCAATGGCGCGTTCTCGGGTAAACCGGATGTGACACGGCGATCCGAAGATATCGACGAGGCATTGGGTCAGGGTTTCCCGATCCCCTCGGGAGAGCTCTTGATCCGACACGGGAACGTAGCGAAAGACAATCTCATCATCAGCGAGGACTGTGATCTGATAGAGCAGAACCTGGTCAGTCGCGGGTGATAGGGCGTGATCGACATCGCCAGCGGTGATTGGCCGGCCGGATTTTGCTCGCCGGACGTCGCCTGCTCGGCCGCAGAAATACGCGATCGGGACATCGTCGTGGCTCGACTTCGCCGCGATGTGATCCCGTCCGCCCGGCACCTTGACGAGATCGCCGATCCGATATCGAATCAGCGGCATATACTCGTTTTTAACCGAAGTCACTATCAGGTAATAGAGGTCGTGTTCGACGTTGTAGGGCGCGAGCTCGACCAGCGATAGGTCGCGGCTGCGGGTCAGGGTGCCGTCATCGGCCTGGAGGTACAAATACCCGATCTCGGTCGCCCCGTAGAGGTCGTAGGTAGGGACGGGCCATCGCGCTTGGATATAACGGCGACAAAACTGCGTCGTCATTTCGTAGCTCAGCGTGATGTAGCGCGGCAAGGGATAGGGCACGGTAACACCGTGAACTGCGCAGAGATGGAGAAATAGAGTCAGGTAGGCCGGGTCGGCGTCGATATAGATCGGCTGGAATCGCGCGATCTCCCCGCACATCCGTTCCAGATCGCTTTTCCTCCACTGATTGGGATCGGCGGTAGTGTTGAGATAAAGCGCGTTGTTCAGGATGCGATCGTCATACGGCGCTTGCTCGAGATAACAGACTGTATTCGAACAGATCGCCGTGGTCAGCAACGCCTTATGATCGGTGCCAACCTCGAAATCGACCATGCGGGGATTATAGCGATAAGTGCGGCGATACTCGTCTTGCCACCAATCCTTTTTGCGTATGACTTGCATGCGGTCCGAGGTCGTGCCGGAGGTCGTGGCAAACTCGACCTGCCTGGCGGTAAGAGCGGCGTGAAGCCGCGGTGTCATCCAATTGGAGGGAAAGCCGCGCGCGAAGTAGCTTTTGTCGACGATCAATGCTGACGCGAGATCAGCGCTCGAACGAAATGTTGGAATGCGGCCGCCATATAAGAGTTTGTAGAGCGGAATACCGTCGATTAAAGAGTTGATATCCCATTTCAACCCATCCACCTGCCGCGGCGCTGTTCGAAGTACAGATGGAGACATATTTTCGTCACGCGTGTTAGAGGAATTTGGGACCTGGTTTATGGATCTCGTGAGCGCGCGAAGAAAACGCCCGCCAGAGGTTCTGCAATTTGCGCAAGTTCTTGGTCGACTTCTCGATGTGTCCCTGTACGCCGATGATAAACAGCTGATCGTCCCGATGCTCGATCAGCTCCACAATCCCGTCCTCTGCCGTACCCGCAACGCGGAGCTCAGGACCCAGCTTGGAGATCGCCTGGTGATGAATAGACGATACGAAATAGCGCTCCGTTTCGACGATTTGCGCACACCGCGTACCCGGCTCGATGCGGAGCTCGTGGTAATTGATCCAGCCGTCGTCGTCGAGCTCGTGAGCGATGGTGGAAGACTCGGGAAGCTCTTGATGTAGTGTCCCGCCCTCCGCGACGTTGATGATGTGCATCCCGCGACACAGACCCAGCACGGGAACTCGGCGAGCTTTTGCAGCGCGATAAAGCGCGATCTCGACAGCATCGCGGGCGGGATCGGGCCGGAGCGAGTCAGGCCGGTGAAAAGGCCGGCCAAAGCCGTCGACGCCGCGCCCGTAGGTAACCTGGGGTTGGGCGCCGTAGGACGCAGGATCCACATCGCAGCCGGCCGACAAGAGCAATCCGTCCATGACGTCGGCAAGCGACCCGAGATGCTCGGGGGCGACCAGATTGGGAACCAATAGGGGAACGCAATCCAGGTCGACAACCCGTTGAATCACCGTGTTGTTCAATACTGTGAGCTGTTGACGGGACGCGAATTGAACGTTCGCGTTTGCCGATACAGTGGTGGTTGCGATCAAGGGCCTCGACATGGCACGCGCTCTATACAGTCTCCCCTATACCCGGCACGTTGCAAAAGGCCCAATGCGACCATCCGCCTTATCTCACTTATGTCTCTCGAACTGGGTGAGACTGTATAATAATAATGGGTTGGAGTTGCCTGCATTTCGGTTCAAATCACGGGAAGGTGACGCTTGCCGTCGCCACCCCGACTGTCTTTCCTCCGTGTGGAGGCAAACATCGCAAAAGGTAGGGCTACTTTATTCGAATTACAATCCTCACAGACGTTCATGCGCCCGAGCTGTCTGACTCGTGTCCGCATGATGGTGCGCAAATCGTCGCTATCGATGTGGCCAATATTCGATGTATGGCCAAAGTCCTGAAAGCAGCCCATAATCTCCCCTTTGTAGCTGATGCTGATGCTGCCATCGCCAACCGCGCAGTACTGCCGATTCTTCACCTTACCCGCCAGCATGTTAAAAAGCAGCTTAAATTTGCCGATACCTGTACTGTATTCGCTCTCGGAAGCCGCAATCTCGAGGCACTCCATTAGCTCCTTGCGCCGTCGGTTGTGCTGCGAGGTCTCGATATCGCCGCCGCGATTCCACAGGGGAAGCAGTCGTAGCTCGCTATATCCAAGCCCGCGCAAATGCTCCACCGTTTCGGGCAGATGGTCGTAAATGACCGGACCACCGGTGAGGTGAACGATGACCTTGTCAGCTGCCGCCTCGGCAAGTGCAGCAATGTTCCGCCATATTTTGTCGAACTTCAGGCCGATATGTACCTGGTCAAACGTGGATTTGTGGATTGAACTCACAGAAAGGCGGATTACGTCGACATGGTCAACACATGCCCGAATATTTTTTTCCGTAAATGTCACACCAGTTGTGGTGACGTTTGTCGGAGCATCGGCTTTCTCCATGATCTGCAATAGCTCGTGAAACTGGGGATGGATTGTCGGCTCCCCGCGCCCGGCGAGATCAACTTCCCATACGTAATCAGATTCGATCTGGGCGACTATTTTTTCCATCGTGTCCAGCGAGATATATCCATGATCCGCAATCTGATCCCGCGGACACATGCTACAAGACGCCGGACACGAGGGAGTCGCTTCGATATTTACCAGAATCTTCCTGCGAAACATGAATTAATACCATCCGGTTACACGTATTGGTCGCATGCGCTCAGCAATGACGAAAGCGCGTTGTCAGACCGTTGTGCGGCGGCCACCTGCGGAGGTCGAGCCTCTACTGCGTTCTGCTGTGCCCTCGACTCAGCGAACAGCCACTGGCTCAGAACTACCAAGCCCAGTGAGGGCCAGCGCCGCTACCACTGGACTTCGAAGACTCGAAGCAATTTTTGTGAAAGCAATCGGTTCTTCGCTCACGATGGCCTGCCAATAGAACTGCGGATATCGCCATAGGGCATGCAGATCTATCCGGCCAAAATCATTTACAATGGGCATTGTCTCGACTCTATTATTATAACAGCGTCATAGTATGAGATGGTACACCATCGTCTCTATGTGGACAATAGATACTTTATGTTCATTTTTTTTTAGTTTCATTGCCCACATTTTAGTTTATCTGCAAAAATCGCTATAAAGAACAAGATTCCTGACCGGAATCACCGTCTCTATAAGGACGGATGTGCTGGTAAGCAATATTCTACCATGAAGAAATAGAAAAAAGACTACTTCTCCCATCCGTATGGCCATAGCGCCACCATTACTTACCCCTACCAAAGTACGAATTAATATATTGTACAAGGCACGCTAATTTTTTTTCGTCGTTGCTGTATGCGGGGTCTGGTTCAGTTACAGGCATTTTGGTACCAGCTCGCATGGCAGATTCGACGAAAATTCCCATAATGGGATTCACTTCCAATATATATGTTTGGCCGTTGTCGATAGATTCGATCATATCGACAATGGTAGTAGTGACATTGAGAATCTTGGCCGCGCGAAGCGCGATCTGTTGTCGTTCCGTAGTCGGCGGAATTGGCAACATGGCGCCACCTTGCGTGACATTGGTTTTGAAGCGATGGTTGCGACGGCGACTGTAGCCACCGATCACCTCGTTGTTGAAAATCTCTACTCGATAGTCGTGCTCGCCAAATGGGATATACTTTTCGAAGTAATAGCTATCGACGTACGGCCGCGTGGTGAGTATGAAGTCCCACAGCATCTCCGCGGTATCGAACAACATGACGCCAATGGCGCCGTGATTCTGGCGCGGCTTGTACACCACTCGCCCCCACAGCTCGAATAATCGGTCGATGAATGACCGCTTCGTGCTCTTGTGCAGCAGAGCTGCCGGTGGCACATGCAAACCGTTGCGGCGCAGGATCGCGTTGGTGTGAAACTTGTCTCGCGCGGTGGTAAATGCGTTCCAATCGTTGAACACGTTTACGCCGGACAGTTCGAGAGCGCGGAGGATTTCGATCTGATATGGATTATGTTCATCGATATTCATATGGTAGAGAATATCGAGGCTCGACAGGTCAAAGCCATCTACAGTGTACACACGCCCCTCGAGTACGTAGCACTGCCGCATGTCGAAATCCCACACTACTCGATATCCCGCCTCGGTGAGTTGCCCGCGGAGGCGGTCGAGAATCGCCATTCCACCGTCATTGCGATACATCCATAAGCCGACCAAGCCTCGCGGTGACGACTGTGTGAATGGATCGGCCATGGTGTATTCAGCTCAAGAGAACAACTGATGAGGTTCTAGGTTAGACGGCCTCGTGTTGTCAATCAACGAAACTCATTATCGACTGTCGCCAACTACGAGCTGTCCACTACGAACTGACCAACCCCTCCCAAAATAGCTTAGTTGGGTATGGCCAGCATCAGCTGGGTGGCATCTCGAAATGAGACGATGCACATCAGCCTAGCGTAATCAAGTTGCTAGCGAACCTGTGAGCGACTGCAATCTATGCCGAGCGGGTGATCATCCACGGGTCGGAAAAAGCAATGGTCGCTGAAAACCAGACCGCGCCAAGAACAAGGCCAGGTGACAACTTGTGAAGCTGGCCGACGGTCGGACCAGGGGGCCAGCACCCCATCAGGGGTATTTTCGAGCCACTTTGATGGCAGTATTTTTTGTGTCTTATATCACTTTAACAAGCGTGACGCGTTCGCCCGGGCTCCTGGCAAGCCATGCGACGTGATGCTCTTTTTCGATCGAACGACCCGAGCGGTGGAATGTCGATTGCAAAGGAATGTGGAAGCTACATTGATTTCAACGAGGTAATGCAGATGACCGATGCCACCGCGCTCGAGGCGTGGAATGTTACTGCCACCGATTTCCCCAGATCGCGAACCACTCGAGAACAGCTGGCGTATCTGATCCGCTACGCAATCCTGGCGCCCAGCTCGCATAATACTCAGCCCTGGCAATTCCATATTGGAATGGACCATATCGATCTCTATGCAGATCGTTCTCGTTCTCTGGCGGTGATCGATCCCGACCATCGCCAGCTGATCATGAGCTGCGGAGCTGCGCTACTCAATATGCGGGTAGCAGTGCGGCGATTTGGCTTTACTGGCCAGGTCGAGGTCATGCCCGATCCCGATCGACCCGAGTTTCTCGCCCGTATCAAGCTCGGGCTGCCGGTAACGCCGGATAAGGGCGATTACGAGCTATTTGATGCCATTCCGCAACGCCACACCAACCGCCAGCCGTTCGAACTTCGTCCGGTGAGTTATCAGATCGCCGATCAGCTATCCAAAGCAGCGACCAACGAGCAGGCCTGGATGATCCGTCTCCATCCCGATGCCAAGCAACAAGCTGCGGAACTGATCGCGGCCGCCGATAGGGTTCAGTTTCACGACAAGGAGTTTCGGCGTGAGCTCTCGCAGTGGCTCAGTCCTGCTCGCAGTGACCGGCGCGACGGTATTCCAGTTGAGGCCAAGCCAGGGCGTCCGATCATGAACGCGCCCATGGTGGTACGCACATTCGACATGGGCAATTCGGTCGCGGCGACAGAACACGGCCTGGCCACTGGCTCACCAGTCCTGATGGTTTTGGGCACCGAACTCGACGAGCCGCTCGACTGGTTGCGCAACGGCCAGGCCATGCAACGCGTGCTTTTGCTCGGACGGACCTACGGGATCTCTGCGTCTTTCCTCAATCAGGTACTCGAGATCGATCGTTTCCGCGCAGAGTTTGCGCAGCTTACCAGACGTGCTGGATATCCCCAGCTGGTCATGCGCATGGGATACGGTCCGCCCGCAATGCCGACGCCACGGCGGCCTGTGGAGGATGTGATCACATGGAAGTAGGCCCGCTGCGGCCAATCGTGCGCAGCTGGGAGGACAAGATCCCCAGCGAAGCTTTTTCGCGGCTGTTGACTAGCCACGCACATTCTGCGGGTGTTGGAAGCGCCCCCCGGCCCGGCGAGGTACCATACCGACATGAGCGAAAAGGTTGTAAAGTCCGACGCTGAATGGCAACAGCAACTCACCGATGAGCAATATCGAGTAACTCGCCAGGCCGGCACCGAGCACGCATTCACCGGTCAATACTGGGACAACAAAGAAGCTGGAGCCTACTACTGCATCTGCTGTGGTGCCCATTTATTCGACTCCGACACCAAATACGAGTCGGGAAGCGGCTGGCCCAGCTTTACCTCACCAATCGATGAGGAAGGCGTCACTACACGGAATGACACCAGTTATGGCATGGTGCGTACCGAGGTGCTGTGTAGCCAGTGCGATGCTCACCTCGGCCATGTATTTCCCGATGGCCCCAGACCGACCGGGCAACGCTACTGCATCAACTCAGCCGCGCTCTCGTTCAAGAAGCGCTGACCCGGCAGGCTGCCCGCCGCAACATCGATTGACACAGAATATTCACACCAACGCTTCACAATCGACAATCTGGGTGATGGCGCGACAGTGTTATGCAGACTCGGCCGGTTCTTTGCCGAGGTTCATTCGGCCGGGCCGTGTCGGTCGAGGGCCCGCTTGATAGATGCGTGCAGAACTTCGATGTCGAACGGTTTTTCGAGGCACTCGTTGGGTACACGATCGAGAAAGGTCTGTATCTCTCGTATCCGCGCGCCACCGGAGATAAAAACAATGCGCTCCTCCAGACCGGGCTGTGCTCGGGCCGATAGCTCGTAGAAATCTCGCCCACTCATGAGTGGCATCATCAGGTCACAAAGAATGAGATCGAAGGTACGGTTCTGGCTGATAGACAGCGCTTCACGGGCGCTTGTCACTGCCACGACCTCGTGATCGCGCAGCGCATGCGACAGAATCTCCAGCATGATCGGCTCGTCATCAACAACCAGGATGCGCGCCCTGGCAATCGAGTCGCGCTGCGCGGAAGACGCCGCACTGTCTGCGTCCACGTCGGGTTCGGCGTGGTTTTCCACCACAGGCAGCCGCATCCTGGCAACGGTTCCTCCGCCCTCTGCGCCGCGCAGTTCGATCGTTCCGTCCATGCTGGTCACGATAGAATGACAGATCGCCAGGCCGAGTCCGGTGCCGCGGTTGGGTGACTTGGTAGTGAAAAAGGGGTCGAACACCTTCTCCAGGACCTCCTCGGCAATTCCAGTACCATTGTCGACGATTTCGGCGGTGACGTAGCCGTCCGGTTCAGGCTGCAGCGAAACCCGGATCTTCGGTTTGGCCACCCCCGCTTCGACCACTGCGTGCGCCGCGTTTTGGAGCAGGTTGAGAAACACCTGCTCCAGCTCGACTCGCTTGCCCATCACGAGTGGAACGTCGGCGAGTTCCATATCCAATGCAACCGCAGCCCCCACACCATCTCCGATCATTTTCGCACACAGAGGCAGGACCTCGGCGAGGTTCAGAGGGCTGGACGGGGACTCGTCGGGTCGCGAAAAGAGCTTGATGTTGCGGACGATGCGCATGATGCGCTCGACTCCAATAGAAGCCGCGTCGAGCGCTCGTTCGACCGCGAGCACGCTGTCCTCGGGGATATCAACTTGGGCCTGATCCAGCTCAAATCGAATAATCTCGACCGCACCCGAGATGAAGTTGAGAGGATTGTTGATCTCGTGGCCAATCCCCGCGGCCAGCCGGCCCAGTGCTTCCAGGCGTTGCGCCCGGCGCAGTTCTTTCTCCACCCGAGAACGGTGGTCGATTTCCTGCCGTAACTGTATGTTGGCCTGCGCGAGCTCCTTGGTCCGCTCGGCGACTCGCTCTTCCAGGACGCTCATGTGGCGCTCACCGTCCTGAATGAGTTGCCACTTCGTGGTCAGCGATGAGGCCAACTGCTGGACCTCGATCACGCTGAACGGTTTCTTGAGGATGAGAACTCGATCGGTACCGCCCAATTTCTCGGTAATTTGCTCCCAGCTAAAATCCGAATAGGCAGTGCAAAGAACCACCTGAAGGTGGGGGTCCGTGCGGAGGAGCTCGGCCGCGGTCACGATGCCATTCCAACCAGGAGGCATTCGGATGTCTACAAAGGCGAGGGTATAAGGCCGACCGTTGGCGAGCGCGTCCAGGACACGACCGATCGCATCCTGCCCTTGATAGACTGAATCGAGCACAAATCGGATGCCGGCGTGCCTGGGAGCTTCCTCGAACAGAGCCGCATCCAGGGCTTGCAAAGTCCTGTCGTCGTCATCAGGACACAGAATCTTGTGGAAATCGTCGTGAATCGCCGGGTTGTCGTCCACGATCAAGATGCGTTGCGCATCCTCGGGGATGAGTTCCGAAAATTCGTTGACCATGATCGGAGCAGACTTTGAAAGTTCAGCAGCCATCACCTTACCTGCCCTGAGGTCAGAGTCGTCGATAAAAATAGGCCACAAGGTGGGCGCCGTGGGATGGGCCAAACCCTTATGCTACAAATTGAGCCCATCGAGAGTCCAGTAATGAGAACCGTCGGGCCCGGCAAGCTCGCTCGATTTTTCGGGGTCGAGAGTGGTTATCAGGTTAGCCAGATCACCATCCGAACCCGAATAGGATTGATGGTGGGCTTATTTTAATAATTGCTAATGAAGCCCACATTGTCGAGGGATTGATGTCGCAGAGTTCACGACAATGATGAAGGGGAAATTCAGTGTTGGCAACCACTTACAAGTGTCGGAAAGCGGGTCGCTGCGGCAGCTGACGCTGTCATTCTGGGTTGTCGGGGGGAGCGAGGGGTTGGTCGGCCGTGTTGTTGGGGCGCAGCGCTCGGATCTCCTGGCGCAGCTGTCGGAGCTCTTCGGTGAGCACATCGATTCGTGCTTCTAGTGAGTCGGTATTGTCTGCGGTCATTTGATCGACGAATACTGCGTTGACCAGGGACAGGCCGAGGATGCCGCCGCCGAAGACGGCGACCATGAAGTAGATGCGGGCAAAAGCACTCCAGTACACGCCCGAATGCTCGGCGATGTGATCCGGAATCTCGTACCAGCCTTCGATCGTGAACACCCGGAACATCGAGTAGCAGGCCCGCCACGGGGTACCAAAGTACATATCATCCGGGCTGGTCGAAAACAGCACCACTGCGCCAAGTGCCATGATCACGTTGACCAGAACCACACCGAGGAACACACCAACCGAGGCCTTGAGCGAACGCAAAATGCCATGGGTCATGTGTTCGCGGCCGGGGATAAATCGAAACAGACGAAACAGGCGAAACAGACGAAACAGGCGCAGCGCAGTGAGGCTCGAGAACCAGCTCAGATCAACCCATGGTGTGAGCAAGACCGGTGTCGACAACACGATGATGATGAAGTCGAACTTATTCCAGTTGTAGCGCCAGTAATCTCGCCGGCCCTCTACGAGGATTTTGACCGCTGTTTCGAAGAGGAAGTACAGTACGCAAATGTAGTCGACGATGAACCACAGCGACTCCTCTGCGCTTTGCTCCTCGTAACCGCCCAGGAACAGCGCTAGCGAGTTGATGAGAATGATCCCCATCACCAGCCGTTCGTCGATCAGCTTGCGCAAGAACCTCATCGCTACATATCAACCGCCCAAATACAGGCCACATTCGCTGCATTCGCCGTTGACCAGCGGAGCGGCATGGCCGCATGCCGGGCAGGGCGGCTCGGCGTCGGGCTCCTGTTCAAGGCTGGAGTGCATGTCTTTTGGTTGAGCCAGAGTTACGGACCCGACCGTGCCCTCGCGAGCGAGCATTTCCAGCCAGTCCGATTGCATCAGTCTGGCCACCGCGGCTACATCGATCTCCCGAACCAGGAGGTGCGTTTTGGTCCCTCAGCCCTTGCCCTGTCCGGGAGGATGCCCTGCCGCTGCCGGGATATCCGCCTCCAGGCATTTCTTGACCAGCTCTTTGATGTAGGGGATGGGGCCCTGAGCGAGTGGGATCACATCGGCTTGCTGCAAAGCCTGGGTTGCATCGTGCACATCCATGCCTTGCATTGTAGGCAATTAGCCGGCCCCGGTGCACTGGGTTTTGATATAGGCTGCCCTCGTGGCGCCTCGCTTCATCATCGGAATCGACCTCGGCACCACCAACACCGCGGTCGCCTATGTCGACACCCGTTCGGCCGAACAGCGGGTCGAGATCTTCCCGGTTCCACAGCTAGTTGCTCCGGGCGAATTCGAACCCAGGCGACAGCTGCCCTCATTCGTGTACCTGGCTGGCGAACACGATCTCGGCCCGGCCGAGACCGTCCTGCCCTGGGATCGCGAACGCCGCACCGTGGTGGGTGAGTTGGCACGCAATCAGGGGGCACGCATGCCCGGACGCATGATCGCCTCGGCCAAGTCTTGGCTCTGTCACGCCGGTGTGGATCGCCACGCAGCGATCTTGCCGTGGGGCACGGGCGAGGACTCGAACGCAGACAAGCTGTCGCCAATTCGCGCCTCCGCCCTGGTTCTCCAGCACGTCAAGGAGACCTGGGATCACACCCATCGAGGTGCCGAGGACAGCCGGTTCGCCGATCAAGAAGTCATCGTCACGGTGCCGGCTTCGTTCGATGAAGCCGCGCGCGAGCTCACCCTGGAAGCAGCCGGCAACGCCGATTACGGCAATATTGTCCTCCTCGAAGAGCCGCAGGCGGCCTTCTATGCCTGGATCGATTCCCACCCCGCTGGTGAGCGCGCCCGGGTTTTGAACCCGGGCGACCACGTGTTGGTGTTCGACATCGGCGGCGGCACGACCGACTTTACCCTCATCGAGGTGGGCAAAGACGGCGAGTCGTTTTCGCGCACTGCGGTCGGAGATCACCTGCTCTTGGGCGGCGACAACATCGATTTGACCCTGGCCAAGCAGGTCGAGGCCAGGCTGACGAAAAAAAAAAAAAAAAAACTCGATGCCCTGCAGTGGCACGGTCTGGTCCACTCCTGTCGCCTGGCCAAAGAGGCTCTCCTGGGCGACAGCGAACTCGAGTCGGTGCCCATCGCCGTGGCCGGTCGCGGCAGCAAACTGATCGGCGGAGCGGTAAAAGATCGGGTCGAGCGCGGCGAGCTCGACACCACCATCCAGCAGGGGTTCTTTCCCCACGCCGAGCGGGATGACAGCCCCAAACGCACCCGCGGTGGACTACAGGAATTCGGCCTGCCCTATGCCACAGATCCCGCAGTGACTCGCCATCTCGCCTGGTTTCTCTACCGACACCACAGCGAGCGAATCGACGCTATCCTTTTTAACGGCGGGGCCACGACGCCGTCCAGTCTGCGAACGCGGATTCTGGCGCAGATTGCCGCATGGCAGCCCGGGGCAGCTCGACCGCGCGAGCTGGCCAACGAATTGCCCGAGCTGGCTGTGGCCAAGGGGGCGGCCTACTATGGTCTGGTGCGCCGGGGGCTGGGCGCGCGAATCCGCGGCGGCACAGCGCGCGCATTCTATGTCGGTGTGGGCACAGGCAGCACAGGAGCAGAAATGGCGGTATGCCTGGCGCGCAAGGGGCTCGAAGAAGGTTCTGCAGTCGAACTCGCCCGCGACTTCGCCCTGGTGACCAACCGGCCGGTCAGCTTCAAGTTGTTTTCCTCGTCAACCCGCGATGACCAGCCCGGTGCTCTCGTCCCGGTCGGCGACGGCACTCCCGACATTACCGGCGAGGGCGACAGCGATTTGCTCGAACTGCCTCCCATTGTCACGGTTCTGCGGGCGCGGGGCCGCTCGCAGGTGACTGTGCATCTCGAGGTCCGCATCACTGAATTGGGTGCGCTGGAGATCTGGTGCACCGAACAAGCCGATGGTCGAGACGGCCGGACGGCCGGCGATTCCGGCGGGACATCCCGGCACGAACCCGAAAGCTGGCGCCTCAGCTTCGACATGCGCGCCGGTGGAGCAGCGCCCGCGCCCGGTGCGGACAGCGAATCCGCCGGGGACATCGACCCCAAAATCGTCGAAGCCAAAAGTCTGATCAAAAGCGCATTTGCCGGCAACGCACAAAAACTGGCCGCCATCATGAAAGACCTGGAGCGCTTCACCGGCGAGCGACGCGACGAGTGGTCCATGACCGCGACCAGAACCTTTTTTGATGCCGCCCTCGAAGTCGAGGCCGAGCGCCTGCGCTCGCCACAGCACGAACAGCGCTGGCTCATCTTCACTGGCTTCTGCCTTCGCCCCGGCACCGGCGCACCGCTCGATCAGTGGCGCATCAAGCAAATGTGGCGCATCTTCAACGAATCGCTCAAATACCCCAAGAGCGAGGCCTGTCGCCTGGCCTGGTGGATCGTCTGGCGCCGGATCGCCGGCGGCCTGAGCAAGGGCCACCAGGAGCAAATCTACGACCGTCTGGCCCAGTTGTTTTTGCCCGGTCAAAAACAAAAAAAGAAATGGCATCAAATCCGGCCAACCAAACAGGAGGCGGCCGAAATGTGGCGCACCCTGGCCAACATGGAACGCCTCGATCCAGGGCACAAAATCAAGCTGGGCGAAGAGATCCTCAGCCGCCTGGAGAGCAAGAAAAACCGGCAGGATTCGCATTATTTCTGGGCGCTGGGCCGGATCGGCTCACGGGTGCCACTCTACGGCCCGCTCAACGCTGTGATCGCGCCGGAGCGCGCTGCTGAATGGATCGCCGCTCTGCTCGAAATGGACTGGCCAGACCCCGAGAAAGCGGCCTTTCCAGTGGCACAACTCGGCCGCCGGACCGGCGACCGCAGCCGCGATGTGCCCGACGATCTGCGCGCCCAACTGGCTGCCAAATTGCGCACCATCCCGGGCGGCGAACGTACAGCCCGCCTGGTCGAAGAAATCGTCGCCCTCGAGGCTCGCGAAGAACGGGTCGCTCTGGGCGACAGCCTGCCGGCCGGGCTGCGCCTGGTCAGCGACGATGAATGAACTCCAATCGTGACTTTCCACAACGGTTCCTTGCAGCAGGGTAGACAGAAAGCGTACATTGTGCGTACGTATGTATCTTAGTTTATCATTTGATAGTTATTTCAATAGATTACCCATCGACAAGAATACCAAGCTGCGGCAGCTGTGTATCATTTGCACAATTTATGTAGCTATATTTACTATTTCGGCGTGTTCCTTCTCACCTCCAGGGGTACCGGGGAGCGATGGGGAGCGCCCAGATGCTGGTGCTGGTGTTGATGCTGGTAACGTCGTTGATCTGCGCTGCCAAACTGCGATTTCCGGAATGGCATTTACCTGGGATGACGGCGATCAAAACTGGACTCACGGCCGCATGCCTGAAGTGGATGCATATCAGCCGAATGTATGGCAGAGAAGCGAGCTGTCGATTCCAGCCGAGCTTCGGACCTCTGAGTTTCAACTCCGCTTTGTATACAGCTCAGGCGTCGCATACCCGACTACGAATGACGGAGAGGCGATGCAGCACACAGCGCCGGGCTGGTATCTCGACGATCTGAGCATCGAGATACCAAACTAAACAGAAACACGTTGGTTGTGGACCAAACGAGGTGTTTCTGTAGCAAGGCCAACGGCCGAGCCGGCCTAGCGGTTGGTCCGCTCGAACTCTTTCATGAACGCGACCAGCGCTTCACAGCCTTCGGCCGGAAATGCGTTGTATACACTGGCCCGCATGCCGCCAACCGAACGATGTCCCTTGAGCCCGGCCAGACCCTTCTTGGCAGCCTGGGCAATAAACTCGGCCTCGAGTTCGCTTTTTTTGGCCCGGAAGCAGATGTTCATCTTCGATCGGCTGTCGGGACGCGCGGTGCCGTAAAATAATTCGCTCTCGTCCAAAAAGTCGTAGATCAGCTTGGCCTTGGCCTGGTTGTACTCGGCCATCTTGTCCAGACCACCGAAATTGCGGATCCACTCGAGCACCTGGCCAACCACATAGATGGCGAAGGCCGGTGGTGTGTTGTAACGCGATCCAGTTTTCACGTGCGTGCGGTACTGCAGCATGCTCGGAAGGTCTTGAGGCGCTCTCTCAACCAGGTCGTTGCGGATGATGACCAGGGTTACCCCGGCCGGACCGAGATTCTTCTGCGCCCCAGCGTACACCACACCGTACCTGGCAATATCGAAAGGACGGCTGAAAATGTCGCTCGAGGCGTCGCATACCAGAGGCACACTCTTGGGCGCGCCGGGCTCGCCGGCAAACTCGGTCCCGGCGATGGTGTTGTTGCTGGTGAAGTGAACGTAGACCGGATCGCTCGAAAACTGAACGGAATCGCCGCCGGGAATGTAGCTAAAATTCTCGTCTTCGCTGCTCGCTGCCACGTGGACCGAGCCAAAGAGCTTGGCCTCTTTGATGGCTTTCTTGGACCACGAACCGGTATTGATGTAGTCGGCGGTGTCGTTGCCAGTGAGCAGATTCATCGGGACCATAAAAAACTGGCTCGATGCTCCACCCTGCATAAATAGCACACTGTAGGTGTCCGGGATGCCCGCCAGATCGCGACACGCGGCTTCAGCTTGGTCCAGAACAGCAGTGAACTCGGCGCCGCGATGGCTGTGCTCCATGACGCCAATACCCGACCCCTCAAGGTCCCATAGCGCAGTTTGCGCCTTCTTGATCACGGTCTCGGGAAGAACCGCCGGTCCAGGCGAAAAATTATAAATACGATCGCTCACGTCAGTCTCCTTCGGGTGCGCGGGAATCGGCCAGAAGCGTAAGCTCTATGCTGAGAATGTCGCTACATTTCTCCCGCATCTCTTGCAAGTGCTCAGAGGCCGGAGCCGAGTCGAGCTGGATTCGCGCTGTGGCCGCCTGCGCGCCCTGGTAGAGGATATTCTCCATCTCCTCGACATTGTTGCGGGCCTCGCTCAATACCTGAAACACATTGGCCAAAACACCGGGCCGATTTCGATGCCGTACAGTCAGAATACAGGTGGCAGGACTGCGCTCTGCGCGGTTGACGCAGTTCAGTACTTGGCCGGTCTCTCGATAGTGGGCCACGATACTCACCACTTCGTCTGCGATGGCCTGCTGCGCCTGGTTGGTCGAGGCGCCGATATGATGAGTTCCATAAACCGATGGATTCCTGGCTAACTCGCTGTCGAACCCACCTTTGCCACTGCCCGGCTCGTTCTGGTAAACGTCGAGCCCAACTCGCAGGCCCTTGTCTGCAATGCCCCGAAGCAGAGCTGCCTCGTCGACAACCGCACCACGCGTCGTGTTGATCAAAAAAGCGCCCGGCTTCATGGCAGCAATGAAGTCGGCGTTGATCAAATGCCGGGTCTCTGGCGTCGATGCCACGTGGACAGATACGATGTCGCTCTTTTCTGCAACGTCACGCGGTGAGGGCGCATGCTCGACGCCGAGCTTGTGGGCTTTCTCGGCGATGAGACTGCGCGACCAGGCAATTACGCTCATGCCAAATGCACGGGCGCGGCGTACTACTTCAAGCGCGATAGTCCCCATTCCGAGTACACCCAATGTCCGGCCGTACAGTCCCTGCGCAGTGCCGTAGGTCTTTTTGTCCCACCTGCCGGCGCGCAAGTCAGCGGTCTGATCCGGAATTCGCCGGTCGCAGCTCAAGATGAGACCCCAGGCGAGCTCCGCTACTGCTATGGCATTCTTGCCGGGACAGTTGGCCACAAACACGCCTTCCTCCGAGGCAGTGGCCATATCGATTGTATCGTAGCCAGCGCCTGCCCGAATGATCAATTTGAGACGCCTGCCGGTGTGAATCGCTTCTGCATGCACTTTTGTGCTGCGAACGATGAGCACGTCGGGATCGTGCTCGGCGACGCCCTTGGGGAGATTATCCGCGCTCAGCTCGGGCTGGAAGAATACTCGACATCCCAGCTTGGCCAGCAGCGTTTGGCCACGCTGGTCGAATTTGTCGGCAATGAGTACCTTCATATCGCGCTCCTCAAATGTGACTCAGAACGCGAATACTAGCCCGATTACCTGGCCCAACCGATACCATAAACACGAAAAATGTCGGGCTATCTCTTCTTCCTTTTGGGTCCGTCCAGCTCTTCCCAGTAGAACAGGGTAATCGCGATGCAATGGAAGGCCTCGTCACTCGACTGTGTCACGATGGCATCGCGAACCTCACAATGGGTGTTGGCGTGTATCCAGGAAGTAATTTTCTCTCCCAGTTGTTCCCGGTCATTGACCATGGTCGCCGAAAATACCTTTACCCCATTAAACTCTTTTGGACCACCGAGTCGGGCATGCCCAAACCCGGAACTCTTTTTGGCAGGTTGGATGGCAGCACTCCTTGGCAAAGCCAATTTTAATTGGCAGCGTTGAATTCTTTGATAACCTGATGAATTTCTTCGTCCGTCAACACCCGATTGCCGCGCTTTGCTGTGCGCAATATCGCAGAAACGAGTGCGTTTTTGGGCTCGAAGCCGCGTTTTTGCAGCCAGTACACCACATTTGACTCACCGGAGTAGTGGCCGATCTCGATCTCTTGCTCCTTGCCAAACATACCGGCTGGAACACCGGAGTAAATCCGATCGGCCAGCCAGTTGTCTCCTTTCTTTTCGGCCTTGATAATCGCTGCTGCATGCACACCGGTGGCTGTCCGGAAGGCGTCGGCCCCGGCCAGAGGATACTGCGGCGTGATATCAACGTGACATGCCTGAGAGGCCACCTTACACCAGAGCAGCAGCTTGGACAGATCCTGGTCGGGCAACTCGCCGAGCAATTTGAGGTTGAGCAACACTTGGTCCAGGGATGCGTTGCCAACCCGCTCACCGATGCCCAGCACTGTACCGTGAACACGATCAGCGCCGTACTCGATGGCAAAGATGGTATTCACCACACCGAGGCCGCGATCGTTGTGCCCGTGCCAGTCGATGCCGACCTGCGAATGTCCGGCACCGTTGAGCAAATTGCGGGTGAACTTGAGTAGATTGCGAATGCCGTCAGGGGTCGCGTGTCCCACTGTGTCACAAATACAGAGGCGATGCGCACCGTGGTCGATGGCATTGCGAAATAGCGGGTCGAGCACCTCGGGCCGCGAACGGGTCGTGTCCTCGGTAACAAATGTGACTGGCAGGTTGTTGGCCACCGCTAGCTCGATGGCCTCCGTCGACATGCGCAGAAGGCGATTGAAGTCCCAGCTCTCCGCGTACTGCCGAATCGGTGAAGAACCGATAAAGGCCATGACCTCGATTTCGATTCCAGCTTTCTGCGAGATGTCGATGATCGCCTGAACATCATTGCGGTGGGTGCGCGCCGCGCACGCTGCTTTGATCGCGAGCTTGTCGTCTCGGATGAAAGTGGCCAGCTCGGTGCAATCCTCGACAGCGCGCTTCCCCGCACCTGGAAGCCCGATGTCAATGTGGTGAATACCGAGGGAATCGGCCAGTTCGACGAGACGAATCTTGTCGCCGATGTCGGGATCAACAACCGACGGAGACTGAATGCCATCACGCAGAGTTTCGCAAAAGAACTTGACCTGCTTGCGCGGTGAAAGTGCAGCGACCTTCTCGACCGAGTTCCAGTCGTATATCAAGTCCGAAGTTTTAAACTCACTTGCGCTGTTTTCTCCATTGCTCGCCATATTCGACCTCCGTACGGCCGCTCAGATGATGAGCGCTTACCACTTAACACGTTCTCGAAACGCTTGTCTCACCTCCCTGCGACAAATCAACACCCGGCGCACACGCCCGATTGCAAGAGATTTGCCCCCCCTTATGGTGCTGCAACAGTGCGTCGTGGCGGTGACCGCTACAGGTACGAGGTCACGAATATTACATCATTTTGGCCACGATGAGGACAGCCCGCCGCCACAATGAGGACAATGCGTCGAATTACCGACAAGGTAATGCGACAGGTGGAGCCCAATCGGCGCCCAAGCCTGCTCCCGCCACGGCAATCCCGGCGATCCGTGGTCAGCAGAAGCTGCTCATCGTACAGATACTGTTAAAATCGTAATGAATATTATTTAAAAAATAATCAATCTTAAATTTTTGAAAAATTTCCTTCATGTTACGAAATGGATGAACGCATCTGGTCTGGATTCTTCATCCGGTACTGTCACGAGATCGCTGCTGTCGAGGAGTCTTGATGATGGCGCGGGAGCTAACGACACGAGTACTGATAGTATCGCTCCCTGCCACGGCTGGCCAGTGGCTGGTTCAAACAGCGATGGACAGGCCGAGTTCGTCTCTCAGTTGCCAGCAATTACTGCCCACGGCGAAATCGATGAGGTCGTCGATAGCCTCGGTATTGCTGCTATCGCGGGCAAAGCGAACAGCAGCGGGAAGGTCGCCACAGAGAAGGAGTCCGGCTCGATCGGCGGTTCGTCCCAGTGCGCGCGCCCATTGCGATAGATTGAGGGCATGCGAGCGCTGCGTCAGTTGCTCAACCAGCGTCTGCGCGCGGGACAGCGCAGCCGAATCCAGAGCTCGAAGATGCGGCTCTACACTATTGATGTAACCGTCTGGATCGTCGACCGGTGCGCCCGGATGCAGCGAGCGAAAAATCGCCAGCACCGCAGCCTTGAGCAGCCGCGCCGGGCGCGACCCGGCGAACGTCCGGCCGGGAAGCAGATATGTCATGGCCCGACCGAGCCGGAAGCTCAGCTCGGCCCGCTCGGGGCTGGTAAGAACTTCGTCGCCAGCGAGGAGAAGTGGCGGCGAGATGGCTCCAACATGGACCTGATGGCCAAAATCCGAGCGAACGAATACCTGGGGACATTCGACGCCGAGTATCTGAGCGACGTAGGACCTCACACGGACGAACGATTCGGGTAGATCCTCTTCGCTGATCCTCATGCTCTCATCGACTTCGAGATCATCGAGAGTCAGAGCAAAACTGGCCTCGATAGCCGGGGTAAGGACCTCGAATAGAGCGCACAGTTCAGACGAGTCGAGGGCGTGCCGCAGCTGTGCCCAGTGCTCGGGTCCCAGTGGGCGGTGGGCTCGAATGACAAATCGCGGGCGATGACGCTGATAGAGGTCCTCGGCTTCGCGGTCGGCCAGGCCGCGGGCGACCAGAGCCGAAGCAGCCATGAACGCGGCGTCCGGCTGATCGGAGGTGAGCGCTGCGTGCATCAGCTCGAGACCGGCGTCGGGCAAGTTTGGTTCGCGTCGCCATCGTTGTCGCAAACGCCGAGCGCGATCGACAAAGCCGTCCACATCGGTTGTCGCCCTCCTGGGCAAGCCGGTCTGGACACGTGGGTCGTCGGGAGCCAACTGCTGGGCTGATTGCAGAGCAACCCGGGCGTTCTCGGGTTCGTTTAGGTCGGCGCGGTAGAGTTCGGCCAGCTTGAGCCACAAGGTCAGCTCGAGCTCGGCATTGCTGCCCGCGGCGCGATAGATCAGTCTGCGGTATTGTCGTTCGAGCGGACGATACTCGCCGCGCCGCCGCCACAGCCCCTCCAGTCGGTCCAGCGCCTGGGCCCGATACGTATCTGCGTCGAGAGCGCGTTCGAGGTGAAAGATCGCCTCGGCGTCATCATTGCCCAGGTCGGCGCTGATAGTCCCCTTGTAAAAGTGGCTGGCCGCGTGGTCGGGGTTGATGAGCAGTCCCTGGTTGAGATGGGGCCGGGCCTCGTCGGCGGCGAGAGGCGTGCTTCCGCCCCGCAGGTAGTTGGCCCAGCCCAGCGCAGCGTGATAATCGGCCTCGTCTGGTGCGGCCTCCGCGGCGCTCTTGAGTTGTTCCACCGCTCCCTCGTAACTGCCGTGCTGGAGCAGATCCCAGCCCGCGTAAAACGACATCTCGGCGGCCATTCCCGGCGGTCCCGCCTCTTCGCCGCCCAGACTGCGGTCATATGCAGCACGCTTGTCGTCGTCGGATAAGACCTGAAACGCACGGTCGTAGGCAGCGTGAAGCTCCTCGAGCTTGGCGTAGTCGCGGCCCAGGTCGAAGCGAGAAAACCACTCCAGGGAAAGCTTCGACTTGCGCTCGTTCAGCCCCTTCGACAGCTCTTTGTGACTCGCACCGTGAGTCACATTGAGCACGTTGTAGTGGTCGGTGCCTTGAACGCGCAAATATTCTTTGAGAAGCAACCTGCGCGCATATTTGAGATCGCCTTCATCGGCCGCTGCCTGGAGGTGTTCCTGGATCCCCGAGACGTCGATGACGCCGGAGTCGAATCGCTCGATCTCTTCGTCGGGCAGCTCGATGGGCATCTCGCCGACTGTGGTGTGGATCATCGGGCTTATATCGTCGAAGAGCAGGGAGTAGAGCCTGTTACTGGTTTCTTTGGGCCGGGTGATCCGGCGTGTATGTGCGTGCTCCGACAACTGCACGATGGTGAACTCACCGGTGTCCTGAACGCTCGAGCCGGACATTGCAGCGACCGAATCGTCCGCGGCCGAGTCGTAGATGAGCTCTGGAACCCCATCGCCGGTCGCGATGGCATCACAGTAGAGCAGGGCCTCCAGCGCCACATACAGCTCGCTGGGCTCGACACCCGAGGCCAGCAGACCTTGCACCGTGGCGCCGTGTCGCAGTACTTCGGCCAGGCTCTCGCTGAGATATTGACGTACTGCGGGCATGAGGGTCTGACCGCGTGCATTCAGCACGAGAGGTTGGTTTTCCAGCGCTGCAACCGGCTCGGGGACCACATCGAGGGATGCGGTGTAGCGCATGCCCTCAAGGACGAGGGCGACCATATCGATCGGATTGCCCCGCGGACCGCCAGGCGGCGCATCTTTGGGCTGAAACTGCCAGGTTCCGTCGGGCCAGCGCAGCGATTGGGTCAAGCGATGGCAGGTGTGCACGGTCAGGCGGGAGACCATGTCCTCGGGGCTGATATAGCCGAGACTGATCAGCGTGGTGGAGACTTTCTCTCTCTTGAGCGCAGCGCGCTTGACTGCGCGCTTGTGCTGCTCGGGGCTGATCACGCCCAAGGTGACCAGGAAATATCCCAGGGTCTCGTCGCGAGCAGTAGACGATACGCTGAATGGATGGCCGACCACCAACTCGATCACCTTGGTGATGCGTCCGCGTTTGAGGGTGAGATGGCCGGTGGCCTTGGCCTCGAGAAAGTCGAAGAGCACCGCGGGAAGCGCTCGTTCGGACAGATCGCCAGAACTCGGTCGCGTCGCCAGCGGCGATCGGGGCTGAATCACCGGATGAGAGATCTCGCCGCGCCCAACCGTCTCGAGCACCTGGGCCAGGTGCTCGGTCATGTCGCGCAACTGGTACGGCTTGGTGAAAAACTGGGCTCCGACCTCGTCTTGCAGCTTTTGCGCGACAGAGGCGTCGCGAGTGATCCCGCTCATGGCGATCAGGTGGACGTACTTGCCCTTGGGCTCGGAACGAATGGCACGACACAGCTCCCAACCATCCACGTTGGGCATTAAAAGGTCGGTGATCACGACGTCCGGTTGGTGCTTGAGAAACTCGGTCAGTCCCTGCGCGCCGTCGTTGGCCGTGAACGTCTCTACCTGGAGTCGAGCAAACTCTTCGTCCTCGGCAAATGCCGTCTCGAGTACCTTCCGCGTGAACCTGTCGTCGTCTACGATGAGAACGGTCGGCATGTGAGCCCTACTGTCTTCGCGACACCGAAAACCGAGTCGAGGATATCACTCGCTCGACATCTCCGCTTCGTTCCGGCCACCCGAGTTGACACAGATATCGCGAACCAGACTGGAAAGGCGCTCCACCCGGTCGGCACAGTCCGGCCGGGCATCGGCTCCGGGCGGGGCAACCCCGGAGTGAAATGCAAGAACGAAATTCCCCACAGACCCTGATGAGACGCTCCAGCAGCATACGGCCGAGTGATTTAGACGCCCGGTAAGAGCGGTTGCCGCGGAGACCATTTATCAGGCAGTCTGGCAAAAATTTCTTCAAAAAAATAAAGTCCTTCGAACGGTGCGATCGTCGGTGGCGCAACTCCGTCACTGGGCGACATGACAGGCGGCGTGGCTGCCGCCGGACAGTTTGCGCAGCGTCGGTAGCTCGGTCATGCAGGCTTTGGGCTTGTCCTTCACCGGGCAGCGGGGATGAAACGGACATCCCGGTGGCGGATCGATCGGACTGGGTACATCGCCTTCGAGAATGACCCGGCGCCGTGTGGCCTTGGGCCTGGGTAGAGGCACTGCGGAAAGGAGAGCGCCGGTGTAGGGGTGCATGGGTGTGCGATACAGATCGGCGGCCCGGGCCAGCTCGACAACTCGCCCCAGATACATCACGGCAACTCGATCGCAAATATGCTGGACGATTTTTAAGTCGTGTGAGATGAACAAATACGTCAGATTTTCGGCTGATTGAAGGTCCTGGAGTAAATTGACGATCTGCGCCTGAATCGAGACGTCCAGGGCACTGATCGGCTCGTCGCAAACGATGAAGCGCGGCTGCACCGCCAGGGCGCGCGCGATGCCCACGCGCTGGCGTTGACCACCCGAAAACTCGTGGGGATAACGCGTCGCCGCATCTGGTCGCAGTCCGACTTTCTCCATGAGAGCGGCCATCCGTGCCCGCTTTTCCTCGCCACTCTTGACCAGGCCGTGGATCTCGAGTGGCTCGACGACTGTGGCTCCCACGGTCATGCGCGGATTCAACGATGCGTAGGGGTCTTGAAAAATCATCTGCATCTGGCGCCGGATGGGGCGGAGATCTCGCTGGGCCATACTCGTGATGTCCACTCCGCCGAACTCGATGGTTCCATCGGTAGGCTCGAGCAGCCGCAACAACGTCCGGCCCAACGTCGATTTGCCGCAGCCCGATTCGCCGACCAGGCCGACCGTCTCACCTGGATAGATTTCCAGACTCACGCCGTCTACTGCGCGGACCTGGGTTCTCATTCGGCTCACCGAGCGCCAGGCACGAGACGACAGCGACAAATCGCGCTGCACGGGCCAGGCCACTTTGGTGGGGAAATGCTTCTTGAGGCCGCGTATGGAGACGAGGGCGTCGTCCCTTTGCTCATCGCTCATGACTCACCTCGACTTCGACTCACCGGGACCCGTGGCGGCAGCGGCGTCTAACGGAAAGTGGCACCGCACCCGGCTCTTGCCCACGATTCTAAGTTCGGGCTCTTGCTGCCGGCACTCGTCTTGTACGGCTGGACAGCGGTCCTGGAACGCACAACCGTTGGGTAACTCGAAGGGGCTTGGCACCATCCCGGGGATTTCCCACAATCTGCGGCGAGTGGGCACCTCGGATCGATCGTTCGCCTCGGCCCCCCGGTCGCCCGGCTCGGCTGCAGGATCGTGTTCGCCGTAGCTCGGCACCGAACGCAAAAGCCCGGCGGTATAATGATTCCGCGGGGCTTCAAACAGGTCGATGGTCGCCGCCCGCTCGACCACCCGCCCGGCATACATGACCACGACTTCGTCGGCGGTCTCGGCTACCACGCCCAGATCGTGGGTGATGAGCATGATGCTCATTCCGAGATCACCCTGCAGTGTGCGCAAGAGATCGAGAATTTGGGCCTGGATGGTCACGTCCAGGGCGGTTGTGGGCTCGTCGGCGATCAGTAAATCCGGCCGGCAAGCCAGAGCCATGGCGATCATTACCCGCTGGCGCATACCGCCCGACATCTGATGGGGATAATCGCGGACCCGCTCGGCTGGCGACGGAATGCCGACCAGGCGAAACATCTCGACAGCCACTTCGAGTGCTTTCTTGCGCGACTTCTTCTGGTGCAGTCGCACCGCCTCGGCCACCTGCTCGCCCACGGTGAAAACCGGATTGAGCGAAGTCATGGGCTCCTGAAAGATCATCGAGATACGATTGCCGCGGATCGCCCTCATCTCTTGCTCTGAAAGGGTGAGCAGGTCGGTGCCACCGTAGCGGATCGTTCCCCCAGCGATGCGGCCCGGGGGTTCGGGGATCAGGCGCATGATGCTGAGCGCGGTGACCGACTTGCCACAGCCCGACTCGCCCACCACGCCCAGTGTTTTGCCGTGCGCGATTTCGAATCCAACCCGATCGACCGCGCGGATGACCCCGTGCTCAGTGCGAAATTCGGTGACGAGATCGTCGATCTCCAGCAGGCTGGCCTGGCCCATCGAGTGAATCACAGTATCACAGCCGTGCCCCTGCTGCCCGAGTGCGGCCGACCAAATCTCAAGAGTATTCGCCCCCTTCGCGCCTGGCCAGCCGAGCTCCTCGAAGCCGGACCGGCAGGTTGTTTTTGGACGGACCCGACCGGGAGAAAGTAACTGAAGTCGAGGGGCGAGATCGGTGAGGAAGACGCTAGCAGGACGGAAGGCCGGCAGGGATGACCATGTCGAATTTGGCGTCATCCAGGTTCAAATTGAGGACGTGCTCGCGCCAGCGGACCAAGAGGTCTGATTTTTCCCCGGGCTGCCTGAATTGAGTTTTTTTGGGAACCCGAAATAATGCGCCGTCCTCGCCACGAACTGTGTAGAAATCCTTGTTTCTCAGGTTCCACAGCTCTTGACCCCGAGCATCGCGAACCACGCTCGATACCACCTCCCAGCGACACGTCGAGGCTTCTTTTTCGCCTTCACAGTGGCGTCCGTTCAGAGCGATGGTCTGACTCATGCCGGTCCCCCGTTCAGTCAGTGTAATGACCTCATGGCCATTCTCGTCGTCCCAGGCTAGTGCACCCCGATCATTGGCGATGACCGGAATCGTCCCCATGGCCAGGAGCAAGAAATCGTCGGGCTCGAGACTGACCCGCAACAGCCGAGCGATCGAGTCGCGCGAGCACGGCCCGGTGAGCTGACAGTCATTATTGTAATCAATATACTTGAAACCAGCTCCATTACAGGCCAGATCGGCAGCCACGCTGTCACCGGTAGGGTTCAGAGCGTTGATGCGGACATATGCTCCCACTCGCCCCATGAGCAGTACTGTACCCTTGACCCGGTTGTCACCAACCCAGTAGTCCATCTTGCTGTCGATCTTGAAGGACCGCGCACTATCGCGAACCGCAGCCAGATCGGCCAGTATTCGCTGCACCGTGGGAACGGGATACGGGCGTGCGATGCGTCCGCTGTAACGGCAACCGACATCCGCACAACAGATGACGAAGACGACAGCAAAAACGACTCTCGAGGGAGATTTCATGGCGATGTTTTATCCCGCTCTGGCTCCGCCCGCCACTCGATCCCAGCGTTTGTCATCGTCGGATCCGATCGGCTCAGAATATCGAAATGCTCTGTTCGCAGTATCTCATTGAATCAGCGAAAAATGTACCGCTATCCATGTCGCTGCCATCGGCAAACGATATAGCAGTAATTTAAAAAAATCGGAATAGACGGGCCTGAACAGGCAGTTCGCCCCGACAACGCCGCCTGTCACTCGCATCGAGGGGCAACCGAACTGATCGGCAACTGGACCCAGCGCGTCGCCACTGATGAAAACTCATGCTCGCTCACTGCACTCTCATCACGGTCAGGTGCAGTTCTTGCTGTGACGGTCAGGTGCGGTTCTTGCTGTGCAGGTGCGGTGATCGACTCGGCATAGGATGCGCCGACAATCGTGTGCCAGGGTCCCTGCAGTCTGTAACCTGCTGTAATCAAAAAAATCCTGTGGGAGGCAGATGCGAACGGAGCGGATGGTGTGGCGAATAATGCGGCTAGTGGTGTTGGTACCCTGAAGCCGGATATCGGGCGACCACTTCGGTGGTGATGCCGCCGCGAACCTTGAATGTGCCTGCCACGGTCATTTGATTCGGCCTGATAGCCTTCACCAGATCGTCGAGGATCTGATTGATCACGGCTTCGTGAAAGGCACCCTCGTTACGGAAGCTCCACAGGTACAGCTTCAGCGACTTCAACTCGACACACAATTCGTCCGGCACATAGTCGATGCGAATTGTCGCGAAGTCGGGCTGACCGGTCAGTGGGCAAAGGCAGGTAAACTCCGGACAGTCAAAACGGATCTCGTAGTGACGGCCGGGACGGGGGTTGCGGAAGGTCTCGAGGTTTTTGGTCGGCTTCGTACTCATGGACAGCGGGCCATCGTACACCGGCAGGGGCCTCGATACTCGCGGTATCAATCGGCCGGACGTCTCGGCAGGCAACGCGAAGCCGAGTTCTTGCCGAGCCAAGCGGGCGGCCGACTATTCGATCGATACCGCTCCCCTCCAAGAATGCCAGCCGGGGCACTTCTGGACCGGTTGATGGCCAACGCCTGCCATCCGGGAATTCGACAGCATGTTGTGCTGGCGTCCAGGACTTTTGCAGAATAAACTCGATCTGTAGCGCACTGCTATCAGGATTTCCGCACGATTATCCGATCAGGGAGCGTGGAGGTTATCCTGGAAATCGGATCAAATGGGTCCACTATGAAAATCCAACCCACGGGTTCCGCTGCCGTTTTGACGAAACGTGAAAGAGCGGGCCGTCAACAGTTGGATGCTGGCGCCTGGCCAGGGAGGAAAATGCCATATGAAGCAATGCAATTCGAAACCCTTCTGCTCAGAGGATAGGATCCTCTAACACCCACAATCAAAGAACTGCAGAAATGGGGCTCATCCGGGCCCCATTTCTCTTTTCGGCCTCCGCCAAAGGGCCTGCTCTAAACGTCGGACCGAACCATGAAGCATGCCCCGACAAGGCATACTCGCGACCCCGAGCAGCTCGTTGGATATAAGAGCGAATAATCCGGACTAGAACGTAAAGATCTGGTCGGCGGTCAACTTGGCAGGAGGCGACTTTTCGATCTCTTCTCGCACAGTCTCAGTCTCGGGCTGATGCTCGACTGAGGTCTGAATGGCGGCTTCCACCTGCGGTGACGGAACACTCTGACGCCCCAAAAAATCCCCCACACGAGTCTCCACGAACTGACTCATCGAAATGCCGTGAGTCTCGCAGTAAGCCTTTAGTCTTTCGTATGTTGTACGGCTTACACTGATGCTACGCCGAGTCTGTTTCTTCGCCATGAGGCATTGATACGCCATAGCTTGGGGGCCGTCAAGAGTCACCTACTATGGATGGTACGCAAGGCTCGGGAGGCACGAAACGTACCGAGTGGATATTGCGGTGCCTTGCTTAGCATTCCGGTTCTGGATCCGGAAACGGTACTACATCCGGATTGCAGTGCTCGCATGCCGCGATTCCAACACTGGCACTGCGTTGCCGCACTGCGGCGAGAGCGAGGGGCATTTCACACGTGGCCCGAACTGCCCAAGTCGATCAGTCGGTGGCTCTCGGTCGGGAGCGTGCGGCTCCGGTCGTTTGCCAGATCTTCCGCGGCAGCAGCAAGCTCGCGATGGTGCTGTCTGTGATGAATAATCCATCGCTAGTTGTCTTCAATGCCGAGCCAGTCGACTGGTTTCAGCTCGGCGAGAAGGTGTGCCTCTCGCGAGCCCGGATCGATGTGGACGTCATACTCCCAGCGTACGAGGGGAGGCAAGCTCATCAATATGGATTCGATGCGTCCTTTGGTCTTGAGCCCGAATACTGTGCCCCGGTCGTAGATGAGGTTGAATTCGACGTAGCGGCCCCGTCGGATCAACTGCCAGCGCCGTTCTCTGTCGCCGTACTCCTCGTCCCGGCGTCTTTCGACAATCGGCATGTACGCGGGCAAAAACGCCCGTCCAGCGCTCTTGACGAATTCGAACGTGCGCTCCAATGCGCTGTCGTCGTCACCTTTGAGATAATCGAAGAAAATGCCGCCCAGGCCCCGAGTCTCGCCGCGGTGTGATAGATAGAAGTATTCGTCGCACCATTTCTTGAAGCGCAGGTAATCTCCTACGGGAGCATGCCGGTCGCATACTTCTTTGAGGATGCGGTGGAAGTGGACAGCGTCTTCGCGAAAAAAATAGTACGGCGTGAGATCCATGCCACCGCCGAACCAGCGACTATCACCTTTTTCAAGGTAGCGAAAGTTGGCGTGTGTCGTCGGTACCATGGGCGAAAGCGGATGGAGCACCAGCGACACTCCGGTCGCGCGAAAGTCACGGCCCATGCCCGGAATCTGGTCAGCAAAGCTCTCTGGTAGTTCACCTTCGACCTGCGACCAATTGACACCGGCTTTCTCGAACACCGCTCCTTCGGCCAGCACCTTGGAATGTCCGCCGCCGCCACTTTCGAGCGCCCAATCGTCGGACGAAAACGTGGCACTACCGTCCGCCGCTTCGAGAGCAGCACAAATTTCGGACTGCAACTCGCGGAAGTATATTGCACTGCGATCGAATAGACTGTCCACGTTACCCCCTCAGAGCGTCAGCATACCATCTTTGGGTGAGCCATGTCGGGACTCGGAGAAGAAGTTCAGGCAGTACACAAGCTGTATGAGCCAAAGACTCCACCAAAAACCTGGCCGGAATATACCCAAAACCTTGCTGATGACCACTCGTTATCAGGTGCGTTGTTCGAACCCCTGGAACCGAACCGACGAATACTTCGACAGCTCCGAGTCTTACCCATTCTACACACGGTCACATTGGAAAGATGCAACATGAACGCGCCCGGCCCGACCGCTTGGCGCTCGGGCTATCTTCAGAGGAATCCCGGCCGGCTCGGCCGTTGGCCTCGCAATAGAAACGCCTTGGTAGATCCACAACTAATGCGTTTTTGCTCAATGCGTTTCTGTTTAGTGAGACGCGACCTGCGCGAGCCATTGAAGTCAATTCAACCCAATTGGTTGGTTACGAACGGATGGCGTGGCAAATAGCGCGGGTGCCGGTGGGTCATACGCGGGCTTTCGCACTGACCTCGATCGCGTAGTTTGTTGGCGACGTATCCCCGAAAACAGCCGTCGGCGATCCACCTTGGTCGCTGCAGAGGACCGATTAACTGCCCGCTCGTTGTCCTTGATCTGGAGAATCGCCGGAGGAGGCGCCCGGAGTCTTCTTGGCGGCCAGGGGGCCAGCGCGTCCAGAGCGAATGGCTGATGACAACACACTGGTCGCATCGCCTTTTCCGTGATCATCTTCGGGCTTCCAGTCCTGGTCGCCTTGCTGTGCCGGCTCCTGGGCGAGATTCTCCAAATAGATCTCGCGCAGCGTATAGCGCCCGGGCGCCGTACGTATGAAGAGAGATGCCTCGCCCTTCTTCTTGATGTCCATCGACAAGTCACGGGCAACGACAGTGTCGGGAGTTTTCGATCTGGTGGGTAAGCGGCCAGCTGCGTGCTCTACGATCTGTCGGACCGACATGGGAAACCTGGTCTCACGCAGTATTTCTTCCACAACAGCGAGCGTGCTCATTGTGCTGTTTTCCTCTCCGGGCTCACGGGCTCACAGGCTCAAAGGATCGACAAGTTGCCTCTGTGACGCAGATGCCTTTCCCCGACGTTCTGGTCCTTCTTCGGATTCGAGGGCCAACATCCTAGCGCGGAGAAATTTGGGTACCAGTCTTGACAAGCTCTTTTTGCGTGGGAAATGCCTGACATCCTCTGCTCCCGGCCCCAAACCCTCGAAAATCACAGCCTGACGGTGCCTTACACCTTTTACGTTTTTTCGCATTGCCAGCGCTCGAGCCCTGGTAAACAATGCTGGCCATCAGATCGGCGCAGCGTTTGGTACGCTGTCGGTTGGATTCGCCAGTAGCAGCGGCCAGTCGAGAACCGGCCGGAGAAGATTTTCGCGAGCCCGCCAGCTCGGCGGATTGGTGCAATTGTGTCGAGAGTGTCGGTGAGGGCGATATAACTGGGGCTAACAGCTCGTTCCCCCTCAATGCGTGTGAGTTGCGAGAAGTTGACGGGGACGAGCCGAGTCGAGGCGCAGAGGCGAATCCGGACTGACGCAGCCCGGATCTTCCTCGGCAGCAGCACCTCGCGACGGTGCTATGATGGCTAATCCAGGCTAGACGAGGCCAGACGTCTAAAAGATCTGCTGCTCTTTCACGTATCTGCCGCTCTTTCACGTGGGACTGTGCCAGATGATCGACCGGCCCAGCCCACATCGCGAATGCACGTGGGTTCGGGTTCCATGTCGCTATCTGTGGCGATTTGCATGGCGATTTCGTCCAGAGCCAGCTCATCTCCGTCATCATCGGACACTGATCCACTCGTAGGTGAAACAGTGAGCGTACGATCAGAACCACGCCCATCGATCAGTTCGCGCAGTGATGGCAAGTCGAGCACATCGTCTTCGCGGTCTTCCTCGCGCCGGTCGCCACGCCTGCGATCGTACTGGAAAACTCGCGTGTCCACTCGACCCGTGCGCCGATCGAGCATGCGTCCGCGCCGCTCTCTTACCAGCGCTGTGCGAATTTCAGCGATCGAGTTCGGCATCGGATCGAGCTCATGAATACGACCGGCGCAGCTGAAACAAGCCGGCCACCATCGGCCGAGAAGCTCGATGCTGCGCAGCCATTCGTGGCGCCGCTCACCGCAAATGCAGCACCGCGCGCCGATTCCCACCGGGCGCGTTTTGACCCATCGATTGTAGCATCCCCAACAGCGTCCGCGCCGCAGCTCGATGACGTTAGCCCCGCAAATATCGCATTTCATGATGCGCTCCTTTTTGGTTCAAACTTGGCATCTGGTCTATACAGGACACGCAGCCGAGGCAACTTTTCGACAAAAAAGACTCTGGCCGGCAGGCACAACCTCGGCGAATCGTCGGTTGCAGTCGCATCTGCCCGCGATGTCGGGGCCTTCGTGTTCACCAGATTGCTGCAATGATTACAAAGCTCGGACGTTTTCTTGCTGCGAGCGCGACTCGTCCGGATCGATAATGCAGAGATCGCTACCTCTGGCCACACCATAGCGGAGTCACCCCGCGTAACAGCTGCGATCGCGCGAGCGCATGCCTGTGCTGGCGACTCGATTGATCGAATAGCCGGCCGCCCGGTCGTTCCGCTCCGTCTGAACTCCGCTTCGCATTCCCCGCCGGCAATGCCGGTCGAACGTCGCGAGCGTGCGCGCCATTTCGCGATCGGCGACCCGCAGGCACCACTCGAGAGGTTCTTCGCCATTCTGGACCGCTGGGCATTGCTCGACGATACCGGCTGGCTCCAGCCCGACGTCGCGTTGATATCCATGGGCGATTACTTCGACTGGGGAGGACGGGCCGACCGGCTGCGGGCCTCGGCAAGCGGACTCGCTCTACTGGCCTGGCTGGCCGCACATCCTCGCGACCAGGTCACGATTTTGCTCGGCAATCACGAGCTCGGACGAGTCGGCGAGCTGGCCAGTTTTGCCGATGAGAACTTCGCCGAGGCTCACGCTCTCGCGGTAGAGGCCTACCGCGGGGGCAATATCGACGTCCGGCGCGAAGCCGAAGTGCTGGACCGATTTCCAGCCCTACCCACAATAGAACTGGCAGCGCGCGATTTTTCCACATTCTCTGTTGCCCAGCGCGAGTTGGTCACCGCCCTTCTGCGTGCGGGCCGGCTGCGCGCAGCCGCGGCGCGCGGGCCCGTACTCTTCTGCCATGCCGGCGTCACCCTCGACGATATCGAGGCCCTCGGTCTCGATATCCACCGGCCGCTACACGCTGGCGAAATCGCCGATGCGTTGAACCGAGCGCTCGACGAGCGAGTCGCTGGCTGGGCCGGCGAGGCACTCGACATTAACAATCTCCACCGCCCTGGAGATCGCGAATATGGCGAGGGGAGAGGCATTTTTTACCACCGGCCGAGCAACCCCGCTGTCGAATACGACTCGACTCTGTTTCACGGCACCTATCGACGTCGCTACGATCCCCGGCGACTTCCGCTCGGGGTGGTCCAGGTAATCGGCCATATCAACGACCGCAAATGTCGCCAACTGCTCGGGCCATGGGCTGACGATGAAACGGCAATCCCCGGCATGCTGCGCCATCTGACCACCGATGGAGCTTCAGTGCGCTACACCAGCAGATTGCCCGAAATCTGGCCGCCACATATCGACTCCCGCTCGGCACTGATGATCTTCACCGATGGCCAGATGAATCGCACTGCCCCCGATACATACGAGCTACTCGATATATCGGCGTGGGCTCGGGGCGACGATGCCCATGCCCGATGAATCCCCCAAGAGGGTCGGCCCGGTGGGAGGTATGAGATCGAAATCCGTTGTACACTTTGAGGCCACAGCACGTCATGTGGGCAGACATTCAGCAACTCATTGCGCAGTTATGGGCCGATAGCCGGGTCCGAGCCGGCCTCGTGATGGCTGGAGCGATCGCGGCCGCGTATCTCATCGAGCTGGTCTTTCGCCGCAGCCTGGCGGCGATGGCAGCCAAAACCACCACCGAGCTCGACGACAAGATCGTCGCTGCGCTCAGACGGCCGATCTTCTGGACGGTGATCCTTGTCGGGCTGTGGTGGGCGATCTCTTTGCTAATGGTCACCGGGCGGTTTGTGGTCGATGGATTCATCAAGTCCATCGCGGTAATCCTGTGGACCTTGGCGGCAATGCGCGTGGGTGAGGCGATCTTCGAGTCGGTCGCGACGCGGGGTCGCGAGGATTCCATCATCCAGATCAGGACGCTGCCGATCTTCGACATGCTCAGCAAGATCGTTCTCATCAGCGCTGCAGCGTATTTCGCCTTCTTGGCCTGGGATATCAACGTCAGCGCCTGGGTCGCTTCGGCTGGTATCGTCGGCATCGCGGTTGGCTTTGCTGCCCGCGACTCGCTGGCCAATCTATTTGCCGGTATCTTTCTGCTAGCCGACAACATCTACAAAGTCGGCGATTTCATCGTGCTCAACAACGACCCCGCCTTGCGTGGCCGGGTCAGGCGTATCGGCATGCGGTCGACCCGCATCCTGACCCTGGACGACGTCGAGATCACGGTCCCCAATTCACTCATCGGCAACGCCACAGTGGTCAACGAGGCCGGTGGGCCGAGTGTGCGCCAACGCATTCGTGCTCAGGTATCGGTGGCCTACGGCTCGGACATCGATCGCGTCTTCCGCGTGTTAAAAACATGTGCCGACGGAATCGAGGGGATCAGCGACGAGCCAAAACCGGTCGTCCGGTTCATGGTATTCGGGGCCTCGGGGCTCGATTTCGAGGTCCTGGTGTGGATCAGCAATCCGGCGGACCGCGACGAGATCATCTCAAGGCTCAACACGTGCATATACAAGGACCTGGGCGCCGCCGACATCGAAATCCCGTACTCGAAGCACGATGTGTACATCAAGGAGATTCCGGGCACAGCGGCAGCGGGGTCGGACGACGGCGCTAACGATGCCACGCGATTGGACTGACCGCTGTTAGGTTGCAGCAGCTGGCGATCGATGTCAAGGTCCGGCTTCATCAGCAGGCCCGGTTGTGGCCACCAAGCGTACCCCGCAAAGAAAGGCGCCGCGGGCCGGCAGAGATTGAGCGATGAGCAAAGCTAACAACCGATCAGTTTTTGAGGAGTTTCTCGGTCTCTTTGCCGAAGTTCGCGCTGGCGAGGGTGTTCAGGTGTTGCTGCTTTTTGCCAACATCTTTCTGATCCTCGCTTCCTACTACATTCTAAAGACTGTTCGCGACGCCCTGCTCATCGGTGGTGTCGAACTCTTCGGCATCAAGGGCAGCGAGATCAAAGCGTATCTTCCCGCCGTGATGTCGGTCCTCCTGCTCGGCATCGTGCCCGCCTATGGCGTTTTGTCCACCAAGGTCGATCGCCTCCAGCTCTTGAAGATCACGATGGGGTTCGTGATCGCTTGCCTCGTCGTGCTGGGAGCCTGGGGCATCGTTACCGGCCCGGGTACTGCGATCGGCCTCACGTTCTACGTCTGGCTGGGCATCATCAACGTCTTTTTGATCGCGCAGTTCTGGTCGTACGCCAACGATATCTATACCGAGAAGCAGGGCAAGCGGCTCTTTGCGATCATTGCCATCGGCCAGTCTCTCGGCGCCATTCTGGGTCCACTCATTGCCGATGTGGGCAAGGACTACACATTTCCCCTGCTGGTTTTCAGTGCGATCCTGTTCGGCGTGTGCTTGATGCTCTACATCGTTGTTAATGCTCGACAGGCACAAGACGTAAAATCAGCTTCCGACCAGCCGACGGGTGACAAACCGCTCGACAAGGACGGTGGTTTCCAGCTGATATTCCAGACTCGATATCTGCTTCTGATCGCCCTAATGATCCTCGTCACCAACGTCGTGAACACGACGGGTGAGTACATTCTGGGCGCGGCCGCGGACAGTCATTCGCGAGCCGAAAAGACTGTCGAGGGAGTACTTGGCTCCGAAGCCGCCGCCCGGGTTGCCTCATCAGACCAGGGCGAAAAAGTCCTGTCGAGCGCCGAACAAACTCAGCTCAAAGAGGCGCGAGTTTCGGTCATTCAGAGTTTTTATGCCCGCTTCTTCTCCTTCGTCAATCTTCTCGGGCTGTTCATCCAGATGTTTCTGGTCTCGCGGATCTTCCAGTACTTTGGGGTCCGCGCGGCGCTCTTTGTCCTGCCGGTGATCGCCTTCGGGGGGTACGCTGCGATCGGTCTGGTGGGCGGCCTCCTGGTCCTCCGTATCGCCAAAACCGTCGAAAACGCCACCGACTATTCGCTGCAAAACACGGTAAAGCAGGCATTGTTTCTGCCCACGAGTCGCGAGGCCAAGTACAAGGCGAAAGCGGCCATCGACACGTTCTTTGTCCGCTTCGGCGACGCAGCCAGCGCCGGCATCGTCGCCGTGGGCCTCAATGTCCTCGCGTTTGGCCCCACCGAATTCGCGCTGGTCAATGTCGGGCTCTGCGTGATCTGGATTGTGCTCAACGTCGGCATCGCCCGCGAGCACAGGAAGATGGTCCCCGACGACGCATCCAAACCTGGCTCCACGGATTAGCCCGGAATATTCACGTCTGCCGGGGCTCGCGGCGGCCGATCTCTTCGCATTGCCCTCGATTGGGTTGCCCTACGGCACCTATCCAAGAATTCTGCTGTCGTGGATGGTAACGGAAGCGGTCCGTACAAGATCAAGAGATTTGCTACTCGGAGACAGTCTCTCAGACTTCATGAGCAAACTGGGGCTGCTACCTACAGGTGGCCCGTGCGGTAGGGTTCTGTACTGTGTGTACACCAGCCTGTGCAGACGACGTTTGCATGGTTGCCTGTGCCTGTCGCATGACGGCTGGCACCATTATCGGCTGTGGCTGTTGTATGGCTTGCGCCAGCATTGATGGATGCTGCATCAGACGCGGCCCTATGTTTTCTACGAGCGTTGTTAGAGGAGCACCGGGCCCAATGCGTCACGTGCTTCCGCGTAACTCGTCCCGGTACGCAGTCACACTATCGACACGGAGGTGGTTGAAGACGGCAGTCATGTGGCACTTATCAGCCTCAAACTCGAGGATGATGCTGTCGGTTCCGTCCTTGATGACTAGGCGGCCGATGTTGTTGCTCGTCCAACCATGGATCACGAATTCCCGGACACCAATCCCCATGAGACGAACCTGGACAGTGTTGCTCTTCGCCGCCTGCCATTTCGCTGGTGGCTGCGCCGGGTACTCATTCAAGTCGAAACGCAGCGATATTGCTGGCCCATCCTGATGTAGCTGAACCTCATGGAGACGAAGCGCGTCAAGTATTGGGGCGCCCGTCGGATACAGCGTTTTCAAAAAGTAATTGTTATCAAGAGCATCGATCCACGACATGAGTCACCTGTTGAACGGGTAGTGGTCGCTGGTTCCAGGAACTGACCCTGTGCGTGTGTTTTCGGGCATCCGGACGTTGAAGTGAGGCCCCTGATCCCCTACGCCCCCCTGCCCGAATCGATGGCCCGCTGAGTGGTCCTGGATAACGACCTTGGAGCCATCGGGCCTTGTATAGGTGTATTCACGGGTCATCACCGGTTTCCCATCGGGCCCAAGGACCGCTGAGCCGTCGCGCTTCGTCATGGATACGCGTGACATGCTATCTGGGTGCTGAGAGCGCGGAATCCCGAGATCGCGTTTCGCCTGGTTCAGAGCTCCCGATCGGCTCCTTGCGGCACACCCATTATGCGCCCAAACGTCTGCAGTCCCGACGAAATAGGTATGAGTCGCATCGACCTCAAAGTTGTAGACGGTCTGCCGCTCATCGAGACTCACCATGGCCACTACCCGAGTCCAGTCACGGTTGGCAGACACCTGGCTGCCGATGTTCAAGTTGCCCACGGATTCCCAGCCGGCAGGAGTCATCAGGGGATGCTCGGGAGTAACGATCAGGGTCTGTACGTCACCATAGGCTTCGAGCAAGGTTACCTGGACTACCTCGGCTTCGTGCCTGACAAAGACCCGGGTAACCCGGGCCCAGCCCTCGGCGCCGGTGCGGTCGTCGCGGGACCACACTTCATCGCCGGGGATGATGTCTTCGATGCGCTTGTAACCGCTCTTGGTCAGGAGCAGCGTGCCCTGGCCAAAGCTGAGCTTGCAGGGTAGGCGCTTGGCCATGCGCCTGACCGCGTAGCGGGTGACGCCCTTGATGAGGGCGGCACCGCCAAGGGCGACCTCGGCGGCCTGGGCGGCGTAGCCGCCGTAGCGGTAGGCGGCGCTGCAGGGGTTGACTTGATCGGAGAGGCCGACTTTGTCGCGCAGCCAGCCGGTGGCGCCAGCGGTGACGGTGTCCGTTGCGCCCATGAATGCCTGGCCGAAGGTCTCGAACCAGCCCATGTGGTCATGCCAGGCGAGGCCAGAGGGGTCGAGAAGATTGATGGGGTCGTTGGCCACGTAGGCGTACAGGTTGGTATCGCCGCCGGCGAAGCCAATGGGGTCTTCGTCGTCTTGCACGCTGCCCCGGGCCACTTGTAACGCGGGATGGTCGACAGCGATCGCGGTCACCAGCGGATCTAGCGGCGTCATGACCACATCGGGGGCGTGCACGTAGTCGCGCCAGGGCGCATGCACCTGCCGCTGTACGGGCAAGTAGCCGTCCCCGGTATAGGCGAGGGTCAAGGGACCGCCGCCGTTAACCGCGAGGTCAAAGCCGCCATCGTCGCGGCTGTAAGTATAGCCGAACTCCCCATGGCCGTGCACAGCGATGCGCACGTCGGCCAGGGGCTCCCCCTCGGAGTCGGTTACCCGGCCGCGCACGACAGCAATGCGATAGTCCTGCAAGCTCTCGGGGGCGACGTCGTATTGCAGTGGCGGCTGGCCCTGCCATAGAAATTTGACCGCGTCAAAGAGTGACGTCTCCTCTACGGAAGATAGAGCTGGAGCAATATCCCCCGGGTCCGGCAAACCATCATCTGGCACCACAGGACCGGGCATGGCATCGGGCTGGCCGTCTGGAATGCCGGGGAGCTCGCTGGGCGGGCTGCTACATCCACTCAATAACGCGCCAGCAAACAAACCGAGAGCTGCAAATCGAACGAACTGGCGATCCATTGTGTGTTTCATTGTCGATTTATTGCAAAGTGAAATGTGTTGCATTCGACCTAGACGGAGCGCGCGTATAGTCCAATGGACGGATCAAAGCAATACAATTCAATGCAGGTTGTTGCATGATCGCCGCGACTTATAAAACGCGATTGCGCGTAGGGCAGATCAAGTACACGAAGTCAGGGCACCCTTGAGCTGAAGCTCCTGGCAGAGATCGGGGAGGATGTCGGGAGGGTTGGGGCACCCTGCAGGTAGGGATCCGGAACTTGTCGGCAACTTGCCGGCAGTCTCCCATAACTGATCCCCAACTTTGCCGGAAGTTTTCCCCAACCTTGTATCAGAGACGTGGGCCTGCAGCGCGGATCTCGGCGCTGGCCTGGTCTTCGTATTTGCGGAAGTTGTCGCGGAAAAGATGGGCCAGCTTGGCAGCCATCTGGTCATAATCTTCGGGTACCTCCCAGGTGTCCCGCGGTTGGAGCAGCTCGGTCGCAACCGATGGACAACTCTCGGGTATAGCCAGGCCAAAGATCGAATCTTCTACTGTCTTCACATCCTTCAGCGCGCCGGAGTGAATGGCGTCGACGATCGCGCGGGTGTCGGAGAGTTTGATCCTGTGGCCTTCGCCAAAGGGACCGCCTGTCCAACCGGTGTTGACCAGCCAGGTCTGAGCGCCGTGTCTGCGCAGTTTTTCGGCCAGGAGCTCGGCGTATTTTGTCGGATGCCAGACCAAGAACGGTCCGCCGAAGCAGGGCGAGAACGTCGCCTCGGGCTCGTCCACGCCAACCTCAGTGCCGGCTACCTTTGCAGTGTAACCACTGATAAAATGATACATGGCTTGAGCCGGGGTCAGTTTGCTTACCGGCGGCAGAACGCCAAACGCATCGCAGGTCAAAAATATAACATTGTTGGGATGACCGCCCAGGCACGGAATCTTGGCATTTTGGATGTATTCGATGGGATACGAGCCGCGGGTATTCTGCGTGATCGACGTGTCGTGATAATCGACCTCGCGGTTGTGCGAGTCGAAGACAACATTTTCCAGCACTGCACCGAAGCGCAGAGCGCGGTAGATATCGGGCTCGTGCTCTTCGTCCAGATCGATGACTTTGGCGTAGCATCCACCCTCGATGTTAAAAATGCCTTCTTCGCTCCAGCAGTGCTCATCGTCGCCGATCAGGTTGCGCTTGGGATCGGCGCTGAGCGTGGTCTTGCCCGTGCCCGAGAGGCCGAACAGGATCGACGTGTCACCATCGGGGCCTTCGGTGGCAGAGCAGTGCATGGACAGCACATCTTGTTTGGGCATGAGATAGTTCATTACCGTAAAGATGCCCTTCTTCATCTCGCCGGCGTAATCGGTGCCCAGAATGACAAATTCTTGCGCTTCCAGGCAGAGATCGACGCTTGTCGTCGACGTCATGCCCGTGGTGTATCGGTTGGCCGGAAATCCCCCCGCATTGATGACCAGATAGTCCGGGTCGCCAAACTGGTCCAGTTGCTCTGAACTGGGCCGGATCAGCATATTGTGCATGAACAGTGCATGATAGGCCCGGGCACATATGATGCGGACCTTGATCCGGTACTTGGGATCCCAGCCGGCAAAGGCGTCGACACAATACAGGTAGTCACGCGTGTTGAGATAATCGATCGCGCGCTCGCGGTTGATTTGGAATGTGTGCTCGTTGCACTTGATATTGACATCGCCCCACCAGATATCCCCAGTGCTGGCCGGATCTTCGACGATGCGTTTGTCGCCCGGGCTACGCCCGGTCTTTGCTCCCGACATGGCGACGAGTGCACCAGTCGCGGTTACCGCGCTGCCTTTCTCGTGTTGCAGCGCCGCTTCGTAGAGCACAGCCGGCGACGCATTGCGGATGATGTTTTCGACGTGAATACGGTGCTTCTCGAGAGAAAATGATTTCGACATGGCCCTTCCCTTCTGTTCGAAGTATATCTCGCGTCCAATTACAGGCACACTGAGATCCGAGCCGATCTTGACGCTGAACGCTTCTCAGAGCTAGACGCCGCCATCGGGTTTGCAATGGCGCAATCGACGCAGCGTGTGAAGCTACTCGTCGTGGCGATGAGCCCTATCGGGATGAAAAGCCGGAATGCACACGGCGTAGTACTCGCTTTCGTCTCCATATGGATTGCTGTAGTGCACCGTGGCGCCGGGTTCGACCCACAGCGCCTGCCCGGCGGATAACGCGATCTTGTCGCCGTCTACCCAAATTTCGAGGGCGCCGCGAATCACGATCGTCAGCTCGCCGAACTCGGGAGTCTGCGGTGGCTCGGACCAACCCGCCGGCGCGACCATGTGGGCCAGACTGAACTCTTCGGTCTTGGTGCTGACCAGTCCAAAATATTCCTCGATCAGTTTGCCCCCGGGTACGGGAATTCGGGTGGCGACTTCGGCTACGCGATACGCTGGCATGGACGCAGTGTACGCCGAGACATCACGCGATTGAATGGGCCCTATTTCCTATCGTCGCTGTCGCTCGAACTCGCCGCGCGAAGGGCAGCTCCGACCAGAGCACCGAGCGCAGCGGCGCCGATCACGGCCAACCCTTTCGCCACAGCACTGCCACTCTCGAGCCTTCGCTCGGCCACATGAACACCCCGCCGCACCATGTACTCAGCTGCCCGATCGGCTCGCGCCAGTAGCTCACCCGGAGACATGCCGAGCAACTTGGCAACCCGCGCGAGATGCTCGATGGTCATCGGCGTCGTGCCGCGCTCCAGCTTGGACCACGCCGACTGGTTCATATCGAGCGCACGCGCCACCTGTGCCTGACTCAGCCCGCTCGAATTTCGGCACTCAGCAATCACCTTGCCAACAATGGAAGGATACGTCGCAGTAGCTCGCAGCGAGTCCGATTTCATGGAATAGTCTTGACAGGAATAATTACTGTGGAAGACTGTTGACCAACAGGGGACAATCTTATCTCGAAAACTCGGATCAGGCCATGGCGGACAACCTAGACCATCGAAAAATATCTAATATTCTCAAAGAATTAAGAAAGGTTGGTGGACGGCGCCCCCAGCTTCAAGTCGATTTTGACGACGAGCGAGTGGATTGGAAGTCGTTTGGAATCTACACCGAGCAGGGCAAGCCATCGATTGGCGAGGATCAGGAGGTCAAGTACCGCTGGACGCTGGATGACGGTCGAGCGCTTCATTCGCGATGGATTGGCAAACGTGGTCACGTCCGTTTTCACCTTGACCGACGCGATCCGACCAGCAGTCCATTCGGGCATTTACTCGAGGACACATATGCGCCGCATGGTGCACTGGTCGGCGCCCTAGTCGGCGGGTTGACCTCTGGCCGTGCTGGCGGTGCACTGGCTGGAATGATCATGGGCGGTGCTGGTGGCACCTTGTTCGACCCGGGTCCGTCCAGTGTATGGGTTTTGGCCAGCCTGGAGGGCGATGGTCAGTGGCGTGTGCGTAGGGTTGATGAACGTTGGGATACCGAGTGGGCCGGGACGCTGGGATAATGGGTTTATTCCACCCGGCCATCTGACTCCGATGCAGAGGAGGCCAGCAGCGAGGCTATTGCCTGGGGTCGTTCAATGACTGCGTTGTGTCCACAGTCGCCGATGGTGGTAGTGGTGATGGCGTGCCCCACAGACACCTGGCGAGCCAAGGCGGTGAACTTGTGATCTCGTTCGCCGGTTACCAGAGTGACCGGCATGGGTAGTTTGGCCAGCGGAAGGCGATAGTCGGGCATCTGGCTGAGGCCCATGCATTCCAGACTGGCGGCCAGGGCGAGAGGATCGTGACTGGACCGGATCTGCTGCTGGCGCCGGCGTGTCTCGGGATCCAGAGCGGCTTGACTGGCGAAGATCGGCTGGGCTTGCCAAGCTGCGACAAATGCTTCAATGCCTTGATCACGCAAAAGGTCGATCCATTTGCCATCGGAGATTCTGCGCTCGGCACGTTCTCTATCGCTCGATAGGCCGGGATGTACACCGATCAAGGTCAGTCGAGCGACCCGTTCGGGGTGCTGCACAGCCAGCGCCAGGGCTGTGCGAGCTCCGAGCGAGTAGCCGCAGACATGGGCTGGAGCCAGGGCTATCTGATCGGCGATATATTCGATGTTGTCGGCCCAGTTTCGAGCCACCGCAACGCTGGGATCATGACCGGGCAAGGCCAATCGGACCGCAGTTATATCGGCTGGTAGATTGTCGAGCACGGCGTCCCAGCTCGCCGGCGAGCCAGTAAAGCCATGTAGGAGCACAAGCGGCTGCACTGTATCGAATTGCGTCGATGGTCCGACGTTCATCGCTCGGCAGGTTCGACGTCAGCCTGATGGACCGACCTTTCAGCCTCCGCCATGAGAGCGGAAAGGTACCAGACCGGGGTAGATTCGGGCTCTGCCGGGGATTCGGGCGCTGCCGGGGATTCGGGCGCTGCCGGGGATTCGGGCGCTGCCGGGGATTCGGGCGCTGCCGGGGATTTGGGCGCTGCCGGGGATTCGGGCGCTGCCGGGGATTCGGGCGCTGCCGGGGTCGCTGTGTGGTCCCTGAAGATGAGCTGGCCATCGATCATGATCAGTTTGGCTGCTGCATATCCGTGTTTCTCGGTCTGCAGGCACCAGGAACTGGCACGAGGCGCCTCGCGTATCACGGTCACCTGAGCCGGCGCGGCCACGAGCCAGCTCACGGCCAGCCCGGTCAACAACCCGAGTACAGAAAACCCGATGGCTGTGACGAAGATATAGCCGCGCAGGTTGGCCTCGGATCTGCGGGCCGCGTTGGCCTCTCGGTGCAAAATCGGTTTGTTCGTATACTCGCTCATCGCTGCTCCTGTCCCGGCAACCAGGCTGTGCAGCGCGGATATTCCCATGCCCCGCCGCGGCACTGCGCCGCCCGGCTCTGGTTACCTCGTGTACAATCAGGCGGCCTCAGCCTCAGTGGGCCGAGCGGCTGTCCCGGAGAATGAAGACATGGTTCGAGGAATCACTGCATTCGCACTTCTTTTCGCCGCCTGTGGCGGCAGTGCCTCGCAGATCGAGGTCAAGGGCGAGGACCGCAGCGTGGTCGAGATGGCCGGAGACTGGAAAGGCTCCTACGTCGGAGTAGATTCGGGCCGCAAGGGGTCAATTTCGTTCAGCTTCATGGTCGGACGCCACACAGCCGAGGGCGAGGTCATCATGCATCCAATCACCGACCAGTCGAAGCCCCGGCCACTCGAGGTCCGCTATGTCGAGCTCGCCGAGGGGGGCTCGGTCCACGGCAAGCTCAGTCCATATACCGACCCCCAGTGCAACTGCTCGGTGGTTACAGAATTCGTCGGCATGGTCGAGGGCAACCGGATCGAGGGTACGTTTACCACCACTGCGGTGACCAGCAAGCGCACTCAAACCGGTCGCTGGTGGGTCGAGCGGGCGGAGTGACTGCATTATCGAGCATTGCAATGCCGCTCCCAACACCGCTTCATCCCCGCACCTCTGCACTCTGCGTCACCTACCTGTGGAAGGAATGGGCCGGATATCACGCGGTGCGTGCCTACAGCACCAGCCCGGAACGAGAGTACAACGCAGTTCGCCAGGGCGCCGGTCTCATCGATGTCACGCCGCTCTACAAATACGACGTGACCGGAGAGGACGCCGCCGCCTTCCTATCCCGCGTCATGGTCAGAGACGTGGCCGAACTGAAAATCGGCCGGGTCGCCTATCTGTGCTGGTGCGACGATGACGGCAAAGTCATCGATGACGGAACCTGTGCCCGGCTGGCCCCGAACCACTACCGAGTGACCGCCGCAGCGCCGGCTTACCACTGGCTGTCCCACAATGCTGCGCGGTTTCGCGTGACGATCGAGGACACCTCGGCAAAGCTGGCAGCACTTGCCCTGCAGGGCCCGATGTCGCGGCATATCCTGCGTCACGTCTGCGACGCCGACCTCGACGCTGTGAAGTTCTTCGGACTCGTCGAAACCCGCTTCGACGGCGTGCACGGCGTCCTCACTCGAACCGGCTATACCGGGGATCTCGGCTACGAACTGTGGGTGCAAAGCGAGCAGGCGCTGGCCCTGTGGGACAGCCTGATGATGCACGGCCGCGACTACGGTCTCGAACCGTTTGGGCTCGATACGCTCGATATCTGCCGAATCGAAGCTGGTTTCATCCTGCACGGCGTCGATTACCACGGCGCCCACCAGGCGCTGACCGAGGCGCAAAAGTCGACTCCACTCGAGCTCGGACTGGGCTGGACCGTAACGCTCGAACGAGGTCCCTTCATCGGCTCCCGGGCCCTGGCGGCCGAAAGAGAACGGGGGCAAAAATGGGATCTTGTCGGCCTGGATATCGACTGGCAGGCCACCGAGGAGCTATACGACCAGTACGGCTTGCCGCCGGCGCTTTCCATGGCGGCCTGGAGGACGCCGATTCCGGTCTATCGCAAGGGCCGGCAAGTGGGTCGCGCGAGCAGTGGCACGTGGTCGCCACTGCTCAAAAAGAATCTGGCGCTGGCCACGGTTCAAGCAGATTGCAGCGCGGTTGGAACTGTGCTCGACATCGAGATGACTGTGGAGTGGGAACGGCGGACCGTGCCCGCGACCGTGGTAAAAACCCCGTTCTTCGACCCCGCGAGAAAGAAGTCCTAGGCAATGATGAAGTCCTACGACGCCATCGTGATCGGAGGCGGCCACAACGGCCTGGTCTGCGCCGCGTACCTGGCAAAAGCCGGGCGCCGTGTCCTGGTGCTCGAACGCCGGTACGTGCTCGGTGGCGCCGCTGTCACCGAGGAACTCTATCCCGGCTTCAAGTACTCAGTGTGTTCGTACGTGGTCAGCTTGCTTCGACCACATATCATCCGCGATCTCGAGCTGGCCAGACACGGCCTCGAAATCCTGCCGCTCGAGTGCTCGTTTTCTCCTCATATCGACGGACCCGGTCTGGTCCGCTGGCCCGATCCCGAACAAACACGGCGCGAAATCGCCGCGTACTCACAACGCGATGCCGACATCTATCCACTCTTTGGCCGGGCCATGATGCAAATCGCTCGCTGGGTCAAACCGATCATCGACATGGTACCGCCCGATCCGACCTCATTTCGGCTCGGTCAGGTGCGCGATCTGTTCCATCTGGGCCGGAGAATCCGCGACCTCGACGACCAGACCCTGGCCCGCCTGGTCAAGATGATGACCATGAGTGCAGCAGATTTTCTCGACGAATGGTTCGAGTCTGACGCGCTCAAGGCACCCATGTCGGTGAGTGGTATTATCGGGACCTATCTCGGCGTGCGCTCACCGGGTACTGCCTATGTCTTGCTCCACCATTACATGGGCGAGATCGACGGTGCGTTTCGGGCCTGGGGATTGTCCCGGGGCGGCACCGGTCAGATCAGTCTGGCCATTGCCAGTGCAGCGCGCAGCCTGGGTGTCGAAATTCGTACCGAGGCTCCGGTAGCCAAAATACTGATAGATGATAAAACCGCGTCGGGCGTAGTGCTCGAAGACGGCACCGAGTATCGAGCCAAGGCCGTCGTGTCGGCAGTGGACCCGCATCGGACATTTCTCGGGCTGGTCGGCTTCGAACATCTGGATGACGATTTCGTGGCCCAGGTGCGCCGTTTTCGGATGCGCGGCAGTTCGGGCAAGGTCAATCTGGCCCTCGACCGCTTGCCCGACTTTACCTGCCGCCCGGGCGACGGTCTGCACGTTCGCGGTGATATCGCTGTTGCCCCTAGCATGGAGTATCTCGAGCGTGCCTATGACGAGGCCAAGTACGGTATGTATTCGCGCCGGCCTTATCTCAACGTGGTGATTCCCTCGCTGACCGATCCCAGCGTGGCTCCGCCGGGCAAGCACGTCATGTCCATTTTTGTTCAATACGCGCCGTATCATCTGGCCGACGGCGCCGAGATGTGGACCGACAAACGCGAGCAATTTGGCGACACGGTGGTCGAAACCCTGGCCGAATACTGTCCCGGACTCAAGGAGGCCATTTTGCACCGGCAGGTACTCACGCCGTGGGATCTCGAACAGGAGATGGGGCTGACCGAGGGCAATATTTTTCACGGCGAACTCGGGCTCGAACAGTTGTTCTTCCTCCGTCCTGTACCGGGCTGGGCGCGTTACAGAACTCCCATCCGCAGGTTGTGGATGTGTGGCAGTGGGACCCATCCGGGCGGCGGTGTCATGGGTGCTCCCGGTGCCCTGGCAGCGCAGACCCTGCTCGAGGAGCGGGCCCTGTGAGCGGCCGGATCGCAGTGATCGGTGGCGGTCATAACGGCCTCACCGCAGCCGCGTTTCTGGCTCGGGCCGGACGCGACGTCGTCGTCGTCGAAGCTCGACCTGTTTTGGGCGGATTGGCAGCCAGAGAGAATTTTCATGGCGAGTTTTTCGTCCCCGGTCTTCTTCACCACACCAGCGGGGTGCGCCGGCGCTTGATCGAGGAGCTCGATCTTGGCCGCTTTGGCCTCACCTGGTGTGATCCGCCCGATGTGTGGGCGCCGGCGAAGGGTGGCTCTGGCCTCTGGCTGCGCGGCGACTGTATCGAGGGGAGTCTGGCTTACCGCGACGACGAGCGATTTGCCGCCTATCGCGCATTCATCGACCGGGTCCGGCGGGCCGTGGATCCTGTGATGGACGCGCCTCCGGCCGACCCCAAGGGCCGGCTCTGGCCGCTCTTTACTCTCGGCCTGAATCTGCGCCGCCTGGGCGCCAAAGACATGGTCGAGCTTCTTCGCATCGGTCCCATGAGTACATTCGACTGGATGCACGAGTTGTTTCAGGGCGAGCGGCTGCGCGCTGCACTGGCTGCATCGGCCATCGAGGGCACGTTCGCCGGGCCTCGGTCTCCGGGTAGTGCAGCCAATCTGCTCATCCGCGAATGCACCGCGGGCGCCGAGGTCCAGGGTGGGCCGGCCAGCCTGATCAGCGCTGTGGCCGGGGCTGCCAGGAGCCACGGAGCCGAAATTCGGACCCATGCGCGGGTGAGCCGGATCACCGTGGGCAGCGATTCAGCGGTCACCGGTATCGAGATCGATGGCGGAGAAGTCATCCGGGCAGACATCGTAGTCGCGTCGTGCGACCCCAAGACAGTATTTCTCGACCTGATCGGCTCCGAGTATTTGCCAGCCCGATTGGCCACAGACATTGGCCGCATTCGCACCCGGGGGACCACGGCCAAGGTACATCTGGCCATCTCGGGTTCGATCGAGAGCAAGGACGGTGAGCCCGTCGAGGCGCTCCGCACTGGCGAGTCCCTCGACGATCTCGAGCGCGCCTTCGACGCCGCCAAGTACGGCGAGATATCCAGTCGACCCGTGCTCGACGTCCGTGTGCCGTCGTTATCCGACCCCGATCTCTGTCCCGAAGGACATCACGTGGTGTCGATTCTCGCTCACTTTGCCGCGCGCGATTTGCGCGGCAGCTGGAATGACATCCAGCGAGAAACCCTGGGTCGAGTGGTCATCGAAACCCTTGCCGAACACGTCCCTGGCTTGTCCGAGCGGATCGTGGCCAGGGAGATTCTCAGTCCTATTGACATAGAGTCCCACTATGGCGTGTCTGGAGGCCATATTTACCACGGTGAGCACGCGCCCGACCAGCTCTTGTTCATGCGGCCCACGATTCAGTGCGCCAAATACGCCACACCGATTCGCGGGCTCTTTTTGTGCGGCAGTGGCAGTCATCCCGGTGGGGGCATCACCTGCGGTCCCGGCGCCCTGGCCGCCAAAACGATACTCGGCCAATAGCAAATCGGTAGTTCGCGGCAAAAAGGCGGCTACTTCGACTCGTACTTCTTATCATTCCTCGGTTTGCTGATATTGCTGCGCTCAACCAATAGCAGCGACCAGAAGGGCACGAACCGCGCGTCCAATGCCCGGACAGTGGCTCTCGCGCGGTCCTGCGACGTTGAGCCTGTGAATATCGTGAATTGCCAGCCAGGTGCGTATCTGACTCACCGCGGTCTCGTCGGCGGCGTTACCTGCGGACTGCATGCTGCCTGCGGATTGCATGCTGCCCGCGCACTGCATGCTGCCGAGAGCGATATGCAGAGCGGGTTTTTGATGCTGGCGGGCAAGACGCTCGGTGAGAGCGCTTCCTCCTGTAAGCGGACCGCGGCTCACGATCAGCGTGCCGTCCGAATCGATCACGTTGCGCTCCGTGCGCGCCGAATACCGCCGTGATTCGGTTTCGCGCAGTTTATAGATGGGCGGGATCGTCCCGTCCTCGGCACGACGACCCCTCGGACACCACCCGCTGTGAGGGATACCGAGCTCGATAGCAGCATCGAGGCCGCCGCGATCCGCACCGGTCTGGCCGCCGGACACAATATTGATAATCGAAAACCGCGCCACGGGCCAACGATACAGTCTCACATCGTTCGAGAGACACAAGCGAGACAAGGAGGATGCAAGGAGTCCCGCGGAGCATACCTCTCGGCCGGACCACTGCGCCACGCGGGCACGTGCCGCTCCCGGCCGGACATCTCACCGCAACGCCTTACCGCATAACATAAATCCACGTAACCGACGTACATACCGGGATGGGCTTGCCGTCGGCGCGGTACGGTCGGTAGTGCCAGAGTTCCATCCCGTCCAAGATTTTTCGGTCGTAGTTCTGATAACCGGTTGATTTCCGTATCTTGAGTGAACTGACCCGGCCGCTCTTGTCGAGGCACATCTCGATGACTCCATGAAGTCGACTCCGCCCGTCGCGCGCCATTTTTAAACGGACTGTGTCCGGTGGATGAATCTGTTCATCCCCGGACACACGCTGACCCTCGAGAACGTGCGGTGGTATGATTTTCAGCGGATTAGCTAGTGCCCGTGGCGGCTCCTCGATCTCGAGAATAGGGACGAAATCGCTGGTTCCACCTGAAATACACCCCACACAGTCGCCGGTTCCGCCCGGAATACCATCCGGATGACCCTCGGCTGCGCCACCAGGGGGCTCGATCGAAATCTCTACATCCTCAAGTAGGGTCTCTTTAGTCGGTTGCACAAGTTCTTTTGGTCGCTTGGGACGTTTCGGGGTTATTGGCCTGGTAGTCGGCTCCACCTCTGGTGGCGGTTCGCCCAGTTGGAGCTGGACCGGGCTGTAGATCTCGCGGTTGGGAGCTGCCAGCTTGTCGATCTGCCACATGGCCGTGATCAAAAGAACGCTGGCCATTCCGACATGGGCCAGAACCGAGCAGCCGAGAAAGGCAGCCAGCCACGGCCGCCGCGTTTTGGGTCTGTCGATGAATCGGTCAAACATAAACCGTGCCTCCTGAAAAACCCCCCCACGTTCAGGAGCCAAGCTGTGATCTGGACCGAGCGAAGAAGTCAGTGATTGTCATTGCAGCCGGCGATTTGCTAGCGTTAGAAGAATGGATGGCAGCACCATGAGTGCCGGGACAGAACCCAGGTCCGGTACCCGTCGCCGGGTCGGGGTTCGGCGCTTTATCGCAGCCGCCATCGTGGCACTCGGTCTCTCGTTCGCGCAGCCGGCCATCGCGCCAGGACAGCTTTTTCGCGTCGGTGAGGTGCAAATCACCACAACCGATGACCACAACCGAATCCGCCGCGGAGCCGAAGCCCCCTTACCTGAACCCGACCAGCACACAACCTGGTTCATGGTGGTATGGGTGGCGGATGACTTCGACCGTGCCGTGAGCATTCCAGCCGTTGCCCGGGGTGACCCTACACGGCAAACGCTCGCTCCCGGCTTTCGCACCAACACGCTGCCCTCTTGAATAGAAGTCGGGCCCTCGTCACGGCTGCCCTTCGCATAACCCATCAGAAATACACCCGGCGAGCTGCCTGCTCGGTTACGTCGTGTACGCTCCGCAAGCTCCCCGCGTCTGCCCTGTCTCCTGTCCCTCTCGAACTATCTGAGACTGCAGAGTTCCCCCGGCGCTATGGCGAATTTTCGATTTTTCGCATCAGGCCCCTATTGTTTCCGTTCGACTGCCCGATAGGAGGCAATGGGTGTCGGCATGGTGAGCGAGGAGGGACGGTGCGTTCTGTCCAGTCTTCTGGATTGCCGTACCTCGAGGGTATCGGGATGGTGAGGGACCCAAAGGAGGATGAGACAGCGGTACGAGGTGGGTCCCGTGTTTTCTGTTCTTCCAGCTTGAAATCGCGCCAAACGTTGAAAAGCAGGATCTAAATATACTATGTCGATATCACAATTAGTTATCGATTGGGTTCACAGCCAGGCGGAACCCTTCATGGAACTGCACGACCCGTGGTCAGCTGGTCGAACCCGTATACCAGCGCTATCAGACATCGGGCCACATCGCGTTGCTCTTGCTTGTCGAGTGGGATCGGTGGAGACGCAACTGTTTCGGCAATCCAGCTGACCAGAGCTGGCTGTCGTTCTGCACAGCCGGGTTCAATCCAGGGGTTTGCCGCTCTGCTCATCGAGTGAATGGCGACCTGGCCGCTTCGCATGGCACGACTGCTCGCCTGTTCGGCGCGGATGGCCGATTCACCTCGTTCGATGAGCGAGCGGATCAGTCGCGGCGGTGGTACCCCGTCGTTTTTTTCGAAGGCTGCGGCGATCACCCAGGCAGCGTGGAGGGCGACGCTGAAGGCATCGCCCTGCAAACGCTGTTCGAGAAACCGAATGACACCGGGTTGCCGCGCCGCGAACCAGCCAGCGGTGTCCACTCGAATCGCCCGCCGTCTGGCCGATTGCAGACCCTTGACGGCGGTTTCCCGGACGATGCGCTCGTTCACATGCATGATTGCACAGCCTATGAGAGACCCGAACTCGAATCCACTTTTTTGCTTGTGGGGTGACGAACTGCATCCATCCCGGCTACAGTCCTCTTATGGGCCGTGCTGCTTATCTCATTGATGGTCTTCGTACTCCGTTCGGGCGACACGGTGGTGCGCTGGCAACCGTGCGGGCCGACGATCTGGTCGGCCACGTCATCGCCGAGCTGATCAAACGGACCGGCATTCCGGCTGAACAAGTCGACGATGTCATCTTCGGATGTGCCAATCAGGCTGGTGAGGACAATCGGAATGTGGCACGCATGGGTCTGCTCCTGGCTGGATTGCCAGTCAGCGTGCCCGGTGTGACTGTGAACCGGCTGTGCGGTTCTGGCATGCAGGCGTTTGCCGATGGTGCCAGGCAGATCCTGTTGGGTGAGGCCGATCTGGTGATCGCTGGGGGCGTCGAGCAGATGTCTCGCGCGCCCTTTGTGGTGCCCAAACACGGAAAGGCATTTCCGCGCGGTCACCAGACAATGTACGACACCACCCTGGGCTGGCGGATGATCAACCGCAGGATGGCAGAGCAGTACGGCACACTGGCTATGGGGGAAACCGCCGAAAAAGTCGCCGAAAAGGAGAAGGTCAGTCGCGAGGAGCAAGACGACTTTGCCTACCAATCGCAGCAGCGTGCCCGGCGCGCAATGGAGTCGGGACGCTTCGAACTCGAGGTGGTTTCCACGCAGACCGGTGTCGACCGCAAGACAGGCGAGGCCATCGTGTGCAGTGTGGACGAACACCCGCGCCCCGAGGTCAGTCGCGATAAACTGGCCCGGCTGGGCACAGCTTTCGTCAAGAATGGAACTGTGACGGCCGGCAATGCCTCGGGTCTCAACGACGGCGCAGTCGCCATGCTACTGGCCAGCGAAAACGCTGTCCGCCATCTCAATCTGAAACCCAGGGCGCGTTACGTATCCTGGGGAGTGGCTGGCGTCGAGCCCAACTATATGGGTTTGGGTCCCATTCCCGCGGGGCAGAAGGCACTTAGCCGCGCTGGTCTATCTGCCGCGCAAATCGATGTATCCGAAATCAATGAGGCTTTTGCAGCGCAGGCAATTCCCTGTATCAAACACCTCGAACTCGATCCAGCCACGGTCAACGTCAATGGCGGGGCTATCGCGCTCGGCCATCCACTCGGCGCATCCGGCGCCCGTCTGGTTGTCACCCTGATGCACGAACTGACCGCGCGCGGCGCCCGGCATGGTTTGGCGGCCATGTGCATCGGGGTGGGGCAGGGGATTGCAACGGTGCTGGAGCGCGCGTGAGAGATTAGGTATCATCAGCGACTTACAGCTCCGCTACGGACGTGTATGGATGTACAGCTCGACAGTGAGAAGCTGATTGGCCGGGTCCTCGGTGGCAAATTCCGGTTGCGCAGCCGTATCGGTGCCGGAGCCTCCGGGACAGTATATCAGGCCGATCAAACGGCGCTCGGTCGCACCGTCGCGGTCAAAATCCTCAATCCCGATCTGGCCAAAGACGAGCATCTGGTCAAACGCTTTCACGACGAGGCAACCCTTGCATCGAGGCTCAATCATCCCAACACGGTTTCGGTCATCGACTACGGTCAGACCGACGACGGCCTGCTCTATATCGTGATGGAATACTTGCGGGGTGGCATGACGCTCACTCAAGTCATCGTCCGCAAATCCCCGCTCGTCGATGAGCGCATCGTCGACCTCATCGGTCAGATTTTGTCGGGGTTGGAAGAGGCCCATCACGAGGGAGTTATTCACGCCGATCTCAAGTCCGATAACGTTGTCGTCGAGCATCGCCGCGGCGGCTGGGATCTGGTCAAAGTCGTCGACTTCGGCATCGCTCGCATGATCGGGACGCCGCAAAGCGAGGAGACTAAGGGCACGATCTGTGGAACGCCCGAGTACATGGCTCCAGAGCTCATCGGCGGTGCAGATCCGTCGGTGGCGAGCGATCTGTATGCAGTGGGCATCGTGCTGTACGAGATCTTGGCCGGGGAAACTCCGTTCGCAGGCGGTTCAACGATGGATGTCCTGCGCCGGCAGCTGCGTCAAGAGCCCGTCTTGCCCAGCCTCAAGTGTCCGGATCGTGACATCAACGAGGTACTGCAGGCCATTGCGTTACGCGCTTTGGCCAAAAATCCAGCTGATCGCTTTGCCTCTGCCATCGAGTTTCGAACTGCCCTGGAGCAGGCACTGGGGTTGAGCCGCCCGGACGACGAGGCCAAAATCCACTGCGATGGCTGCGGAGTGCCCAGTTTGGCGCGGTTCAAGTTCTGCCCCGAATGTGGCCACCCACTGCCCACAGGTCAGGTAACCGCCACGCTCTCGGACGCCGGGACCGAGCCATACCGGATCAATCTGACCTTTGGACAGTTGCCCACGCTGCTCGACCAGCGAAGTTCCGACAAGCTGGACGAGGTCGACTCGAGCGTATCCTCGGGCATATTGCCGCTGCCACTGATCGGGCGCGCGCTCATCATCGACGAACTGGTACAGTTCGTGTCCAGAGATGGTAGCTCCGCTGTGCTCCAGCTGGCGGGCAAATCCGGAAGCGGCCGCTCGCGATTGCTCGAAGAGATCCGGCACCGGCTCGAAGCAATCCAGGGATTTGCCGTCTACAGCACTGCTGCTGACCCCACCGCCATGAAGACCCCTTACTATCCCATTCGTGCCCTGGTCGCGGCGGCGATGTCACTGCCGCAGTCCTGCGCCTACGACAGCCTGAGCACTGCTCTCGATTCCATGGGGCTCAAACGGCGCGATCTGCCGGGTATCGCCGAGCTTTTTGGCCACCACGGCGAGCTTTGGCAACTCGAGCCAGGCGTGAGAAGGCGCGAGCTCTTCGCCTCGACACTGCGCGTGCTCATGGCGGCCGCAAAACACAAATGCGTCGTACTCTTGCTCGATGATGTGGAGCAATACGACGCGCCCAGCCGCGATCTGCTCATTCACCTGGCCGAGGTCAAGCCGGAGCGCCGGCTGCGGGTCATCGCCACCAATCTGCCCCATTTCGCTGACCTGTGGCCCAGGGAAGTGGCTCGGATCAACGTCCCGACCTTCAGTACCGAGGAGCTGGGAGACATTGTCCAGCATTTGCACTCTGGTCGACAGGACGGCATGCCGGATGCCGAGGCATTGAACCAGCACACCGATCGCACCCCCTCTTATGCCGACCACCTGGTGCGCTTTATCGTCGAGGGTGGCACAATCGAACAGGCCCCGCCAGCCATTGCCGATCTCGTCGCCGAACGGATCAGGTTACTGCCCCATCAAGTGCTCATGGTCTGCCAGGCCGCTGCGGTATTCGGCCTCAGCGTGCCCCGAAACCTGCTGGAGGCGATCCTCGGCGATCGTATGGGCAATGACATACTCGGCGATGCGCTGACCATGCTCAAGGCACGCGGCCTTTTCTGCAACGACGAGGAAAAGGGCCGGGTCGGCTTCCGTCATCAGTTGGTCCGCGACGTCATCTACGACAGCACGCCGGCAAACGTACGGCGTGAACTACACGCAGAGGCGATTCAGTGTTTGTCAACAACTGTAAATGATCCGCTGATATTGGGCCACCACCACGAAATGGCTGGGCATTTAGAAGACGCCGCGTCCCTCTTGATGATCGCAGGCGACGATGCTGTGCATCAGCTCGATGACCGGGGCGCAATGGCTTTGTACCAGCGCGCACATGAGGCAGCCCGCAAGGTCATGCTGAAAAACGACGAAGTCGACCAGCGGGTTCTATTTGTGACTCTGGCAGTCAAATTGGCGGAAACACTGCGTAAGGACGCACAACTCAAACTCGCTCATGGCGTGGTCGAAGAGGCCAAAGGCTACTGCGACGGAGAGCCGAGTTTGAACGCACAGCTCTTGCGAGCCTCGGCTCATCTATGCATCGCAGAGGGCAGAATCGACCCGGCGACCGAGACCCTACGCCGCGCCATCGGCCTCTTGATACCGGTTGGCGAAATGGAATTACTGCCCGACTTTTATCTCGATCTGGCAGCTGTATACGAGCGCAAGGGCGATATCGACAAGGCTATTGCCGAACTCATCGAAGGTATAGATATCGTGACGTTGGGCGAGGGTGAGAACGCAACCGATGGGCCCATGGTTCTGTGGCGTCTACTGCTCAGACAGGCCCGTATGCAGGGGGCGAGCAACCAGAGCGAGCGGGCTCTCCAGCTCGCCGAGAGCGCACTCATCCATGCGCGGCGCGTGCGTTCTCGTATCGGCTCAGCCAAGGTGCAAACTCTCCTAGCTTCACACTACGAAAAACTAGGAAACCTGAAATTAGCGGAACAGTATCGAGAGGCAGCAGTCAACGAAATGCGCCGCTTGGGCGATCGTCGCGGTACTGCAGAGCTCTTGCTGTCAGGCATTACTCCGACGCGGACGTTTTGGCGTTTGAACCCCGCATATTTGCGCGAGGCGAGAGAGCTTGCTGACGAGGTTGGATGGTCGGAGGGAGTACAGCGGGCACAGGCAGAGTTGACCTGAAAAGGCAATGAAATGCTCGCATATGGGTCTTCCATTGCTCAAAGCTCACTGCTATTGTAGCTCATTGTGAGCACCGTGCTGGTCGTTCAGGGAGACCTGAAGCTATGCGAAGAATGGTGCGTGGCGATCGAAACTTCGGGGCATGCCGTGATTTGCGCTTATGCTATCGAAGATGGGATTCGCCGCGTGCGAGAAGGCGGTATTGACGTAATTTTAGTAGATCGAAACGACAGTGACGGTGGCCTTACGGAATTTGTAACCGAAATCGATCGACTGCCCGATCCACCGCCGTTTGTCCTCATCTCGGAATCACCGCTAGCGCCCGAGATATCCGCACACCTGGGGGCTGCTGCGTTTTTGCCCAAGCCCTGTCCGCCGGAAGAAATCGTCGGTATTATCGATCGATTTGGCGCGATCCGGTACGTAGGGTGATCGACGACGAACCGACCGAGCCGCGCGGCGGCGAGCCGGTCGTTCCATCGATGGGCAGTTAAGGTGTCGTCGAGGTATCGTCCTACTGGATTGGCGGCAAAACCGGTGTAATACTATCGCCTCGATGAGGCGAGTCATTATGGGCGGTTTTATCGCGTTATTCGCTATTACGGCGTGTCCTGCTTCGCAGAGCTCACGTTGTAAGAAATTGTGCCAGCGGCAAATCGAGTGCATCGAATCACTTGCCCGCGACTATGTGCGTATCGACAAACACGAATGTACCTCGGCGTGCACTGTGCTCGAGCGCGATAGCGAAGGCAAAAAGCGTGTCGACGAGTTTGCTGCCTGCGTGGATAATGCAGCGAATTGTGAGGCCCTACTGAACTGCCATTAAACAGGAAATGCATCCACGCCAGCAGGAATGGCAAAAAGCCATGAATAGACATCACGGCTTGGTCGACGGAGGAAATACGTCGTCGGAATCCCAGTTGGCGTCGTCCGGGCGGTCTTTTTGCCTAGTCTGACGAGCGTTGGCCTTTTTTTCGCGTTTTGAGCGCGCCCTATCGCTTTCCTTGCTGCTGCGCGATCGTCGCGCGTTGCGCCGCGACTTACTGCGCGATTTGCGGTCTCGCTTGCTCTTGGTAGCTGTGCGCTTCCGTTCGGGTTTGGCGAGTTCGCGCCCGGCGCGCCCAGTATTCGTTACCGGGCCGTCGGCTGCGGGCGGAGGCGTTGCGCTATCATCGGGCAACACCTCGGTGGGTGGGGCGGCTTGCTGTGCGATGTCGGAAGCATCCGGCAACCCGCTGTCTAGCGTCACAGTACTGACGAGTTCCTTGCGGTCCTTTGGCTCGGCGTCCGCGATCCCGCTTTTTGTGACGGGCTGCCGTAAAACTATGTGGGGATGGGGATGGGGACGTTGCTCCAAGGGCGAGTCAAAGTGACCGCTGAGCAACGCCACGATGGCTCCGATGACGCCTGCAAGCATGACCGCGACCAACCCGATTACTCGCCGCTTTCGGGCTTGTCGCTGCAACGTCGCCACTCGCACGGTTTCCGACCGGGGCGTGGCAACATATGTGCGTTCCTGGCCCGATGAGTCAGCGGGCAGCCTCGGTACCGAACGATGCGTCGCCGAGTGTAGCATCGGCACACCCAGGCTGAGCCGGAGATTGCCCTCGTCACTGCGTTCCCCGCTGACGGCTGCTTCGCCGTCCCTGGCATCTGCCTCGCCGTCATCGCTATTGCCTACTCTGCGCCATGGCTCTGGCCGATAACCGGTCAGTTGAGTGACATACCGTCCGAGTTCTGTGGGAGACAAACTGAGATTTTGTCGCTTGGCAAAACGCTCGATATCTTCCACCAGTTCGCCCGCATTCTGATAGCGGTGTGAGCGCTCCACACTGAGGGCGCGCATGACAATCTTTTCCAGCCGTGGAGGATACGGGTAGACGCGGCGCGAAGGCCGGGGAATCTTGCCCTGCACGATGCGCCGCATGACTGTCAGCTTGTGCTCGCGCCCAATCGGGAACAGACGGGACATCGTCGTCAGCTCGTAGAGCACGATGCCCAGGGTAAATATATCTGTACGCCCGTCCAGCTCTTTGCCGCGGATCTGCTCGGGCGACATATAAGATATTTTGCCCTTGATGAGACCGGCATCGGTCTCGTAATTGTGAGTCTGCGCCGTGGCGATCCCGAAATCGACCAGCTTCACTGCACCGTCGTACGTCACGATGATATTCGATGGCGCCACATCGCGGTGGACAATATGAAGTGGCGCCCCGTCACTATCCACCTGGTCATGAGCGTACTGCAGCCCGGCGGCGACATTGGATACGATGTTCAGTACATGCTTGAGCGGGATACTCTTCTGCTTTTTGGAAGCACTCTTGAGCATGCTCTGCACATCCTGGCCGTGGAGATACTCCATGACCAGGTAGTAGGCGCCGTTTTGCTCACCGAAATCGTAAACCTGGCCGATGTTTCGATGGGTCAGTCGGGCAGCCAGGCGCGCCTCGTCGAGAAACATCGTCACAAAGTCATCGCTCTGCGCATGGTTGGGCAGAATACGCTTGAGAACAACGTGTTTCTCGAACCCCTTGATCGCAGTGGATCGGGCGAGAAAAATCTCGGCCATCCCCCCAACCGCAAGACGCTTGAGAATCTGGTAATGACCCATCGAGCGCTCTATGGTGCGATGCGTCATCTCTCGTACGGGAGAATCACCCACTACTTCAGTAGTATTTTCGGTTGAACGAGGTAGGTCAAGCTATGCTTTAGTGTACCATGGTAATGAAATGTATCCTCAATTAACCTCTCTGCAATCCAAGTGCTCTCCGACCTGGACGGATTCATCTATATAGCTAAATTCACTACTCTTCTTCACTGGTTTTTGTATCGTCGTCGATCTCGGCCGAGCTGCGTTGGCTCATTGGCTCAATCAATTGATTGTGTTCTGGATCATGCCTTTCTCCTGTGTGGTTTCGATCTCGTCGGTCGAGAAACCGGCGCAACCAGGTCCCACTTCGGCTCGATTTGTCACCGGCGCCTTCACTGCTGGCGTTCTCGGGTTGATTGTCGCCCTCATCGTCGTCGTCTTGGTCGTCGTCTTGGTCGTCGTCTTGGTCGTCGTCTTGGTCGTCGTCGCCACCTTCGACATTTTTTTTGCTATCGGAGAAATCGTATACGATACCTAATTCGAGCAATATTGCTGTATTGATATCCGAGCGTACCTGATTTATATGTTGCACCAATCGATTGTAGGCAGTGCGGCCTTCCTTGAAATCTGGCCGTAGTGCTGTGGCGAGTATGGGCTGCAGGGAAATCAAGGCCTGATTGAGCCGCTTGCTGCGCAAAACCCCCGATACAAACTCGGCATTCTCGGCATCTTTGGCTGTCCGGGCTTCGAACAATGCTTTGAGGGCGTATTTGAGCTCGGGGCCGAGCGATTCATCCAGCCGGATCTCGGGGCCTTTCAAGGCAAGGATCTTGGTCATCTCGTCGGTCACGGTGTAGAATTCGTTGATCTGCTCCGACTGCAGATGACCGAGCGGAGCATCGACCACGTTCTGCTCGTTGAGTTGTCGTAGATCGTCACCCTGCCTCGATCGGTCGACGAAATGGCGCTCTTCTTTTTCATCCATGGCTCGGTCTATTGGCCGCTGACTCAGCGCATGACATGATCAGTCTTCGTCCGGGATCTCTTCCCACCACTGACACCACCACGTAGCGCCGACCAATATGCGTAGTTTGGGATGCCAGCAGTACGATAGCTTGTCGTCGTGGTCCAGGTAGTACAGACAGTTATCGCATTGCTCCTCGCCATATGGGACGCCCTTGAGCACGGCATCCTCGGCGAGGTGGCGCAATTCGAGGGATTTCTTTTCATCGATTTCTTTTGGTTCTGGAATCGGGAGTGGATCATCAGCCATCAGCTCATTACCTCTTGGTTGCTGAGTTGTTCAGTATATTACTGGAAAGACTACCCCAGGAGATTTCTCCTGCCAGGGGGCAGATCATGCATTATGGCAGCGTCATCCGGTCGTCAACCGATCGGTTCGAGCGGCAAACCATTGCACCGTTTGCACCAGACCAGTGGCTATATCGTGAGTGTGTTCATAGCCCAGTTTGCTGCGAATTTTATCGATATTGGCCTGTGAATGGGCAACATCGCCCGGGCGCGGATCAGCGTAGACGGGTTTTTGATTTTTCAGGTCTGGCCGAATTTCAGCCAGGCCATCGCGGATATATTCGAACAGCTCGTTCAGTGTTGTCCGGCCACCACAGCCCACGTTGTAGACCTGGTTGGTCACACTGGCATCGCCTTGGGTCGCGGCCAGGAGATTGGCCTGCACGACATTATCGATGTAGCAGAAGTCTCGACTGTTGGAGCCATCGCCGTAAATCTGGCAGTTTTGACCGGCCAATAGCAGACCGATCCAGCGCGGTATGACAGCAGCATAAGCGCCGTTGGGATCTTGACGGCGGCCAAATACATTGAAGTAGCGCATGCCGATGGAGTCCAGGCCGTAGCAATCCTGGACAACTCCAGCGTATAACTCGTCGACCCGCTTGGTGACCGCGTAGGGTGACAGCTGTCGGCCGATGCGGTCCTCGACCTTGGGCAGACCCGGGTGGTCGCCGTATACCGAACTCGAGCTGGCATAGACGACGCGCTTGACCCCGGCATCGCGAGCGGACAAGAGCACCCGCAAGAAGCCGTCCACATTGGCGAGATGGGAGTTCATCGGAGCGTCAATCGAACGCGGCACAGAGCCCAGGGCAGCCTGATGAAGGACGTAATCGGCGCCTGCGGTTGCTTTGGCACAGCTCGCCGGGTCACCGATGTCGCCCTCGACGAACGTAAAGCGGTCCTTGTTGCTGGGGTTTTGCGCCAGGACATCGTCGATGTTGTGCCGGTGGCCGGTCACGAAGTTATCGAGACCGACCACGGTCTGGTCCAGTTTGAGTAGCTCCTCGCACAATGCGGAGCCGATAAAACCGGCTGCGCCGGTAACCAACCAGCGCCGGGGGTGTTCGCGCAGTTCTGCGCGCAGATTCGCATAGCGGGTCACGGTTATAAGCTCCAATACTGCAGGCCGCGCGAGACCTGCTCCGTGTTCAGTACCGATTTCACATCGACGATCACACCGCCATCACGAATCCGAGAGAGCAGCATATCCTGTCCCATATCGCGGTAGAAATCGTGGGCAACGGCGTAGATCATGGCGTCCAGGTCTTTGATGTCGTCCCAGCTGGACAGCGAGATACCGTATTCTTCGCGAGCTTGGTCGAGGTTGCCCAGGGGATCGTGCACCACGGGCCTGACGCCGAATTGATGCAATTCGGCAATGATGTCGGGAACCCGACTATTGCGCAGATCGGGCACGTTTTCCTTAAAGGTGAGCCCGCAGATGGCGACCCGGGCGTCTCTGAGGGTAACCCCGGCGGTCGACAGCATCTTCATGGTCCGCTCGGCCACGTAGGCTCCTATGGTGCTGTTGATGCGGCGTCCGGCCAGGATGACCTCGGGCAAGTAGCCGAGCTCTTCCGCCTTGGTAGTCAGATAGTAGGGGTCGACGCCGATGCAATGCCCGCCGACCAGGCCGGGGGTAAAGCGCAGAAAGTTCCATTTGGTTGCCGCGGCGTCGAGCACGTCTTTGGTGCGGATTCCGATCCGGTCGAAGATCAGCGCCAGTTCGTTCATCAGGGCGATATTCAGGTCGCGCTGGGTATTCTCTATTACCTTGGCCGCCTCGGCAACTTTGATAGTTGGCGCCCGATGCACGCCAGCTGTGACCACCGAACTGTACACATCGGCGACCCGATCCAGCGTGGCCGCGTCTTGGCCCGACACCACCTTGATGATTCGCTCGAAACTGTGCTGCTTGTCGCCCGGATTGATGCGTTCTGGTGAGTAGCCGAGAAAGAAATCCACGCCGGCCTTCATGCCGGACGCCTGTGCGAGGACTGGAGCACAAACGTCTTCGGTAACGCCGGGGTATACGGTGGATTCGTAGACCACCACTGCGCCCTTCTTGAGGTTTGCCCCGACTGTATTCGACGCCGCAATAAGCGGGCCGAGTTCGGGTCGATTGTTGTGATCGATCGGTGTCGGCACGGCAACGATGACAAATGTCGCCTCGACCAGGTCGGCTGGATTGCTACTGAGCTTGATCGACGATGCCGAGAGTTCCGCACTGTCGACTTCTCCGGTCTCGTCGTGGCCAGCTTTGAGCTCTTCGATGCGCCTGGCTTTGATGTCGAACCCGATGGTCGGGTATCTCTTGGCGAAGCTCAGCGCCACTGGCAGGCCGACATAGCCCAGCCCGATCACCGCTATGGTTTCGTCTCGCTCATCCGGCATCAGCGCATCATACTGCCATTTTGCGTCACTTGCTGGGGTCGAGCCTGTACCGATTGATGCCGATGCACCGGGCGGTCGCTTTCCATGCTCGGCACCGACTCGGCCGGGCAATGGCCATGCGAAGTCGCGTCACCTTGCACGGCCGACGAACGGCTCGAGCGACATCTTCGGAGCTCAATAATCCACCCGATCGGTTGCGAAAAATGCAGCAATGTTGCGAACATCGCTCGGACGATTGGGGCGGATGGACCGCCGCCGGCAAACACCAGGCAATGGGTGAGAAAAAGCTATTTGGCGCCGACATGCGCATCACCGGACTCGGGATCATTGCGGTTGAAGACAGCGCTGGCGAGGCCAGGCACAAGCTCAGGCTGAGCCGACTCGAGACCGATCATTTCGAGGGCCAGGTGGGCAGCCTCAGCTATCGCGCCGACGAGCTGTCGATCGACGCCTTGCAGACTACATTGGGACGAGAACAAACCACAGCCGAGTCTGTCGACCTGGGCAGCCTGTCGGCGACGTCCGACGATGACAATATCGAGATCACAACTCATCGCGTCGGCTGCCCGCGTGGACTCTTGTTCACCAGCGGCGAGGAACTCTTCGCCCCCCACGTGTCGATCGAGGACGCCCATATCGTCATTCACGATCTGGGCAAGCTCTATACTTCGCCCGGGCGACCGGATCATTCGACCAAACCGAACCCAGCCGGCCAGCTGGCCAATCGGGACGGACAGGCCGGGCCGGACAAAGCGGTTGGCGGGGAAGCCACTGGTGCAGCTGTTGCGCGACAAGCGTCTCAAATGGCCACTGGCGCAGACCCGGCCCAGGCCGATGGATCGACCCCCCCCGAGCATCCGCTCGGTGACCGCCAATCGGGCGATGATGATTCGATTGACGCCGAATCAAGTGACGAACAATTCGATGCTGATGAACCGGGTTTCGGTGAAACCGACGATGAGGAGCGTATCGATTGGCATTGTCTCGACGTTCTCGAAGGGCGGCTCGACCTCGACCTCATCCTGGACATGACCTTGCCCTGGGTGGGTCGCCGGCGAGCGACCCACTATTTTCGCGTACCCATCGAAGACGGCACGATCGACTACGACAAGCTCGAAGACGATGTCCACTGGCTGGAGGCGGCATTTCTCAAAATCGAGCTGATCGACGACAAGCTGGTGTTGGCTCGGGATCTGCCACTGGTACCCTATTCTGGCGAGCCGCTATTGAGCTGGCCGCTCGAGGAAGAGGACATCTCGATGGCCGCGTATCGCCGGGTACACCTGCGCAATCTGCTGCGACCCAGGCGGGTCGGCAAGCCCAACAAGGATGGCGACAAGGACAAAGCCAAATCTCGCCTGGCCCTGCACGCCCTGGCCCTGGAGAATGTCAAGATTTCGCTGCACGCCAAGGCGCCGGCGCAGATCGATCTGCCTGGCGGCGCCCTGATTCAAATCGGCGACGACGAGCAACCCGGCCTGGTCAACCTGCACATGGCCGGGGCGGTGCATTATGAGGCCGGTCAGGATACCAAGGCCACCGCATTGAGCGGACAGATCGAACGTCTCGATCTCACGGTCAAGGATCTGCCATTTGGCCCCGCACAGGTCTCGGCCGATCGTCTACACATCAGCGAGATCGACAAGGTCGAACTGAGTTTCGACGGGCTGAGGCCACGCCGGCTCGAACTGTGGGCCAGCCGCCTGGCTGCGACCCATCTGCGCATCCAGTTTCGTTAGAGCCCACCTCGAATCGGGACGGGAACTAGCTAGTTCCCGTCCCTAAATGCCCGTTTTGCCTCGTAAAACGGGACCGGAGAACGATATGGGAGCCACGTTGGGCGCGGGTTGCTGACCGCGATGGCGACTTATATCAGCTCGCGAGTACGGTCTCGAGAATCAGA
>JAKSDA010000587.1 GCA_022360315.1 Pseudomonadota bacterium
CAGGGGTTGACGCCGAAATGGGCAGCGTGGGTGCCAAACGAGTGCCTGAGGGTGTGCCAGGCTTTTTCGGGCAGACCGGCACGTCGGCAGATGCGATAGATGGCGTGCGAACTCTGGCCATCGCGGACCGGTGAGCCGTCGAGGTTGCGGACCACGTGGCCCTCGCGAATGACCGATAGGCTGCGCAGGACTCGGCTGAGCTTGCCGGTCATCGGGATGGTTCGCCGGGTTCGCCCTTTGGGCGTTCCGGTAATTCCGTTATACGTCTGCTGATTGACCGTGATGGTCTCGGCGATGAGGTCGACATCTTCGCGCCTGCTTCTGCGCAGGGCTGCAGATCGTCGTGGAGGCGTGGCCCCGTGGGCTATGCGTGCATTCGACTCGCTGCGTCATGCTCTCCGGCTGCAGTTGTCGCATCGTGCAGGTTCCCTATGTATCTTGTCGATTATCTGTTGACAACTGTCGATACAACTTACATTGAAACGTGTAGGGCATGACGCTCACCCGAACCTGGCGGATCCAGGCCACTCCAAAAGGAGACCCCATGAGCCACTCTTCCGATCTGCTTCGCGACGGCTACCGGCTTCGCCTGTGGGATACCAACGATTGCGATCGGCTGGGCCGATCGCGGCAGCGCTACGAGCTGCGCTCGCCAGCCAACGAAGTGATCTTTGCGGGTGCTGATTTTGCCGCCTCGCCGCTCTATTCCATCGATAATGACGAAACGGTCAAGGCCCTTCTTGGCTTCTTGACCCTCCGCCCGGGCGACACAGACGCCGAGTACTTCGCGAACTACACGGAGCGGCAGCTCGATTTCGCGGACACTGACGCCGAGGCATTGAGCCTCTGGACCCTTGACGACGCGCCCGCGCTTCCCGATTGGCAGGACTAGACGCCGGCTACGCGCCGATGGCTGTGACGACCCGCTTACTTTTCCGGGCACAACGCCTACCCGCGCCTGGCGGAACCAGGTCGCTCCAAAGGAGAGCTCGAATGACCCGCGAAACTAGCCCCGGTATCTACGTCGCTTGCTTGGCCGCGTACAACGCTGGCCACCTCCACGGTGCCTGGATCGAGGCCGATCAAGATGCTGACGACCTCACGGCCGAGATCCACGAGGTGCTGAAGACCAGTCCCGTGGCTGGAGCCGAAGAATGGACGATCCATGACTTCGAGGGGTTCGGCGCATTCAACGTAGATGAATACGAGTCACTCGAGGACGTGGCCAAGATGGCCAACCTCATCGCCAGCAAAGGAGCCATCGTAAGCGCGTTTGTACAGGCGCAGGGATGCGGTCTCGACGAGGCCGAAGCCGAGTTCGAGGAACGCTACTGCGGC
>JAKSDA010000047.1 GCA_022360315.1 Pseudomonadota bacterium
AACATGACCAGGCGATCGATGCCCACGCCCTCGCCGGCGGCTGGCGGCATGCCGAGTTCCAGAGCCCGGCAGTAGTCCTCGTCGTAGTCCATGGTCTCGTCCGCGCCCTGAGCGCGTGCCAAAAGCTGAGCCTCAAAGCGCGAGCGCTGGTCATCCGGGTCGTTGAGCTCGCTAAACGCATTGGCGAACTCGGCGCCGCCGATGAACAGCTCGAAGCGGTCACAGACCGCCGGATCGCTGTCGTTTTTGCGCGATAGAGGCGATACGGCGACCGGAAACTGGGTCAGGAAGGTCGGCTGAACCAGGGTTTCCTCGACTGTATGCTCGAAGATCATGAATCCGATGTGGCCGGCGCGGACCCGCGCGGTCAACTGGTCGGGATAGCGCTCGCTAATGCGTCGGGCCAGTCCGGGCCGCTCATTCGGGTCGCCGAACTGTTCGCGCAGAGCGGGCAGTCCACCCAGCTCGTCCATCTGGCTGGACGTGAGCGATTCGGTTAATCCGAGCAGCACATCGCCCGCCCCGACTCCGGTCTCCATGGCGATCTCGGCAGCACGTACGGGATCGTCGAATAGCTCGGCCGGCTTGCCGGCCTCTTTGACCACTGCGTCGCGCACGCTGAGCCGGCGCCACGGCGGCGACAGATCGATCGCGGTGCCGTCCCAGCTGGCTTCGAGGTTGCCGTTGATACCGGTGGCGATCTCGGTAACCATCTCCTCGGTCATGCTCATCAAGTCCTCGTAATCGGCATAGGCCCAGTAGAACTCGAGCATGGTGAACTCGGGGTTGTGCTGGCGACTGAGCCCTTCGTTGCGAAAGTTGCGATTGATCTCGTAGACCCTGTCCATTCCGCCCACCAGCAGGCGCTTGAGGTACAGCTCGGGCGCGATGCGCAGGTACAGTTTCATGTCGAGCGCGTTGTGGTGGGTGGTGAACGGTCGGGCCGCAGCCCCGCCGATGATCGGGTGCATCATCGGGGTTTCGACTTCGAGGAAGCCGCGCGCGTCGAGAAATGCTCGCAGGTTGCGCACGACCTCGCTTCGCTTGCGGAACACATCGCGCACCTCGGGGTTGACCGACAGGTCGAGATAACGCTGCCGATAACGGGTTTCGATGTTGGTGAGACCTTTGTGCTTGTCGGGCAGTGGCCGGAGCGACTTGGTCAGGATGGCCAGCTTGTGGCAGAGCAGGGACATCTCGCCCCGCTTGGTAAAGAACACGACACCTTCGGCGCTCACGATGTCGCCGACGTCGAGCAGCGGTACGATGTCCCGAAAATCCTCTTCGGCCAGGTGGTCGACGTTGATGAAGAGTTGCAAGTCGCCGCTGGCGTCGCGCATTGGCGCGAACACAGTCTTGCCAAAGCCGCGCCGGGCGACGACCCGGCCGGCCAGACGGATGACCTCGCCGTCCACCGGGTGAATTCCCGATTTTGGTTCGTCCGGCTGAGTTTCCCGGTATTTGGCCCGGACCTCGGCACAGCTGTGGGTGGGCTTGAAATCATTGCGATAGGGATTGTATCCGCGCTCGCGCAGGGCCGCGACTTTGTCTCGGCGCTCGCCGATGATGCGCCGCAGGGTGTGCTCAGCAGACTCGTCGGTCGGTCCAGACGCTTTGTCAGCGCCCGGCCGGGCGGCTTTTGTCTTGGGCAACTTGGACGACATAGGCGCGAAACTGTAATCGAAGCCGGCGTTTCATGCTATGCGCAATGGCCATGGGAAACCCGCGAACGCCAATGCTGTGCCTGGCCGCCGGTCTCGCTCTGGCCGCCGGCTGCACCAAGAAAGAATCCAACAGCCAACCCAAGAGCCAAGCCGATAGCGTGCCAGTAGCCGAGGCCGATCCAAAAAGCACCGGTCAGACTGGCCCTGCGGCAGCTGTCAACACAGCGGATGATGCGGCCAAGGCCTGTAAGGGCAGCGAGGTCCACGGCCCTCTGGCCTGGTTCTCGGACGACTATCAGGCAGCTCTGGACTGCGCCAGGGCCACCTCGCGGCCTCTGGTCATCGATCTGTGGGCCAAGTGGTGTCACACCTGCCTGTCCATGAAAACCACTGTCATGGTGGACAAGAGCCTCGAGCCTATCGCCGATCGCTTCGTATGGCTGGAGCTCGACACCGATCGAGAGAGCAACGCCCCGGCTCTGGCCAAGTTCCCGCCCCAGGTGTGGCCGACCTTTTACGTTGCCGCACCCAAAGATGAATCGGTGCAGACTCGATACCTCGGCGCGGCCTCGATCGCCCAGTTCCGGGCGTTTTTGGCAGCGGGTGAGAAGGCCGTACTGGCCGTCCAGGCCGGCGATCTACCCGAGGGCGCGCCGCTCCGGCTGATACGCGACGGCGATCGCGCCATGGCCGGGGCCGATTGGAGCGCAGCTCGCACGTCGTACGGTCAGGCGCTCAGCGCCCTGGCCAAGGACTCTCCCCGCCGGCCCGATATCCTGGTCTCGATGATCTCGGCGTTTTACAAGAGCGGCGACCATGCCGGTTGCCTCGACCTGGCCCGGCGCGAAATGAATCACACCGGACGCAGCGCCAGCGCGGCCGATTTTCTTTCCTATGCGGGTGCCTGCGCCAGCCGCGCGTCCAAGTCCGATGCACCGGACAAGGGGGTTGTGCAAGCATTTCGCCAATCTGCTCTGGCCCGGCTCACCCAGCTCATCGACGACAAAGAAGCGTTTCTGTCGATCGACGACCGCAGTGACGCCATGCGCATTGCGCGGGGGTATCTGCAAGCGCTCGGCGACGAGCCGAGTGCCCGCGCCATGGCCGAGCGGCAACGTGCGCTGATCGACCAGGCGGCTGCACAGGCGCCCACCCCATGGGCTGCCATGACCTTCAACTGGCCGCGCGCCGAGGTTCACGTGTACCTGGGCACCGCTGCCGAGCTCGTACCGGCGCTGCAAAAATCGGTCGCCGATCTGCCCAATGAGTACGATCCGCCCTATCGCCTGGCCTGGGTCCACTACAAGCTCGGCCAACACGACAGAGCTCTGGCCTCGGCCGAGAAGGCACTCGGTCTGGGCTATGGCCCGCGCAAGGCCAGAATCCAGAGCTTGATCGCCGACATTCACGCCGCGCGCAAGGACAAGCGAGCCGAACTCTCGGCACGCGAAGCTGTGATAGCAATCTATAAGGCGCTGCCCGAGGGACAAAAACAGCCCGCAGCTCTGGCCCGCGCTGTCGAGGCTCTGGCCGCAGCTAAATAATTCGAGACTCGACACGACCATGACCAGACGACCATGACCAGACGACCATGACCGGTAGACAATGGCCAGACGACCATGACGCGTGGACTCCTCAAGCAGCTGGCCGGTGAGACCAGAAAACTCGAACGAGCGGGACTGTACAAGCAAGAAGTCCTGCTCTCACCTGACGATGAGAGCCGAGGGCAACCTGATTCGGGCGGCCGGATCCATTTCATGGCACAGGATTATCTCGCGCTCTCACGCCGGAGCGAGGTCCGCGAAGCCGCGGTAAAGGCCATGGAAATCCACGGCAATGGACTGTTTTCCTCACGCGCGTTCGGCGGAACCCGGAGCGCTCACAAGGAACTCGAAAACGCGCTCAGTGATTTTCTCGAGGTTCCCGAGGCCATTCTTTTTGGCACCGGCTACCTGGCCAACATCGGGTTTTTCGACACCCTCTTCGACAGTCGCGACTGCGTTCTGTGCGACGCGTGGATTCATCCCAGTCTGGCCGAGGGCGTGCGACTCTCGGGTGCGCGGGCATTTCCATATCGGAACAGCGACATCGGAGATCTCGAAGACAAGCTCAAACGGTCTCGTGCCGCGCGGTATCGGGCCATTGTTACCGATGGAGTTTTTCCGCTCGACGGCAATATCGCGCCACTGCAAGAGATCTGCCAGCTAGCCGACAAATACGACGCCCTGGTCGTGATCGACGACTCACTGGGTGTCGGCGTGATGGGAGCACGCGGCAAGGGGACCCGCGAGTACCGGCAGGTCATGGAGCGCGTCGATGTCGTCACCGGGAGTTTCAGCGACGTTTTGGGCGGTGCAGCGGGCGGCTATGTAGCCGGGCGCGAGGAGATCGTCACATGGTTGCGACAAAAATCCACTCCCTACCTGTTTTCCAGTGCCCTGCCGCCGGCCGCTGTGGGCGCGGCAGCCACGTCCCTGCAACTGCTGGCGCAAGGCCGACTTTCTGTGCAGGCTCTGCACCAGCAAGTCGCGACCCTGAAGCGAGGTCTGGTCGAAAAGCAATTTCGTGTCCTGGGCGGCGAGCATCCCATTCTCACCGTCGTGGTCGGCGACGCCATCACGCTGCAAAAGATGGTCAACGCTCTCTCTGAACTCGGAATCGACGTTCAAGGCCTTTGTTATCCAGTCGTGCCAGAACAAGAAGCCCGGATTCAGCTGCAGGTCTCGGTCCTTCACACTGACGATCAGATCGACCGCGCCATCAACGGCTTCGACAAGGCGCGTCGACACCTCGACAGGCCGTGATGAGCATTCTTCACCTACAGCATGTAGGGGACGGGGGTCTCGCGGCTTGTTTCTTTTCATCCCCGGTCACAGAAACGCCTTATTTGATCCACAACGAATGCGTTTCTGTTTAGAGTTCGCGGCCATGGTTTCTCCCAGCCCGCATGGCGTCCGAGCCGAACTCACCGAGCAATTCGATGCATCGCGGTCCAATCTTCCCGCGTCGTCATTATCCCGTCTGGGTCGTGTAACGGCCATATCGGCGCGTGGCGGCGTGCGCAGATTGGCCAGAATTGTGCCGGTTCGATCGATCCGGGAGCGCGCGCAGCGCAACGCTGCTCGCCAGCTGGCAACTTCTCTGGGCGAGCTCAAGGGGGTCCCCATGAAGCTGGGACAGCTCATGAGCTATGTGGACGACGATGTGCCCGACGAGACCCGCGCGGCCTTTTCGGTGTTGCAGAGCCATGCCCAGCCGATGCCCTTTGTTCAGATCGAGAGAACGGTGCGGGATCAACTGGGCATTCGCGCCAACCAGCTTCTCGACAGATTGGAGCGGCAGCCGATTGCAGTGGCATCCATCGGTCAAGTTCACCGGGCCTATTTGCCGGGAGGCGTTTCGGTCGCCGTCAAGGTTCAGTATCCAGACATCGACAAGACTGTGGCCAGAGACTTTGGCCCGGCGCGGCTGGGCGGGCGAATCGCTGGCTTTTTCAGCCGGGGCCGGAGAGGTGATGACCTGGTTGGCCGGGTCAGGGAGCGCATTGTCGAGGAGTGCGACTACAGTGTCGAAGCCCGCCGGCAGGCGGTTTTTGCCGAAACGTTCGAGGAGCATCCGGTCCTCGATGTGCCGGTTGTCCACGCCGAGTACAGTTCGCGCCGCGTCTTGACTACGAGTTATGTCGACGGCATGCCTCTCGACGAGTACCTGGCCGGCCAGCCGGGCCAAGAAGAGCGCGACCGGATGGGTGCGGCCCTGTTTGATTTTTACGTCGGATCGCTATTTCGCTTTGGTATTTACAATTGCGATCCGCACCCCGGCAATTATCTATTTTGTCCCGACCAGGTCGGACAGGCCGATGATTCGATCAGTCGAGCGGCCGGCCATTCGATCGAGCGTATTGCGGTTCTCGACCACGGCTGTGGTCACGAATTCGAGCCGGACTGTGTGGCCGGGCTAGTTCGGCTCAGCCGCGCCATGGGCACCGACGATGGCGACCACATCCACAGTGCTCTGGTTGAGCTGGGCATTGTCGCAGACGGCCAGAAATACGACCATTCTATGGTACGCGATACATTGCGATGGCTATACGGTCCCATGTTGCTCGATGAGACGGTGGTATTTGATGCCATGGCGGGCATGACCGTGCGGGACCTCAGACGGCGCTGGAAAAACCTCAAGACTCTGGCCCGGCCGGGCGAGCTCTTGTTTCTCGCTCGGCTCCGTGTCGGTCTGGGCTCGGTCCTGGCCCGGCTGGGTTCTCGCGCCAACTGGAGTCAATACCTGCGTGGGTATCTCGACGGCCGGTTTGCCCTGATGCCGCCCGAATTCGACCTTGTTCTTCTCGATCCGGGCACGCGAATGATCGAAGTGATCCGTGAGGTCCGCGACGCATTGGGTATCGGTGTCAGCGAGGCCAAAGAGTTTGTCGAGGGAACGCCGCGGGTGCTGAAAGAGGCGCTGCGGCGCAAGGAGGCCGAGGCGCTGCGGGAAAGGCTCGAGGCCATAGGCAGCAAAGCCGAGCTCCGGCAGGTATCTTGACTTGACAGCCCGCAGCCGAGATCGCGATTGGGCGGTGCAGCCGGGCGAATCAGCGCCGCTTTTGCCATCTGGCAGGGTCCCGCGATTGATGCAGGACAGCGAGCACTGTCACCTGGCTGCGCTCGAATAGGTAGAAAAGTTTGTGAACTAACCGAGCTGCGATCGCGCGACTTCCGGCATAATGCCGTCATGCCAAGAATGATCCAGGTGGGCGACTTTTTGGTCGAAATCGAGGAAACAGAGGTGGCTGTAGAGGACCTGCTCGAAGACGACGCGCTGATTGTTCCCAAAGGTAAGACGACTCCGATGGGCGGGGAAATCGCGGAAAAAGTGACCAGCCGCCTGGCCAATGCCACCGAAGGCGTCAGCAGCACGATCGCGTCGGTGTGCCGGTATGTACAGGGTGCATTTGAAGCGGCCAACCGACCCGATGAGGTCAAGGTGAAATTCGGGCTCAAGATCGCCGGCGAGGCGGGCATACCGTATTTGACCAAGGGTTCTGGCCAGGCAGTTCTCGAGATCGAGGCGACCTGGAGGAACTCGTCCGAGTCCGCTGCGACCGCAGGCGAGTCCGCTGGGTCGAGTGAATCCGACAGCGATGCGGATCAGTCCGCTGGCGCCTGATCCGCCAGTCATGAAATCGACACCCCCCAGCGCGGCCGTGGCGCGCATCCGCAAGCGGGGAATGCCGGTGGGGAGCGAACGCGTCGGCTTTCGGTGCGCTCGAGGTGCCCGCGGCCAGGGTACTTGATTGCGGGTCGCGGTACTCAGTGCTCGAGGCGGATAAAGGTGTGCAGCCCGAGTTCGCTGGCCTCGCGATAGCCCAGCGCCCGGTAGAATTCGAGCTGTTCGGTGCGGCCGTCGGTCAACAGCACTTTCTGGCGCACGTGGGCATGGCGAGCCAGGTAAGCCTCGACCAGACGCCGTCCAATGCCCTGGCGATGCACGTCGGGGTGGACCAGCACGTCTTGGAGATATGCAATGGAGACGCCGTCGGAGATGGCGCGGGCCAGTCCGAGCAGTCGATCGGCGCGATAGGCAGCAATTCGATAGCTCGATCCGGCCACCGCACGCTCGAGTGCCGCGGCATCTCTGGTATAGGCTGTCCAACCGACTGCCTCGTACAAGGCGAGAAGATCGCTGCGCGACGGTACGATATCTTCCCGCAAAACCAGGTCCATGGTGAGATATCGAGTCTGGTTATTCGCCGCCAGCAGTCTGGCAGATGGTCAGCAGTGACTCGAGCACATTCCACGCCTCGGCGTCGTTGTCCCCGGCAGTGCTCACACCGATCAGCCCGTATCGAGGATCTCCAGTGTCGGTCACCCGATCGGTCATGATCTTGTCGTTGACGAGCTGAGTGGCAAAATCGTCGGTATCGCCGAGCCACAGTGAAAGGCGTGCGAGCTGAGCATAAATGCGGGCCTCGCCTCCGAGCAGATTCTGCTCTTCGGGGATCAGACAGTTGACCGGCGTATTGGGACCCGTACACGTCGGGACGTCGGTGCCGTCGAACTGCAGATACTCGGGTACCCGACCCTGCGCGTTATAGAAACTCTTGAACCAATCCAAGCTTCGCTGCGCCGCACTGAGAGCAGCTGCTTTGCGTCCATTGTCGAGATTGTCCACCGTGGCAACGCGGGCCAGATGAAGCGCGGTCCACAAGACCTGGATGGTCTTGAGATGCTCGCCCTGGGGGTAGTCCTGGTTCTCGAAGTCGCCGGTCCATGTGCCCTGCTCGGTGAAACCGTTGTAGAACAAACCGGGCGATGCGGGGATTTCCGAATCCAGCAACAGGTCGGTCGCCGATCGCAACACGCTCTCCCAGCGCGGATCGCGCTTGGCTGCCAGTGCGATGGTGTAGAGGTCGTTATAGTCGACCGGGATGAGATCCATGGTCAGAATTCCCAGACCGGACGAGGTCGCGGGCGGAACCAGAGCGGCCAGGTCGGTCTCGGCCCAGTCCCAAGCAAAGCCGATCAGTCCGCCAGCATAGTCGGGAAAATCGATCCAGTCGTCCCGATCGCGGTCGGTCACCGTGGTCCAGTACAGGCCCTCGAGAATGCTGTCGGCCAGTTCGGCCGCTTCGGGCAGAGAAGCCTGGCGCGGGCCGGCGAGCAGCCCGCGAACCACGCGGAAATCGTCGAGCGGAGCATTGGCATTGAGCCAGCGCGGCGTATCTTCGTCCGAGATCTCGATGAATGGACCGTTGCGCTGGCGGTCGATCGCCCAGTTGACCACGCCGTATAGCGGCGACTGCATGGCATCGCGGACAAAGCGATAAACCTGTTCGTACACGGTCTCGGCCTTCAAACAGGCTGCCACGCGGAGCAAGAGGCCCATGTGCTCGGCTGTGACATGGTGGCCGTGGGCATAGATCTCGGAGTTCGACGGGTTATCGATGAGATTGGTAAATACACCGAAGGAATAGGGCACGGGACGCTGGGAATTGCGCATCTTGTCGAGCACGAAGGCGATTGCGCTGTCCACGGCGTCCTGCCACGCAGGCGGCAACGATGGCTTGACATACTGGGGCGGTGCCACATTCGATGCGGTTTCGAGGTCCACAGCGACCAGGGCAAACTGATCGACGTTGACATCGATGCTGTATAGCCCGGTACCCGCCTCGGCTACCGTGGCCGAGCCGGTCGCGCCGCCGACATCGGGCGTGAATACCTCGGCCCCGGTCACGCGATATCCCGCTGGCGGACGATAGAGTACTTCGAGATCGATGACGTTTTTCTCGACCGGCACCTTCAGTCCGGTGTAGTTGAGGACGTACAAGTAGTGACGTTCGGGCGAGGGACGCGAAACCTCGATATGGACCCCGGGACTGATGTCAAAGCGGACCAGGTCGGGAGCCTGGATGCGAAGTATCTGTTCCAGCGCACTGGCGGTCTGGTATGCCAGGTCCTCGTCCTGGCCGGCCAGGACGTAGGTTTTGCGCGCCTCGAGATCGGGCCGAAAGATCGCAAATCCCTGGCCAAACGATTGCGCACGCGCGTCCGGTGTCGCGCTGCCGGCAAAGCCGAAGACCTCGTCCAGCGCGCTTTTCTGGCGCGCTACCCCCATCTCGTCGAGCATCGCCGGGACCTTGCCAGTGGCCAGCAAAACTCCGCCACCCTCGACGAAATCTCGAATAATCTGTGCCGATTCGGCTGACATTGCGGCCACACTGGGCAGCCACAGAAAATCGAGCGGCTCGAGGTATTGCCGGGGATTGCCGGGGTCGGTGATGACAGAAAACGGGACGCCGAGTTGGGTCAACACATGGGCCGCGCCACGCCAGCCACCGAGGTGTGGTTTGGTCTGGGCGGTGTCGTCTATGCCATCGGCCCACCAGTCCGGATCGTCGGTCGGCTCCTCATACGTGATGTACATGCCCCACGCTCCGCCCTCGGGTAGATCGACATAATCCCGGGTTGCCGTGCTGTACCAGATGCCCGCCTCGGCGTAGCGCGGTGTGCCGAGAAGCGCATCGGTATGCTCCTTGATGAAGCCAAACCACCGCGTTCGCATATCCGAATCGACCGTCAGCGTCATCTCGGGGGTCTGCGCTTCGAATGGTGCCACTCCAGTGGTCACCGCAGCTGCCAGGGTGAGAGAGGCGTCGAGCGGCTCGAAACCGTAGGAGAATACCCACGCCTGATTCATTCGCTCCACCGCCTTGACGTATTTGTTCATGGCGATCTTGCTGTTGAAATCCTCGTAAGTCGACCATTTCATGGCCTGAGTGTTGGAAATGCTGTCGATTTCCCACACCCGGATGAAGTTCTCGCCGCTCAGCCGAAAACTGCCGTCCAGTCCAGTAGAGGTCGCGTCCACGTTGTCGACCGGAAAGGCCTCGATGATGATCATAAAATCGGGATTGACCTCCAGGGCAGCCTTTCGCACGTCTTCGAGGAACTCGGCGATGTTGTGGTGACGCCAGCGGATCCAGGCCCGAAAGGCCGGATCATTGTGGTCCTCTGCGCCCGGCACGTCGAAGCCCTGTCCGCCCTCATCGCCCCGCGCTGCCGACCAGGCCTTGAACGCCTCGGCCGCATAGCTACCCGCGCCCGGCCAGGCAGTTCCGGTCTCGAGGTATACCGGGACGTCGAGCCAGGCCCCGTCCAGAGCTGTTCCGGCGAGCTTGCGGACGCGATCGATGAAGTAGTCACGATAGGGACTGTTGGGCGACATCCACGCGCTCTCCCAATGGGGCGGAACCCAGTGCTCGAGTGTTCCGTAGAACACGTTGGGCTCGCCATTCAGCCCGTATTGCACCCAGTCCGGATGATCCTTGTACATGCTGTTGTCGAGCAGTTCGCCGTCCGGGGTCAGAACCTCGAGAGACGGGTAATAGATCACCGCCTTCATTCCCATGTCGTGGGCCATCAGAGACGCCCGGTCGAGAAACGCGACATCTTCGTCAAACTCGGCATCGGTGAGATTTAGCGACAGGCGGGTGTCGAATTCGAGCACCGAGACGTTCTGGTCCTTGCGCTCCTGCAAAATGGCCTCAAGCTCGAAGTCGTCCATTTCGTGATAGACGTCAGTACCACCAATACGAGCGTGAATGACCCAATCGGGTACCTGGACGGTATCGACAACCGGCATTGGACCGGCCGGCTCCATCGGTCCGGCATCTGGTGTTCCGTTGTCCGGGTTTTTCTCGTCGCTTCCACCACAAGCGGCGAGAAAAACAGCCAGACAGATTGCTATCGACTTGACAGTAGTCATATGGTTTTTCCCCGACGTTGAGACAACTGATGGGTATGAAGTACTCATAGGAGATGCTACAGAGTAGCAATCGGTGCAAAGCTGATAACAAGGCCCGCGAAAAGCGGCCGAAAACCAGGTGATATTAGGGCCTCCGCCACTCGCGCCATGCACGTTTGAATACAGACGAGTGGCGCCACTCGGCAAACGCCGCCAGGAATAGCAAAAAGAGCGCGAGTCCGCCGTGACCAGCCGGCTCTGGCCGGCCCGCGATACAACCGCAGCCACCGGGCGGCTCGCCGTCACCGCCATCGATAGCAGGCATGCGTATTTCCACGAGCACCTGATCCGTCGACGAGGGGACCTCGACCGAGAACGCGCTTCCGTCCAGCTCCACATCTACCTGCTCGCCAGCGACGAGTACTGTATCTGGGGCCCTGGCAGATTCGAAATCGATCATTGCTGCATCGCCGCCGGCAGCAATGGTCAAACGCAATATGCCCTCCGACCAGTCCGCCTGGTCAATGGTTCGCCCGGCTCCGGCCACGTACAAGTCATGATCGCCGGTGTCTAACATATGTGCCCGAAACGACGGGCTGGTCGAGCCGTAGACCATATGCCCACACAGCTCGGAGCTCCCCATGCGGGTGTACCAACTGGCATCGAGAATCACGACACTTTTTGGCCCGGCAATGCAGAACTGGGTAAACAGTCCGGGACTGCCCAGCCACACCTTGAACTCGTCGCCCTGGTACTCGATCTGGTCGAGCGGCTTGGATATGTGAGTGAGCCGGATCGCGTCCTGGGCCGGAGTGCCGAGTTGTATGGACAATTGCTGCTTTTCACCGTCGGCAGGGGGCAGAATGACCGTATTGTCGGTGAACGCATGATGCGGCGCATCATCGACTGTGACCTGGGCGATCGGCTGCGCGCTGCCATTGACCCGCACACCCATGCCTGTCACATACGCGCGATGCTCGTCCGGCACTGCCGCATAATCGAGGTCCACAGCGAGGGAATTGCCGTTTTCACTGCTGGTGATACCCACTTTGTGGGCCAGGTGCATCTTGCCCATGAGCTCGCGAACCGAAGGCGCATAGATGCGGTTGGACTCGAAATGGGCCCGATTGACATCGAAGAGCGGCAGGACCGTCGGCGTGTCGGGATAGTGGAGTGGTTTGTCGAGATTGCTTATGGCGTAGTCGTGCCACATCTGATTGTAGAGCACGCCGCGACCGACCGTATTCTGATAATAGTCGAGCAGCATGCGCTGAATGTCGGCGGCTTGCTGGACTGTATAAACCCATTCGTCCAGATAGAGCCATTGAAAGTCGGGCGCGGCAGTATTGTTGATCACCGGTACTGGCTCGACCCCATCGGGTAACCCAAAGCCCATCACTCCCGAAGAATAGGGCACAATGGTCTCGCCGCCGTGGGTCATATAGAGGTCGATGGCGGGAAAAAATTTCCCGTAGTCGCGGCTCTGGATGGCCCCGCCCGGATTGATGAATGCATAGGTATCGGGTACATAGTCGGCGGCGAAGAGCGAGTCGCGGATCAAGTGCATTGATCCTGCAACCTCGGTGTTCCAGCCGGCGTCGTCGAGCTCTTCGCTCATCTGGTAATTGTGGGTGTGGGAATGCGAGCCGATCGAGCCGCCCAGTTCCTGCAGTTCGCCGCCGCACTCGATAAAACCATTCCAGCTGGCCTCTACCGCATATACCGATACAATGCCGTAGACCGTGGCCACCCCGGTGTGCCTGGCCAGATCGGCCAGATAATCAAATGTCGCCACTGTCGCATCGGGAGTGTGGCTCCAGTCGCCATCGACACGCCCGATCACCGTCATCGGGGCGTGCGACAGCTGAACACTGGCAAAAGCGCTGTCATCGGGCCCGACCAGCCACAGTAGAGTCTCGACCAGATACGGCATCAAGCCGTTTTGGTAGAATCCGGCCGGGGCCTCGTTGCGAAATGGTGCGCCGGGTCCGAGGTAATTGCCATAACTCCCAATGGCCGCGATTTTGGCGCCATCGCCCGGCTCGGTGACGACGAGGAAGGGATAACCGAGGGCCCGGGGACCCACATCAGAGGCATCATCGGTCGGAGCCGCGATCTCGAGTAGAACTTCACTGCCGGTCACCCTACCGTTGATGAAGCCAAATCCGTCGCTGGTATCGGGGATTCCCTGGGTGAGCTGCGTGCCGCCGGCATGCCCGACGCGCACGGCAATCGGGTGAGTACTGTCCGTGGTGTAGATCGGACGCTCGACGACGTCTCCCCAGTACTTGTCGACCAGATTCAGAAAAGGAAACGCCTCTTTCATATCGCGATACTGTTCGACATTGGAAGAATCGCGATATGCAGTGCCCAGTGGGCCGTCCAAAAATAGCGATCCGCCGCTGCTCAGATGGGTCTGGAGCAGAGCGATGAGCGATGGGATGTGCTCCTCGGCAATGAATTGACACCAGCTGAACCAGATGCTGGTGTACGAAGGGCTGGGCTCACTGAGTAGTTCGCCCAGGGTCAATGTGCGATAGGGGACGCCAACCAGTCCAGCCAGCCCGACCATGCCCTGACTGCTCGAATGGGCGTCGAACCATCCCTCCGCGTAGGTGTCCTGGCACATGACAATGGCGACGCGGGGCTGAAATTCGCCCCGCGCTTCGCCCGAATTTGCCAGCAAGGCGAGCAGCGCAGCTGCAGCGACAGCAATACGCAACGACCGATTGCTGTGCAGTCGCCTCGACCGCGGTCGGAAGAACTCGCTCGCTGCCTTTCTCGAAGATAGGATAAATAGATACGTCAATGAAAACCCTCCGCGTTGCAATCCCATATATTGGCGCAGGTCCCAGACCCGGGCGGGGTGAACGCCTAGTCGTGAAAAGCCCACTATAACGTATTGTTTGTCGCAGCGAGCAGCTCTTTGTGCGAAAAATAAGTCTGCTGACAGTAATATCGCATACTGCAAGAAAGGCAGCCGATGGGCCAATAAACGCCCTCTGAGCCGGTAAGAAGGTGGGCGGAGGTCGTGTGACGCCGGCTGTGTCACACGGCCGTTCGCAGCGTAGATTCAACCCTATTGCAAGGTACCGAGAATCGGTCAGTGTGGTGAGTAGTGGTCTTTTGAGCCAAGTGTAGGACAGTTCCCATCGTGTGAGGAATGCGTGGACGGACTGCGCAGAGTTGTCGCTGATGTTCGGGGGCTGTAGGTGATCATCGCGAGGGTCGGAACAATGATAAAGAGGGCGGGCGACTATGCCTTATGCGTCGTCATACCGAGTGATTCCTTTTCCGAGCAATGTCATTGCGGTCATTGTCCCTCCTCGGCGGGTTTCCGGGACAGCGGGGGATTGGGCTGCATCCTGTCCAGCAGGCGCTCGCGTTCGGCCGCCAGCTGTGGATTGTCGGACAGGAGCTCGGCGCGGGCTTTGTGTTCATCGGGAGCCAGTAAGCGAAAGTCCTGGCCCTGCCTGGCGATGAGATCCAGCTCGAGGTCCCAGCATTGCCGGGGCAGGGCGGACCAGAGCCCAGACTCGGCAATGCGCATCTCGGAAATTGGCTCGGCGTCCTTGCCCCGGCGTCGCCGGCGATGCGTCTCCCTGGCGACGGCGGCCAGAGCTTGCCTCGCGTGATCGCGCAGCCAGGCCGTGCGATGCGGGCTGTCGCCTTGGTCGCCGAGGTCACGCCCGCCTGGTCGGTACGGGGCTTCCACGATGCGAAAGTCGGGTGCGATCTCGTCTTGCAGGCGCAGCTCCCAGGCCCATGCGCGGTCCGGGTGATAGCGCCAGAAACAGCCGTGGGCCACGCTGAGGGACGGGTCCTTTTGGCACTTGGCGTCGACTCGGGTCGGCCAGTAGCGCATGGCCAGGTGGGACCAGTCGTGGTCCTTTTTGCCGCTGGCGGCGGCCAGCTCGTGCCACCAATTCTTCGGGTCTTTCCACTGCGGCTCGAGCAGCTTCCACAGCGCTGCCGCATTGATCATCACGCCGTCGTCGAGGTCGGGGCCGTGGCGGGCGTCGATTTCACGGGCTGGACATCTGGCCTCGGTGGGCAGCGGCCCGCGATCGGCGTACTGTTCGACATCATCGATGAAGACCTGTAGCTCGTCTCTGGCCTCGATTACCCTGTCGTATTGCTTCTCCGCGCTGCGCGCGGCGTCCCTATCGGCCCTGTCACGGGCGACGCGCAGGTCTGTGAGTTCGCCGTCCAGGCGACTCAGCGTCGGATAGAGGTGATCGGCCAGCAGGATGCGCAATGTTTGCCCGGTGAACCGATGGATGTTGACCCAGGCGACAAAGGTCCTCGTTGCCGACGAGAGTGGCCAGTGAATGGGGCGATTGTCGTACATGCCTTTATGAATGTCCTTGAAGAAGTCGCCGGCAAGCCACTCGCGCAGGCTCTTGTGGGGCGAGCCGAGGGCCGGGCCGTACCTGGCCCAGCCCTCGTGCAAGTGCGCAGCGGCAGGATGGCCGAGGCCATCGCGGCGATCATCTCTATCAAGGGTACGGTCGAGAAAGAGTATGCCGGCTGGCGAGGCGTGAGAGAGATCTGCGGTGGTCGGGTCGAGAATTCCCTTGCCGTCCGGATCGAAACGGCCGAGAGCAACGCCGAGGGCGAAGCTCAGGTGAGCGCCGGGCGGTTCGACATCGCACTCGCTTTGGTAGGGCTCGAGCGGCGCACTCGCGGCGCGGTCGACAGCGCGCTGGGCCCATTCCTGGGCGTGGCGCCAGGACTCGGGGCCAGGCCGACAGAACTCGATGGATGTTTCGCGGTGAGATTCGCGAACTGCGAACTCGTGCTCCAGGACATCGAAGACGGTTTCTGCGCCGTCGACTGCAAATAGAGGAATTCGGTTGATGTCACCGACATCGAATCGAATTCCCGGGGCCAGATCATTGGCGATCCGAACTGCTCGACTCGATGCGAGTGCGGCGAGTGCGGCCGGCACGTCCGCGGGAAAGAGTGACAACCCCGCGTTGGAAAACACGCTCGGCAGCCGATGCGCGCGCACTGCGAACTTGTTGCCGATCGCCGAGAACGCTATGCCTCTTCTGAAATAGAATTCGACGTTGCGGATCTGGCGAGACACAGTCCCGTACTGGAACTCCGATTTGACCTTTACCTCCAATCCATTGCGAGCCCATTTGATCACCGTGTGGGCCGGGTCCATCCACTTTGCTCCTCTGGCTCCATGAACCAGCGGTGCCCATGCGTGGTCGCCCGGCCTGGCAACCACGTCGCGACGCAGTGGCTCCCATATGAAGCGGCAGAATCGATCGTTGTCTCCAGTGGTCAATCCGAAGCGTGCCGGGCATGCATCTCCCACGAGTGGCGCGGAGTTGTAGATCTCCACATCCGATTCAGTCCACCAGTAAACCAGTGGCGCCCCCGGGACCGTGCGCAGCGAATCTGGTTTGAACTCGTGGCGGCCGACCTGGCAGAGGGTGGCGGCGCGTTTGCGGGATGTACGCCCGCTATCGCGTGAGACGTCTTGGCGCGGGGTCGGGCAGACAGCGATGCTGTCACCGCGATAGGAGCATTTACGGATGACATTGGCCGCCACGCTCACCACCTCATCTGGCACGTATTCAAACGCTCCCCGGTCGAAGTCGCCCAGGGCACGCAGGTCGAAGTGCTCGAGTAGGTACTGTCGCAGGCCGGTGTACTGTTTGATGAACATCCAGTTGCGCATGGTCAGCATCGCCGATATCCCGCCGTCGCGCACGAGCTCCAGCCCGCGCAGCATGAAAGCCGCATAGAGATCCGCCTTGCCGAGCGGATAATGGGTCTCCACATATCGGGACCGGGTCATCTTTGATGTCCCCTGATAGGGCGGATTCGCAACCACCATGTCATAAGTCCCCTCCTGTACCAGGCGCAGAAATCGCGCACCTGCTGCCAGCTGCTCACCGCACGGGCGCAGTCCCAGATCATGGCCGCCGGAGCGCCTGGCTAGAAAACCCTCGATACGGCCGAGCAGTGCGGCCCTGGCACGTGCGCGGTCGATCGAATAGCCGGCCGCGCGGCCGTTCGGTTCGGTAGGAACACCGCTTCGCATTGCTTGCCGAGACGTCGTGCCGCTCGAATAACTGGCCTCGTGACGCTGTATTGCCTCGTCCACCGCGCGGTCGACCTTGAGCAGACTGCCCAGGTAGTCGGCACCGCGGAGCGCGCCCACTATGGTGTCGGTCAACTGGCCGGGGATGCCGGTTTCCCGCTCGACCTCGCGCCGGAGCTCGACCAGCCCCGAATCGTCGTCGGCGAGGCTGGCGAGACGTAGATCAGATGCAACCAGGTTGAGTCGTGTGGGCTGAGCGTCCGGAGCGATCTGCCTGGCCTTGAGCCAGAGTGCGGCGGCAGCGATCTGCACGGCCCTGGGCTCGATGTCGATGCCGTGCAGATTGTGCGACAGGATGCGTTCGATGATGGCCCGGTCGGTCCAGCGTTTCTGTCCCACTTCGCCTCGATGCTGCGCCTCCTCGCGGTACAGCGCGACCAGCAGGTCAACAGCCACGACGAGGAAGTGACCCGATCCGACAGCCGGGTCGAGGATGCGCAGTTCGCGAACACTGTCCGGTGCATGCTCCACGGCGTCGTCGGGGATTGGCTGCGGTACGTAGTATGCCCAGCGTCGCTCGGCGTCGGTGTGGAGCGGCATCAGCTCGGCGAGCGACACCTCACCGGTGTCCCGTCTGGCCCGCCACTCGACTCGGCGTGCCTCGACAGCGTCGAGTGTACCGGCCGCGACGACCTCGGGCGTCCAGCCGTGTTTCTTGCACATCGCCAGCCAAACTGGGCCCAGGCTGTTGTGCAGCAGCCAGTCGACCATGTAGCGCTCGGTGAACATCTGTGTCTTGCTGGCGATCTCGTGAGGCTCGAGCTTGCCGCCGCCATGCAGTCTGGCATCGAGCGCTTCTCGTTCCGGGTCGTTCCAGTACTGATAGACCCAGCCGAGCGTCATGTCGTCGGTCCAGCAGCTGGCCAGTTCGGGCGCGTCGAGTGCTTGCACGACATGCCGCAAGGTGGCGGCGGGAATGGGTATCAGTTCCGCCACGCCCGCTTCGCCGTACACGCCCGGGAGTTCCATGGCGAGCTCCTCGAAAACCAGCCGCAAGAGGAACCCATAACCCTCGCTCGCGTCGGCGCGGACGACTGCCGGGGCGAGCTGCCGAAAATCCTTGTAGGCCTTGCTTTCCCATCCGCCGGTAACCAGCGCCGGTGCTCGCATGGGCTCGCCGCCGGGCCCGGACGCTTCCATCAATCTGACAATCACCAGCCGATTGAGCAGGGTGTAGGCGGCCTGTTTTTCGGCTTCGCGGCGAAAATCATCGGCGGTGCGCGCATTCATTGCCGCGCCCGTTCCGGTGGTCTGCGCCTTGATCTGTTCGGCTGTCCAGGCGTCGAGACGGGCTCGACGCAGTCGCGCGGGCTCAGCAAGACCGGCGTCGCGAACGCGCAAGGAGAGCCGGTAGGCGGTCTCGGTCGAGGCGTGCAGGTCGTCGAGCAGACGGATGCGCAGCGCTCGGATGGTCACCGACAGGGCGCGCCTGGCTGCGCGCGTCATCGACATAGGCCACCGGCAGGTTCGATGATGGCAGGCGCCACGTGGGTTGTCCGAGACCTCCTTTCGTTTATCGGCCGCGGGTGGATATTCGAGGTTTCGGACGGTCGGCTCACTTGACCCTCTGAAAGTGGGGAAGTGGATACTGGTCGGCCAGCGGTGCCAGCGCGCCGACCAGGCGGCGCACTGTCTGGTCGAGAGCCTCTGGCGGTGCTCCCTCGAGAGCCCGGCCGGTCGGGCCAGTGGCGTAGTTCGGCGCGCCGTGGGACCCGATCCAGTCGAGCAGGACCGACGGACGCCAGCGATTGCCGACCAGCTCGGCGATCTGTGGCAGCGAATGGGCCGGGCTCGCGCCGCGTCGTTTCAGCTCCAGCAGCCGTTCCTCGATGCGCTCGTCGAGCTCGACGCCGAAATTGAACAGCGAGACAAGTCGGTCCGGGTCGTGAGTGCGTGATCGGAGTTCTGCATCGCGCCGCATCGCGGCTTGGCGCGCCCCCTGAAGCACCGCCCATTGCCAGGTATTCGGAAGCAGCCGCTTGAAGAGATCCTCGCCGCCAAACTCGGAGCACAGATCGGAGCGCCACCATCCGAGTCGGGGCTCTTCACCACCCTCGCCCGCCCATGCGACGATGAGCTGCGCCGACAGCGCGCCATCGAGGTGCGAGGCGGGGATCGGTTCGCCGCCTTTGCGCTCTGTTCCGGCTCTCATGATCGCGGCGATTTTACAATTCCCCCCAGCGTTGCTGCCATTTTTGGGGAGTACCTTCTGCGCTGGAACTGCGGTGACGCGGGGCGAACCACTCAGTGACGACGACAAGGCGTCATCGCCGATGAGATCGTTCGACGTGTCGCCAAGATCCTGGCTCGCCATTCCGAAAACCAACCCGATTGATGATACTTCCAGTGCGGTGGCCCCAGTATCTTGACCGGGGTAGCGCTGGACAGGTGGACTCGGAATCACTACAATGAATTCTGGTTCAGGCTACTGAATGAGATTTCATCGGCAACGGAGATGCGAGTGGCAGCTCGACAAAAAGCCAAGAAGACAGCCCGTGAGGCGGTGCGTGAACAGAGCAGAGCCGCGTACCAGGAGATCATCTTGGAGGCCGCTGAGCGTATTTTTGTGAGGCGCGGCTTCTCGGGTACGCGCATGTCCGATGTGGCCAGGGAAGCCGGTGTCGCAACTGGAACGATGTACAACTACTTCGAGGGCAAGGACGAGCTGTTTCGCTCACTCATGCAGCTTCGCGGCGAGCAGTTTCTCGATCAGATCGCCCACATCTACCGGCGGGAGAATGACCCAATCGAGCGGATCGAGGCGCTGGTTCGCTTCGTCGTCGAGTACCTCGAAGAGCGCGTCGGTACGTGCGCCATCTTCTTCGAAGCCGGGGTCATGTCAGAGATGAGCATTGACTGCATTGGCGGGGACAGAATCATCGAGCAGTACACGGAGTATGTTGATTTATTCGAGCGTGCGTTTCGGTCTGCGGCCCGAGCGAAGCGCTTGAAACCCACCGGGTGCAAGCCGGGGGACCTGGCAGCCATCCTGACAGGGATGTTAAACGGGCTCGCCCGGGCGTGGATTGCGTCGGATCGGTCGACATCGTTTGCGGCGAAAGCTGATCTCGCCATCCAGGTGCTTCGAGAGGGGGTTGTGCTATGAGACCCGTGGTTCATACCGCCTGCTCGGTGTTGCTGATCATCTGGCAGATGGTCCCAGCCGACGCCCAGCCAGCCGGGCGCACGCTGACGTTCGCGGACGCTGAGCGAGAAGCGCTCGCCAATAGTGTGGACGTCAAGGTGGCAGACAGTGCCGTCGACGCGGCCGAGTATGGCTTGAAGTCGAGTCGGACGTTGCGGCTGCCAATCGTCACACTCGAGTCCAATGTGCTGGTGTGGAACGAGTCGTTGGAGTTCGACATTGCGCTCCCCGGCATGATGCCACCACCTGGCAGCGAGCCCGAACCGATCACAGTGCGCGGTCGCGTGACGTCGACGACGACCCTATCAGTCGGGGTGCCGGTTTCCTATCAGTTGGTGATCCGCGACCTGGTCAAGCTGCAGGAGCGCGGCGTTAGAGCGGCGACGATCGATCGGGACGGGGCCAGGACCAATGTGGCGTACAAGGCCGCGGACGCGTACATCTCAGTGCTTTTGGCCCAGTCCGCGGTGAACATAGCGACCACGCGGGTGAAGCAGCTCGAGGCGCAAACCGCACAAGCCAGAATTCTGCGCCAGGGCGGAGTGCTACAGAAACTCGATGTGTTGCGTCTGGAAGCGGCGCTCGCGGCGGCCAGGGCAGAGGTGATCAACGGTGAGTCAAACGTACGCCTCGCTTTGGACCTGCTCGTTCTCGCTGTCGGGCTTCCGCCGCAGACACAGCTCGAGGTCGAGGACGACTTCCCGGAGTCACCGGCGGCACCGCCGCACGGGGCCGCCGACGGGATCCAGCTGGCCGAGAATCGGCGCTCCGAGCTCGGTCTGCTGCGCATGCGCACGGAGCAGGCGCACCTGGCCGCGAGGGTGGAGAAGACAAAGTTGTTGCCCGACGTCCTGGCGGTGGCGAGCTTTCAGCACAGCGAGGGAGGCGGGACACTCCAGTCACAGAACGCGTGGTTCGCTGGACTGACGCTGAGCTGGGATGTATGGGACTGGTTCGGCCAGTGGAACAAGCACAAGGAAGCGAAGGCCAAGGCGACTCAGGCAATGCTGGCTCAGACCCAAGCTCGCGATGGGATCCGGACCGAAGTCAGCGTCACGGCCAACAGCGCACAAGCTGCTCACAAGCTGCTCGCCGTGACACTTGCCGGGGTGCAGGCAGCCGAAGAAGCCTACCGGTTACAGAAGGATCGGTTTGACGAGGGGGCCGCCACGACCACCGACATCCTCGATGCCGAAGCCGAACTGGCGCAGGCCAGGCTCGCGCGCGTCAACGCTCGGTACTCGTACTTTCGCGCGCTGGTCAGGCTGGCCAAATCGACCGGGCAGCTGCCATCCGCAGTTATCAGCAAAATCTAGGGGAACCCATGAGAAACCGACAAGGGATCGCGTTTGTTATTGTGCTCGCACTGGTTGCCTGCGGAAGCGGTGCAGACAAGGCTGAGCTGCCGCCGGCCACTGGGCCAGGTGCCAAGCCTCGTCCACAGCTGCCCGCGTTCGGTGCCGACAAGGCGCCATCGGATACCACTGTCGTCAGCGTGGTCGACGACACCACCGGAACGACCTATCCGATCGCGGAGGCCAAGATCGCCCCCAAGATGACCGGCTTGATCGACAAGGTGCTCGTTCGCGAGGGCGATTCTGTCAAGAAGGGGACGATCCTGTTTCGCTTGCGTACCGACGATATTGCGCTGCGGGTGCGGCAGGCCAAGGCAGGGCTGGAGGCAGCCGAGGTCAGGCTGGCAGCCGCGAAGGTCGAGTACGACCGAACCAGGCGCCTGTTCGACAAAAGTGCCGTCAACCAGGTGGCGTGGGACAGAGTTCAAGCCGAGCACAAGGCCGCCGAGGTCGGTGTGCAGTCGGCAAAGGCGGCGCTTCGCCTGGCGCAACAGGGCTGGTCAGATGCCGTCCTGAGATCGCCCATCGCCGGCATCGTGACCGAGAAGCTGATGCACGCCGGCGAAATGGCGACCATGGTACCGCCCTCGGTCGTCGTGATGGTCGAGGACCACTCGACACTCGAGCTGCGGTTCCGGCTGCCCGAAAAATCGCTCAAGACATTGGCCGTGGGTGATGTGTTCGAGGCCGAGTTCACGGCCCTCGAGGTGACCAGGGATGCCGAGGTCGTGCGCATCGCGCCGCGCGTCGACGCGCGTACGCGCACCGTGGAGGTGGTCGCGACCATCGACAACAAATCGGGCCAGCTCAAGTCCGGGATGCTGGCGAAAGTTCGCCGAAAGCAGGGCGGGTCGGCCGCCTCTCTGAACTCCGAGGTCAAGAAATGAAGATCGCAGACGTCTCGATCCGCAGGCCGGTTTTTGCGGTGATGATGATCAGTGCGCTGATCGTCTTTGGGATCTTCAGTTACCCACGCATCGGCGTCGATCTGTTCCCGAACGTGGAGTTTCCGGTCATCACCGTCACCGTCGTCTACCCGGGCGCTGACCCAGCGGCCATGGAATCGAAGGTGGCCGACCCAATCGAGGAAGCGGTCAACACCATGGCCGGCATCAAGGAGCTGCGGTCGGTGAACCTCGAGAGCGTCACGCAGGTCCTCGTCCAGTTTGATCTGAGCGTGAGCGTGGACCAGGCGGCACAGGACGTCCGCGATCGGGTGTCGGCGATACTGCGAGACCTCCCGGCCGGGATCGATCCCCCGGTGATCGAGAAATTCGATGTCGGCGCCTCACCGATCATGTCGCTCGCGATCTCGGGAGATCTCCAGCCGCGCGAGCTGACCCGCCTTGCTGAAAACGTGGTGAAGGAACGGATCCAACGCCTTCCCGGCGTTGGCGCAGTCGAGCTCATCGGCGGCCGCGAGCGCGAAATCCACGTCCTCGTCGACCCGGTGAAACTAGCTGGCGTCGGATACACGGTCGATGATGTTTCCCGGGCGCTTCGCGGCCAGAACATCGAGCTACCGGCCGGTCGTGTCGAGGAGGGCAACTACGAGCTCACTGTCAAGACCAAAGGCGAGGTGAGCTCGGTCGAGGACATCGCCAACATCATCATCAGCGGCGCCGGCGGGGCTGTGATCCGCATCGGCGCCGTCGCGTCAGTAGAGGACGGGACTGAGGAGGCACGGTCGTGGTCCTCCCTCGACGGCCAGTCGGCTCTGGCGCTCGTTATCCGGAAGCAATCGGGAGCCAACACCGTGGCCGTAGCCAAAGCGGTGCGGGCCGAGATCGAGCAAATGCGCCCTCTGGTCGAACGCGACGGGGCCAGCATCGCGGTGCCCAACGACACCTCGACGTACGTCGAGCACTCGATCAATGACGTCCAGTTCGATCTCCTCTTCGGCGGGGTGCTCGCAGTCGTCATCATCCTCTTCTTCCTCGGCGATTTCCGGGCCACCTTGATCAGCGCCGTCGCCATCCCGAGCTCGGTGGTCGCCACGTTCGCGTTCATCGACTTCATGGGGTTTAGCTTCAACAACATGACGATGCTGGCCCTGTCGCTGTCGATCGGCATCCTGATCGACGATGCGATCGTCGTGGTCGAGAACATTCACCGCCATTTGACAATGGGCAAAGAGTCCGCCCGGGCGGCGTCGGAGGGCACCGATGAGATCGGCCTGGCCGTCCTGGCGACGACCGCGAGTATCTGCGCGGTTTTCCTCCCGGTTGCCTTCATGAAAGGGATTATCGGTAGATTCTTCTACCAGTTTGGTCTCACGGTGAGCTTCGCCGTCGCCATATCTGCGCTCGTGTCGTTCACGCTCACTCCGATGCTCGCCTCGCGCCTCTTGCGCGGCGGCGAAGAGCACAAGCCCAACATCGTCTTTCGCGGTATTCTGTGGTTCTTGGACCGCCTGGACAGCGGTTATAGATGGCTGCTCGAGCGGGCGCTGAACCACCAGTTGGTCACCCTGGTTATCGCGATCACAATTTTGTTTGGTTCATGCGTACTGGTCACGCAGATCAAAAATGAGTTCATTCCGCCGGAGGATCGGGCACAGTTCCAGGTGAACGTCGAGACACCAACGGGAACCGCTCTCGCCGCCACGCAGCGCTACGTCGAGGCGATCGCCGCCGACCTCAGAGCCAACGCCCCGGCCGTCGTACAAACGTTCGTCACCGTGGGAGGTGGGGCCCAGGGGCAGGTCAATGTCGGGCAGATTCAGCTGAATCTGTCGCCTGCCAAGTCCCGCGAATTTCATCAGTTCGACGTCATGGCGTGGGTACGCGAGAGATACGCGGACATCGAGGATGCGAAGTTCACCGTGGTGGAGGTTAGCGCTGTTGACGGTGGTGGGTTTCGCGATCAGGCCATACAGTTCAACATCCGCGGTCGTGACTTCGAGGTGCTTCGCAAAGCCGCCGACGATTTGATCGCTGAGTTGCGAAAGGTCGATGGCTTGGTCGATCTGGACACGACGTACCGCGGCGGCAAACCGGAGCTCGCCATCGAGATCGACCGCGACCGGGCAGCCGATCTAGGGGTGCCGGTCTCAGTCATTGCCACCACGATTCGCGCGCTGCTCGCCGGCGACAAAGTAACAGATCTGAAAGAGGGGCTCGACATCTACGACGTGACGCTGCAGCTGCCGCCATCAGAGAAGTCGGCCTTTGCGCGCCTGGCCAACCTGAAGGTGCGCAGCACCACTGGACAACTGGTAAATCTGAATCAGGTGGTCCGAGTACTACGCGCGTCGGGTCCGAGCCAGATCGAACGCCAAAGTCGCCAGCGTCAGATCACGGTGCTGGCCAATCTGGAGGACCTGCCGCTCGGGGAGGCGGCGCAGTCTGTCATGGCCTCGGCGTCGAGCGTGGTTCCGGATACCCTGACTACCGACTTCGCGGGCATGGCCGAGATCATGGAGGAGTCGTTTAACTACATGGCAATGGCGCTGGTCCTCGCGATCATCTTCGTCTACATGCTGCTCGCTGCGCAGTTCAACAGCTTCGTTCACCCGTTCACGATCATGCTCGCACTTCCGCTTTCGGTCGTGGGCGCTTTCGGCGGGCTGCTGCTCACCGGGATGACCCTCAACATCTTCTCCATGATCGGCCTCATCATGTTGATGGGTCTGGTCACGAAAAACGGCATCCTACTCGTCGACTACACGAACACACTGCGCAGCCGCGGCATGAAGACACGCGAGGCTCTGCTGGCTGCCGGTCCTGTGCGGTTGCGGCCGATTCTGATGACTTCAGCGGCGATGATCTTTGGCATGCTGCCAGTCGCGCTCGTTCTCAGCGAGGGCGGAGAGATTCGCGCGCCCATGGCAGTTGTAGTCATCGGGGGGCTCATCACCTCCACGCTGCTGACCCTTGTCGTAGTGCCAGTAGTGTACAGCTTGCTCGACAGGATGGTCTCGAGTCGCCTGATGCGATGGATGGCGCGCCAGCTCTTTGGCGGTGGGCCAAAGCTAGGGGGCCTGGGCGAATCGGACAAGAGCATGCGTGACGCAACAGCAGACCAACCCCGATCAGGCGAATGACGGGGGCCTACTGCAGCCATGACGGGCCAGTAACGGTGATGAATCAAACGCGACCTTTAGTGGATCGCCGCTACCATTATTTGAACTCGTTGAGCGCAGTCAAGTGAGACAGGGCAATGCTCCCTGCCGTTGGCCCGCCGATAGAATCGACGTCGTTACCTGGCAAGCTGGCCGAATGATGCGCCGGGCCCGTGATGGATTCGTACGTTCTCGTAGCGAATATCGCCCTCCAGTCCGGAAGAGCCATAGGCGCCGAAAACGGATGCCCCACGTACATTATAGACAAACGTATAGTTGCCCACGACGTTGGCGATATCATTGACTTGGACCCGCCACTTGTTACCCGAGATTTTGTATATCCCGCTCCAGTCGATGTGGACAGCGCTGGGAGTATTCGCCGCAACTTGCCCGCGCAAGGCTGGTGAGGGTGTGCTCGAGGCAAGTGTGAGCAAGGGCAATAATGGCGTCTGGTAGAGCTCACTGGCGAATGAAGCGGGTGGCCACTGTGAGTGCGTCAAGCCCTCTATTCGTGACGAGTCGATACGCGGTGTAGACTGGACGCGTTCCATGTCCACTGCAGTTTTTCCAAGCGAACTCGCCGATGTACTCAACGCGAAGGGTAAGGCCATACTCAACGGTCGCGCCCGCAAACCCGTCGATCAGCCCAGTGTCGTATTCTGGGGCGAGGTCGTCGACCGGCGCAAGACTGACAAGCTCATCAAGATCCTCGATGAGAAGTTCTACGCGGTGCTGTCGGCCAGACCAACTGACAACGATATCATCCCGATCCCGAGGGACTACCGTGGGTTCGCTCTCGACGGCGTTGCCCCGTACAGCTGCCGGGTCCGCTGCGGGTATGTCAACAAGACCGACGACCCGGAGGTCTACGAACTCGCCGACAAGTATGGCATCAACACGTTCATGAACTCGCAGAGCCTGCTCCAGTTCGCGAGCAAGGTCACAGGTTACGAACTCGCCCATGGCAGCGATGGCGCGTATGGCCAGCTGTCCTGCTACCAAAAGGGAGACTACGTCGGTCTGCACAGCGACTGGTACGGCACTGCCAAGTCGACCCATTACTTTGTCGACCTGCAAATACACCTGCCCAACCGCTACACCGAGTCTCACTTATTCATCTACCAACGCGGTGAGCATCTAAACGGCTGCGTCGATTTCGGCGCCACGCCGAGTCTGTCCGTGTGCAGGTTTCCGTTCTGGCATATGACGACTCCCCTCCGATCGCGTCCGCGCCACGACGCCAAGGCCCGCCGGTGGCTGTTGATGACGGCATTGGAGATCGGAGGATCGGGGACGGTGTGAGCTGTGCGCCAGGATAAGCCTGGCTCGATGGGAAAAGAGACATGCCGAATAAAACCTTGAAAACCGAGAGAGCCACCCAGCGGGTGAAAGTCCCGCCCGGCCAAAGCCTAGCGAGCAGGTCGGTAGCGAATCTTGCGTGGTGCAGGAGTGATCCCGCGGCGAAGCGTAGACAGCGAGCAAGTAGGCCGCGTGATCGAGCCCCGAAAGCCGTCTCGTTGTGAAGGCCGAGGGTGTAGCTTAGAGCCGGTCCAAAAACTCTCCGCATCGCCAGAGCGCCGATCCATCACCGCCAGCGGGCTTGCTCGTCGGTCAAATACAACGAGTATTCTCCACTCCTCGCGCACCCACTGGCGGCGCGCCTCGTCGCTCTGGCTCGGTC
>JAKSDA010000301.1 GCA_022360315.1 Pseudomonadota bacterium
ATCGCAACCTATTTATGAACCAGAATCTGTAAAAAAAAATCACTTATTCTTGAATCAGGAGCCCTGCTTGTACCCTATTCCAGACTTAACTGTAGGAAAACCCTACCCTTCGCAGCGGCACTACATATATGGCAGTTATCCCCGGGATGTGAGGTGAAGAAGGGTGTATAATGGGTAGAAAGGGGTGTGCATTGGTGCCTAAGAAATCCCCCCACCCAACTAGATCCACCCCTGGTACGATGATGCCCTCTTATGTAAGTTCTTAACCTGCGTAGCAGGCGCTTGGAAGTAGTGGGCGCAAGAAAGAACGGGCGCGCGAGAGGGAGACACGCAAAGGGAGCTCCCTCTGCCCTCGCGCGTCTCCCTCTCGTGCGCCCGTTTTTCCTTGCGCCTGTTACGCAGGCTAGTAAGCTGTATGGGTTTCTGTCTCCCCCTTTATGATACGGTTTTCTCCTCTTCATTTTACTGATAAAAGAACGTTTTACTAGCTTTGTCCCCAGGATATCCCCTTCCTCCCTTCTTCATCTTCCCCGCACCAAGTCTTCGTGTGGTGTTTCGCTCCCAGGGGGAGGGGGTCGAGACTCCAACGTGAAAATGAAGGGGATACTCGTTGTCTCACTTTGGGATAGAAATTGCAGAGCTCTGTTTCACTTACGATGTTCAGGAATCAGGACTGAAAGCCAATATTTCTGTCCATAAAGGTATCGTTTTGGGTTGTGCGTAAAGAAATTCCTAAATAAATGCCACCATACTGTGTTAGAGTGAGGTATCATTTAGGGCTCAAATGAACCCTAAGCCAGGCCAAGGGGTAATGGGCTCCTGGCCACGCCCACTTCAGTCTCCTTTAGGGTTGATTTCCAGTGACGGGTTTTCGGCTGCGCACGTTAACGCAAGTAAATTTTAATCACCTAGATAAAATAGAGGCAAGATATAAAGTGTTGAGATTAAACGTGAAGTTGAGCGAGGTTCTATTTTTACGCTTAAGTGCGACCTTTCATACATCGCCTCTGTTTTATTTGTGAACGTAAATTTTACGCAAGTTACGCACGTAAAAATTACGCGACAGTGGAAATCAACCCTCAGGGGATAAATTCTAAATTCACCGCCATTCTAAAGTATTCCACTAAGGTACGAGGATGGGGCCCTAAAAACAGGCAGGCCCTTTGAGCAATAACGATATGC
>JAKSDA010000139.1 GCA_022360315.1 Pseudomonadota bacterium
CAGGTGCCGAGATCAACAATCTCGGTGGCACCGATGATATCGACGTGATGGGTGACGCCGTCGAGCAGACGCGCTCGCAGTGCTGTGGTGGAACGCAGCGGGCGATAGAGATCGACGCCGGGCCACTCGATCAGCCGGTGGTGGCGCAGCGGAGCTCGACAATGCAGGCGCGATTCCAGGCTGCTGGCCTCGTGGCTCTCCATGGCAAAGAGTTCGTAAATCAACGCAGGCGTCGGATACGGCGACGAAGCGCCCGTCTGCAGATCGTAGAAGAGCCAGCCCATCCGGGGTTCTGCTTCGGGGGCGAGAGCACAGGCGGCAATATCTTGATCGAGTGGCGACAGGTCGCAATCGGCGACCAGAGGGCGCCACGGGGGCCTGGCCCGCAAGTCCTCGACCTCGGCCTGCACAGAACGGAGTTGCTGGAGCGTTTCTGGCGATGGCGCCTGGCCCTGCCGCGCCGCAATGGCGCTGGTGCCAAGGAGATACAGTCGTTCCCACTCGGGTCTCAGAAAAGCCCGAACATCAGGCGTCATGGCTGCTCCTCCGTGATGGTGATGGCAATGGCATTACTGCGAATCGTCACCGGCGGGCGATCTTCGCGCTGCCAAACCCGCTCGACCCACACCCAGGCCTGACCGGGTTGATCGAGAATTGCGTCGTCTCCGTCCAGGGGCAGGTCAGTCGTGGGTGCGCTCGAGTAGTCTGTGTCGGGATCGATCGGTGCGGAATTCAGAGCCATCGATCCGCGATCCGGTATCTGTTGCCAAGGCCCTTCGCCAATACGGCGCTGCACTTGCAGGGTGGCAGTACCGGTGCCAAAGCCAAGCACACGGGCAGGCGGCAACGGAGTACCAGGGGATTGCTGAAGGCGCAAGGCATACGTCAGCTGGCCCGCTGGATCGACAAAAACGATATGTGGTTCCCAGTCGGGGCGACTTGTATCGACCTCGAAGCCAGTGATGCGGCCGTTGATGAACGCGGCGTCCGGATCGCCTGGAGATCGATTGCGATCGACCATTTCGGGCGAAGTGCCCACCTCAATGGCCGCGACGCGCGGGCTATCGTTTCGCGGTGGCTCGACAAAGACCGGCACCAGGGCCAGCTCGTAGGCGACCGATACTCGATACGAGGTCTCGAACTGGGTGGAAAAAATCCGATTGGTTTCCTCCACGCTCATATGAGTCGGTACAGTTTGCAGCTGGGCGAGCACACTGCCGTCATCGTCTGTCACGTTGACTACGGGGTCTTTGTGGAGAATCTCCATGGCATGACCGAGTAATCGAAGCTCCATATCACCGGGGCCGATATTCTCCGCTGTATCCCCCTCGGTCATGGGTGTTAACAAGCAGTGCAGCTTGACGAAATACGGCTCGCTCGTGCCGGTATGAGCGGGATAGCCGGAGTGCTCGACGTGGTAGATAAAGATGTTCAGAGCCTCGCCCTGCCCATTGCCTGTGCTGGAAAACCGAGCCGGATGCCCAATCTGAATATCGGCGTCGGATAGCTTGCCTTCCTCTTGGTTCAGATGGGCACGAAGAGCATTGGCCGCTCGGGACAGAGTGGACGTTTGCACGACTAGAGCCTCCTGAGATATCGCGCGCTCACCAGCGAGTTGCTGGATGAACGGCGAGGTCTGGCAGGGGAAGCCTGCGGTCGCGGCGGCGCTTCGACGATGATATCGATTTGACCGATATGCAGCGTGGGTGGAGCGTTTGTGGTTCTGGTCTGCGCGTTCTCCGCCTTGGTCCAGATGGCGGCCGAGTCGTATGAAGGCCGTCCGGCCTGCTCTGTGCGCACAGGTGGCCGAGACCCCGTGGCAGATGGCGTTTGCTCTGTTGCAGCCGATCGCGTCTGTTTATCGGCTTTCAGCGTGGCGGGCACGGCGCGTGCGATGCGTTTGAATTCTTCGGGCTGAGCAGTCGCGGCAACCGGATCGAGTCGATGCGATGTTCGAGCGGCCGGACGTCCCGGCAAAGAATGTGCAGCGGAGTTCTGACTGAGCGGAGCGGCCAGGCGGCCGTCAATCCGATCGTCCGGCCTGACCAGTGGTGCGATCGCTGATGGCTGGCGATTCGAATCGGCGATCGGTGACGTTTGCCCATGCCGAACTCGATCATCTGGAGCTTGCCCACGAGGAAACTCCGGAGGCACCAGCGGCGGCCGTTGCTGGTTGCTTAAACTGAGCCGGCTGATTCGCTCTGGCTGGTCGGTGATGGCATCTGCAAGCGGACCGGGGTCAAGATTAGGTCCGGCCTGGACCAGGACTGGTCGGCTCCTTAGAGGCGTGGAAACCTGTTCTGCCTCGGGTTGCCCCGACCTGGCTTGAGGGGGGTGTACATCGCTTATGGGACCCTCTGTCGGTGCTGATATCGCCTTGGCCCGAGGTGATGGCGCCTCGTCGGCTGCGCGAGTTGGGAGACCTCGACTCGGTTGGGCCGGGGTCGTACCTGATGTCGCTGGCTCGGGCACCGAAATTGTCGGCCCTGGGGAACGTTCTGTGCTTTTGAGTTTCTGGCCCGTGCTCTCGGACGGATAGCTCCAGCGGTCTGGCTGCCCTGCTGCCATGTCGCTCGATTGCGGACTCTCCACGTTTATGGGAGTCTCTGCCGGTGCTGATATCGTCCTTATCCGAGGTGACCTCGCCTCTTCAACTGCGCGAGTCGGGAGACCTCGACTCGGTTGGGCCGGGCCCGTGCCGGATGCCGCTGGCTCGGA
>JAKSDA010000306.1 GCA_022360315.1 Pseudomonadota bacterium
CGGCGACCTCGAGCCCGGACTGTCTGCGCACGGCGTACGACTATGCGCCGGCCTGGGCAGCCGAGCTGGGCGCAGCCCGCATCGCCGGCGCGCTCACGCAAAGCCGACTATTCGTCGGCAGCGAGCGCTTTGACGTCGGCTACCACTACGACACCCACGGGCGGATCCTGCGCATCGACTACCCGTCTTTGCCCGGGGCCCGCGCAAGAAGAACGTCCCGTTATGGACGCCGATCCATCCCAACCAGCAGCGTTTCTCATCGGTCAAATACGGAGAGTAGTCGCTCTGTTCGCGACGTGCCGGTCGTGCGCCTCGACTCCCACCGAGAACGTATTCTTGCGCGGACACTCAGTCGGGGCAGCGAGGCCGGCTTCGCGGTGCGCAACGGATACGACGCAGTCGGCAACGTGGTAACCATCGATGGAGTATTCGACGACGACGACACACGCCGGCTGTGGACGTTTGTCGACGATGACAACGGATACCGCATCCGCGTCGAACAGCTCGGCCAGGCGATCACCACCACCCACTCGTACCAGCCACGCTCGGGTCGGCTGCAACGTCTGCACAGCTCTGCCGGCGGCACGGTGCTGCAGAACCTGACCTACGGCTACGACGCCACGGGACGGGTGCGCTCGACCATCGACGCTGTCGAGCCCGCGAGCTCACGCATCTACCGCCACGACGCCCTCGACCGCCTCGAGAAGGTCTTTCAGGCCGTCGAAAACGACCCGCAACGCATCGGCGCGCTGGTCCGCCAGCTCAGCTACGATCCTACCGGCAATATTCTGACCCAAACCGGAATTGGCGACTACCGCTACGATGTCGCCAGACCGCACGCGGTTTTGTCCGCCGGGGACAACGTCTACGAGTACGACGACAACGGCAACCAGATCCTGCGCACCGGGCCAGACGTCGCCGGTGGCCAGCAGCGCATCGAGTACACGCCGTTCGACCTGCCCCGGCGGGTCTACGTGGGAACCAATCCCACGGCGACTCGATTTAGCTACGACGCCCGACAGCGGCGGGTAGTCAAGGCGGCGCCGAACGGGACCACGATCTACGTCGACAATCTATACGAACGTACGACCACATCAGCGGGGACCAAGCACCTCTACCACGTGCTGGCCCCAACCGGCCCCATCGCGACCATTCAACGTTCGACCGGCCTGCCCGGGACAGACGAAATCCGGTTTCTCCTCGCCGATCGCCTGGGCTCAGCGCGGACCATCACCGACGCTAACGGCAACGTCGTCGCGCGCCAGCGCTTCACCGCCTTTGGCAAGCGTGAGACCGCCCTCGACCCCGGCGCGGACCATCGCGGATTCACCGGCCATGAACACGACCTGGACCTGGGCCTGGTCAACATGCGAGGCCGCATGTACGACCCGGCCATCGGCCGCTTCCTGTCGATCGACCCGATCTTGCATACCCCGTTCGCGTCCCAGGGAACCAATGCCTACTCCTACGTCTACAACAACCCGCTGTCATTCCGCGACCCATCGGGTCTGTCGCCCGACAACGTGCAGGTCATCGACTTCAGTGGTGACTGTCCCACGATCATCGAAGCCGGCCTCGGTGAGGTCAGCGACGAGCCCTGCCCGTCCCAACCGGGTCCATCCGGCAACGGCGCCAGCGCTAGCGGCACCAGCAGCAGCCAGGGAACCACGGGCGCCGGCAATCGAACCCAGCCTGGCTCCGCCGAGACCACAGCGCATCAACCCGGCGCCGCGGGTACCGGCGACGGCGAGCCCGGTGGCGGCCACAGCGACCCGAGCACAGCCCCTGGACGTCCCGGAGGCTCTCCCCACGGGGTCAGCTACGGTAAAAAGGGCGGCGCCACGGAAGTCCCCCTGTTTGCCGGCATCGGCCTGTTCAACACCGCCCTCGGCAGATGGCTGTCCTCGTTCAAGGTCAAAGCCAGCACCAAAGCCGCCCTCGAAGGCGCCTCCATCCTCGCCGCGGTGTTCACCGGGGTGACCTCCTTTGTCGCGAAGCTGGCGAAAAAAGCCGTTCGCGCGGGCACGAAGGCGCTTGGTAGAGCGTTTCGCCGATTTAGGCGACCGAGTACCGCAAGGGAGGGAAACAACATTGTGTACCGGGCGCTCAACGTCGCCGACGCGGAGGCGCTCGCTGCAGGACGTGGTCTATCAGCCAAGACTCCGAACGGGACTTGGTCTGCCGCGGAGCACGTGGCGAACAGCGGTCCCGGCATTGGAGGTGCTGCGGCGAATAGCCCGTGGCTGTCGACCAGCCGTAGACTGGATGTTGCGCGCGCCTATGATGGTGGTCAGGGAGTTGTTGCCATCGACCTCAATCGGGTCCCGAACTTCATGACGGAGGTCTGGCAGCATGCGCCACGGGTCAATGGTGTGGCGGGCCTTCCCTATCACAGGTCAATTTGGGCCCAAGAAGTTTCGATCTTCCAGAGCATACCTCGGGAAGCGATCAAGGGATTTGTGCCATGAGAACCATTGATGAGATCGAGAATGACCTGAAGCGGGGGATCACTGAGACTGTGGTTCCACTTCAGACCACACGGGAGGTGGATGCTGCGGGGTTTGAGC
>JAKSDA010000192.1 GCA_022360315.1 Pseudomonadota bacterium
CGACCAGATCGTCGAGACCGCAGCACTGAGCAGCAATCGCATCGAGCCCATGGACACCAAAACCGGCCTGGGCATCATCGCCGAGCCGTTCCTGCGCTATTACAGCGAAAACTTCTACCTGCACATGCTCTATCTGCTGGCCACGAACTAGGTCGTTGTCATCTGCATCACGTCGTTCGCTCTCGGTCTCGGTCTCGGTTCTCGAATCCGATTGCCTGGCCCAAACACTGCACCCATGGCCAACGCTCTGCGCTACCATGGCCCACAAACCGCAACCTCTTCTGATTGCATCCATTGGCAAGGAGTCAAAACGTGCCCGAACAGCCGTCTGAGAAATCGATCGCGCGCATGCGCAGGTTTGTCGAGAAGTACTGCGAAAAATCCGGCACAACCACCCACCCCGATAAAGAAATCACCGAGGCAGTGGTGCTCGGCCTGGCCAAGCACCAGGACGACCTCGGCCGGCCGCTATGCCCATGTCGTTTCTATCCGGACAAACAGGAGGAGATCAAACATCGCACATGGATCTGCGCATGCGACGACATGCAGATCTATAAGTACTGCCACTGCCTGTTGTTCACAAACAAGGAGGGTATGCCGATCACCGAGTACCTTCCAGACGATCACGAGGGCCGGCAACTCTACGGGGTGGTCGCGGATCCCACGCCGAACAAAGGCCGTCCGCGGCGAGACAAAGCGGCAGAGCGAGAACAGGAGCGCATTGAGCGACCGAGCTGAAGGACGCATGGCAAGTCTACTTGCGCCGGTATCGAGCAACTCAACTCGCGCCAATCCCCCCCTGACGTCCCATTTCGAGCCAGCCAACTCGCGCCAACCGGCCGCTAAGAGCCATTTCGAGCCAGCCAACTCGCGCCAACCGGGCGCCAAGAGCCATTTCGAGCCAGCCAACTCGCGCCAACCGCGGCTGGCCATGGCTGCGAGCAAGTCAACTTTCCCGGTCCGCCCTATCGCGGCCACTTCGAGCAAGTCAACTCTCGTGATCCGCCTATCGCGGCCGCTTCGAGCCAGTCAGCTTGCTGCCACCCATCTCTAACCATCTACAATTATTAAACAGAAACACATCGGTTGGGGATTTCGGATGGGCCATGGCCAACCGTCGGTCAGGACGGTCCATTGCCAGTGGGGTCATCCGGGGGATCGGGATCGTTGTCATCGCCCGCGGCGCGCTTGCGGTCGGCCCGCTCCTCGGCACGGTAGAGAGGACCGAGGATGCGGTCGCGGATCTCGTCGGTGGCGCCGGGAGCAACGTCCAAATTGTTCTCGACTGCGCGCGCGATGCGAATCCAGTTGTTCATGGCCTGGCGAGCCTGGGCCGGGGTGACCGCATCCGAATCGGCATTGCGTTCGAGCTCGATGCGCTGTTCTTCGAGCTGGCCGATCTCGGTGGCAGCCTCGGTCCAGGCATCGACTTCATTGCCCAGGTTGCCCCACGGGGTTGGCACCTGGTCGAGTTGCTTGCGATCGCTCTCGTCAAGTCGACCGGGCAGCCGCAATGCATCGCCTGCCTGATCGACGTAGGACCGGTTGGTCGCACTGCGTCCCTCGGGCAACAAGCGGTCGCGCAGGTCGAGAAAGGCCGCAGCCTGGTCGGCATCGTCGGCCAGCTCGGCCAGGCCGGTGAGCATATAATGCGTGCCTCGGATCTTGCGATCGTGCTTTACATCGAGGGTTTGTTGCTTGGTGCGAACCGTTTCGATCTCGGCCTTCATTGCCGAACCAATGTGTTGCCCGCTGATGAGCGCCTGGTGGCGCTCTTCAATGAGCGGCAATAGCGGCGCGAGCACCGACAGTTTGGCCAGAATTTCTCGATCGCGCTCGGGATCGAGCCAGCGCTCCGAAATAGTGGCCATGGTCTCAGCCGTGAGATTGCGAAATGCCATACAAACCCCCGCAGATCAATGAGTGGGCAGCGACTATATCACAGCACACTCGGTGCTCTCGAGACTCATTATGCCCGGCAACCCAATCGTATGCGATCCAGGTACAACACACTCCGGGTCAGGTTTGCCTACCCATCGCAACTCGTTGCTTTGCCACAGTACCAAGAAACAATCCAGTGATTGTAAACGGTTGCAGTACAGAGGTCAGATTTTCAAAATAACCGCGTTCCGCTTTCCCGGCTCGCGCAACTTCCCTTGCACAAGCCATGGACACCCGTTCGCACGACCACGTCGAGCCAGGGCACGTCGGCCCCTGGTCCACATCCGCTCGATATGGCGATCATCGCTACCCAGCGCGGTTTTGCAGATCTGATACCCTCACGAAACGCGTTTCCCAGGGGACGCCATCAAGGGGGATCAAAGCGACCATGGATTCAGTCGACGAACTGGCCGACTCGGACTTGTTGATCCGCTGGCGCGGCGGTGACAAGGCGGCGGCGCAAGTGCTCATTCAACGCTATTACCCCAAGCTGGAGCGATTCTTCATGAACAAGGTCACCTCCGATATCGGCGACCTGGTTCAGGATACGTTCTATGCCCTTGTCACCAAACACGATCGCATCTCGGACAACGCCAAGTTTCGCTCGTACCTGTTCGCAATTGCCTACAAGTTGCTGCAGCTGCGGTTTCGCAATGAGGCCCGCCGGCCGGGATACCTCGATGTCGACCGGATCACTGCATACGACATGGAGCCAGGTCCGAGTTCGGTGGCCGCGCGACACGAAGAGGAGAAGTTGCTTCTGGCTGCATTGCGCCGGGTCCCGCTCAACGATCAGGTGCTGTTTGAACTCCACTACTGGGAGGGCTCGAGCCGCACCGAGATCGCTGACATCCTCGGCTGTTCGGCGATCGCGATAAAAGGGCGGCTGCAACGCGCGCACGATCGCCTGCGCAAAACCATCGCGGATCTGGCGACCAGCCCTGTCGTACGTGACAGCACCATCACCAATCTGCAGCGCTGGGCGCAAGGCATCGCGGCGCAACGCAAACCCCATGGCCAATCGGTTGAACCGGCCGGGTCAGAGCAAAATTCGGATGAAGATGCGTAACAGCGAAGACAGAGATCGGGCTGGCGGATCGACCACCGATGCCATGGTGAGCAACGGGCTCTTGGCAAGGCCGCCCCAACGCGATCCCATTGCGTCGAAACTCGACGAGGCCCGCGTCCAGCGCAGATTTGCCGGCACAGGGCTCCACACGGTCCGAATCGGCCGATTTATCCTGCTCGAGCTGATTGGCCAGGGCGGCATGGGCCAGGTGTTCTCGGCCTACGACGACGAGCTCGATCGCAAAGTGGCGATCAAGGTGGTCCACGATGGTAGCGAGGCAGCCGAGGCCAATGAGCGCATGCTGCGCGAGGCGCAAACCCTGGCCCGGCTGTCCCATCCGAACGTGGTGCAGGTGTACGATGTCGGCTCATTCCAGGGCCGTATGTACATCGCAATGGAGTTCATACGCGGTATCAACCTGCGTCACTGGCTCGAAAAAAAAACCCCGGGACGGCAAACAGATGCGGTGGCGAGAGGTACTGCGTCTGTTTATCGCTGTCGGCCGCGGCCTCGAAGCTGCTCACCAGGCCAAGCTCGCCCACCGCGACTTCAAACCCGCAAATGTTTTGATCGGAACCGATGGACGGCCTCGGGTTGTGGACTTTGGTCTCGCCCGCCGGCTCGCCCAGCCAGCCGATAAACCGGCCAATCCCGACCCGGACCGCGATGACGCGGAACCGCAGAGCCGTACGTCCGCTGGCCACGTCAGCACGCGTTGCTCTGGCAGCAGCGATGGCCCGAATCGGCCAGCGCGCGGAGACGTGTCTGCCCTGACCACCCAGGGTCGCATCATGGGCACGATCCCCTATATGTCGCCCGAGCAAATGCGCGGCGAACTGGCCGATGATCGGAGCGATCAGTTCAGCTTCTGTGTGGCTCTGTACGAGGCGTTGTACGGCAAGCGACCGTTTGCAGAAGATCTCGACCAGCGGGTCAAACAGATCGCCAACGGCCCTGTCCTGTCAGATCCAGGAGGAGTTCCATTATCGCTTCGCAAAGCGCTCAAACGGGGTCTTTCGGCCGATCCGGACCATCGCTTCGAGACCATGGGCAACCTGCTCGGCGTGCTGCGCGCGTCGCTGGTTCAGCTCGGCCGTCGGCTGGTCATGGCCTTTGCGGCCGTTCTCGTCACAACCGCAGCCCTGTCCTACGCGTTGATGGACTCGGCCGATCCGTGCATCGAGTCGGCTTCTTCGATCGATTCTCTGTGGCACGCCGAGCGCAAACAGCAACTGCGGGCCGCGTTTGCTGCCAGCGGTGCGCGCTTTGCCGAGTCGACCTGGCGCACTGTGGCGAGCCAGATCGACGGGTATGTCGCCAGCTGGCGGACTGCGCGAGTTGCCACCTGTCGAGGGTCTCGCATCGATGGCTCGACCGCGTTATCCGATCGCCGAGAAGCGTGTCTGGACAGGGTCCACAGCCGTCTGCGCGGCGCGCTCGAGGCCCTCGAAACCCTCGACCACAACGCTGTTGCGACCGCGACAGACGCGATTCATCGCCTGCCCGATGTAACTCGGTGCGACGACACTGCAGTGGTCCTGTACGGCGTCGATCCGCCCCCGCACAATCTCGCTGGGCACGTTGCCGAGCTGCGCGCGCACCTGCAGCAGGCCGAGACCGATGCGGTCAGCGGGCAGTACCAGCGCGCGGCAGCTCGTGCTGGCGAGCTTGTCGGTCAGGCCCAGCAGGCGGGGTACCGGCCGGTCGAGGCCGAGGCCATGGCAGCGCTGGGTCTGGCGCTGATCCACGCCGATCAGCCACAGGCGGTCGAGCGCGGCGAGCAATTGCTGCAACGGGCCAGTCATCTGGCCGAGGCCGAGCGCCACGACACTCTGATCGCCACGGTGTGGAACGACCTGGTACTGAGTGCATATCGCCACCACCGCACGACCGAGCGCGGCCGCGCCTGGGCCGAGCGGGCCTTTGCGGCTGTCGAGCGCATCGGCAGCCCAGCTGCACTGGCAGTCACCGCACGCCGTTATCTCGCTCTGCTCGAGGTCAGGGATGGCCAGCTCGACAAGGCCGAACCGATGCAGCGAGAGGCGGTTGCCATGTCCCGTGGTACACCGGCGCAAGTCCGCGCCACAGCGCTGCAAGAGCTCGGCACCACTCTTCGCGACCAGCGCAGGTACGAGGAGGCCCAACACTGCTACGACCAGGCAATGGCCCTGCTCGCCGCTGCTGTGGACGAATCGCACCCGGCTGTGCTGGCCGTGCAGCTCGATATCGGATTGCTGGCATTTCGCAGCGGAAAGCTGGACCGGGCCGAACAGGTTCTCGACCATGTGTCGGCGTCGTTGTGCGATGTATTCGGAACCGGTCACCGGCGTTGTGGCCATGCCCATCTCCAGCTGGCCGAAGTGCTGCGCAGCCAGGGCCGCCTGGACCAGGCGTCCGAACACGTCATGCACGGGCTGGCCGCCTATCAGCGGGCGTATGAATCCGACCACCCGGCCCTGGCTGAGGTCCATATCCGGCTCGGTGCTCTTCTGTACCGGCGCGGCGAGTACCAAAGAGCGCTCGACGAGTACCGCGCAGCATACGCCCTCGAAGTCGCCAACAAGTCGGCCGATCACGTCGATGCGGCCTATGCGCAGGCCAACGTGGCCGAGGCGTTGTGGGCTCTCGGTCGATTCGACGAGGCGCGCGCAGCCACCGAGCAGATCGAAACAGCGCTGCGGGCCGGCGATCAGTGGAACGACCCGCTCAGAGCATTTGTGTTGAGCATACGCGGGCGGAGCAATGTCGAGCTCGGCAACGATGGCGACGCCATTGCAATGCTACAAGCAGCAGCACAAGGACTCGACAACAACGCCGACCTGGCCATAGAACTGGCCGATGTGTACTGGGCCATGGCGCGCGCGTTGGCGGCCGGGCCAGGACCAGACCAGTCCCGGGCCCGCGACTTCGAACAACGAGCATGTCAAATCTACCGCGAGCAGAGCCGAGAGGTTCATATTCCGGCCGAGGTCATCGGCGCGTGCGCGCAACGCCGCGCCGATGACCGCGAGTAATCATCCGTAGTTCCACGCAACAAGGAGAAAGACATGGGCAGTGCAATCGATCATCCCAAACCGGCCAAGGCTCGGTCAACAGGCAGGCGCAACCCGACATCCGGGCGGGTTGTGGCCATTCACGGCATCGAGCCAGCATCTGCAAAGGCCGAGAAAACCAGCTCGTACCGGCGTCGATTGGTGTTCGATGGCCTGCTCTCGGACGGCGGTTTCGATATTCGCATCGATGCCGACCAAACCCGCCAGCTCTTCCAGATCCTCACTGCGGGCCAAACCTGGCGGGATCTGCTCCATCTGGGCATCGATCAGCCAAACGATGTGGTGAAGCCATTGCACAATGCCCGGCTGCCCGTGCCTGGGGAGCCATTCCTGGTCCGCTTTCAGCGCCGGCCCTGGCACGCCGAGCAGCCCTTTGTCGTGCGGGCGAGTGCGATTGTCTGGCAGGGCACTGAGGAGCAGCTGGCCTCGTGGGTCACAGACCCCGATTTTTGTGCCCAGCGCGGTACCCACTACGCGTATAACAACCATGCGCCCAGCCCGGGCGAATACCCGTCCACGCCGTCGTCAGAGGGACAGCAAGCAACGGTAGAGCTGATCACCGGCACCGACTACGAGGTGACGATCCGGCTGCAAGACCCGGTACAACCGGACATCTGGCACATACTCGACCCGATTGTCAAAACCGGCAGCGGCAGCGGCACCAGGCCGCAATAACTCATTCTATCCAGCACGCCCGCCGCTCTGCTGATGGCGAGCAGGCCGGGCCGCATAGCCACTTTTTGGGCCCCGGGATCATCCGGTCCGAGGCCGATGGGAGATCGAATCATGGGGTGTCATGCCCGATCGAATCAGCGGCCGTTGGGCCGCGGGATCGCGCTGTTTATCAGCGCACTGATCACGCTGGCAGCAACGGGATGCGGAACCTCCGATCCCGATATGCTGGCTGTAGACGGCTGCTCTTCAGACGAATTCATCATCGATCTGGACGCTGCCTGGGATGTGGTTGCCGAGGATGATGATGATGAGCGCGTGGAGCAGCTGCGCGACTGGACCTGGACTGCGCTGGCCGCTCGCCTGGAGCAAACCGAGAAATTCGACGGCCTGCTGATGAGCACTGCGCTGCAGCCAGTGATTCGCGATCAGGCTTTGGCCCATGCGCTCGATCATCCAGTAGGACCGGTCAGGGCGGGCACTGCGCGCAGCGCCGTAACCGTGGTGATGGTCGAGCAAGGACGGCCCGCCGACATGAACGAAGAAGTGCTCGAGGCCATCGATCGCGAGAGCTTTCTGATCGGGCAGACGCCATTGCGCGCGCTGGTCTATCATTATGTGATCGATGCGGCCAGTGCTCACGCCAGAGTGTGCCGCACGGCCGATCGCGACCAGGCTTGGATCAAAGCAACCGCCCAGGGCTTTCGCCCGGCCACAGTGCGCACTGCCGAAGAACTGGAGCGCTTTCTGGCCGGCGGAGTGGATCTGCTCTCGGCCGAGTGCACGTCCGAGGGGTTAAAGGTCACTGGACGCCAGCGCAGGCGGACCAGGCCTGCGCCCATCACAGTCGAGCACATTGCTGCGCTGTGGCCGCATCGGACCCGGCCGTACCGGGAACAGAAGCTGCGCGCGATGTGGTCGCGGCTGCAGCTGTTCGGCGGCCTGCCGCCCGGGCAACCGCCGACCGAAACACAGCTGGCCGAGCGAGCGGCACAGATCGGCTTTTCGCTCGATCCCACATCGCGGGCCGACCATGCGAGGCTCGATCGCGCGTATCAGTGTGCCCGCTACGATGGTCCACTTCAGGGCACGCTCACTGGAATGACATTCTTCTATACCGATCTCTTGATGAAATTATGGTATCAGGACCATTACAATTCCGCACCCGAGGGCATCGTTCCGGGGTTTGTGAGTATTCCATCGTATTCGCTGGAACCAGTGCACTGCGCAGAAGCCGACAAATATCCGGTTTCAGAACTACATCTCGGGCTGCGCAAAGACCGATACTTGCGCGACCGAACGGCCGCCACCAGTTTTGCTCCGGTGGCGACCAAGCTTTACGGCAAGGGATCTGTCCACGGTCCGGCCTTCGGTGAAGAGGTCGAGCAGGCCGAATTATACGCGCGCCTCACCCGCTGGTCGAACGCTCGTTATGGACTGATAGCCAGCTGGGAGCCACAGTACGAGCTGCTCAACCAGATCCTCAAGTGGTCGGCCGTGGCAGCCGCCGTGGATCTCGCCGATCGCCGCGCATGCCTGGCCATTCTCGAAGCTGTAGAGGTCACCGAGTCGCACCGCTTCGACCAGTGGGTCAAGAACCAGCCCGATCTGCGCTGGAACGGTCCGGTCAATCTGGTCAAAACCGATCGCGAAGCCACCGAGTGCATCCCTATGCTGATCAGTCGCAGTTTTGCACAATGCGGTAGCAGCAAGGTTCTGTCTGGCGGCGTGTTGGGCCAAAACCCCACGGCACTGCAAAAACTACCCACCGGACGGGCCGAGCACCCGCCTCATCTCGGTCGTCTTGCCCCCTGGCGCAACGCCGCCACCATGGACGGCCAGTTTCTTTCTGCCAGCTCGTTGCAGCAGGGCGGCCGCGCTCTCGAAAACGTGCGCATCCACAGCAAGACCGGCCGCCTCACAGGCACCATTGTCCAGGCGACCAGTCAGCGCAGTCGACGCTATATCTACGGCTTCCTCGGCCAATCGGCACCAAGGAAGGCGTCGGCCAAACGCGTGTCCAGGACAGTAAACCAAAAACCAGACCGGCTCACAATTCGATTAGGACTCGGTATCGACCGACTGTATAGAAAGGATATCGATGCTGCGCAAGACCAAATGCATGTCACCGGCATCCAGTCCAAGCGCATGACCATAAAAGTCGATCCGGGTATGACGGCCGAGCTGCGCGCAATGGCCATGACAGTCCTGGACCAGCGCAGTCGTGCCCCGAAGCTCGAACAAGCAGCAGCACGTGTACCGGCAATCAATGCGATCTGGCGCCTGCATGGCAGCGACAACCTGCTGGTCCGGATGCAGAGCAATGGCGGCAGCAAGATCTATGTTGTGCTCAGCGAGCAAGGCCCGCGCGGCCCACCCGGTGAAACGGTGTTCGCTGCGAGGTACAGCAATGGTGGCAAGCGCGAGTTACACGTCTCTGTACACGAGGGTAGGGCAGCCGAGCAGTTCAAAAAGAAAGCCACAGCTGTGCCAGACAAGGTACTTCGTGCCAGTAAAGAGAACGCAGCCGCGCAGCGCGAGAAGTTCCAGGCTGTCGTGGCCACCGGCGACAGCAAAGCAATCGACACTCTGTATCTGGATCTCCACCCTGCCGGTCGCAGCGAGCTGCGCAAGCTGGTCAGAAAGCAAAAACGTGCCCTGAACAGACGCGGCAAGGATGCTGGCCCGCTCAGCTTCCTTCTCATCAAGTGGCCCATCTTGCGCGACGGACCGGCTGCGACGTCCACATCACCAGTGGAGAGCACCGAGCCACCAAGCGACGCCGCACAGGTCTTTGCTCCAGTCCTGCCACCAGGACCAAAGCCCAAACCGCCCAAAGATGCCGACCGCAGATACCGGTTTACAGTGCTCGGCCAGGCACGTGCGCATCGACAGGTCCCGAAAAAGCTGACGATCGGTGAGCAAGTTTACGAACGACGACCAGACCTCGTGCAAGACCGAGACGATGGTTCTCGGGATCTCGGCGTGCGGCGGAGCAAGATCTACCTGGCCGAGCCGTGCGCCGTGCCCGGCCAGTCGCTCACCGACGGGTATGTCGAGTGCGCTTCGTCCAGCACGTTCGAAGCAGACTTGTGTACCCAGCTGCACAGCCTGGCCAGCCAGTTGACCGATGCCCAGCGGGCCGAACTGGCCACTATCTGCGAGCGACGATCGACCTCTACCAATGAGTGATTCACCACTCGGCAATCCACAGCCCATGCCCACGACCCATGACGATGACAACGATCGCGACGAGCTTGTCGAGCACCTGGACGCACTGGTGCACCAAGCCGATGTGCCGGAACGCGCACGTACTGTCGAGGCCATCCTGGAGATCTTGTACGCCGACGCCGAACAACAAGGCGACGCCTCGCTGCGGGCGCTGAGCACGCGCCTGTGCACTCATACCGGGACATCCGCCCGGCTGATCTCGGCTGCGTGGTACCAGTTGATAGAGCTGCGCCTCGATCCCGACTGCACGGATTGCACGCGCCTGGACGCAGCGCTGGCCCAAGCGCCGGCGCGCTCGCGCTGGCTGATCAATGCGGAGAGTGCGCGTCTGATCTATGACCGAGAGGGCCCGCGCGCAGCCTGGCAGCGACTCCTGGCCCATCCTCCAGTGCCGGCAGAGAAAGCCTGGCAAGACCAGGGGCCAATGGTCATTCACGCCGTGCTGGTCGGCCTTCACCTGGCTGCGGCAACCGGACGATGGCAGGACCACGCAACCCTGCTCGACCAGGCCCGCCAGCGCTTTGCCGACCCGCGCGATCCCACTGCCTTGCGGGTCGAAATACTGGCCGCCGATCACGCCATCCGGCGGGGCTATTACCGAGATGCCATACGCGCTCTAAATGGCCTGGACTGCGCGGTTCGCGGCGACATTCGACTGGCATTGCTAGGTGTCCGCCTGCACGCGCTAGTCGCTTGCTCGTCGAGCTTTCAGCACGAGCGCGTGAACAGGCCGGACGATACGCCACGAACACCGGAACTGGTCACTGCCATCAAAGACACCATAAAGGCGTTCGATGCAGAACTCGACACCAGACGTGCAGCCGGGCAGCGTGCGGAACTGGGGCCAGTGGCGGGCAACGAGCACGATGAGTACAGCCTGCCAGAGCGCGAGCGCGCCGAGATTGAGGCCCGCTACAGGGCCCTGAAACGCCAGGCGCGGCTCGACCAGACCGATCCCTCCGATGACGACAGCGAAGCCATGGGCCTGGCCGCACTGCTGGCACAAGAGCACCTGATCCGTTTCGCGTATCGACAAGCCAAACACTCGAAACGAGAAGCGAAACGACATTCCCAGCTGCGCGACCTTCTCGGCAAGACCGAGGGGTTTATCGATCGCGGCGACAAATTGAGCGAAGAAGAACTGATCATGCTGCGCCTTCTGTGGTGCCGGCTGGTCGTCGACGCGGGTGATGTCAAGCGCTTTACCGAGTGCGAGGAACTGCTCGGCGACGCCATTGAGGACGCAGACGAGCTGGGGCTTGTGCGCCTGCAAATGGCCGGTCTGGATCAGCGCGCCGTGCTCTATTTCCACGAAAAGTGGCCGCGCGATTGGCGCCGCGCGACCCACGATGCCGGGCGTGCTGGAACCATGGCCCTGCAACTCATCGCGCAGAACTCCGAGCAGCCCGGATCGCAGCCGGACGAGCTGGAAAAACAACCCGATTCCTCGGACGTTAGGGAATCGAGCACAGCGCGGGCTTTGCTGCGCAGCCTATTTCCCGTGCTCGACCGAATCATTGAGTTTCTCGCTGTCGGCGCTTTGGGTATCAAGCTCGAAGCAGACCGAAACTGCATTGGTTGGAGCAGAAAGCGCAAACAGCAATGGATTCGCTTTGGCCAGGCGATTCACGATTATGCCGAACAGTCGCAGCGACTGGCCCTGGAGGAAGCGCGCCGGGCCTACCACACCGGGGAGACTCGCCCACACCGCTTTGCGCTGGTATCGCTCTCGGACAGCGAGCACGGGCACGTCGACCCGATCGCAGCGGTCCAGCGCTCGCTGCCAAGGCGCGAGGTAATCCTGCAGTATTTTGTCGTCAGCAAATACATCATTATCTTTGTCCTGGGCCGCAGGTTGTTCAACTGGACTGTGACCACGATGGCCCCGGACGACGCTCACGACGGGCTCAACAGGCTCCTCGAAATCTGCCAGCCGTGGCTCATGCCCGACGACAAAAACTCCCCTTGCCAGGCCAACTACGCGCGGTTGCGCGATATCCTTCTACCGCCGGCGATCAAATCGATACTCGCTCGTGCCCGACCGCGACACCTGCGGCTGGTACCCCACGATGTTCTCTATCGGGTGCCGTTCGGCCGCCTGCAATTGGGCAAGCGCACAGTGGTCGAGCAGATGACACTGAGTCTGCATGCCACTGCAGCACTGGCCGCAGAAAGCGCGCGTCATCGCGGCCATGACGACCGCCCCACATCACTCGCCCGCCTGGGCCACGTTATTGGCCCTGACATGTGGAGAGCTACATGCGAGCACACGGCCATGGCCGGGGCCATGGGCTCACCTGCCCTGGCCCAGCCCGTGCTGCTCGACACCCGCGGGGGCAAGACCGAGCAGTTCGAGCAAGCGAAGAAACACTGCCTGCACGCCACTGGCCGCACAACCGGGGTCTCGCCCAAACTGGTGACCTGTCCCCGGCTGCAGGCCAGTGCCGGGCATGATCCCGAGCGATTCAAAAAAGCCATCAAACAAGTCATCGAGCACATGGATCTTCTGCACTTCACCTGTCACGGCGTCAAGAAAGACAACCGTGTCCCGGCGTCCATGACCCTGGGCCCCGATCGGCCCGGAGCCGAGACAAAACTCGGCCTCGACGACATTGCTCAGATGAAGCTCAACCGCTGCCGGCTCGTGGTACTGCAGTCGTGCTGGACTGGCTGGCAGGAGCACGAGCGCGAAAACCCGGTCCAGGGCTTTCCCCAGGCCATGTGCGACGCTGGCGCGGGTGCTGTCATCGCTCCTCTCAGGAGTGTGCCCACCGCGCTCACCCCCGTGTTTACCGAGGTATTTTATCGCGTGCTGGGCTATTTGCCGGCCGAACGCGCCCTGGGCAAGGCCCTCACCATGCTGCGCCGCCATGGCGAGGCCCTGGTCGCTGGCGATTGCGAGGCCATGCAACAGCTCCGCGACATCGGTTCCATCGACGCTCTCGACTATCGATATACCGGACACACAGATATTGATTTGACAGGAGGATTGCGTTCCCGACTGTGGGCGCGCATCTCTGTCAGGTTGTGGCTGCGCAGTATGTTGCGCCGACGCCAAAAAGCAATGCTCGGCCCGGACACCGCCGATCAACCCGCTCGAGCCCTGCCGCCTCGCGGACCCATTGATACGCAATGACTCACAGCCCAGCAGCAGGCTCATCACACTGTGAAAACACCAGGAATGAACTCATGACTACCAAAAAATTTACCTTTCACGCTGTAGTAATCGGGATCGACGCATACCGAGACAATCGGATTCCTCCACTGAGCTGTGCCGCCTCCGACGCCAGAGCTGTGTCCGAGCTGTTTCGGTCGCGCATTTGCGCCGATGAAGTAGACGTCAAGCTCCTGGTCGACCACGACGCGACCAAAGACCGGGTGACAGAGGCAATCGCCGAAACCCTGGCCGACAAGGCTGAGACAAACGATAGTGTATTTCTTTATTTTGCCGGTCATGGCAGCCCAGAGCGGCGTAGCCCTGGCGACCAGGATAAATCCTATTTGATCCTGCATGACACCAACTACGACCGGATCTATTCAACCGGCATCAATGTGGAGAACACCGTCATGGACTGGTTACACGACCGCCTGTGCTCTGACCTGGTCGTTTTTTGTCTCGATGCATGCTTCTCTGGTACGACTGGTGGCCGTGGCTTCGCCGGGCCAACGCATCAAACGTACCGCCGCGACTACCACTCCAACGCGCCGATTTCTCTGCGCGATCTCAAGCTGGGTCGGGGCCGCACCATCCTGGCAGCAGCCAACGCTCACCAGCCCGCCCTGGAGTCGGACCAATACGGCCATGGAGTGTTCACCTATCACCTGCTGGGCGAATTGCGCCAGCCACCATCCGTCCGCGGTCTCATCGGCATTGGCACTCTGTTTGATAGAGTGTCCCGAGCGGTCGCCCGGGAAACCGGCGACAAACAGACACCGATTCTCAACGGCACGCTCGAGCTGGCAGCATTGCCCTTGCTGGGCTCGAATGGATCCCACGCGATAACCGATGACACGAGCAATTGCGCTACCTGAGCGACAGCTCCGCTTCCAGATGGGCGCAGTTTGCCGCCAGAGCAATGTCCCTGTCCTGTCGATTGATGCCAGCGTTTCCCCTGCTGCGTGGGCACACCGCGCGCGTTCAGTTCATTGGCAATGGCCCCCGCGGCCTGCCCGTCCAGGCAACCCCGATACACATCGCGCACAATCGCCGCGCGTGGTGCGCTCGCCCCGGATTGCCCCATCAGGACACCCGATTCTCGGCTGCGCGACTGGTTCATGCGCTGCTGTGCGTTTCACCGGCGATCTGCCGGACCACATGATTGGCGACTGCGTTACTTCGTGGCCAATAGATGCAGCATGTGCAGGTAGAAGTTCTCGCTGTAGTAGCGCAAGAACGGCTCGGCAATGATGCCCAGGCCGGTCTTGGTGTCCATGGGCTCGATGCGAGTGCTGCTCAGAGCGGCGGTCTCGACGATTTCGTCGGGCACCTC
>JAKSDA010000182.1 GCA_022360315.1 Pseudomonadota bacterium
CCCGAGCAAGATCACGACCCCGAATCTGCGCGCGCCCCGGCCGAGAGCGGCGATCGGCCGAGAGCGGGCACCTGGGGCGCCCGGCGGGAGTCCGCCGGAGGGCTTTGCCCAACAATGGTAGCGGAGTTCGGGATTTTTCCCGAACTCTGCTAGATCATCGACTGTGGCACTCTGATCCTCGGCTGTGGCACTCTTGACCAAATGACCTGGACAAGAAGCGCTTGCTGATATGGGGAACAACCTATCCCGAATTCTCGACGAAGTACTTTGAGACTGTGTGCACCCGGGCATGGCTACCGGACCGGGCGCGCTGCAGGCGGGTCAACGGCAATGCTCTCAGCAAAAATCGCACCGAGTCCCGGTTGGCTATCAGTGGGTCGAGTATCCCGGAACACAACTGTCCCCGGCTTTGGTCCAGACATCCCTGACGAGGATTCAAGCTCGGCCCAGCAGACGTGCCGGCAAGCACATACCAGGCAATGCCCGCAGACTCGCTCATCATACGGGGCCGGGTCGCCAGAGAACGAATCTATTGCCGCGGTCATCCCGGCAATGTGATACCTGTGTTATGGTGCCCGTCACCAGGTAGGCCCTGCGTGGGCGCTAACGAGCAACGAAAGGAGCCGCTGTGAGTCGTCGTCGCGTGTTGATCATGGGAGCTGCGGGTCGGGATTTCCACAATTTTAACGTGGTATTCCGCGAAAATCCCGACTTCGAGGTAGTGGCCTTTACGGCCACTCAGATCCCGAATATCGAAGGCCGAAAATATCCGGCGTCTCTGGCCGGATCACACTATCCAGATGGCATTCCGATTCATCCCGAGAGCGAACTGGAACTCCTTATCACGGAGCGACAAGTCGACGAAGTGGTATTCTCATATTCAGATGTGAGTTACCAGGCGGTGGGCTGGGCGAGCGCACGGGCCAATGCCGCAGGAGCCGATTTCCGGCGTCTCGGCACCCGAAAAACCATGATCGCATCCCCGGTCCCGGTGGTTGCTATAACCGCGGTGCGCACTGGGTGCGGCAAGAGCCCGACCTCGCGTTTTATCGCCGAAGTGCTGCGCAAAGCCGGTTCTCGGGTCGTCGTTGTCCGTCACCCCATGCCGTACGGCAATCTGGCCGAACAGGCCGTGCAGCGATTTGGCGAATTCGACGACCTGTTGCGCCACAACTGCACGTTCGAGGAGCGCGAAGAATACGAATCCCATATTGCCGAGGGCAGTGTGGTCTACGCCGGTGTCGATTACGGTGCCATTTTGGCGCAAGCCGGCGAGGAATGCGACGTGTTGATCTGGGACGGCGGCAACAATGATGTGCCATTCTACCAACCGGATGTGTGGGTCACTGTGGCCGATCCGTTGCGGCCGGGCCACGAGAACAGCTACTACCCTGGAGAGGTCAATGTTCGCCGCGCCGACATCGTTGTCATCAACAAGGCGCAGCGGGCCGGGTCGGACCAGGTCGCCGCAGTGGCAAATACCGTCCGCCAGCTCAACCCGAAAGCCACCGTCATCCGGACCGATAGTGCGGTCACGGTCGCCGATCCCGGCCAGATCGAGGGCAAGCGGGTCCTGTGCATCGAGGATGGTCCCACGCTCACCCATGGTGGAATGACGTTTGGTGCCGCTCAGGTCGCTGCCGAGACGTTCGGCGCCGCCGAGATCGTGGATCCGCGGCGGCGTGCGGTCCGCTCGATCCGGGCCACCCTCGACAAATACCCCCACATCGGTAAACTACTGCCGGCCATGGGCTATTTTCCGCAACAGATCGCCGATCTCGAAGAGAGTATCCGGGCCACCGAGTGCGACCTGATACTCATCGGCACACCGTTCGATCTGGCCAGACAGCTGACCGTCGACAAACCCATGGTTCGCGTGAGCTATGCCCTCTCGCCAATCGATGGTGAGCCATCTCTCGCCACTGCGATCCTGACCGGGTTGCAGAAGCGCAGAGCCAGTTCGGCGTGAATCCCCGTCCCAGAGTGAATCGATGAGGCACTTTGTATCTCTCGCAGACGTCAGCACATCAGAATTCGCCGGCTTGCTCGAGTTGTCGGCTCGAGTCAAGGCGGAGCCGGCCCGATATCGCGAGGGCCTGGCCACAAAAACTCTCGCCATGATCTTTCAAAAACCGTCCACGCGCACGAGAGTTTCGTTCGAGGCGGGCACGTTTCAGCTGGGCGGCCATGCGCTCTACCTGTCCGGGCGCGATCTTCAGCTGGGCCGCGGCGAAACCATCGAAGATACGGCGCAGGTTCTGTCGCGCTACGTCGATGGAATCCTGGCCCGCGTATTTGCCCAGGCCGATGTCCAGGCCCTGACCGCGGGCACCGTGCCGGTGATCAACGGCCTGTCCAACCGTCTCCATCCGTGCCAGGCATTGGCCGATTTTCTGACGTTAAAAGAGCATAAGGGCAGACTCGACGGCCTGGTCCTGGCCTACGTGGGCGATGGCAACAACGTGGCCCATTCCCTGATCCACGCAGGTGCCCTGACCGGGGTCACCGTACGGTTGGCAACACCGGAAAACTACCAGCCGGACCCCGACATCGTGGCCGCAGCCCGGCAGGCCGGCGCCCATGTCGAGGTACTGCGCGATCCCGAAAAGGCAGTGGCAGATGCCGACGCAGTGTACACCGACGTATGGGCCTCGATGGGTCAGGAAGGGGAGCACGCCGCGCGCACCTCGATTTTGCAAAACTACCAGGTAAACGAAGCGCTCTTTGCCAGGGCAGCGCCCGACGCGATCTTTCTGCACTGCCTGCCCGCCCACCGCGGCGAAGAGGTGACCGACGGGGTGGTCGATCACTCGCGCTCGGTTGTCCTGGATCAGGCAGAGAATCGCCTGCACGTCCAGAAAGCTCTGATGCTTCATCTCATCGCCGGAATGGCGCTGCCTGTCGCCGATTGAGCTGTTTGGCGATGCGGCCAATGGCGTCGGTGGAGCGCCATCCCCCCGCCGATCGAATCGCCGGCCGCCCACTCGGTACGCTCCAGCGCAGCCGGCATCCTGTGGGCGGAACTCCGCCTCCGCCGTACGGACAACTCCGTGCCCACATCAGATCTGGCAACGACAGAGCAAATCAACTCTGCCGATTTCTATCATTGCCCCGGTCAGTCGGTTTTATAATCACTGCGAGGTGAGTTCCGCGTGACGGTAAACGTCACATTGCCCATATCCCGGGCCATACGCCATATGAGGTGCCGATTGACACGTTGCATCAGTGGAGTTCTGTGTATCGCGATCGCGGGGGTTGCGATGCCGTCGTGTGGGGATGACAAGAGCGACCAACCGGCGGCCAGTGACGAGCTGGCCAGCTCGTCAGACCTCGGTGTAGAAGGCGAAAAGTCGGCTCATGCCGGGTCTGGTGGGCAATCGAATCGCGATCCTTCGTGTCCGCTCCGCGCCCAAGCGTCCGCGCCGCTACCCGGCGTCAAGCCCGAGCACCTGACCCTGGAATACTGGCTCCAGGTTCTCGGCAAAGAACACGATCTGGACCGGGTTCTGCTCGGCCCGGCGCAGATCGAGAAACACAATGCGGCGATCGGCCAGCCCCGCGAGGGGTATTTTGCCCAGCGCGACCTGCTGGCTCCGCTCGACATTGCAGAATGGACTCGCAAGGTCACCGAGCGCCGCGTGTGGGCGCGAGATAGTCTGCGCGAGGGCAAGTATCTGACCGCTGACGGTCAACCCGTTGCCGCATCCGAGCTGACCATCTTCGATCGAGAAATCCCGCTCGACGCGGTACAGCCGCAACTGAGAGTTGCGCTTGAGTCCATTCCGATTCGGTGCAGTCCGCGGCCCGAGTCGTTTTATTCCAAATCGCTCGACCTTCGCTTTGACCGCAACGCGTGCAGTACTGTCCGGGCCCAGGAAGTGGTTCAGCTCATCGCCGAGTGGCCCAATGGCATGTGGCTGGCAGGCACTCGCTATTCGTTCGGATGGATCGCCGGCGACGCAGCGCTTTCTCCTGCCGTGCCCGATTCCCTCCACGACGCCTTCGTATCTGCACCGCGGCGCCAGCTATTGCGCGATCTGACGGTTGCCATTGGCCACAAGTCCCGGCGAGGCAAGCGCAGCGAAGCTGCCACCGAGCGGAGCGGCCTGGCCGGCGGCCAGTCGAGAGGTGACGGCGAGACCATCACAGTGGCGCGCGGCACGGTTTTGCCACCGGCAAAAAAAAATGCAGTCTACGTGGCCAGTGCAAACGGTTTTCACAAAAGCCGCACCCTGTCGAAGCGGCGTGCCCGTTCGACCGAACGCCGCTTGACCCGGCGGGCCATCCTGCACGAGTTGTGGCGTCACATGGACACGCCGTTTGGCCTGGGCGGGGTGAATGGCGGGCGCGACTGCTCGCGCATACTGCTCGATATCTTTGAAACATTTGATCTCGACCTGCCCAGACACAGCAAATGGCAATCGATTGCCGGCACGTTCTGGATCGATATAGCCGAAACTCTGCCCGAGTCCGAGCGACTGCTTCTCATCGATGCGGCGGCCAGCAAGGGCATCGTGCTGCTCCATTTCCCCGGCCATATCATGTTCTACCTCGGCCGCAACCGCGAGGGCGAGGCCATGGTCTACCACGCATTTGCCGAGTACCTCGAGCCATGCGAGGGCAAAAATCCCGACGGTACACCAGCCGAGACCCTGGTTCAGGTCAAGGGGGCAACAGTGAGCAACCTCGAACTCGGTCGACATACCTCGCGAAAGTCGTTCCTCGAGCGGCTCACTCGGATCACTGTATTTGGCAAGTCGCCCGGTATCGAGCTCATGGGAGTGGCCAAAATGCGGCCAGCGGCACCGGTTGATCCCCCGCGCCGGTGTCGAGACAGCCGCAGCGCGGCGATCTATTTCTCGCCCGAGCAGCCCCGTGTGGACGTGCCGTTGCGGGTGATCGCGACGACCAGTCGAGGGGTCGGCCCGGCCCAGCTCACCCTCGTCGATCCCGCGGGCAATCGCCACACACCGAGACCGGTCGAGCTCGGCGGACCGCCATACGGTCGAGTTGTCACCCTGGAACAGCCCATGGCCGGGCGTTGGACTGCGATCCTCGGTGATGGCGACGACATTGTCGCATGTGATCGGGTCAGGGTGCGAACCCGTGTGCGCGAGTTGAAGGAAGAAGATCCAGCCGGGCCGATCTGGCAGCCGCGCCGCAAATGGGGGGTGGCGACCGAGAATCTCTACTCCATATTCATCGAGCGCCTGCTCGACTATTCGATCGCCGAGGATCGAGTGTGGCCCAACTTGCACACTCTTACCCGTGATCGCAGCCGCAACATCCTGTACAACCATCGCGGTCTCGACGAGGACGAGCAGCTGGTTTTACAACCCGACTGTGCCGACCTGCCCTATGCGCTACGGGCGTATTTTGCCTGGAAGATGCGGCTTCCCTTTGGCTATCGTCGGTGCAAACGAGCCCGCGACGGAAACCCGCCCGATTGTGCCCAGCCGGGCGGAGATGACAATCTCATGAGCCGCCTCGAACTCGGACCCAACAAGGTCCCGCAGATGAAGGAACGCGGCGACCTCGAAGCATTTGATCTGTTTTTGCGGGGCAGAGTTCTGCGCACTGTGCACTCGTCGAGTGGACGAACGCTGGGCGAAGACGAGTACAGCGATCTTTATCCGGTCCGCCTCACCCGCAAGGATTTGCGGCCGGGCACTGTTTTTGTCGACCCGTACGGCCATGTCCTGACCATTGCCGACTGGATTCCACAGGGAATAGGGAGCGATTACGGCATTCTGGTCGGCGTCGATGCCCAGCCCGACGGCACGGTTGGCCGTCGTCGTTTCTGGCGCGGCTCATTTCTCTTTCACCCGGACACCGAAGCGGGCGCAGCCGGGTTCAAGGCGTTTCGGCCGCGCCAGTTTATTGCCGAGCCCATCGAGCCGGGCGACCGCGACAGCCAGCAAAACGAGGCCCAGCGAAAAGTCGCACAGGCGCTGGCCCAGGCCGAACTGGCCCACAACGGCGCTTCGGGCGACAGTGCGCCGGTGACCGTACCGACCGGCGGCTCGCCGGGTGCCGGCTCGCCGGCTGACCGGGTGCTAGATGGCCCGGTGACCGAAGTAGAAGCCGCAGATCCGGTGACCGGGGCAGGAGCGGATGCCATGGCCGGGGCAGGAGCGGATGCCATGGCCGGGGCAGGAGCGGATGCCATGGCCGGGGCAGTACCGGCTGACCCGATATCAGCCGACGCAACGCCAGTCGAGCAGGTGTCATCTGATGAGGATTCCATTGCTCGCGTTGGCTATGCACTGGAGTTTGACAACGAGACCCTACTGCGCAGCAGGAAATTCGCTCGATTTAGCCTCCAGCAGTATTCTGGCACGAAAGACGACTTTTACGAGACTCTGGAGCGTCTCATTAACCCCAGGCCGCTCGATCCGGCGGCCATGCAGGGTGCTCTCATCGACGCTCTCGACGAGGCGGTCAAGCGGCGCATCACCTCGGTCGACAATGGTGAAAAATACATGGCCGAGCAAAACTACCAGCCCATGGACATGCCCCGCGGGGCGCGCATTTTTCTGGCCAGCGAGCCGTGGGAGTCATTTTCCACACCATCGCGCGACCTGCGCCTACTCATTTCGATCGATAGCGTGGTTGGCTTCGCCGACATCGTGGCCCGAACGCCCAGGCGCTTTGGGCTCAAATCCGGGCCTCGATTGGACCAAATGGTCGACAGAGTGCGAACTGCGCTCGAGCAGGGCTTGAAGCAGCGCACGTTTACGTATACGCGGTCTGACGGGAGTCAGCAGACTCTATCGTTGGCTGATCTCGTGGCCCGGCAAGAGGGCTTCGAGATGGCCTACAATCCCAATGATTGCCCCGAGGTGCGCTGGGCTGCGCCGGCGGGATCCGCCGAGATATCGACCTGTAGCCGCTCGGCGCCAGCCGAGCAACGCGCGCGCATGGAACGCTATCGCTCGTGGTTTGCCACGCGCAAACGCCCGCCCAACTGAAAGAGTGGTCTGGTCTCGGCCAAAGCCGACTGCCGATGACGAGCTCACGGTGTTTGGTTTGCCGACTCGATCGTTTTCTGGCCGTATTCCAGCACCCACTTGCGGTAGTAATCGCGCACTGGTGTTCCCTGCGCGATGCGCTGCTCGGCTTTTTGTAGCTCTTCGTCGATCAGCTGTTTGAAGTGATCGATGGGTCGGGCTCCCGACAAAAAGCGGCCATTGATGAAAAACGCCGGCGTACCTCGTGCTCCTACGCGAGCTAACTCGACTTGATCGGCGCGAACAATTTCACGACAAAGGCCATCCATATCGGCCTTGAATTTGCTCATCCGCACACCGACCTTGCGCGCATGGCGGAGAAGATTTCGCCGGCCGAAGTTGCGGTCGACGTCGTAGATTCGCTCCCACAATCGTTTTTCGAGCTCGGCGAACTTGCCCTGTAGATTGGCCGCACAGGTGGCCTGGGCAGGAAGAGTGGCAGTTTGCGGGTGAACGATGTAATGCTTGTAAACCACCTTCAGGTCCCGGCCGTAGATTTTGCGCAATTCGTCAATGGTCGATCGAACCCTGCGGCAATACGGACAGGCAAATTCGAATGCCTTGACCATCGTCACCTTGGCGTGTTCGGGCCCCTTGTACGGCGCGCCGTCGATCGGCACCGCATAGACACTGGCCGGGTCGGGGCGCGGGAAGCGAGGGCGCCGAATGGGTCGGCGGGCCAGGCCTTTCTCCACTCTCCTTTCCAGTGCGGCGAGTCGTTCTGCGATCGCTTCGAGTCGTTGCTGTCCCTGTTCGAGGTCGGCGAGTCGGGCTTCGATCTGTTCCAGCGCCTGGACGACCCGGGGATTCGGCGGCTGCTGGCGGGTCGATTGCGCAGCCGCAGCCGCAGAGGCGGCGTTGTCAGGAGCCGAAGACGGCTGATTCTGTGCACTGCCACCACATGCCGCGAGCATGGCAACAACACACCAACAGATGCTTGAAGTTTTCATCGCCGGCGATTCTACACACGATCAGGTTGCGGACTATTTACAGACGGCCTCGCTTGCGGTGATCGCTGACCTCCCTGGCAATCCGGGCAACGATTGGTGTGGATATGTAGGACAATGTCATACGATAGCGTTTATCGCACTGCGTCGGCAGCGTTAAGTACCGCGACCCGTAAGTAAGTGCCCAGTAGGGTCGGCCCAGCGCGTCGAGGGCAAGGCGCGAAGAGGGAGCATAGTGGGCCTACGTGACCGATGAGCAACACAGCCATCGGCGGGCTGGTCGGCCATAATGGGTACTTACTTGCGGGTC
>JAKSDA010000118.1 GCA_022360315.1 Pseudomonadota bacterium
CAGGGGTGTCCCTCAAAAAGATTGCTCGGAATCCCGGCTATCTCCATCAATCTTCATGCTGCTACTCAATTGGTCTACTTGCTCCTCGGGCACCAGTGCGCGGTGTGCCCCCCGATTCCCGCGCTGCCCACCCCGCTTGCGTTTGCCCTTGGGCTTGGACTTGGCCGTGTCGCTGCACTTTTTGCTGATTTCCAAGTGATCAAAATGATCCAGCTTTTCGGGGAGCTGAACGGTTACTATTCATACGCCTTCGAGATCGGCTACTTGGAGTTGGTATCCAATCGAGATGACGAGGCGGACGCTGCTCTGGTTTGAGCTTCCTCGTCCATGGGGCGTGTGATCCGACCCTGCTTCCACTCGGGCCAGGATGCGACCTCTCTCGTTGTTCTTTGCGCGAGGGCCCAGAATTTCCTGGCTTCTTCCGTGTTCTTTTTACGAAGCATGGTTGGTCTCCATTGTGAGTTGGTCGAGTTCTCTCGAGGCGAGCCTTTCGCGGTCCAGATAGGAATGGGGCGCCATGGGTACCCGAAGAGAGGCGTCCTTTCGGTTCCATTCCACGTTCTTGCCCTGGCGCTTTCGCTTGATGCGACGGCCGCTGCTCAGCCTCATGGAGAACAGATCGATGAATCTTCGTGGTCCGATACCGACAAAGGGCTCGAACTTCACCTTCCCGTCTTCGCCGGTCATCGTGATCGAGTCGTCATGTAACTCCAGAGCCCTGCTCTTGGGATATGGCTCGACATACACCACCCGCTCGATGCCCGAAGCGACGATATGTTTGCCGCAGTTGTGACAGGGGAACGTCGTTGCGTAGAGCGCTCCGCCTCTCGGGCTGATGCCTGTACGAGTACATGAGAGCAATGCTTCCATCTCTGCATGGACCGCCCTACCATACTCGGTGATATCGAAGAGACCAGTGCCCTTGAGCTTCTGTCGGCTCTCTTCTGTCAGAGGAGCATCGTCGGAGGGGACGCCATCGAACTCCTTGACAATCTTCCCGGCAATCTTGTCCCGTTCCGCCTCGTTGGAATCGAATCCCCGTTGCCAGTCACGAGCATCTTTCTCATCGTCCGAGAAGTAGAGCCCGCCGCCGAATTTGGGAACATCATTTGCCCCAGTGGCTATGACCTCTCCACCGGGGGATACGATGACAGCCCCGACCTGGCGTGAAAGATCTGCAGACCGCAAGCTGGCCCCATATGCGAGAAACATCGCGTGCTCATCGGCCGTAGGTGTGATGTGCGGGTTGCCGAACAAAAGATCCAGTAAACGCCAGATCTGCTCCTTGTAATCCTGGGCATGCAGCGACACAAAGGCATCACAAAGTTCGAACGCATCCCGTGTTCGCTGACCAAAGCGATCATCTTCGTCTTCGTCCCGCTCTATGAGCGCCTCGGCATCCGACTTGGAAATGTTTTTGTCATTCGTCAGGTACTTGAGACGAATCTCTCTCGGTGCATGGATACCGAGCAAGAAGAAACCATCGCCATAGATCCTCCGAAGCGTATGAACCTCGTCGGGGTGCTTCAGCGAACGAAGAACATGAGCCGTTCGTCGAAGAGGCTTGCTTCCGTCTTCTTCATTGGTCCGCTTCTGCTGAATCTGATAGGCGGCAGACAGGGCCAGGAAATCGCCATGCCGGGATATACGACGAGCCTCGGTCCCGGCATCCATGTACCTCTGGTAGCGCTCTGCCGGTGGGCTCTCGGTCAACACGGTCTCAAGTTCCAGTTCTCGGAGCAAGTGGCTCAATCGTATGAGATTCGTTTCGTAATTGAAGTGCTTGAAACGGTCCTCCAGGATTGGCTGGATGCCGTCGAGGTTGGCACCGACCGGAGCGACCAGACCGAGAACTAGCTCCGATCCCTCGTCGAACGGCCTCACATCCACCATGACCATACATATAACGTATGGCGCTTTACCCAGGTGAGTCCAGTCGGGACAGGCCGAGAAGTACAGCGAAGCTCAGTCTTCGGCAATCTGGTAGGTCTAACCGTCTGGCATCTATTGACTTCCTCGGACCCAAACGAAGGCCAACGAGGTCATACTGATGCAACAGGTAGGACGCCGAAAGCAGCCCCGTCGCTTCTGAGCCAGGCTGACCTCTCCCGGGTCACTCTGGCAAATGATTCGTTTCCCAGGGAAACGTCACGATCTCAGCCAGTTCCGGCGAGCCGGGGAACGATTCTTCTCCCAACTTGCTGAAGTGACAGCATCGGACCCGGGTTCGACTCCCGGCGCCTCCATTTTTTTCATAGCAAAATCAAATACATAGATACCATGGCTGGCCCTGGGAAACGATATCCTCGATTTCGGCCGAACTGCGCGAACAATGGCGTTGGTACGAGGGACGGCGCCGCGGGACAGGGCGCCGGTTCCGCTTGAAGGTCAACGCCGCCGTGGAACGCCTGAGGGAGCTACCGCTCGCCTCGGCGCTGTGGCCAGGCGTGAATTCCCAGCTGGGTGTACGCAGGCACGTGCTTCGAGGGTGGCCATTTGCAGTCGCATACCTGGTCCGGGACGGAGAGTTGTTCATCGTGGCTACCACGCCTCCCCGAGGCCAGCATCGATGATCGAGTCCATCTGGCCACGCGGCAAAATCTGCACGAGTTCGCGCAGCGCGGAGAGCTGATTCCACGATATTCATATTATATCTAGTGCATAGGCATGCTCTGGGCATAAGGATTTGTGTCCCGCAGCAAAGGGGGAAGTGTGCGCGCAGCCCAAAATCTTTGCCGAGAATGACAGAATCTACCCGCTAAGAGACTAATAGTGTTCCATAACCCGCTGCCGAAAAGTTTCCCATCTAACATTTAGGCGGCCACATCGCCAACGACTTGATGCGCTTCGCAC
>JAKSDA010000251.1 GCA_022360315.1 Pseudomonadota bacterium
AGGGTAGCAGAGTTCGGGATTTTTCCCGAACTCTGCTAGACTGCCGACCAGTGAAACTCAGGAGCATGTGGTGAGTTTGCCCGTTGAGAAAATCCGAATTCTCGCCCTGGCTCACCAACGACGTGACCCGATGTATTGGGTGGATCGCGAGTAGCCGCGCTTCTCACGGTTCGATAAAGCCCGCCGGCACAGTCCCATCAAAAGCGCCCCCGACAAGGGCGGGCTTCACCCTGGCTTCACAAGCCGGACAAAGTGCGCCACACTCGCTGCCGATGAAACTCGTACCCCTGCATGCGCCGTTGGCCGGCCGGATGTCCCGCCATTTGCTCATCCTTTTGTGGGTCGTTGCCGGCGGCAGCTGTACGGGTGTCAGCAACCGGGCAGCGCCGCGAGCGCACCCGGACAGTTCGACTGCCCCGGCAACTGTCTCGGCCCCGGACTCGCAAGCAGGCGACCCGGCCGTGGCCGGCATGATCGCCGAGGCGCTGTCGCCCAGGCGACTCCAGCCCCCCGGCGGCTACGTCGAAATGACCGTGGCAGGAGTTGGCAAGGCGGGCGACGGCCATGCCGTGCTGCTGGCCGATCGCGAACGATCAGTGCTGGTGCCCATCTTCATCGGCGATGCAGAAGCCCTCGCCATCTCGCTGCGACTGAACAGTCAAAAACCGCCGCGACCGCTCACCCACGATCTGCTCGAGTCGGTGCTCGGAGAGCTCGAGGCCCGGGTGCTCAAGGTTCAGATCGACCAGCTGCACGACAATGTCTTTATCGGAAGCCTGTTCATCCAGCACGATAACCAGACCAGGATCATTGATGCGCGGTCCTCGGACGCCATCGCCCTGGCCCTCGGCGCCGACGCGCCCATCTACGTGAGCCGGGCAGTGATCACCCAGGCCGGCCTGAGCGAAGACCAGCTGCAACAGGCTCCCCCGGACGACGCAGCACCGTGATGGGCCGGTCGTGAGTCCGTGATCCAGCCCAGTGCCCGGCGCTTTGGGCTCGCAAATACGCAACCCCGAAACCGGCCCTGTCAATTGCACAGCGATGACTTGCATGCGACCATGGCAGCGACATGCAGCGAATCGTCGTCGATGCAATGGGCGGTGATGACGCGCCCGAACAAGTGGTCAAGGGGGCTGCCGAGGCGTCCCTCACCCTGTCAGACAGCGAGTTGATCCTGGTCGGCGATGCCGCCGCAATCGGCAAAATCTTGCCTACCGTGGGACACGACGGCAGTCGCGTACGCGTCCACCACGCCGGTGCTGTCGTGCACATGGACGAAAAGCCTTCCGAGGCGCTGGCCGCCAAACCCGATGCGTCGATCGTCGTGGCCGCCGATCTGGTCGCCCGCGGCGAGGGTGACGCCCTGGTCTCGGCCGGCAATACCGGAGCATCGGTTCTGGCCTGCGCGCGGCGCTGGAAGCTCATGGCGGGGGTCCGCCGCGCCGCTCTGGCCTCGGTGTATCCGACCGAGCTGCGGCGCGGCGAACGCAATGACCCGTTCTCGCTCATCCTCGACGTCGGTGCCACCATCGATGCCACAGCCCAGGATCTGGTCACCTTTGCCCTGATGGGCGCGGCCTACGCGCGCATCATCTCGCGCAACCAGCGGCCCCGCGTCGCCCTCCTGTCCAACGGCAGCGAGGCCGGCAAGGGACCGCGCGAAGTCGTCGCCGCCCACGACATGCTGATCAAGAACACCGAGCTCAACTTCATCGGCAACATCGAAGGCCTCGACATTCCGCGCGGGGTGGCCGACGTCGTGGTGTGCTCCGGCTACGTCGGCAACGTGGCCATCAAGATGCTCGAAGGGGTGTCGGAGACGGTTTTGCGCCTGGCCCGCTATGCCTATAAGGAGCGCCTGCTGTGGCGCGCTGCCCTGGCCATGCTGTCGAGCGGCATCGAACGACTCAAGCAGATCACCGACTGGGAACAGTACGGCGGTGCGCCGCTGCTCGGCTTCGACAACGTCTTCATCAAGGCCCACGGCCGCTCGGGCAGCCGGGCCGTGGCCAATGCCATCCGGGTCACCTCCAAGGCCCTGCGGTCCGATCTGTGCGCCCGCATCAATAAAAATCTGGCCGAGTTCCACGCCCGTATCGACACCGCACAGTGAGCCATGACCGAGACCACGCACGTCTTTCGCTGGGACCTCGACAAGACCTATCTGCGCAGCGAATTCGAGAGCTGGCGCGACCTGGTCAAATCGGCGCTTGAGAACGCCAGCGACAAACAGTCCTATCCCGGCGCGTCCGCGCTCTTGCGCGCGTTGAAACAAACCGAGGGCCACCGCATCTGCATCGTGAGCGGAAGCCCTACCCAGATGCGCCGCGTCCTGTCGGCCAAGCTCGCACTGGACGGCATCGACTACGACGAATTCGTGCTCAAGAACAACCTCAAGAACCTGGTCCGAGGCCGTTTTCGCGCGCTCCGGTCGCAAGTGCCCTACAAGCTGCCAACTCTGCTCGAAAGCCGGGTCGCCCTGCACGCCACCCCACCCGAAACCCTGTGCGGCGACGACGCCGAAGCCGATGCCATCGTCTATTGCCTGTATGCCGATATTCTGGCCGGCAAGGTGACGAGCGGTGATCTCGAGGCCATTCTGCGCGCTTCGCGCGCCTACGACGACCAGATCGCGCGCACCGTGGGGCTGGCCGAACAGGTCGTCCACCGGGACACGGTCGGCCGCATTCTCATTCATCTGGATCTGCGCTCGCCGACCGCTCGCTTCGCCAAATTCGGCGCCCGCGTGGTCCCGATCTACAACTATTTTCAGGCCGCCATGATCCTCTACGCCGACGGCGTTCTGTCGGCTCGCCAGGTCTTGTTCGTGGCCATCGACATGCTCAACACGTCCGAGTTCGAGCTGAGCACCCTGGCCAACTCGGCGCAGGATCTGATCCGGCGCGGCCGAATATCGACCGATGTGGCCAGCCGATTGGCCGAGGAAGCGTCCCAGGCAAGTGACGCCGTGGACGGCAATCCAGACCTGCCACCGTTTGATCAGATCGCCGACGCGTTCGCCGACCGAGTGCGCCAGCTCGGCGGAGCCCCGCCTCTGGAGTGGCCAGACGAGCATCCCGTACTCGATTACGTCAACCTGGTCGACGCCGAGTACGAAACCCGCCGCAATCGACGCAGGGGCAGAAAGTCGCACGCGAGCTGACATCGCGACTGCAGCGGCTGGCTGTTCAACCGGTCGAACCAGAAAGCCAGACGCGAGGCATGAAAACCGCACCAGCAATCCGAGAGACGCCGGCGGCAGCGATCGTGGTCCGATCAACTTCACCCGAGATCTCGATGTGTTGTGGCGACTTACCGGAGCTCTTTCAGTTTTCCTGATCAAAATCGACCCGGTCGACACTCCCCTGCAGAGGATGACGAGAAAGCGCACACTGTTTGGGACCTCTGCTGGCGATGGCGGAAAACCTCCGGGCGACGGCAACGGCGGTCACGACGATGGCGGTCTGGCTGGCGATGACGCTGGCCTGACTCGGGATATCTCGAGGTGCGGGACCAACTCGATGCCGGCCCGGCCGGACACTCCTGCTCTCGAGATGGAGCTCATGAAGGGCAGAGTCAAGGCCGAGCTATTTCAAAAGCCGCAAAAGGCCGTGCGGATCAGCCGCTTTCTCCTCATCGAGCGCATAGCCACTGGCGGTATGGGAGAGATTTATGCCGCCTACGACGAAAAACTCGACCGCAAGGTCGCCATCAAGCTGGTCCGCTCCGATGTCGACGAACGCGACAACAATGCCAGCGTGAGGCTGTGGCGCGAGGCCCAAACCCTGGCCCGGCTGTCCCATCCCAATGTGGTTCAGGTCTACGAGGTCGGCATGTTTCGCGCCCGGGTGTTTTTGGCCATGGAGTTCATCCGCGGCACCACGTTGCGGGCGTGGGTCAAGGCCCAGCGCGAGGTCCCCGAGCGCATCCGCTGGCGCGCCATTCTGGCCAAGTTTCTCGACGCCGGACGCGGCCTCGACGCGGCTCATGCGGCTGGACTCGTCCACCGCGATTTCAAGCCGGAAAACGTACTGGTCGGCAACAACGACCGGGTCTATGTGGTCGATTTCGGACTCGCACACGCCCACGCGGGCCACGACCAATCCCGCTATGACCCGTCCAGTGGCGACCTGATGAAAACCATCGACGGCCGGGATGGCGGCTTGAAGCTGCAGCCCGCCACCCGCCTCACCGTCAGCGGCGACCTGTTGGGAACCCCGGCCTACATGCCTCCCGAGCAACTCGATGGCCGCGCCACCGACGTTCGCAGCGATCAATTCAGCTTTTGCGTCGCCCTCTACGAGGCCTTGTACGGCACTCGTCCGTTTGCCGCCGACAATTTTGAATCATTAAAAGCCATGATCAAAAGCGGCAGTGTGACCGTCCCGCCACGGACGTCGCCAGTACCTCAGCGGATCTGGAAAGCGCTGGCCCGCGGCCTGTCGGTAAAGCCACACGATCGGTATCCGAGTATGCAGCAGCTTCTCGACGAGCTGTCGTGGAATGCGACACGACGCCGGCGCTGGGTGGGTGCTGCCTTGCTCTGTGCAGCTCTCGTGGTCGGCGGTGGGTTCACGCTGCAAGCGGCGGTGAGTGAGACCGATCCGTGTGCCGCGGCCGCGAGCGGCACGGATCCGCTGTGGAACCAGGCCAGGCGCGCCCAGGTGCGCGAGTCGTTCGACGCCACCGGGATCTCCTACGCCGACGATCTGTTCTCGCGGGTCGATCAGCGAGTCACGGCCTATGTTGCCGATCTCGGCAAGGAGAGCCGAGATTCGTGTGTGGCGACCCATGTGCGGCGCGAGCAGTCGCCCGCGGTATTCGCCCTTCGAACCCGTTGCATCGACGAGCGCCGGAGGCAACTCGACGCTCTCTTGACCGGATTTGCAGCCGCGCAACCGGCGCTGGTCGAGCACAGCGTGCACGCGCTGGCCTCCCTGCCCGCGCTCGCTTCGTGCCACAGCGGAGAGGCGCTGGCATTCGGCGTCCACCCGCCGGACGACCCGATCACCGCCAGGCAAACCCAGGCGGTCCTCGATCGCCTGGCCCAGGCGCGGGTAATCGCCCTGTCGGACCGCAGCCACGAGGCAATGCGGCTGGCCGAAACCGAGCTGGACGCGACTGGATCACTGGACTACCCGCCGCTGCGAGCTCGAGCGCTGTATGTCGCCAGCCTGTTGTGGGCGCAGAGTGGCGAGGCCGAGGCGATCGGCCGCGCCGAGCGCGCCATGCTCGAGGCGGTCGACCTCGCCGAGAGCCATCGCGACGACGAACTCGCCGCCGACATCTGGAATAGTCTGGTTTGGCTTGCCACACAGCATCACACCGACCTGTCGCTCGGCCATTCATGGGCGCGGCGAGCCCTGGCAACCAGCGCGCGAGCCCACGACAGCGGCCGGCGTCGAGCCGAGTCGCTGTACCAGCTCGGCCGGCTCCACGCCCGTGAGGGCAACCTGGCCGAGGCCGAAGGCCACCAGCGCAAGGGCGTCGAGCTGGCCGCCGCCAGCGCGGTTCCGGCGGTTCGATTGGCCGACTACTGGCGCGGCCTGGCCATGACCCTGCACGCCCGGTCGCGGCTCGACGACGCCCGCGATGGATACGAAGAGGCCCTCGCCCTGTATCGGGCCGAGCTCGGCGCCGGCCACGCGATGGTCGCCCAGCTCGAGCACCATCTCGGCATTCTCTTGCACCAGACCGGCGAACTGCGCCGCGCCCGCCAGTTATTCGAATCGGCCCGGCTGGCCTGGACTCAACGCCATGGCGCCACCCACCCAGACGTCGGTCGAGCCCATGTCTCTCTCGCCGGGGTCGACGGCGAAATCGGCGACCTGTCGCGCGCCGAGGCCGAAGCCGGCAAGGCGCGCGCGATCTATGCCCAGGCACTCGATCCTCACGACCCGCGACAGGCCGATCCCGAGCTGACCCTGGGCACGATCTACCTGCGCGGCCGGCGTTTTGACGATTCGCTCGCGGCGTATCGACGAGCCCTCACCATGGCGAGGCCGAAACTCTCCACTGCCCGGGCAAACCCTGCCGGGCCGAGCGGTGCGGATAGCTTTGATCCACGCGTTTTCATGATTCAGGTGCGGATCGGCGAGGTAGAAGTTCAGCTCGGCCGGGTGGATGAAGCCATGGCAACCCTGGCCCGGGCCGAGCAGGCCCTGCCCGACACGATGCCTGCTCCAGCCGGTCGCGACCCCGAGGCGAGCGCCCAGTTCGCCAAGGCCCGCGCGTTTTTGCTCAAGAGCCGCGGCCTGGCATTTCTGGCCCGAGCGGACATCGAGCGCGCGCGCGCAGCTCTCGAACGCGCCCTGGCCCTCTATCTCTCTCTGCCCGGCTATCCGCTCGATCGCGCCGATGTGCAGTGGGCATTGGCCCGGGCGCTGAGACGCGGAGGAGCATGGCCCGATGAGCGGGCTCGCTCGCTCGCCGCGGGAGCCCTCTCGCTGTACATCCGATACGGAAAATCGGGCCAGCTCGAGCACAGCGCGATCAAGTCCTGGCTGGCCAAGTCGCCTCCAGACCAGCAAGGCCGATAAATCAGCTGTTGACACCGGCCTCTCGACTGGCGACTGTCGAGGGCCCTGTCATGGCAAAGCACACCCTCTACACCATCCCGCTGCATGCGCTGCACTCCCATTCCACCGCTCTCCTCACCATGTGGTACGGACTTTTTGTCACTGCCGAGGAACTGTCTGCGGCTCGCCAGCGCCGTCCGCTCCGACGATATTACGTGATCGTCGAGATTGCCCCGGGCCGGATACGAGTGGCCGCAATTCTGCCAACAATCGCCCAAGCGCGGGGCGCAGTGGCAACCCATGCGCCGTTTGCCCGGGTCGCGACTCTGCGCCACGACGCCGCTGATCACGACGACTGGCCCGGCGCCGAACGCGACATCGCGGTCGACGACCAGCTGCCCGCGACCATGTTCGACTGGACCCGCTGACAGTGAGTCCTCGATCACGGGGAACGGCAGGCATTGTCCGCCTCTGTTTCCACACAGCCCAGCCCCGTGGCTCGCTATCAAGTCCGTTCCAGAGCCGACTCGATGCCTTTGCCGGCGACGCGAAAGCCGATGTCAAACGCCCGGTCGCGCAACTCGCGCAGTGCGGCAATGGACTCTGCGTCGGTCGTATCTCGCACGTGGCGGGCCAGAAGGCGCCCCCGGGTGACAAAAAACCGGCTCCATGGCGTCGGCTCACCAGCTGTGTTCTCTTCGAGCAACTGAGCATAGTGCTCGATGCCCTCGGCATCGCCGCCGCGCAGTGCTGCTTCCATGGCCTCGCGGTAGAAAAAGAGATAATTGTGGCCAATCGAGCCCGCTTGTAGCAACTCTTCGCCCTGTTCGAGCGAGCGCCGGCGCACCTCGGGGTCTTCGGTAATCAGCGCCAACACACCGTATTGTAGAGGCCCGGAGAAAAAACGGTCGCTCGGTGCGCTGTCCGCAATGGTCTCATCGAGCATGGCCTCTGCCTGGTCGCGCTCGCCCTGCAACGCCATGACCTTGCCCAAAAGCGGCCTCACTCCCACTACGAATCGCTGCATCCCCATGATGCGGGAGATCTCGATGGCTTGCACCAGCGAGGCCCGAGCCTCGTCCAATCGCTCCATATCGGTCAGAATGGCGCCGCGCCAGATATTCGATACGACCGCGGCACGGCGATGGCCAATGCTAGCAGCCGCTGTGATGCTGTTGTCACAGTCGAGCACGGCTTGCTCGAGTTCGTTGTGGTGGAAGCGAAACCAGGCCAGCTGGGATAGATTGGCGACCTCGATACCCAAAAATCCGTGTTGCTGGCACAACTCAACACAGCGTTTCATATACTTGTAGGCTGAGGCCATCTGCCCGCCGGCAGAATAAGCGTCTCCCATGCCGCCCAGCGCCCGCGCCTCGTACTCGAGCGAGCCGGTCTCATGGGCAAAGGCCTGGGCTTTTTGATGTTCGGCGAGACAGCGCTTCCAATCGCCGGTCGGAAAGATCAGATTGCCCCGCAAAAAGTGCAACGACGCCAGGTCTTCGCTAAGTTGATAGGTTGTGGCCACTTTTTCGGCCTGTTCGAGAAGGTGGAGCGCCTCGTCATTTTGCTCGACGATGCGCATCCCCTCGGCCAGACCAATCCAGGCCCGACAGCGCTGGGTCTCGAGCTCGACGTCCCCGACTGCCTCTGGCATATTGTCGAGCGCAGTGCGATACAGAGTGGCAGCGCGGTCGATAGCCAGCTTCTCGGCAGCCCCCTGAGCAGCCAGCATGAAGTAGTTGACCGCCCGGATCTGCTCTCCCGCGGCGAGCCAGTGGCGGGCCAGGGTTGCAGGCGCGGCGCGATCGTGGTCTTCCAGCGCCGTGGCCAGCTGTCCGTGCAGCTGCGGAGCGCGCCCGGGGCTGAGATGCTCGGTGATCGCCTCCCGCACCTTGTCGTGATACGAGTCCAACCACGGCTCATCATCTGGCCGCACCACGTGGCGGGCCAGCCGGGCCAGACGCAGCAAACTGGCAGCGCGTTCCCGTTCGATATCCGATAGCCGAGCCGCGTCGCCGAGCGCGCGCAGCGAGGTCGGCTCTCCGGCAACAGCGATGATTTCAGCCAGGGCGAGCGCCTTGTCCGACAAACGGCTAACCCGCTGCCAGATCACCTGTTTGAGGTTGAGTTGCTCGGTCCTGCCCGGCGGATCTGGCTGCTCCTGGATGTGCCGGGCCAGTTCGGTGAGCAACATGGGGTGGCCCGCCGCCTCCTTCCACATCGAGTCCTTGAGGTCGAGGAGCGAGACCCCGCCATGGCTGGCCAACTTGCGCCACATGTGATCCTGCTCGTCGCTGCTCAGCGGGCCGACGCGCATCTCACGAGCCACTCCCGCTTCTTCCAGAGCAGCGACGAGTTCGGCCAGTTCATCGCCCAGTCCCGTGGCATGTGGCGAAAAACGCGAATCCGAGCCGTGCCACTCAGACGCCTGGGTGGCCTCGTCAGGGATCGAGTCGCCGGTGCGGATGGTGGCCAGTACCAGCAGTCCGTGCGGCGGTGGCGGCTGCAACAGACTGCGCAAAAGCTCCAGACTGTCGCGATCGGCCCAGTGCAGATCTTCGATTCGGATGAGCAGAGGTTGCCGCCCGGCCAATCTGGCCAGAAGCTCCCTCAGCGCGTCGAACGCCTGAGCGCGCAACTCCAGGGGATCTCGGCCGCGGAATCCCCTGTTCTTGCTGCATCCGGGGACCTGGCTCAGGGTGGGGAAAAGCCGCGCGATCGCACTCGCATGCTGGGGCAGGAGTCTGGCCCGCTGGCGTACTGGCAACTCGACGAGAAAACGGCTGAGATCGTCGATCGCACTGTCGAACGCCTTGTAGGCCAAGCTCTCGTTCTGATGGCAGCGCCCCGAAAGCACCACGAGATCGGGCGTCGTACTCTCCAACTCCTCGATAAAGCGATCGAGCAGCGCAGTCTTTCCTATGCCCGAAGGACCCCGCACAAACACGCATTTGGCGTGACCCGAGCGGGTTTGTGCGTAGGCGGTACCCAACTCGTCGAGTTCGTGGGTGCGGCCGACAAACACATCGGTCTCGTTGACCAGGGTGATGGTCGCCGAGGGAGCTACCCCCGGGATCCCGAGGGCGGCGAGGACCTCGCTGCCCTCGGGTCGATCGACGACCTCGCGGGCCAGCAGCCTCATGCAGAGAGCTTCCAGGTCTTCGGGAATACCCGAGACCCACTGACCGGGCGGCCTGGGATCCTCGAACTGCTTGGCGTCCATGACCTGCAGAGGTCGGCCCTCGAATGGCGGTCGACCGGTCAGGGCCAGGTACAACATGACGCCAAACGCATACCAGTCCGCGGCAGTGGACGCCCGGGCGCCCAAGATCTGCTCCGGCGCCATATAGACCGGCGTGCCGATAAAACCGCCATCCGCGCCGATCTCCTTGGGCCCGCGCATTTCTGCTATGACGCCAAAGTCCATGAGAACGACCCGTCCCTCCTGGGTGACCAGCACATTCTCCGGCTTGAGATCGCGATGTACAATGCGAGCCGAATGGAGGCCATGAAGCGCCCTGGCCAGCTGCCTCGATGCATCCATCAACCTGGGCAGAGAAAGAATTTGATCGACCGGAATCCGGTCCGGCGTTGCACTGTCCTCGCGCAGTGCAACTATCTTGACCGGTCGCCGGCGCACCTGCACATACGAAATGAAATCGACACCGTTGACCAGTTCCATGGTAAGAAGCCAGGTCTCCTGGTCATCTGAAACCATCTCGTAGAGATCAATAATGTTTGGATGGCTCAGACCCTGCAGCGCACGAAACTCGCGCTTGAAGCGAAACAGGCTCCACGCGTCGACATCCCGCAGCGACTTGAGCGCAACCCGCATATTGCGGTTCTGATCGTAGGCATCGTAGACGATACCGGCACCCCCCTCACCCAGCTTGCTGATGAGCTGAAAGCGCTTGGATCCGACGAATGCCATGGATATTCATTGGTCATGTTACCCAGCCATGCAGCGCGGTCACAATCAAATATCGCCGTGAAAGCTCACATTTCCCCTCGCTCCCTCGTACAAACAAAAACCGCCCACCCGGACATCAGCAATTTACTGACCTGCTTGCACTCCGACCAGGCGTGAACGATTCCAGCTGGCCTGGCCCAAAGATCGAACCAGGTAGGTTATGTACGAGTGGGGTAGATTCTTGACTCCGATGTGGTGTGTGTAGCGAAAGAACCGCATCCGCCGCGGAGCAAACGAGGCGTTTCTGTTGCACGACCGGCGGCTGAGTCCGTAATGATCGCCCGGCGCGAAGCGGTCGGGGCAGGCATGGTCGGGTTGCCTCGCCTGCAACGTGATCGTGCGCAAAGCCGTCGCGCTCGACCGTCGCTCAGGGACCCCACGGCGGTGGTGGCGGGATGGGCTCGAAGCTCGGCATCAAAAACGGGCTACCTGGAGCGGCTGCGTTGAGCCGGTGCAAAAACTGATTTTCGTGCACCTTGGACGCGTGGTCTCGGCCGATCTCGAAAAAGCGGATTCGTCCGAACTCGGGCGCCACGGCAAAAAACATCCTTTCGGCCACCGTATCGAAAAAGTTGCGAAACCAAACAACCGCGTTATCTTGACCGGGATCGATGAACTGGTCGACCGGCTCGGAAAACACCGACGGCGCCCAGGACTCGTACAATGCACGGTAATAGTCGAGCGCCAGGTCGACGTCACTTGCATAGCCGACATTGAGGTGGCCGACATTGATGTAATCGTAGTTTGCCTCCTCGCCGGCCAGATGACGCAAAAACACGATAAAACCGTCCAGGTTCTGCACCACGCTGGCCTCGACAAATGTCAAGCGATTGGCATGGATAAAATCGACTACATGCATGACCCGGTCCGGGGTGATGATGTAACTGTCTGCCGGTGTGTGGGCGACAATGGTCGGTGTGACCATGCGGAACGTTTTGCCCTCGAATTTGAACGTGCCAAAGCGCTTCTTGACTGTTCTGGTCGGAGCCGCAATGGGATACTCGAATTGCTCGATGGTCTCGGCGGCCCACTTGCTCGCAATAATCTCCAGATCTGGAAAGACCTGCTTCAAAAATATACTATTGCCCACATGATCAGTATGGGGATGACTGTACACGAGATGGGTGATCGGCAGAGGAGTCACGCTGGCCACGGCCTGAAGCAGAGCGTTGCCCTCCGTGGGGCCCGGCTGTCCGGCCGAGTGGCCGCCACAGTCGATGAGTAAAACCCCGCGCCTGCCCACATACATGGTCGCGGCATAGACATTGATATTGATAAAATACGTATTTTCGGTGAGCTTCTGTACTCGGAAGAACGTGGGATCGAACAATTGCAGATCACTGCGCAGATCGAGTCGTGCCCCCAGCGGCAGGATCTCGGTAGCCGACGGCTCGACATAGGTCGCCTCTGGATCGAGTTCGGTGAAACTCTTGATGGGACGGACGACCTGAGGTGTCGGCTGTATCTCGTCACTATCACTATCACTATCACTATCACTATCACTATCACTATCACTGGCGTTTTGGGCGGCGCGGTCGGCAGGGCGGAACGACGCCGAAGCCGGCCCACTGACCTGTCGAGCCCATGCCGACAGCATTTCGCCATCTGCTCCGATTTTTGACAAGGTTGCTGGTTCGCGGTCGTCGGTGGAGCCGATACAGGCAAATGTCCCCAGTCCGGCCAGACATACCAATAGATACACGTATGGCGTGCGTTTCATCGTTCCCCTCTTGTCGTGCGAACTTTTCTGCCGTTTTCCCGGCGTAGCGAGAGTAGGAAAAAAAACCAGAAGAGACTACAAAACACGATATCGTAAACAAGTGCGATGCGCAATAGAGTGAATGAGTCGGTTCACAACTTGGCAAACAGCTGATCGGTTTGTCGCACAACGAGATGGCTGATCGCGCAGGAGTCTTGCGCGTGCGAATGGAGCGGCAAACGGGTGGGCTCGCGGGCATGGCGCTGTGACGGGTAAGAGCCGGTCCAAAAACCTCAGACCGAGCCAGAGCGACGAGGCGCGCCGCCAGTGGGTGCGCGAGGAGTGGAGAATACTCGTTGTATTTGACCGACGAGCAAGCCCGCTGGCGGTGATGGATCGGCGCTCTGGCGATGCGGAGAGTTTTTGGACCGGCTCTA
>JAKSDA010000435.1 GCA_022360315.1 Pseudomonadota bacterium
GAGCCAGAGCGACGAGGCGCGCCGCCAGTGGGTGCGCGAGGAGTGGAGAATACCCGGTGTATTTGACCGACGAGCAAGCCCGCTGGCGGTGATGGATCGGCGCTCTGGCGACGCGGAGAGTTTTTGGACCGGCTCTTAGTCCCTTGATTCATTCCATACAGATTGTATGCCCCGCGAGCGTAGCCGAGATGGCGCTCGGCGTACAGACGCTGGTAGCGACCGGGCGGCGTCCGAGCAGGCGCCCCGGGGCGATTTCACTGCCTGGCGGCGATTGTGCTAGACAGCGAGTATGGTTTCTCTGTCCAAGGCTCGCGCCACGTCCGGACGATCGACTGGGGTATCGTCGTCGCCATACAAGGTTATCGAACCGCCGCCACCCAACTCGCTGTCCGATCTATTGTACATCGCCTCGCAGGCGGTCAAGGGCATGCCGCCGTACTACATCCGTTCGATCTTCGGGAGTGTGCGCGATTGGGCGCCGCCCCATCGCGAGCTGAGTGAGTACACGATCGTCAATGCCTGGCGTCCGGTCCGGACAGCGAGATACCTGACCGATCTCGCCGTGCCCGCGTGGTCGCATGTCCCTCCCGATCTGGTGCGCACCCTTTTGCCACTCCAGGTGCAGACTCTGCTCTGGCGACCGAGCCGCTGCGTCCGCTACCCCGATCCATTTGACGACGACTCGTCGTTTCCGCGCGAGCGATGGTTTTTTGTCAATGGCGTGGTCGAAAACCAAGCCCTTGCCATCATGAACACCGCCATGCTCAGTCGACTCGTCTACCGGCCGATCACGCTCATCCACAATGCAACCCGTTCGTTGGTGATCGATCTGGTCGAGGCGGTCATCGGCAAGAGCTTTACTCCCGACCCCAGGCTTCCCGACCATCGCACGATGACCGAGCCGGCCGTGAAGGCGGCGCTTGCCATAGTGAACGCCCTGTGCTCGCCCGACGCCGACCGCGTTGTGGTCGTGGCCCATTCGCAGGGAACGATCATCACCGCCAATGTGCTGCGCGCTATCAATAAAGCACTCTGCCGCTTCGACCAGGGCCATCCCACGCCAACAGACGCCGACAACCTTCTCGACAAGGTGGTCCTCGACGCCCTCCTAGCAGTCACCCAGGGCTCTCCCGCTCCTCCGGTCGAGTGCGTGGCCGAGCTTTTGAAAAAACTCGAGGTCTACACCCTGGCCACATGTGCCGACCACATGACCCATCTGGTCGAAACCCAGGACAACCGGCGAATGCCATACCTCGAACACTTTGCCAATCAGTACGATCTGGTCGCCCGACTCGGCGTGCTCTCGCCACTCAATGGCAACGACCCCCGCATACGCATCGACGGCACGGTTTACCAGCGCACTGGCCGACCATCCTGGGGGCACCTGTGCAACGTCCACTATCTGTTTGCAATGGGCGACTACCTGGCCGGCAAAACGGCCGATCCATACCCTGAATCACCCGGTCGGAGTTCTCACCGGACCGGCCAGCCATTCGATCGCCAGCCCGGCAAACCCCGGCTCTACGAGTACTATCAAGGGGGCCGGCCGGCGCCCTATATCGACTGATCACGAGCCCACACCTCGGCCATCTCGGCCAACCACACGGTCTCGGTGGTGAGTTCGGCCGGCTCTCCGTCCAGGAGCAAGGAGCGGGCGAGCAGATAACCAGCACTGTGACCAGCAGTGTCGAGCCAGTTGGGCACACCGGGATCGCTGTCGGCCAGAACCACGGTAAAATGCCCATCGGCGTCGGTCTGAATCTGGCTGTGATTTAACGTGATCGTATGCCGGGTGTAGTCGAGACTCTCCATCCAGGCGTTGTACAGACACAGGCTGAAATAGCGCGCTGTGGGCAGCTTTCCTCGAACCACGAAGGCCTGGTCGGGGCCGAAGCGATACCAGCACATCTGATATAGATTGTCGGGGGTGGGAAACAGCGAATCGCCCGGCAATGCGTAGAAGCGCTTGATCGGCGCCTTGACGATTCTTTCGTAAGCCTGCGTGATGCGCTGATAAACCGCTCTGAGCATGCGCTGAGACCGCTCGAGCCCCTTGGCGTACGTCGCGGCGTCGAGCGGTTTTGGTGCCGGTACCTCACCGAGCAACTCAATGTGCAACTCGGTGGGTTTCTCCACCGCCCGGTCGCCGTAATACTGACGGACGACCAGTTCTGTCTCGTCGCCATCGCAGCTCAGCCAGATGCCCTCTTGTTGCTCGGTGGAGATCAGAACCTCGAAGCCGCCGCTCATGTCGAGCTCGAGTTGGTTGTCATTGAGGCCACGCCCCATACGTCCACCGCGACCGTGTAGTAACATCCCGACATATGTAGTGCCCGGCGCAATACATCCAGTCAGCCGATAGACGCGCCCGGGCCCGACGCGGATGGGCGCCCGCCAGTAGTCACAGTCGGGACAATCTCCGTACATCTTGCGAATGGGCCCGATAAACTGGTGGAAGTGCGGCCGGTCAGCATCGTTGTACTCGGTAAATGTGTCGATACCGGCCGACAGGGTGCGGAGCAGAAAGCGCCTGCCCTCCAGATTGTCGAGATCGTGGGGCATGTTGATGTTGGCTTCGATGTCTCGAACCGCGTCGAGCAGACCGGACATGGTCTGCGATACGTGCGCGATCGAGGGCAGCGGGATGGCTGCGAGGTCGTAGCCAAACTCGCCGGCAACAGCCTTGGTCTCGGCGCTGACATTGCGATGATCAAAACCCTGTAGCCATTTATCGGCCAGAGCCGGGTCGATCTTGCTCCGGGTGGCGGTATTGGGGTCACCCACCGCCCGGGCACCCTTGGGGCCTTTTAACATGCGATCCCCTTTATACGGCTCTATCATGGCCGGAGCAAAGTCGAGACCGAGAGTGGCGCAGATCCGCCGCATCACCCGCTCGCTTTCGCGCACCATGTCCTCATAGGTGAAACGCGTCCATCGATCGCTCGGTATACCGGCCAGGAAATCGCGGATGACCAGGTTGCCCTTTCGCCACAATTCCTCGGGATGCTCGTAGGGATAGCCCTCGAACAAGACCTCGGCCATGTTTACATTCTGAAAACTGCGGATGACCGAGCCGGGATTGCGCAGAATCCACAAAAACCGCGCCTCGGGGAACTGACTGTCCAGGTGCTGCAGCGCCTCGGGCAAGCCGCAGAGGTGGGGACATTTATCGACCAGAATTCGATCGCCGATGAGCTGCTGGACCAGGGCATAGACCTCGGGCACTGTTTTGTCCATCAGCCCGGCCACGCGCTCTTTCGCCGCGTCCACGTCGAGCCCTTCGAGTTCCATGAAGGTTCGACGCAGACCGCCTTTTTCCCAGTATCGACGCTGGAGAACGTCGTGCCGCTCGGCCATGGTCCTGAACGGGGCGAGCACCATCTCGGGCGGGCTGAACAGGCCTGGATGGCCAGCAAGCATCAAACGCAAAAGAGTGGTGCCACTTCGGGGCACTCCTAGCACAAAGACAATGGGTCTTTCAGACATGGTTACTCCGAATCAGCCTATAACGATAACACTGCTCTGTGGTCGTTTGGGCAACTGGCCCGATAGATCGTCGCAACTACTACAGCCCTGCAACTTTCCAGTGCGGCGAGAACTCGCCGTTCACTGGGACTCGGTCGCCGGGCTGGTCGCCCTGTCCGACGAAGCGGACTACATTAAGCACCATGAACCCTCCTACGAGCAAGATCGTGCAGTCCTGGGATGCGGCAATGCGTTTTCTGCGTAATTATCACTCCTATGAAGTCGTTGGCCTGGACCAATTTCCCCGGTCGGGTCCGGCGCTGGTCGCGAGCACCCACAGTCTGGCCACGTACGAGAATTTTTTGCTCGGCTCGATCGCAGTCGACGAGCTAGGTCGCAGGCCCTACATACTGGCTGACGATCTGCTGTTTCGCATCCCGTGGGTGGGGGATGCCTTTCGCGAAGTCGGGGTGGTGCCAGGAAAACGAGACACCGCCATAGAAATCCTCAAACGCGGTGATCTACTCGGTCTGGGACCAGGAGGAATGCGCGAGGGTCTGCGTAGTTCGAAGGACAAGTACCAATTCGATTGGGCCGGCCGATACGGCTTCGTGTGGGTATCTCTGTTGTCGGGAGCGCCCATCGTGCTGGCCGCCTGCCCCAGCGCAGACGATGTCTTTACTGTTTACGAAACCTCGATTACTGCCTGGATATACAAACAATTCCATTTTCCCCTGCCGTTCTTTCGCGGCCTCGGGCCAAGCGTGTTGCCGCGCCCCGTCAAGCTGTGGCACGTCATGAGCGAGCCAATTTTTCCCCCTGTGGAGCCCGACAAGGTAACCGAGGACCGCGTCATGCGGCATCATGAATACGTGACCGCACGGATGCACCAGCTGATGCAAAAAGCAGTCGCCATCAGCTCGTAGCCTGACTGTGCCGTCCTTGGATGCGTAAAGTCGGTCACGCATGAGGCATTCGTCCATCGCCACGGCGGATGTTCCCGGCAGATACAAACCGCAGCAGATGTCGTGGTGAATAGTGGTGGTGAATAATCCGGGCAAATGACGCCTAGTGGATAAAAAGCAAGTAATTTCAGCAAAGTGGCGAGGATTCGGATGGCTGCTGTGCCACCAATGTGTCACCTGGACGGCTCGTTGGACGGGCGGATCAGTGAAGGGAGCTTGTCGACGAATGGAGCGAGTAAGCGGCTGTCGTGGACATAGCCCATCGAGGTCTGAAATGAGGCGTGGCGCATGAGGCGCTGGACGATCTTTGGATCGCCCGTGCGTTCGTAGACCCAGGTGCCGAACGAGTGGCGGAAAACGTGCGGGGTGACGTGTGTGTGGATGCCGGCTCGCTCTGCGGACTGGTGAATCTTGCAGGCTTCAGGATAGGATGAATGGGCAATGATTTGGCCGTGGACACCGGGAAAGACCCATAGCGATGGCTCGCCTTGCTCTGCGCGCCAGTGGCGCAAGAGAGCGGCGGCATCGCTGCTGATCGGGACGGTAGCCGCGCTGGCTTCATTCTTGGGCTTGCCGCGGTAACTTCGCCGGACGGTCAGCATCGGTGTCTCGCCGTCGAGCACGATGTCGGCCCAGGCCAAGCCGTGGATTTCCCCCAGCTCTTGCGCAGGCCGGCAACGAAACGCTCGATGTCCTCGGGGGTGATGGCCGACATGACCATCGAGCCGAATTTGGGGATTAGCAGGCCCCGCGTGATGCGTGTATTCAAAATGCGTGTACGCGGGGCCAGGCTTTCATCAGCCTGACGCGATTCGAGCCACAGCTCGGCAATCTCCTCGAACGCCTTGCACGGCTCGGCTTCTGATGCTTCGACGCCGAATTTGGCCGCTGCTGTCCGCTTGGCCAGAATCTGGTCGCGCAGGCGCCTTGCCCGACGCAAGTTCTTGGTACCCAGGCTGCGGCGGATCATCTTGTTGCCGACAGCGTAACGAATCCACCAGACTCCGTTGCGTTGGTACAGATTTTCGGGATTGCGCTCGCGGCAGTCTCGGTGATCATTAGCGCGTCCACACCATCTGCGGTGAACGTGGCGAACGAGGGGTGCTCGGTGAACGCTCGGAGTCGCCGGCTAACACGCTCGATGTTCCGCCATAACACCTGAAAATTGGCCACGCACTCTTGAACCGCGTCAAAGTGATTGACGTAGTATCCTTCCGGCCCAAGTAGTGAGATCCACGCGCCGC
>JAKSDA010000319.1 GCA_022360315.1 Pseudomonadota bacterium
CAGAAAATGCGTCGAGACTCTGCTCCATGAGGTAGCGTACGCCGCATAGAAACCGCCAAGCCGGTCTCTTTCACAGCCTTCGCCTGCCAACTCTCTCAGCCTGCTGGTCGCAGGACTGTCGAAAAGTGCTCAAGTCGACCTTAGGTTGGGGCAAAAAGGGACTGCGCACGAGTGGCCAGAATGACAATGATCGTCTAATTCTCGCCAGATCGGCAGCGTGGCAAGATCATGTCGATCTGTTATATTCTTGCCATGCATGTGGTAGCGATCTTGGCCCACGATGGTGTGGTCCCGTTCGATCTGGCGACGCCTTGCGAGGTATTTGGTCGCGCTCGTCTGGCCGATGGACAGCCTGCCTACGAGGTTCGGGTATGCGCCGAGAGCGACGACGTCGATGCGGGCAGTTTTCGCCTGAGCGCGCCGTGGCGCCTGCGCTCGCTTTTGCGAGCCGACACGGTGATCGTACCGGGTCTGGCCGACCTGGCCGTGCCCGTTTCGGCCCGGGCCGTGCGCGCCGTGCGCCTGGCAGCCGCAGCGGGAGCGCGGGTTGCGTCGATCTGCACCGGGGCATTTATTCTCGCCGAAACCGGTCTACTCGATGGGTTTCGCGCCACGACCCATTGGCTGGCCGCAGCTGAGCCGGCCCGGCGCTATCCGGCCATCGATGTCGATCCCGAGGTACTCTACGTCGACAACGGCGATATTCTGACCTCGGCTGGTGCTGCTGCCGGTCTCGATCTCTGTCTCCATCTGGTGCGCCGCGACCACGGCGCCAGGGTGGCCGCCGACGCCGCTCGCATCGCAGTAATGCCGCTTGAGCGTGGCGGCGGCCAGGCCCAGTTCATCGTACACGAGGATCCGAGCCCTGACGGCGCTTCGCTCGAGCCGTTACTGCGCTGGCTCGAGCGCAATGCTCACCGCGATCTCAGCCTCGACGACATTGCGCACAGGGCGGCGATGAGCCCGCGTACGCTCAACCGGCGCTTCCGCGACCAGACCGGCACGACTCCACTGCAATGGCTGCTGCGCGCTCGCACCAGGCGGGCGCAGCATCTCCTCGAGACCACTGCGCACTCGATCGAGCAGATTGCCGGCAAGGTCGGCTTCGGATCTGCCGCCGCGTTTCGGGCCAGGTTTCAGCGCGTCGTCGGCATCAGCCCGCGCGCGTACCGTCACGCCTTCCGGGGCGCCGCACCGCAGCGGCGCAAGCGGAACAAAGCGGCGCTTTGTCGAGGTTGAATGCGGATGCCGATGGCAGCTCCTCGACACCGGCCGCCGGGTTTCCGGCCCAGTACCCAGGCCAGCAAAAGCACCCACAGGGCAGTGTGGGCTGGCGAACTCGGGCTGGCCTGGCAGCAGCCGCCCATACCGCCATCCGGCTCACTGTCAGCCGGACCCAGTACGGTGATATCAACTCCGTCGCGGGCTGCGCCAACGCCATCGTGCGCAGTGATGGCAAAGCGCAGTACTGTCTCCCGTTCGACCTCGGGCGCAGTAAATGTCGCCACTGCTCTGTCGCTGTTCGACAATTCGATCTCCGGGCCGGTAATCTGGCCCCATTGAAAGGTCAGCGGATCGCCGTCGGGATCGCGACTCGCAGTGGCGTCCAGAGTGACCAATTCACCGCCCACAACACTGCGATCGGCGCCGGCGTCGGGGATGGGAAGACCGGTCTCGCACGGCGCGGCATCGGCGGAAAGCGCGGTAAACGGTGTGTTGGTCAGACCCGCAAACGCAATATTGTCGATCTCCCAGCCGTGGGCTCCGGTCGATCGATCGGTGGCCAGGCGAAAGCGGACCAGCACATCAGTCCCGGCAAACGCCCGGCCCAGGTTCACGCTCACCTGGTCGGAGATCGGATGCGACGGATTTTTGCCGACAAACGCAGGGCGGCTTCGCAGCGGATTGTCCGAACCGTTGTCGATGACCCCGCCGTAGCCCGGATCGGCATGATCGCGAATATCCCGCCACGATTGGCCGCCGTCGTCGCTGATCTCGATGACTCCGCCGTCAAAAAATCGCGCCCCGCCCAGGTCGGTCTCGAAGCGGTGTCGGTGGTCGAAGGAAAGGACGAAATCAGCTGTCGAACTCACCTCGAGCCGGGGCGAGGTCAGGGCCGTGTCAGTGCGAATCGCTGAATTCACGCCGTACCATACGAAATTAACCGGATCGAGCGGATCGACAACGCGCGACCACACGCCGCGCAATGCCGTGGCCGAGCTCTCGGTCCAGCTAACCTGCGGATGGTCCACCGCATCGCCAGCCGATGGCTCGGTATCGTAGTTGACCGGATGAGTCGTGACACTGGCCACGGTGGTCTCACAGGTCTCCTGATTGCTCAGGGTCACGACCATCTCGACAGTGTCAACTGCGCTCAGCGTGCTGGACAGGGCGACCGGTACTGTGGCCGACGCTGTGGCGAGCGCCGCGATCGGCGGGACTGCGGCCTCCTGACCACCGGGAAACGCCGCGATCAGGCTGTCGCTGGCCACGGTGATCACGGTTTCCGAAGTCAAGGCAGCTGCGCTGGGGTTGGTTACCTCGACATGCACCGAGCCGATCTCGCCAGCATCGAGTACACCGTCGATGTCGCACGACACAGCACCTCGCGCGTTGCCCTGGTCGGTCAGCGCTACCGACGTGACTTCCATGGCGCCGCGAACGGCAAAATCCTCGCTCACGCCGACAAAGTCCATGGACAGGCGCGACGGTGATCTGGCACAGGTGCCGGCGCCCCGGCGGGCAAATGCGCCGGCGAGCAGGGCATGGTCGCTCGAGTCAGTGGCCAGAGCAGCGGCCAGCACCGCGTCGAGTTGCTCGGTATACGTCGCATCGACCGGGGCCAGTTGCATGCCGAGTACCACATAGTTGGCCATGCGGCGCTGCGCCTCGACAAACGTGTACGGCGGGCTCGGCGATCGGCTGGCCTTGAGCATGGCAATATAGCCCTCGAGCAGGATCGAAGCAAAGATCTCGCCGGCATTGTGAACCTCGGAATTGGCCAGAGCGTTGGGCCGAAACGGATAGTCGGGCAGTCCTTCGCCGTCGGCGATGTGGCGCAGGGTGAGAGCATTGATGGTCGGGTCGACCGAATACGGCGCCCGGCGAATACCGTAATACGAACTGTCGCCAATCACTGCGCCCGAATAACCGGCAATCGGAAAAGCGCCGTCGAGATTGTCGCCCTCGCGGATCATCATGTGCAGGGCGATAAAATCGGCCCAGCCCTCGCTCTGCCCCTTGCATTGCTTGGTCGTACACGTGGTCAAACGCCGGTGTAAATAGTGACCCCACTCGTGGGCGACAATCGTATTGTCGATGGCAGCGTCCCGGTCGACGTCGAAATCGCGCACCACCCGGACCGTGACCGGACCGCCGGCAAGTCCGTCTTTCAGCGCCTGGCCCTGTTTGAGGGTCAGCGAAAAGGTCGGGATGTTCACTGCCGTGGGCGGGACGGTATTGCCCATGACCGGCGCCTCATCGCCGGCAATGTGGTTGGCGATGAGCACCGCGAGCGCGCCCTTGTTCTCGGCGTTTTTGGCCTTGAACGCAAATTTGCACGTGCCGCGGTCGATCAGCGCGATCCGGCCATTCACGTCATTGCCGATGTCCTCGCAGGCATCGGACACGGTGTCCGTACCATCATCGACCAGGACCAGCTGAGCCGTCACATCGAATTCCCGCGGACCGAAAAGCGCTGGCCCGGGCGGAAAACGCCTGTCGAGCGCATCGACACTGCGAGCCAGCTCGAGCCCGTCCCATAGATACATCTGCATGGTCGGCGAGCTGCCGTCGATCGGTACCCGCATGTTGGCGTTGTTGCGGCTGCCTCCATCCTGCGCCTCGGCCAGGAGCGGATCACCGTCAATTCCACCCCGCCCGTAATTGTCGGCCTGCGCATTGCCCGCCGCCTCGTCGAAGCCCGAATCGTACCAATAGTCGTGCAGCCAGTTGGTCGTGTAAAAGAGCTGGGTAATGGCCGCCTTGCTCTGAGAGTCGTTCTCTTTGGGCTCGACCAGGGGGTCGTAGTGCCAGTCAAACGCCAATGGACCACTGAGATCTGCGCGAACATCGCCCGGGCTGAAATGGTCCGGATCGACGTGGTCGGCATAAGCATCGACGTTGTTGCCCCGGGTCTCGGTGGCTCCGGCCGGCAACCAAGGATCGGAAAGGCCGCTCGGGTTTGTGTTGAACCCCTCCATTGCGATCACTGCCGGGGCAACAAAAAGCGGTTCGGGGCCGCCCGGCAACCCGGTCGGGTGGGGACTGAAGTCCTCTTGCGGGCCATCGAGCGGCCGATTGACCCCAGTCGGCTCGGCCCACACCCGGTACTCGAACGATTCGCGATGCATCTGGTTTTGTCGCAACAGCACGGTGCCGTCAGAGGCCGCGACCACATAGCCGTACGCATCGCCGTCCACGGCAGAGCTCTTGCCCGCAGCGATCTCGATGTAATAGGCCGGTACCAGTCGATCGGGCAGGGCAAAGAGCACCCTTTTGACCCGGGCCGGCTCGGTCGCAACGATCTGCTGCCGGGCCATGGCGCCGCGGGCAAACAACTCGTAGTAGCGATAGCCGGCCTTTTCGACCCCGGTGGCGCGCACGGACCAGCTGGCCTCCGCCCCGTCGCCCGGCCCTGGCGACTCGCCGTAAAGATCGCTCAATGCACGGGTCAGGGCCTCCTCGGCCGACCTGTCAAAACGCCGGGGCCCGGGCACTGCAGCATCGTGCAGGTTGCCGGTGATGGCGACCAGGGAACCATCGCGTCGCATGAGAAAGGCCATCTCGCCGTGCAGCACGTCGACCCCGTCGATCCGCTGGCCGAAAAATACCGCGATTGCACCGTGTCCCGTGTCATGGACGCGGCGGACGTAGATCGTGCTGAGCGCATCTGTGGACAGGCGATACATGGGAGCGAAGAGTTCGAGATAAAACGCCGCCGCGTCGCGCGGGCTCGTGTGCGGTGTCCCGGGCGTGCGGCGCTGGTCGGCCCAGACCAGCGAGGGAACCCTGCGCTTGTCGTCGAGTGCCGCAATGCGGCCGGGCAAGCGGTTCTGCATCGGCCGGGCAAGCGACTCGACACGACTCACCGCCCTTGCACTGTGGTAGGCGTGAAAATCGCCCGGACGTTCCGACAGGAAATGGGCAGCGGAGTTGTTACCAGGCTCCGCAGCCGGGCCTCCAGCGCTTCGATCGTCGGCGTAGACCACCGAGACCGATAGTGAAAGAACCAATCCTGCGAGGTGACGAAGTCTCATTGCATTTGCCCCATCCGCGTGTCGAGTGAACGCCCGTGATACAGCCGTGATATACGATCTGGCTACACTGAATCTATCGCGGATCGACCGACTGGCCTGTCGCACATGCCACGGCGCAGCCATCCAATGACCCCGCACGCCAGGAATTTCAAAGACATCGACCGGCGTTGTGAGGCATGCCAGGCTGCGCGGCAAAACGCCGTGCTAGACTCCCGCATCGACATGGTGAGGCAGAAATTGCGCTGCCCCAGTGGTTGAACCATTGCATCGGGCTGTTCAACGTGGTACCCAGGGGCGGGGGGTAGTGGGTCCCGATGTCCGCAAAATCGTTTTCCACGTCACAAGAATGTATCGCTCGTTGTTTCTGGAGCGTTCGGTTTGGAGGAAGCCCATGAGTCGTCGTATATTTCTCTGTTTCGTCATGCTTGCATGTTTGCTCGCAGCGGCGTGTGGTCCAGGATCGGATGGCGACGCTCCACCCGACAGCGACGGAGATGGAATCTCCGACGAGTTTGAAGGCAAAGCAGAGGCAATCGATACCGATGGGGATGGAACCCCGACTTCGAAGACAGCGATTCCGACGGCGACGGCATTGCCGACCGAGAAGAGGCGGGTAGGGCCGACGTGGCCGAGCCGCCAGTCGACAGCGACAGCGACGGTATTGCCGATTTTCGCGACCTCGATTCCGACGACAATGGAATCACCGATGCCGACGAGGGCACGGGTGACATCGATAAAGACGGCCGGGGCGACTTCGCCGATGTCGACAACGACGGCGACGATCTGAACGATAAGCTCGAGATCGTCGGTTATGGCGAGCCACCCGGCACGCCTGAAAATCCGGCCGATCGAGACGGCGACAAGATTCCCGATTTTAACGACATCGACTCGGACGGGGATTTGATCCTGGACGCCGACGAACGCGCGTTCGACCCCGACCAGGACGGCCAGCCGTCGTATCTCGATCTCGATTCTGACAACGATTGCCTCTCCGACTCCAAAGAGGCCGGCGATACCGTATTGGAAACCGAGCCAGCCGATACTGACAACGACACTCGGTACGATTTTCACGACACCGATTCAGACGGTGACGGCCTGTCCGACACCGCCGAAGATCCCAACTGCAATGGTCTGCTCGATCCGGGCGAGACATCGGCGACGAGCGACGACACCGACGGCGACGGTGCCACCGACCTCATCGAGGTCGGGGCCGGGACCAATGCCAGAGACCGATCGGACAATCCCCAGGCCAACGGCGATTTTGTATTTCTCGTGCCTTATCAAAAGGCGCCCGAGCCCAGTGCCGACGATCTCAATTTCCAGCCCGATCTGAAGGACGTCGATGTGTACGTCCTGGTCGACCGCTCGGGGTCGATGGAAAAGGAGATCGAATCCATCGTGGGCAACATTCAGGAGGCGGCCGACAACATCACCTGCACGGCACCGAACACGCCGCCCGGCTGTCTGCCCGATCTGGATCTGCGATGGGGTGCCGGGACGATCGGATACATCCCGAGCAATGGCGAGCCGTTTACCCATCACGTTTCGATGCAGCCCAATGCATCTCTCATCAGCTCCGAGCTGGCCACCACCGAGCCAGTGGGCAGAAATCCCGCCCTAGAGCCCACACTTCTGGCCTTGTGGTCAGTGGCAACCGGGCTGGACGAACAGGCGGCCATGTGCGCTGGCGCGGTCAGCTCCTACGATCCGAGCCCCGGGTGTCCGGGCGGCGGCGCCGGTTATCCGTGCTTTCGCCCCGATGCCCTGCCCATCGTTTTGCTGGCCACCGACGAGCCACCCATCACCAGTACGTTTTCCAGTGGCACGTATGACCTGTGTCCCGACCGGTACCCAAATCGCAGTTCTGCCGACGAAGTATGCGATGAAGCCAACAAGATCGGCGCCAAGATCATCGGCATCAAGGGAAACCCCCCGGCCGAGGCCGACAAGCTCGACGACGATCTGAGGTATCTGGCCAACTGCACTGGCGCTGTGAGGGAGGACGGTACGGCTCTGGTCGAGGACGGGGCCGACGCCAAAGCATCGGCTGCGATTGAAGAGGCCATCAAGGCGCTGGCCCAGGTTCCTCTCGATCTATCGGCCCGGGCCGCCGATGACAACCCGAACGACACGATCGACCCGTCGGTCGCGTTCGTCTCGCATTTCGAAACCCAGCAACTCGGTACCTCCGCGTGCCCGGCCGGTTACACAGAGCTCGACTCGGATGATGACGATAGCTTGCCCGATTATTATGGCGATGTACTGCCGGGCAAGCCGGTTTGCTGGCGTCTGGTTCCCAAACAGAACCAGACCGTCGAGCCGGGCGACGAGCCCCAGGTGTTTACCGCCCACATCGAAGTAGTTGGCGATCGAGTCACTGTGCTCGACACGCGCAAAGTGTTTTTCCTGGTGCCACCTGCCATTCCCGACGTGATTGTCAAGTGAGGTCATGACGGTGCAGCCGCTCGCAAGGCCGGGTCAGAGTAGTGGGGGATGGGATGCCGTCACCAGCTTGATGAATTCTTCGCGGGTCGCCAGTTCGTCCAGAAAGACCCCGCGCACGGCGCTGGTGACCAGGCGCGCTTCGTGGGCGCCGACACCGCGCGAAGCCATGCACAGGTGGAGTCCCTCGACATAAACCGCTGCTCCCTGGCTCTCCAGTTCGATGTGTAATGTCCGGCATAGCTCATGGGTCAAGTCTTCCTGCAGGATTGGAGCCCGGGCCATCAGCCGCGCCATTCGCGACAGCTTGGACAATCCGAGTACTTTGTTGGTCGGGATATAGGCCAGCGAGATGCGGTAGATGACCGGGAGCAAGTGGTGCGGGCACGTGCCAAACGACACGTTGTGTTTTGATATGACCATTTCCCTGTACTTGGCCGGGAATGTCTTGTCGAGCATTTCTGCGATTGCGCGGGCAGTGCTGTCGCGGTCGAGGATCAGTTCCTGCAGACCGCGCGCTGCCCGTTCGGCGGTTTCATGGAAGTTGGCGTCGTTGTCGATGTCGTAACCGAGCGTTTTCAGGCCGGTGAGGATCTTTTCGTATCCTTCGGTGAAGAGGTCGAGCGCTTTTCGTTTTTGCTCCATCCGTACATCTCCTCGAGTCTGTCGATGATCGACCGAGTGGCGGCCGACAGCCCGCATTTGGCCAACGAGCTGCGGGTATGCCAGGCAAACGCGTCGTAGCGCGCATCATCGTTGTAGTCGCCAGCTCGGTCGGATCCATCGCGTTCATTTGCACGAGAGGGCTTTGAGTAACGCAACTCGGACGTTTTGCCAACCAGGCCCCGAATTTCGGCGCGATATACTCGAATTCGCAGCTGACGGTGGCTCAAAACCTGGCGGTGCTCGAGCACCGGCTCGAGGCCGGAGCGCAGTTGCCGGCGCCGTGGCGGCGGATCGCGGCCATCCCGGCCTTGCCGGGATGGTGAGTGGTCGGGGGGAAGAAAATGTATCGGCGCTGGAAGCAGCGCCTCCAGCTGGCCCAGGTCGTCGGTCTGAGGCAGTTCCCACAGGCCGCCGTAGAGTCCTCCCAAGCCCCGGCGAGCCAGCAGCAATCGGTTGCCCCGTTCGATCCACAGCGCATTGCTATCGATGAGGGGAAGCTGGCTGGCTCGCTTGCGCGATGGCATGACCGGCAGCGTTTCCTGCCGGCCGCTGGCTCGAGCACTGCATAGACCGCGCACCGGGCAGATCGGGCAGCTCGGCCGAGTCGGTGTGCACACCGTGGCGCCGAGTTCCATCAGTCCCTGGTTGAAGTCACCGGGGGCGTCGGCGGGCACCAGGTCGTCGGCCAGGTCCCACAATGCACGCATTCCTGCCGTCGATTTGACATCGTGCTCGAGTTCGTAGATGCGAGCCAGCACCCGCGCCACGTTGCCGTCCACCACAGGCTCTCTGTGACCAAACGCGATCGACGCGATGGCCCCCGCGGTGTAGCGGCCAATCCCGGGTAGCTCGACCAGCGCGCGGGCCGACTCGGGCAGCGAACCGCGGTGGTTGGCGACCAGTTCTCTGGCACATCGGTGTAGATTGCGGGCGCGCGAGTAGTAGCCCAGGCCAGACCACGCGGCCAGGACATCGTCGAGAGACGCACCAGCCAGATCGCGCACCGTGGGAAATCGAGCCAGCCAGCGCTGGTAGTACGGAATCGCGGTGGCCACGCGGGTCTGCTGGAGCATGACCTCCGAAATCCAGATCGCGTACGGGTCGCGGGTGCGCCGCCACGGCAGATCGCGCTTTGCACAACGAAAGTGGCCGACGATCTTGCTGGCGACCAGCCGGTTTTTGGAGCGAGAGGACACCGCCCGACCCTATCACCTACACGGCGGGTTGCCGCCACCCGCTGCTACCCGAAAGATGAACGAGCAGAAACGCATTAAGCAGAAACGCATTCATCGTGGATCGAACAAGGCTTCTGCTGCGAGGCCAGCCACCGAGCCGGCCGGGTGACCGGCCGGCCGGGAGCGTTGCCCGAAAATGATAGCCCCAGCGCGAAACAGTTTGCTACCCGGTCCGGCCTCTCTCATGGGCGACGCCAGGGACGCAATCGCCGAAAATCCATGCTCTTGCTGCCGCACCATCGGCCGGCTCGCTGCTGCTCCCGACAGTGCGCAAATCGCCGGCAGCGCGCGCGCTCCGATAGACTCAATCCATGAGTTTGGCCGCTTCGAACATGTAGTCGAAGAGGTGGGCACCGAGGCTTTCGACCGCGCATTCCGACCAGGCCGAGATGGCTCGCTGGCGCGTTGCCTCGGCCTGTAGAACCGAATAGCAGAGAGCGCCGGTCGACGTGATGTGGCGCCGCATCTCCGCGTGGCCGCTCTCGGTCCAGTCGTGTGATTGGAGTTGGTCCCGAAACGGCGCCCTGAGCCCATCGCGCGAGGCGTGAAACGCGTAGAGAGTGGGAAGCGTGACAATGCCATTGGCCAGATCGGGGCTGATCGGCTTGCTCCATATATCGTGAATGTCGCTGGCCATCTGCATAGACATATAAAGATATTTGCAGCTCCTGGCCATACTATCGGCCGTTTCTGGCGTGCTACCGGCCATCGAGGCTGACAGGGTGGCAACCAGCTCTCCGGTCGAGCCGGTTTTGAGCTCGATGATCCGCCGGCAATCGTCGATCGTCGTGCTCTCGGCAAAATCCGAGCCGATATCCAGGTATTGCCCGACCGCCATCTGGTAACAAGCACGCTCGAATATGTCATAACAATCGAGCAGACGACATGACTTCACGCGTTTGTCGCAGAGCATGCGAATTGCCTGCATGGGCAGACCGGAGAATAAACATATTCCGGCCATGGTGACCTGCTCGCCCGGAGTATCCCCCCAGTTGATCTCGACTTCGCGATCGATCACGTCATCGACCATACTGATGCCGAGGTAGTAGAGCAGGCCGGCCACGGATACAGGGGTGGCCTGCTCGATATCAGCCCCCACACAGGCTGCAATCGCGGCTGGAAAATCGATCGCTGGCAGACACGGTGCCATTTCCGCCCACACCGCGCCCTCGTCCAGGCTGCGCCGAAGTAGCCGGCACAGACGCTCCGGTATGTCCAGGCGACGGAGAATTCGGCTGGTCTTCTCGGTAATCGATGCACGATGGGCGAATAGCCTCTGCGCAGCTGTCTCCTGCTGCCGGTCCATCTTCCACCTGCGCCGCCGCCTGGCCAGAACTTCGAGCTCATCATCCTTACATGCGAAAACGGTCTGTCCGATCTCCCGGAGCGCCGCGGTTTCACCATGATCCAACATGATTCCCGCCACCGCCGCCGCGGCCACGGGACGGCTGGCCAGCTTGCTGCGAAAGATGCGGTCGCGACGACTGCGCCGGACTAACTCGGCCAGCTGATCACTCGGTCGAGATAGGTGGCGATCACTCGGTAAGAAGGAGTCGTTCTGGTATAGAGCCGATCGGCGTAACACTGATTGAGAAAAATTCATACGAATCCGCCAATACGATTGTCAATATGCGCTATATACACATCAGAAAACGCAACATCGTTCAAAATAGCACTGAGCGTTCGATTTTGGAAGGTTCGTAATGGGATTATGATATATCCCCGAAAGTACACTCGGCCAATTTTATTCGACCGTTGAAATGCCAATACACCATAGCTGGCCTCGTTGCCGGACGTGGTGTAGGCTGGGCGACCCTCGCCTACATGTCTCGCGGCAAAAGATGTCGCGCGCTTACAGTTCATTGCGCGGTTAAAGAGTCGATAGTCCTGTTATCGGCTGGGCGACTCTCGCCTACACGCTTTTGCGGCCGGAAATGTTGTGCACTGCTACAGTCTGGTGTCGGTTTATCGGATGGCAACGGACGGCCGAGTGGCGCCGGCACCGAATGCGTTGCAGTGTGTTTTTTATCGGTTTGGCGTATTAGCCGTCTTCCCTTGAGATCCGGCGAGGGCGCGCTCGAGGTCTCTGGCGGCGAAAAACAAGCCCACTCGGCGAGCTTGGTCATGCAGACTGCGTACAGCGTCCAGTGTCGCTGCATCGCGTACATTGCGGATATAGGCTGCCAGTACGCGCCCGCGGGCGACGAAAAAACGACACCATGGCAATGGCTCGGCTCTGGTGTACTCTTCCAGAGCAGAAGCGTATGCGTCGACGCGCTCGGCGTCTCCAAGGCGCAATGCCGCATCCATGGCGTCGCGATAGAAATAGAGGTAATTGTGGCTGACCGCACCACAGGCGAGCAGTGTTTCGCCTTCGGCCAGGGCTCGCTCTGCGCGAGTGCGGTCTCCGGTTACAACCGCCCAGGCGCCAAATACCATGGGTCCTGCAAATGGGATATCGGTCTGGCGCGCTATGGTGACGCTTTCCTCGACCAGCGCTTCGGCCTCGTCGCGACGATCGCGCGCGGCGAGGATCTTGGCGAGAAAGTTCAGCGAATAGGGCTCGAATCGGCGTGCGCCGAGCGAACGGGCGAGTTCGAGAGCGAGTTCGAGTTCGCGTTGGGCCTCGTCGAAGCGCTCCATCTCGACCAGGATCATGCCCAGACAACCGCTTCGAGTGATCAGTTCGGCGCGGCGGTCACCGATGCGAATTGCCGTGGCGGTCGCTTCCCGGCAATCGACGAGCGCTGACTCGAGGTCGTTCTGATAATAACGCATAATTCCGCGCATGGCCATATTCGCCGCTATGATGCCGGTCAAGCCGTGCTCCTGGCAGACCTCGATACAGCGGGTAAAATGCTCGAGCGCTGAATGCAATCGTCCGCGCATGTACTGTGCGTCGCCCAGCCCGCTCAGCGCGCGTGCCTCCCATTCCGGCGAATTGGCCCGGCGGGAGTAGTCGTGGGCCATTTTGTGTTGTTTCAGGCAGCCGTCGAGATCGCCGCGTGGAAACAGCAAATTACCGTGTAGATAGTGAATGTGAGCCAGCTCCTGATCGAGCTGGTACTGAACAGCGACCGCTTCGGCGCGGTCGAGGACCGTGATGGCGTCGTCGTTGCGGTCGACGATACGCATGCCGTCGGCCAGACCGATCCACGCCTGACAGCGCAGGATGTCCAGCTGGCGGCACCTGGTCACATTGGTGTCCGCATCGGCGTCGCCCCGACACACCGGTGTTGCGAGTGCCTGCTCGATCAGTTCGAGGGCTGCGCGGTAGAGTTCGGCAGCGCGCTCGAAGGCGAGTTGTTCGGTGGCCACGCCTGCCGCGGTGACGAACAGTCTGGCCGCACATTCGCGCTCGCCCGCCGCCAGCCAGTGACGGGCGAGTGCTGCCGCCGGTGCGTCCCCGCGCGCGTGTTGGGCAAGGGCGATCTTGCGATGCCACTGGCGGTCGGCGTCCGGGTCCAGTCGTTCGTTGATCGCCTGGCGCACATTGTCGTGATAGCAAGTGAGCCACGGGTGACGGTCGGCCCGGGTCAATCGGACCAGGTTGCCCAGCTGTAGAGTGGTCGATGCTCGCTCGCAGATACTCGGCGCGAGTTTGGTGGCCCGGGACAGCACATCGAGGGGAATCGGCTCGCCGGCAACCGCGATTGCTTCGAGCAGGGCTCGTTCGGCCCGGGGCAGGCGAGAGACCCGCCGCCAGATCACGTCCTGCACGCGCAACGACGGCAAGGGGGTGAATGTCTCGGTCGATTCGCGGGCATGTCGGGCCAATTCGGTGAGTAGCATGGGATGGCCGGACAGCGTTTCGCCCTCGCGCTCCCCGCCGTCCCAGTTGAAGGGACCTGCCAGTTTATCGAGTAATTCGCGTTGCTCGTCCTTGCCGAGGGGTCCCAGTTCGATCTGCTGGTATCCGGCGCTAGTCTGTGCCACACAGGCGATGAACGCGCCGGAGCTGTATTCGCAGTTTTTGGCCTTATCCGGCTCGACCGATTCACTGCGCAGCGTCGCCAGTACGATGAGTCCCTCGGGGGACGGCGATTGGAGCAGGCCGCACAGAAGAGCACGGCTGTCGCTGTCGGCCCACTGGGCGTCTTCGATGCGCAGAATGATCGGTCGATCGAATCCCAATTCGCCGAGCATGGAGCGCAGATCGGCGATCGCCTGAGCACGCAGCGCTTTGGGCTCTCGCTGGTTCGACGGGGGCGCCGCATCACATCCGGGAACCCGACGCAAGGTGGGAAATATCCGGATCAAGGGACCGACATCGTCGGGCAAGACCGCCTCGCGTTCCTCGGGCAACATGCCGACGAGGTGGCGACTGAGATCGTCGACAATGCCATCGAACGCCTTGTAGGCGAGACTTTCCCGCTCGTGACAGCGACCGCGCAGTACCACGGGCTCATCGTGATGTCCGGTCGCATCGTCGACCATCGCAATGAACCGCTCGACAAGGCAGGTCTTGCCGATTCCCGATGGCCCGACGACGAACACACACGCAGATCCTCCCGTGCGCACCCCGGCGTAGGCGCGATAGAGCTCCTGCAATTCGCGGGTACGCCCCACAAACGTGCCCACATCGGCATCGCTCGCGGTCACCGCGGGCAATAGCTCGGCGAGGGACACGCCGAGCCGCTCGAGGACCTCGCTGCCATGGGGCCGCGCATTTGGATCGCGGGCCAGAAGGCGCAGGCAAAGTGTTTCCAGATCGGACGGTACCCCTTCGATCAGGGCGCTTGGAGCCAGTGGGGCACGGGTTTTTTTGGCCTGCATGACCAGCTTGCGCGGTCCTTCGTAGGGCAGGCGTCCGGTGAGCGCGACGTACATGATGACCCCGAACGCGTACCAATCGGCAGCTGCCGTCGGCGGCTCGTTGTCGATCTGCTCGGGAGCCATATACGCCGGCGTACCCATGATGAGACTGTCGACCGACGGATCTCGGGGTTGGCTCAGCTCGGCCACGATGCCGAAGTCCATGAGCACGACCCGGCCCAGTGGCGTGACCCGCACATTGGATGGTTTGAGATCGCGGTGCACCATATTGGCTCGGTGCAGCACGTACAGGGCGCCAGCGAGCTGGCCTAGGGCATCCGAGAGCCGAGCCCTGTCGGCAAGGTGCGCAAACACCGGCCGCTCCACGGGCGGCATCGGCAATCCCACGTAATCGGTGAGCAACAGTGCGGTCTCGGTTTCGGTCTCGGTCTCGGCTCCAGCTCCGGCCCCGGCCCCGGCCCCGGCTCCGATCTCGACCTCTGCTTCGTCCCTGGCTTGAATGCGCTGAGATGCCGTGGTGGAGATTTCGGCGTTGCGCTCGCTCAGTTCCCACAGCTTGGTCGGGGTCGTGGCCGGCCCGCAAGTCCCGTCGCGGTTATTGAAGACATAGGTCAAGAAGTCGGGACCTTCGATGAGCTCCATGGTGACGAACCACTCGTCACCCTCGGAGATGAGCTCGTAGGAGGTGATGATGTTGGGATGGGAGAGGTCGGTGAGCGCACGGAACTCGCGCTTGAACCGGTACAGGTACGTGGGATCGACGTTGCGCAGAGTTTTGAGGGCCACGCGCATATCGCGTACGCGGTCATACGCGTCATACACGATGCCCATGCCGCCCTCGCCGAGCTTGTCGTTGAGCTGAAACCGTGGCGAGCCCTTGAATCCCATACTCAACGCCGACTGCGAAACCGGGTCATGCGACGACGGCGCCGCCATGATTCGACGAGCCGTGCCGCGATGGCGACGACAAAGATACCGGGAAACAAGACCCAGCCATGCCGAATGAGCAGGTCTTGCCCCAGGGTAGCCAGGACGGCGAGAGCCAGGAGGAGAATGGCCAGACCGGTGAGATACTGCACTATCTGCGCACGCCGAGCCATTCTTTCATTGAACGACGAAGTCGGTCGTCGCGCAAGCCCGGGATACGCAACCGACGGGATTGGACCAGAGGTCGCAGCAAAGCGATGCGGAGCGAAGTTCCGGAGCAGCGGCCATTTATTCGATCGAGCGCCGGTTTTTCGAGGGCCGGCCAGCCTCTCGTGTATCGATGATTACTCGAGACATGCCCTTTGTAAGGAACCCTGGTATGTGATCACGGCAGGGCGTTTGCTCGAATCTTGCCAGGCCCGGGCGACCTCGCCACGATGCTGTGGTGAATAATGCGGGCTAGTCTCCGCGGAGGCGATCTAAGCCCGCCAAATCGCTTCTACCCCGTTGAAATCGTTCACATCTCATAGTAACCAGCAGTAGCCAGCCGTGGCCAGATGTAACGGAAAAACGGGAACTTTAGCGGGAACATTCGCGTGGTGACGGGAGCCGATAGGACCACGTGAGCCGCGCATCGCGAAGACTGTTTCTCAGTACGGATTCGCGTCCTTGGACCACATCGCCGAGTGGCCAGTTGCATCAGGTGCTGGACGGGTACAGACATGCAGGCCGACACTGTGAACCACGCGGTGGTTCCGGCAGCTTGAGCGTTCAGGGTAACGGCTTTGGGGCCTCCGCCAGAATGTGCGTAGCGAGAAGGTTGGCGGCAATGGGCATCCCCGCCGTCCCAGGCACGGTCGCAACGCCGACGAGAGCTCCAAGAGAATTCCGACGACCTAGACCACGCTGATCGCCGCTCTCCCCATGACCCGCAAGCGTCCGAGAGTCGCCTGACAGACGAGATGGTACCGTCATTAACCAACGAAAATATGGCCATTGCTGGCTCATCGAGGAGGATGAACCAGCAATGCATGGCTATCAACCTCGATGAGATTCGCTCGTTGCTTGGGCGAGCGGACGCGCTCTATGTTCTTCTCCACCATAACTAGAGAAACCGTGGGTCTTGTCGCTTCCAGCGCTCCCTATAACGCTCATCCCATGCGCCCCCTCAGTTTTTCTTGTGATTTCAGTCATGTAAAACGAGTCTTACATCGGCACACACGTAGAAACACCGGACAATCCTAGCCGACTTTTGTTTTGCTCGCCCGCACGACAGACCAGATACTTCTAGTATGTTTAGCAGGCACTTTGCGGTCAAAGCCCAGAGCGTCCTTCTGCTCGTCGTAGTTGTCGACCTGCTCGCGTGTAGCGATTCGGGGCCAACGGATCCGAACAAAATCCGAATCGAGGACGTGGAATTTACCGATCCAACGTTTCGAGAATGTGTTCTGCTTTATGCTGCGTCGATCGGCGCAGAGTACGTTCATCAAATCGAAAGGCTGCAGTGTTCTGGGTCGAACACACATTCTATTGGCAGCATAGCGGGCATTCAGTCCCTTACAAGACTAAGAGAAGTGACATTCAATAATAATCCAATTACTGATTGGACGCCACTTTCGAGCATTTCTGCGCTCGAAGCAATCAACATTATAAAAACACCTACATCGGACCTGGCTGCCTTTCGAAGCCTCCCATCACTAGAAATTTTGGCAGCACAAGAGTGTCAGATCGAGGACGTGACGCCTCTTGGCAACATGCTTCAATTACGACGTATTTTTCTGACTGATAACGATATCAAGAAGGGAGTGGGTTCTCTTACAGGGCTAAGCGACGATGTTCAGCAAATCGATTTGCTGAACAACTTGAATGTTCCCTGCACTGACCTCCAACTTGTTATTGATCGATTTCCAGGCAAAGTGCTACCGAGCGCAGCTGTCGCTGGGATCAACTGCGTCAACTAAGCATCATTCTCATTGCAGCGAGATTTCCACTGACGTGAATTCTTGGTGGTACTGGTCACGAGCTTGAACCACGATCGTTGTAGATAGCGGCTCACGAACATGAACTGCGAACAGGTATTCGCTATGTCGATAGCCAAGAAATTCGACAGGCAGATCAATGGGGAGTATGTCGTGAGGAATGAAAGCACGTATGCCAGACCTCGTTATGTCATCAGAGACAAATATTCCAGTAGAATCGTCTTCGACAAACAGCTGTATCTCTATACCGTCTTCAGTAATAGCCTTTGATAGTACATGAATGACCGGTAGTTCTTCGTCTAACGGCAGCTGGGCCGGTGCAGCAAACAGAAGCGGGCTTTCGTTTTCGGCTATACGGTTAACAAAGAGAAACATATCTCCATACTGTATGAGTTCCTTGTTGTAATCAGAGCGAACATAGTGCCTGAGGAACGGTCGTGCCATGGACACTCGAAAGGTATCCTGTTCCAGAAACCAGCAACCATCATGTTCAACCCCACTGCCGTCAAAGTATCTATTTATAAGGTCGTGAGAAAGACATGCGGTCACATGCTGTGTTGTTACCGTGAGCCCTGTGCGCTCTGATACGTCATAAGCCAATGCCGCTAGCTGCTGTAATGCGAGATGGTATCTGACGCTTTCGACCATTGCATAGCTTTTTTCTCGGCTCGGACGCGTATGTGCGATGCTAGTGGATCCTTCTTCCGAATCAATAGATATATGCTCATCTAGCAGCCAGTTCGCTACCGTAACGGCCTCTTCGAAATCATCATGCAATCCGCCTGCGGTTCTCCGCTTCGCCAGCTGATAGGCCAGCTCTGTGAATGGAGACAAAACGATTTTGCGTTCTCGTCCTGTTGCCCATGAGATCCAATCTGTGACGACTGCATGCGTATGCGGCTGTTGTGTTTCTAGCGTATACTCGTCACTCATCCAGAATTCCGTCGTTTGTCCTTCGATTGCACGAAGTAGGAATATCGACGGCAGCGGCTCGGACTCATCGAGAACAATCTCAAATGTCCCATCTACATTCGATATCGTCGTGCGTCCTCGGGCCGGGCTGATTGCGGGGTCTGAAGCGAACACATCGATGGGATTGCCCTGGTCGTCGATTTCCAAGAGCTGGATTTCTGCGCCGGCGATGGGCTGAGAACCGACGAGATAGCCCTGGATGACGCTGACATACTGCTCATTGGCACATGCCCCGAGGATGAGAACTCCCATGATACATACGTGCGCTGTCTTCATCGTATGACTCTTCTGGTTCTGAACTAGAAGTCCTGCCGAGGATACATGAACCGGTGGTTCCGGTCACGCGGATTGACTCGAGCGTTGCCCGCGCATTGGCCTATCGTGGCCGCGGTGCGATCGTCCATCATCTATGGCGTCTTACATGTAGTGCATCTCGTAGATCGCGAGCGGTATGAGCGAGTCGGGGAGACAGTCGTTGCACTGAGCGATACCGAAAAATGGGTCGTAGACGATGTTATGGAAAGAGGCCAGCACATTGCGGTACATGGTGGTGACGCGCCGGGCGGTGCGGGCCCGCCGCGGTCCTCGCTGGGCACGCCACGGTGCCGGATGGGGAGCACACGCCCGTGCATGCCGGCCCGGTGCCGGGTACGCACGGGCGCGCTGCCCGGCAGAGGTCGCCGGACGCTTGCCCGGCGTCACGCCGCACAGGCCGTCAGAGCAACGGCCAGGGCGTCGGTGGCATCCGGCTTGGGCTGCGTGGTGAAGCCGAAGAGGCCCATGACTACACGAGCGACCTCGGCCTTGGTGGCGTTCCCCTTGCCCGTGACGGTGCGTTTGATCGTGGTGGGTGCGTAGATGACTGGCTCGATGCGACATGCGCTGGCGATAGCCAGGCAAACGCCCTGGATGCGCCCGAGGGCAATCGCTGTGTCTTTGCGATGGCGTGGATGGATGAACGTGTCTTCCAGCGCCATGAGGCCGATCGCGGGAAACTCGGCGACCAGCCCGCGAATGTCGGCGGCGAGCTCGGCCAGCCGGTGGGTCTGCGAGCGGTTGTGCGCGGTGAGGATGCCACACTCGACGCACCTCAGCGGCTCGGGCTGCACGATGCCGTAACCGAGAACCCGAGTGCCCGGGTCGATGCCAAGTATGAGAGGCCGATCCACCACATCCCTGAAAAAGCCGTTCCTGTGCTGCAACTGGACATGCCGGTCTCACATTTCTGTGGTTGTGCGTGTTCGTGGGCTCCTGGACCGAGACGAGCAGGGAAGATTCGTCTTGGAATCGCATCGCTTGCTCGTGTGCCGTTGAAACAGGGACACAGCAGCCGGGCCGCCGAGGATACCGGAAATCATCGGCCTCAGCCATGCTCTTTTGCCCTTCGCATGCAGAGAGTCCGATAGTCTGACTCTCTGCAGGGTGCTCGCACAATTTGCTGTCGGTACTGCCCAGGGTTTGCTACACGACAGCCATCGCTCATCACTGTGTTTGGAGCCGTCGCTGCATCCTTCTCTTGAGCTAGAAGATGCACAGTGATGAGCTGTATTCCTGCTGGCGATTCAGCGGTATGGTGCCAATATGGTTCGTGATACGAAGTTCCCGTTTGATACCAAGGTATGGGACTATGTCCCCGATGAGCCGCGCGAGCCGATTACTCACTTGTGGCTGCGGCAGCAAGACACGCTCATCCCGCTACAGCGCCACGCGATCATCGGTTCGGGGTGTCGGTGCGATATTGTTCTGGCCGACGATCCCTATATCTCCCGCGTCCACTGCGAAGTGTCATTCGATCCGGATCTTGGACTGTACATCAGTGACCACTCCAAGAACGGGACGTATATCAATGATGTACGTATTGACCGGATCGTTCTCTTTGCCGGGGCTCGATTGCGGATCGGAGCCACCGAGGGGGCGTTCCTCGGCGAGAGTCGCCGGATTGATATCTCCGGCCCCACCTACTCCAGGGTGATGCTCTCCGCGTTGCGCTGGTATGTCACGCCAGGGCAAACGGCCCGGTACTTTTGCGGCCCGAGCAAGGACACCTGGTATCGCTGGTACAAGGAGGGGCTGCCGGCGCGATTGCGATCTGACTATCGAACAGGATCCCCATGAAGGCGAACGAATATCAGATTCATCGCTGGATTGGCTCGGGTGGCATCGCGCATGTGTATGAAGCATCGAGTGGAGGCCAGCGAGTCGCCATCAAGATGCTGCGCGCAGAGCTCCGACACAGCCCGGACTATATCGCGCTACTGGAACGCGAAGCGGTCATGGCTGTGCAGCATGACTACGCCCATCTCATTCGCGTCCATGCGCTTGAGTACACTCCCGATGGAGTCCCGTTCCTCGTCATGGAGCGACTGTCGGGGATCCTACTGGCCGACACGATCGCCTGTGCGTGGACGGATGCCCTGCTACGCGCTGTACTGGGATCGATACTGGATGGTCTCGAGGCGCTCCATGTGCAATCGATCGTGCACTGTGATGTGTCGCCGTCGAATCTGATGCTCACCGAGGATGGGATCGTCAAACTCCTCGATTATGGCGTGGCACGGCGTATGGACGACAGGATGGGGCGAATTGGCGGCAGTCCGCCGTACATGGCGCCTGAGCTACTGCTGGAGCGATGGAATGGGGTTGTCGAGCCCATGGCCGATCTCTATTCCCTGGCAGCCACCATTTACCACTGCATTGCCGGCATGCCCCCATATGGGCTGGGCGATATCGACGATATTCGTACGCGAATGTATTCGGTGGATGGTCCCGCCGCGTTCGCGACGCCGATCGCCGATGATGTAGCGCGCGTTCTTTTTGGCCAGCTGGCAGTACGCTCCCAGGAGCGCCTGTTTCAATCGGCACACGACATGCGCGACGCCTTGCGCCTGGATGCGATGGCGTGCCCCGAGGAACTCGCGGCGTTTGTCCAGGCAATCACAAGCGCCAAGGCTCATCTCATCGGTCTACCCGCGAAGCCGGTCATCCCGATAAGGCCCAGCCACCCGGACCACGATCCGATCGGCACGCGTCCCTTCCCCGCCATGTCACGACGGTTCCCGGGGAAACGACCCCATCTGCCACCGCAACTGCAGCGTCGCAGGCGGGTGTTCCTCATGCTCGGCGCCATTGCACTCATCTGCCTCTGGGCGGTCACCGTGTTCCTCTCGCCCCACACAATTGAGCGCCCAGTGGTCAGAGACGCCCAGCAATCCGTCCCCGCCGATAGGAGTGCGGCGAAGCCACCAGCCATAGCAGTGCCCCGCCTTGACAAGCAAAACCGAGTCCAACCACCCGACAACGAGAAATCGGCCCATGCACGAACAACCGAGAAGCCAACACGACGGAAACGAAACTACCATGAGGACGATAGCGCAGCACCATTTCGCGTGCCACGGCAATGAACGTCGTGGGCCAGCGAACCGATGGGTGCTTCTTGCACTCGGGATGTGCATGCTCGCGGGCTGGTCCAGGCCTGCTGACGGCGCCACCTGCGACGTCTCGAAACAACTCGTACAGACGACCTGTGCTGTCCGAGTTCATTGGCGACAGGCCACCACGTTGCATTTCGGCAAGCCCGTCACCGATGCCTTTGCCCTGCCCGAGGGCAAGCCGTTCGCTCACATCGGCGTCACCGGTGAGTTCGTGCTCCTCAAGCCGCGCCGCTATACAACACCGCCCATGCCCACGGCGCTATCGGTGGAGGTCGGCGACATGGTGGTCGCCGTCGAGATCACCTTCGCCAAGACCCACGAGGCCATTCCACCGCTTGTCACGATCGTCGATATCGACCTCAAGGCGCACTTCAACGCATTGGTGGCAGCAGAGGTAGAAAGACAGCGGCAGGTACTTGACGCCGAGTATGAAGCCAAGCATCAAGCGCTCGCCGCCAATCGGGCCGAGATGGAAGCGCACGTCCGTAATCGCTCTGTCGAATGGGTGACCGACGCCGTGTACCGGCACGTAACGGTCAAGCCCGTCCGGGGAATTGCCAGAACGGATAGCGGGGTGATTGTCAGGGCCGAACAGCTACTGGAGCTGGGCGCTCGAGGCTTTGTGCTGCTCACGCTCGAACACCGCAAGAAGAACGAACGCACCTCGGTAGGGCGAGCGGCCCTGTTTCATGATGGCAAGCAGCATCCTGTCCAAGCCCGGTTACCTCGGTCGGTCACGACGGACGCGCCCGCCACCGCGGTGGTCTGCATCGAGAACTTGGCTGCATGGCGTGGCAAGGCTCTCACGCTGCGTCTTCGAATTGGCAATGAATGGCTCGACGTTCCACTGTCGATATAGGACGAATTTCTGCTTTTTTTTCGAAAGAGTCCGACTATCTGACTCTCGATACGCGATCACGGATCTCCTCTTGAGTGTGCATGCCAGGGACAGGTAAGGAGGATGATGCCAGGCAGCACGGCTGTTATTTCCCAGCGACCAACACGGCCGTCTGTTCTGGCGTTTTTCTGGATTCTGGAGAGCACCCATGGCACCACAGACCGACAGACCACAGAACGGATGTTTCGACGATGCACTGACACGACCGGGCGATGTGTTGGGCGAGTTGATCTGCGATACGCAGACGCGCCTTGTCATCGCGTATGAGCGAATTTGCGTGCGCATCACGTGCGATGACGCCAAGACGCTGACGTTTGAAACCTTGAGCGAGGAGCAGCTGGCTCGCGAACAGAATTGGCAGTCAGCCGGTGGGATCGTCCAGCTGGAAGATGGCCCGCGCCTCCTCGACCCGGATAGCGATGCGTGCGTCGAGCGCTCGGTGCGTGCCCGGGTCATCGAAAAATGGGGACCCTACATCGCCGTGTCCCCCGATGCGGACGATCCGCGAGGTGAATTTCGCCGCATTGTGTCGGCGCACTCGATCATGGCCATGTGCGGAGAACCCATGGACGAGCTGGCTGGCTGCCGGATCTATGCAGCCTTGTACCGGGGCAATCAAGTGCGACTGTACGTTCTCGAGCCGGTCGGTGGATATTGGCGGGTGAAAGGGACTGCGCTGGACTTGCCGAGTGCCCACGGCCTTGCGAAGGCCGATGCATGACCAAGGCCGCGTTCTTGCGGCGCGTTTACCACAAGGCAGGCGCAATCAACGGGCTCACGCAGAAGCAGATTGCCGAAGTTGTCGACGCCGCCTTTGTCATTCTCGCCGATGAGTTCATTGGACGTGCACGTCGCGCTCGCAAGCTCCGACAGAAGCCGAACGCGGCGTCGTTGCGCTTCTGGTGGCCCGAGTTTGGGACCTTTCTCCTGGTCCGGCGCTCGGGTCGTCACGTCCCACATCCGCGAACCGGAAGGCCGCTTGCTATCCCGCCGCGGTTCACCATTGTGCTCAGGCCCGCCGAGGTGGTGAAGCAGCTATTGAATCACGACTGATGAATGGATCGGAATCGCCGTGGTACGGCTTGTCCTTCTCTGTGCTGCACTGGGGCTGAGCGTTGCGATCGTGGTCGATGCCGGGATCTACGTGCTGCTCTGGAGCATCGTTCATTCGATCGCGAGAACGACTGACAGCCCCGTGCACAACCCGACTCGGCCTGACGGTTTCATCATACGCGGGGGGATACACCGTTGTAGCAATCACGTACCATGAGGAGCGGCATCCGATGAATGGGAACGACACAGCATTCGGGCTGCTATTGAGAGAAGCGCGTTCGCAAAGGAAGATGACTCAGGCCGACGTGGCCGAGGCGCTCGGCCTCACCGCAGAGTACTGTGCCCGGGTCGAGCGGGGCCATGCGCGCTGCTCCGTGGTCACGTTTGCGGCCATGCGTCGCATCCTGAGGTTTGACGCAAATGCATTGCTCGGGGCGCTGGGCGAGACCTCAGCGCCCATCGTGCACACGTCGCGCGCGGTGCGAAAACGGCCCCACGATACCGGCGGGCCATATATCGCCTTCGCCCGCGAACTGCGATCGGCTCGATACGAGCATCAGTTCACGCAGGAAGCGGTGGCCATGGCGATCGACTGTGGCGACAAGTTCTATCAGCGGGTCGAGGTTGGCCAGGCGATGCTGTCGCTGGCCCTGTTTGCGCGGCTGCATCACTGCCTCGGATTCGACGCCAATCACCTACTCGACACACTACCGCCCCTGGCAGCGAGTTCGAGACCGGCTCGCTATGCACGCTTTGGTGCGCTGTTGGCCCGGTCGCGTGACGCAGCCGGGAAGGGCCTCGCTGTCGCGGCCGACGCTGCAGCGTGCTCCGTAGAAGACTACCGGCGCCTGGAGATGGGCAAGCGGCTGCCGACGCTGGTCGAATTGGTGCGCCTGCATCGCCTGCTCGGCTTTCGAGCAGATACCGCTCTCCATCGCATCCCGCTTGACCAACGCACCCCGGACAAGGAATGACCGCACGATCTGCACGACGGAGATGACACCCTGCGGTCCTTGACCCGTTCTGGCGACCGCTCCTGCCAGCCCCCGTAGACCAGCCCAGGAACGCCTCAGCGGCCGTCTGCTGGCCGTGAGTCGTCATGGCCTACCACACGGCCCTCGCGGGTTCCATGCAACCTCGGCCGTTCTGTGGGCCTTGGTGGCCGTGGAGTCGTCGAGCCACCCTTGGTATTGCGACCATCGCCGGGCCATGCGCCGAACTGGCTCAGCCGCTCAGCCTCGCTCCGCAGGGAATCGCCGCTAACCTCCTGTTTTCGCTCTGGTTCTCCATTGACAAATTCTTGATTAAGCACAAATTGATTGTGTAGGCAGTTGGGTCTACACCGAATCTGGCGGACCCAGGTGATGTGCAAGGAGGAGCACTGCATGGCGATTGTTGCCACCAAGGAGACGCCGCGAGAGCGCACCGAGTACCACGTACCCGCCGAACGCCTCGACTGGCTCACCACCAAGATCCACCGACTGGCCAACCGGGCGCGCCGGCTGGGATGCGACGAGATCGGTCTCGAGATCGTTGGCCACTACACCGAGCGAGAGACCCGCGATGGTCGCTCTCTCGATTGTTTGTACCACCGGGTCGTCGTGACCGGGAAGGCGCCGCGCATCGATGGGTACGAGTTTATCGCCACGCTCGAGCACCTCTGTACCGGCAACCTGATTCGACCAGTACCAAACGCAGAACTGCGTGAAGACGAGCTGGTCGCGTTTCGCCACACCGACGCGACGCGCTGTGATCATTGCCATCGTCGCGACGGCCGACGAACGCACACGTTCCTCATCCGGGACGACAGCGGTACGATCCAGCAAGTCGGGCGCAACTGCCTGCGAAACTATCTGGGCCACGAGTCCCCGGAGTCGCTGGCACGGGCCGCGGAGTTGCTCGTCGAGCTGGATGC
>JAKSDA010000163.1 GCA_022360315.1 Pseudomonadota bacterium
CGACATCGGTCAACAGCGGCCACAGACCACGCATGACGCGAGCCTCGTGGTCGAGGCGTTTGACGCCCTTGCGGCGAAGGAGCAAGAGATCGACGGCGCGGGGAGCCAGTGACAGAAGTTTCTCGACCACGACGTCCCAGTTGGCGGGCTTTCGCTCCTTGACCAGGCTGGCGTAGGGATAGTGCCAGAACGTTTTGAGGGCCGGCTGCGCACGAGGGCCGTTATGAGCCTCTGCGGTCGGGCGTTTTCCACGCTCCTTCACGGTTCCTCAACAGTAGTCACGAGAGCCGGGACCGAGGCAAGCGATAGGGGCGACAAATCGAAGGATGGGACGGAAATCCGGCTGGTTCGCGCTTGTATGCGAATTGTGTCTACAAACGGTAGTTGGCGGGTGCGGCCACGTGGGACCGACCCATGAAGAGACGCAGCCACCTCCACATCCGCCGGGGCAGCAGACATAGGCCGCAATGCTGAGGGCGAGAATCGGCCGTGGTGACTGGCGTCCGGTCACGGGTCGCGCATGCCGGGCGCCAGAAGCTGGTCGAGATCTGCGCGCTGCTGGATCACGCGAACCATGTAAGCAGCGACCGGGCCGAGCTGGGTCGGATTCTGTTCTGAATGTGGCTCACCAGTCTTTGGCAAGTCGGACAGCAGGTCCGATGTGGCATCAATCACCGCGGGCAGCCTGGACGACCCGAGTCTGTACCAACCCCGGGCGAGCATCTTCACCAAAAGTGCGCCACCGTGGGCCACAATGCCTGCAGATATCCCTCGGTTCGAAACCGTCCCCGATGTATGGCACGGCAAACAATAGCGCCAGCTAGCCGCTACGAAAAACGCCAGGCAGGATAGCCTGGCGTAATTCCTGAGCTTGTGTGAGTAGCGGGGACCCGTTCGGAAGATCAGGCCACAGCATCAAACAGCCAATTCGAAGTGTCATCGGCTTGAATCGCGTCTCCCCCGTTTTCGAGGGCGTAGTCCTTGCTATCTCGCACGTACCACGCCTGCATCCCCACGGATGGCGAACTGCGGCGATGCCGAGACTGCCTACTTCAATGCGTTGCGCAGCAGAGCGATCAGGCACTCGGCGGCGGTGCGGGCGGCAAAGGCGCGATAGCGGTCGTCTTTGAATGCATCGCCGTAATCCGCGACGCCCTTGGCGATCACGATGGGTATGCCGTGGAGGTCGGCTAGGGCGCCGAGGGCGCTGGCCTCCATTTCTACGCCCAGTACCTTGCGCATGGAGCTGGCCAGGCGGGGAAAGATGCCCTCGTCCTCGATGACCGCGGCGCCAGTGGCCAAGGGCGCGACGTGGATCGCGAACGGCGCAGGCGCAGGTAGGCCGCGGACATGGAGTAAGGCCAGCTCTTGGGCTCGGTCGCGGCCCTTTTCTGTCAAGGCGAGCTCTCGGCTGACCCACTGGCGCTGCCATAAGCGGCGCAGAACCGCTTCCCAGTCCGGGCAGGCGCGGTCGAGTTCGGGGCTTTGACGAGGATCGCGGTGGCGGACTAGCTCGAGTAGGATCCAGTCTTCTTGGCTGTCGAGGCTTGGCTCGGGCCGCTTGGCGAGCCAGGGGGCATCGCTGGGCACGGCCAGTTTTTGCATCTGTTGAATCCACGCGCCCGGTGGTCGGAACTGGATCATATCGCCCTGAAACCGTTCCTGCCCATCTTCGACGATGAGTTTGCCGGCGTCGTAGGACCATAGGCGATCGGCAAAGATGACGTCGCCCAGCGATACCTTGCCCCGGCGGCCTGCACAGATTCCACTCATGGCCAGGCAGCGCGCGGGCTGGTCGGCAATGAGCAAGCTGGCCGCGGCTTGTGCTTGCTCGCGGCCCATGTGCGTGGCCCACGTGGCGCGGATATGCAACGGCCCAGCGGCCGCGGTCGCGAAACGGGCATCGGCGACGGTAAAGCCGCCTGGCCCCGTGGTCTCGATCCAGCCGTCGCCGAGCAGGCCGGTGGCGACGGCCTTGACCTGATCGTATTCGTCTTTCAAGGCACAGACGAGCAAGACGTCGACCGGCGCAGGTGCCGAATCATCGACTTCGGGCGCGGGGTGTACAAGCACGATCTTGTCGGCGTCGGCGCCCTCGGCGGGTAGCAAGATGGGCTGTTTTTCGTCGGGGTGGCCGTGCAGGGCGAGCTCGGCCACCGCGGAGTCGAAGGCGTTTTGGACTGATTTCCCATAGGCAAGGGTGTTGTAGAAACGGTAGGCGAAGATGCGCGAGGCATCGTCGGCGACTCGGTCGCGCATGCCGATGGCAAAGTCGACCTGGCGTATCACAGCGCGGGCCAGCACCTCGGCGTAACAGGCGTTGAAAACGACCACGCGGACACCGTGCCCGGCGGTCCGAAGTATCATGGATAGGGCGCGGCCGCTTACCGGCTTGGGCGCGCCGTGGTCATCGACGAGATAAATGCCCTGGGTGCCGGCGTGACCGCTGAAATGGACGATATGCGGCTCGTGCTCGCGCAACGCGTCCTGCAAATCGGATCGGCGCACGGCCCATTGCGTGATGAGTTCCACCGAGTCTCGATGGCGAGTCACGCGCAGCTTGTGCTCGATGGCGCGCGCTTCCTCATCGAGCGCTAGCCACGCCGAGCCAGATTGTGAGATGCCCTCGGGATGTGCGGCCAGAAATAAGACTCGTATGAAGCTCATGGTCGGGAGGCCCTATTCGCCGTGGCCGTCGCCGCTGTTGCCGGTGGTCACGATGGGATCGATGACACACCAATCGGCAGTGGGGTCGATCGGGTGCTGGAGCTCGACCCATACCTCGTAATCGGTCCCGACTTGCAGCTCGAGGCATAAGGCGTGCCGATTGTCGGACTCGGTCGAGGGCTGGTATCCGCTGTCACCTGTTTCATCGCATACGTAGTGCTCATCGCGTATCGCGGTGAATTGCGGGTCGGCCAGGAGCTCCCCGATCGCTTGCTGCCGCTCTTCCTCGCTCGAGCCCTCGACCTGCCATTCAATGGGAATGATTCGGACGCGAAATGGACAGCAGGCATGGGGCGCGGCGCGACGGAACCGAGCGTGGAACATCACGGGCTGCGCGTCCTTTGGCGGCTTGATGACCGAGTTTCTGTCGTCCACCGCGAGGTCCTCGACGCCGACCCATGCGCCGCGGGTGTCGAGCACCTTGAACTGCGCCGTGACGCCATCCCAGGCGACCTCGATGTCGATACCATGATTGGTAAACGCGGCCTCGTGCACGTCGCGGTCGATGGTGCCAGCCGCGCGCTCACGCGCCGTCTGTCCTGGCCGCCCAATGGCGAGGGCCAGCGTGGGTCGTGGTCGGGTCGTCGTTGCCATGGTGGTCCTGTTCCGTCCTTGCTCGATAGTCTCGGTGGTGAGTTGCACTGATTCCTCCCTACATCGATTGCTAGTCAATGGACGCGCCTTGCCGCGCATCCTTCTAGTTGGGCTGTTGCCGAGGAGCTGCCGTGGATCACGGAGAAACCGACAAACGAGGGAAAAGTAGCCACGACGGGCGGCTGCCGAAGCCGCCTGCCACGGGTTGCTCTCGCTATGGCGCGGCGGGATCTTCTGCCGCGCAGCCCTTGGCCGCGCCCGGGGGAAGACGCACCTCGTCGCCCTGTTCTACGAATAGGGCACAGGCTGCTCGATACAGCGCATTGCGGCGCGGGTCCTCGTTTCCGCCGGCCTGGATACCCAGAGCCTCGGCCAAATGCCAGGCTACATCGGCGTACTCGATCCGCATTTCGCCGTGGCCTTGGAGACCGCGCACGGCGGTATCCAACGACAGGACAGCGGCATCGATATCTCGGCGCGATAGCTCGATCCGGCCGCGAATACCGGAGCCGAAGGCCTCGATGACGCCACTCCATTGGCGACGCTCGCGCAGCCGGGTCTCGACCTCCTCGATGATCGCGCGTGCTTGGTCCTGCTGGCCCATCGCCCATAGCGCCTCGGCCTCGTTCATCCGTCCGAGCTCTACCTCGATATGATGTTTGCCAAGGTGCTCGCGATTGATGGCAATCGCGCCGCGATAATCGGCGACGGCCGCGTCGTATTCGCCGAGCCGGTATCGCGCCGCTCCCCGCGCCGTATAGGCCAGCGCCAGCTCGTGGTAGCGCGGCCTATAGGCGCGCTCGAGCGCCGCGATGGCGCGGGTGGTGAGCGCGTCTGCTCGTCGCACCTGTCCCCGGGCTCGCCTGACCTCGGCCAGCGCCACGTGGGCCGCGGCGACCCTGCGATGAACGTCGCCCAGTGAGTGCTGACGCGCCCGCGCTACCTCGGCCAGAATTCGGTCGGCTTCGTCGATATCGCCCGTATGCAAGAGGAGCAGCGCGAGGTCGGAGTCCAGGTTGAGCATGCGCGGATGCTTCGAGCCGACGACCTGGGCCAGCAACGCGCGCGCTCGGTCGAACGCGGCGCGCGCTTGGCCAAACAGCCGGCTTTCGCGCAATGCGATGCCCAGCCCGTGGTAGACGAGCGCCTGGGCATACGCGTGCGGCCATCGCGAGGTTCGTGCCGCGGTGGCGGCGAACCGGTCCATCCGGTCCACGGCGTTGCGCGCGTGTTGAATCGCTTCGTCGAATTGGTGATCTCGCAGGGCCAAAAGGACCCGATAATGCTCCACAACCGAGATCAGGACAGGCGGGCTGCCGATCCGATCGATGGCGGCCAGGGCGTCCTGGAACCTCGTGCGGCCCAGGACGGTGTTGCCCCGATGGCGCACGGCAGACAGCAGTAAGTCTTTGCGCGTCACGGCGACGAGCGCGTCGTGGCGCGAGCGCTCGGCCAGCCAGCTGGCCCGCCGCAAGGCGTCTTCGCCTCGCTCTACGTGCTGCGCGGTGCCGCCATGGATCAGCGCCAGCCCGAGCGTGGCCAGCGCCTCGGCGTGCACCGGTTCGTAGCCCGAGGCCTTTGCGTCGTCGACCCCGGCGCTGGCTTCGCGGATGGCCTTCTCGTAATGGCCGCCTACCGCGTCGCTCTGGATTCGCTGCAAATTCTGTCTGATATCACGGACCCGCTTGGCCACCGCGGCGGGCGGGGGCGCGGCGCCCAGGCGTAGGGCCGCGTCGTCGCCGCACGCTCGTACATCCGGCAGCTGGGCAATCACCTCCATGGCTGCTTCGACCATGGCGCGGTCGGCGCTGGCCAGCGCCTCGACCACGCCGCGCAAACGGGCCTTGGTGTTGTCCAGACAGGCGAGGCGGCGGCTCCTCAGACCGTCCATATCCAATCGCGTCGCCTGGCACGCCTGCTGGCGCCGAGCGCGCCAGGTCTCGGCGTACTCGTCGAGCCCGACGGCAACCGATGTCCAGGTGATATCGACGAACGGTGCCCCGCTAGCCGCGAATGCGTTCTCGATCATGCCGCGGGTGTCGTTATTCCAGACATCGTCGATGGCGCTTGCCGCCGCGGTGCATACATCGTTCGTATCGCCGGCCATGGCGTATACGAGCGCGGCGGTCCCGACGAGGGTAATCGCCAAGCCGCCGGTAACGCGCCGGCGCCGCTTTTTCGGCCACTCGGTGAGCGCGTCGAGCAGCGCCGTCATGTCGGGAAATCGCTGGTTGGGGTCGGCCTGCAAACCGCGCACAAGCGCTTTTCGCACCGGCGGTGAGATCCGTTTGCTGGCCGGGCCAGCGGAGGGAGTCGGGCCGCGCTCGATAGAGCGCAGCCGCGGCTCGACATCGTCGGCGTCGAACGGCGGCTGGCCATATAGAGCCTCGTAGAGCGCCACGCAGAAGCTGAACTGATCGCTGCGCGCGTCGGCCATCTCGCTGCGTAACTGCTCGGGCGACATATAGGCCGGGGTGCCCATGATATGGCCCTCGGTGGTGAGCCCATGCGCAGCTTGACGAAACGGCGGCACGCCGGAGATGGCCTCGCTCTGTCCCGGGGTCGAGATGTTTCGAGAGCCCAGGGTCGGCGCATGCTCATCGAACGACACGCTTGCCATCCCGTCGCTATCGGCCATTAATCTGGCCAAGCCGAAATCGACCACGCGCGGGCGGCCATCCTCGCCGACCAGCACGTTATCGGGTTTGAAATCGCGATGGACCAGATCGGCCGAGTGGGCCGCGGCCAGGCCGCGCCCGACCGCGATGAACTGCTCGAGCACCGCATCCGGTCGAACGCGACCGCTGGTGTCGCGGGCATTTTTCTGCAGCCAGCGGCCCAGGGTCTTGCCGCGCACGTATTCCATGGCAATGTACATGCGGTCGGCAAACGGGCCCACTTCGTACACGTGCACGATATTGGGGTGCGACAGCTGAGCCAGGGCCTTGGCCTCGCGTCGCAGCCGCTCGTTGGCCTCGGCCGTCGCGCCCTTGCCGCCGCGCACCAGCTTGATCGCGACTTTGCGATCGAGTTCGCCGTCGTAGGCGGAGAAGACATCGCCCATGCCACCCGAGCCGATGCACTCGAGCAGGATGAAGCGTCCAATGCAGATATGCTCCAGCGGTCGCTTGAACATCCGCCACTCGAGCAGGGCCTGGTCGAGCCTGGACACGACAGAGTCGCGTTGCGGCTTGTGCCGACGCAGCCCGCACTCGCCGAACGGGCCGTCGTCTCGGGTATCGCTTTCGCTGTGATCGGACATGGTCGCTGGTTGGGCAGTTGCCGCGGGCGGCGATTGGATCACCCCCCGGGCATCGACAAGAGCGCACGAATCGCACTGAGCTCGTTGCACGACCTACGGCTGGAAGCGGAGCTTGGCGATACTGCTGGCCCAATCCTCGAGCCGGGTCAAGGTGCTCTTCAGAACCCCCGGCGACGCTTCGAGCTCGCGCAGTGTCTGTTCGAGCCGCCCGCGCGCCGCGCGCAGGCGACTCTTCACCGTGTTCTTGGGGCAGCCCAGGATATCCCCGATTTCTTTGATGCCCATATCCTCCCAGTAGAACAGCTCGAGCAGCACTTGATCGGCCAGCGAAATCCGGCGCAGCGCTTCGAGCAGGAGCCGTTGTTCCTGGTGCGCCGCGACCACCGAGCTCGGCCCGGGTGCTTGCTCGTAGGCGGTGATCTCGTCCAGCTCGACCAGGGTTGGCGCGCGGCTATGACGGCGAAAGCGCATGCGCAGGACGTTGTATGCGATCGAAAACAAGTACGGCCGAAACAACGCTGGATCCGCGATCTTATCGCGCGACTTCAAGCACTCTTCGAAGGTCTGCTGGACCAGGTCCACGACCTCGGTGGTGACCTTGTTCATGAAGAATAGCTCGACGAGGGGGTAATAGCGCCGGACCAAGGCGATGCCAGCATCCTCGTCCCCGCCGCGCCAGGCCTCGAGCAGCGCGGCATCCCTGTCGGTCGACCTGGCAATATCCGTGTTGTCATTAGTGGGAGGGTTGGGTCGAGATGGTCCCATATAGTGCCCTTTGTGCTCACCAAGCTCGTGCTGGCTATCCCAGCCGAGCCTACCAGCTCGAGCAACGGACGCGCATCATTTCGTCCACTCCGGCAAATCGGGTCGACCCAACTCGGTTCCCCGGCAACTGCCGTCGCATGAGCCACTCGACGCACCAGCCCGCCCGCGACCACCACGCGGTCTTGCTCGTCGCAGCTCGCCCCGCCGTGGTCGGCAGCAACCGCGGCTGCGATACGGGTCTCCGAGACATCGCGGAGCCAATCCGTCCAGGCGAGAGCCGCCCCCGGGTATCACCGTCCGTGGCGCGCGGCGCGGACCGCACGCGCGCGGCTCGCCCCAGGGGATTGCCGGCACCGTGCGTAGACTCCTCCTGCGCCGGGTCAGCAGCGAGGTTCACCGCTTCCTCGGGATTTCATGCTGGACGACGACCGCGGCCAGCTGGCCTAGGCGGCCGAGGTGCCGTGATCATGGCCCGAGATAGCTTGCGGTGTATGGCCATTTGGGCCGTTGCCTTGGTCGAGGCTCCAGCCACGGCCGCGGCCGGCTCGTATTGCGAGCCCGGCCCGGCAGCGACGCAGGCGCAGGCGTTGCTCGACCAGGACAAGAGCGACGCGGACTGCGATGCATTTTTGGCCGCGGTCAAGGCCGGAACCCCGGATCCCTGGGCCTATCGCGGCACGGCCGGGTGTGCCACGGACAAGATCCAGGGCCCGCGCATCCGCGCCGCCTTCGAAGCTGCGCTCGGGAGCATGCACGATCCCAGCCTGGCCGCGTTTGGCCGCAGCATGCTGCCCGGGCCGCATGGCAAGCTGGGCGCTGGCCTCATCGCTGGCCAATATGCTGTTTTTCCTGGGAGACAGCCGCGAGGCGCTGAAAGCTTACTGGTCCGCTCGCGGCCACTTTGTGGCCGTCGGCTAGGTTACGCCGAGGGGGCGTGGTGTCTGGCGAGTCATTGCTGCAAAAACTGGATAGTATTCGCGCGAAGGCCGGACGGCTACGGCAAAACGCGTGTCGATTGTTTCGTGACCAAGTTGGCGATGTGGTGTTGCCAACCCGGTCAGTAATAAGAGCTCGGCCAATAGCCTGAGGCCAGCAGCCCCCAATTACGCCAAGCGCGACCAGGGGTGTTTCAGCCGAACCTTGCATGGTGGGGCGTTGGCAGCCAGCGCAGCGCTTTTTGCCGGCTTTTCCACCTGGAGCGTGATCCAAAGCAGCGCTTCAGCAACAGCAGAGATGAAGGGAATATCGCGCATCCCCAAGGCTCGTACTTCAAGGAGACTACTGTGCAGATCAGGACTGACGGTCAGGATGATATTGCGATTGTCACAACGACTCCCCAGCAATCGCGAAATCGACCTACGTTGGCGTTCGCAATCGGACAGCTAGGGACACGCAAGCGAGAACGAGTGCCGGGTGTTATCGATCGCTCGTTAAAAGAGGCCAAGCTAACCGACAATGGCACTGGTGTTCGGGTCAGCTGGTACGGTACTTGGATCAGATTTATGATGGTAAAACTGCACGATCAATGGGTTGACATGGATGACTTGGCCGTTGGCCCCAACAACTCAGTGATCAAGCCACCTCCAGGGAACCCACCCATCATGTTTCACCTGCGGATTCGTAGGGACGAACCACGACCATTCCGAGTCCGTCGTCTCAGCCGGCAATCGCGGCGGCGGCCACGGGGGGCTGATGCGTAGCACCTCATCAGCATTGCCCAAAGGGTCTCGAACAAGCGAATAAGGAGCCAGATAGCGATGCGAATCGTCAAAGACAGCAATTACTCGCAACAGTTTTTCTACCCTTTGCAGGTAACCATTCTGGTTTGGCTCGTCGCGTGTGGCGGTCAGGTTTCACCGGTGAATGCCCCTGCAAAAGGACAGACCTCTCCAATGAGTAGCCAAACGCCTACGTCTCGGTCAGCCGAGGCCTTCGTCCCGAAGTCGGACAAGCCGAGCGCGAGTGATATAGCCAAATCCGCGCCGAGCGACGACGCCACAACGTGGTTGCAACAACGACTAGCGGGGAAGGGCTCAATGCTCCACGGGTACGCTCTGCCAGCGCCGAGCTCGCGTTTCAGCGAGCTCGGATTCAACACGAAACCACCAACCGACTGGACATTCGACGTGAATCATGACCTAGAACGGAGCGGACTGCGCCCGCACGGAGGTTGGATGTTCACAGCGTTCGCGTCGCAGCCGCAGTGTGTAATGGAAAGCTCATCAACACCTGCTGCGCGGATGGAAGTCTTCTACCTGCCAGTGCGGGGCGCTGAGGAGATGCCAAGAAAACAGCTCGTCGGCTTGCTCGTCTTTGTGCTCAAGTACAAGACGGGCAGCGTCGCCGAGTCATCGGTCCGTACGGATGACTCGATGAATGAGCCCACGCGTACTAGTGCCTCTGGACACCTCTCCGAGAAAATTAGGGTCGCTCATCGCACGACCCTGCCACGGCGACTCGAACCGAACAGCGTAAATCACTACAGCTTTGCCTTGGAAATCCGAGAGGACAAATCAGGCAAATGGCGCCGCCATTGGGTGCTCCTTCGAGTGGGACACGAAATTCTCTACATAGTGCTTGGTGTGCCCGGCGATCACACACCCCACAACCAACAATTAGTGGCGCTGATGGACTCAATTGTGCTGCGTTCATCTCAGGACCAGCCGGGTTCGGCATCCAACTCGCAGGAGGAACCAAGAGATGAGCAGTAAGCCCCGATATGCAGCAGGTATCGTCTTGGCACTTGCCTTTCTATTTGCAAGTGCCAACGCCTTGGGTAGGCCTCTAGTTTTCCAGATACCCGTGGCGCCTGCTGCGCCGAAACTAACTACGTGGAATAGCACATCGAACGTAGTCGATATAGATAATGGTCTGGGTCGCCTAAATGCATTTGATTCTCCCTCGGTACTGACGAGCGATCGTATCTATCGTCAGTACGACGAAAACGAGGGTACGTACATCGACACCCTCCCAATCGGCCAAAGCATACGTGCCCTCCCAGTTTACGATGGCCCTGAGTCGAAGCCAGGGCTCGCTCTCGATAGGGCCCTCAATCATGGAGGGCTCAGCACGGTTCAAGACAACGACGACCACGATACAGCTGTGCGCGACGCCCGTGCCATGCTGATTCAACTACTTCGTCGTGCTGCTACCCGAAGCAACCGTTACTGGGTCAAATACCATTACCGTGAAGCACACAAACTTCTCATCGATGACGAAGAGCGACGGACCAATGGTCTCTTCGGCTACGAGTTGCTTTATGAATCGCAGTACACTGTCCCCGACGCGAGCTGGACGCACGTCTATGGCGATCCGGTTTCGAAAGCGAATAGCTTTACGACGAAAAAAATCTTCCTACCGAAGGATACGGTGCTCTACGTGCTTGTTACCAAAGGGACGCGAACATTGGTGGCACAGCCCGATTCCAAAGTCGGAGATGGAGCGTTCATCGGCTGGATTCCCATGACCGGCATCAGCAAAGCTCTATTGAGTCACGGAGCGTTCGTAGCGATAGTTATTCCACGTAAGGCTCGGTGACAATGCATGGAAGCAATTTCCGAAGTCGTGGCCGTACTTCCTAGCGGTCAGCTCGAAACTCGTACGATCGAGATCAGCGAGCAGCGTTACCCATTTGCCTCTATGATATATGAGCGTGAGTATCTCATCGGGAGCACTCTTTTCCGCAGCTTTCGCGAGTTGTGGATGCTGGCGCGTGAGTGCTTTCGGTCCGTCGCTGAGCAGTACGCGGCCACGGCCAGCGTGGCGATGAGAGCTGCTCGCGGCTATGAATGGCTGCATCTTGCCGAGCTACTTCTCCTCGGGGGCACAGAAGAACTGAGCCGGGAAGCTCTTGCTGATTCCATGAAGAGAATGCTCAGCTCCGGAGGCAGTCTACGCCAAGTTCGTACGAACCACTCAACGCCCCTCGCCAGGATGTGCATCGACGACGAGTTTTGGGGGCTTCCCGCGCATCATGAAACATTGGGTATTGTGATGGACACCGGACCGGTCCGCACCGACAGACCGTACCGAGGCAAGGAGGGCCGACTGGCTGCCCAAGAATGGGGAGCCGAACTGGGTGAAATCGACAGGTTAGTGTCGGCCAGGCAAGAGTTCGCTTCCAGGATCCAGTTTGCGTTCGCGTGGGGGCGACAGGGAACGTTTTGGGACCGAGATACCCTCGAGGCGCTGTCGCGGCGCGATGTGATTATCATCGCTCACGAACACAAACCCATCGTCGGTAGCGACGAATTTCACATCAAGCCCGCGGAAGGAGCGAACTGGATCCTGGGCTCTGAACTCCTGTCCCAGCTCGAACGCAGCTCGGCATCAAACCGATTCCGGCAGGTCGATATAAGTATCTGCAACTCATATCAACTGCTTGAGCAGCGCTCGCTGCCGTCACGCATGCTGATGCTGGGCCTTGGAGGACTCGCCCGACGCAACCGTCTATATATAGGCACTCACGAGTTGATCACCGGCCGTCGTTCTCAACGCATCCTTGGTCGCGAGATCGCTTTTCTCGGCAGTACGGCGCCCACCTTTGCCACGGCACGAGAACTCGTTCGAGCCGTCATACTCGAGGAACTGTACGAAAAGCTGGCGATGGAAATGGCCGAGTAGGCCGGGCCAGCAATCGAATGCGAGCGCATGAGCTAGGACGAGGGAGCAGCAGACGCTGTTCCAATGAGCGTCCTTGCCAGAATACCCTATAGAGGAAACCGAAGTGACAATGCAAAACCCAGCCCGCGCAGTTCTTTCTTCGATTCGAATCAGCGCTCCGGAGGCTCAAAGCTTGCGAAATACTATCGCGGACGCGTTACGCACTGTTCCGCGGACAGGTGTGGCCGGACAGGCTAAGCGCCTTACTCTTCTGGAATGGTATCGAAACCTGGACAATCTCGATGAAAACGGATGCTCACTTGCGACCTTGCAGGAGCGGGTCCTGTCTCATCTGGCCCCCCCTCAAATAGTGGCTGGGGGAGATGGTCCCGACTTTGCTGCTGCGTGGCAACGCGTTTCCGGATACGTGTCCTTGTTGTGGAATCGGGCGCACACCAGCGGAAAGGCCTCTGCGTTTCTCGCTGGTGCGTTGGTGCACGACGGGCTTGCGCTAAATGCGCACACTGCCTCTGCCTATATCGATGCGCTCATCATGGTCCTGTTCGTAGCCTTCGTCTCCGCGGACGGCCTTGATCGGCGCAGCATCGAAGACATGGCGACTCGGGCACCCAACGACCCCAGCGAGGCGAGACCTGTGCGGGTTCTATACTTGGGCGCAAACTCCTCGAGCGATGAGCAGTTGGCTCTGGCCGAAGAAGTACGCGTGATTCAGCAACGACTGCAGCGTACACTTCACCAGTTCGAGTTCATCTCCAAGCAGGCCGTTCGACCAGAGCACGTGCAAGAAGCGCTCGACGAACACCAGCCGCACGTCGTTCACGTCATTAGTCACGCTGGGACGCGAAGGAGTTCACTGGTCGGGAACGACCACAAGCCCCATTGGGTGTCAGGCAACGCCCTACGAATGGTCCTGCATGCCGCGGCGCAGCGAGTGCGGCTGCTCGTGCTGAACGCAGGTGAAACCGAGGCACTGGCCCGTGCGATCCGCTCCGTGGTCGACGTGGCGATCGGTATGCGAGACAAGGTGGCCGACGATGCCGCGCGCATCTTTGCCGCCCAGCTGTATAGCAAGATCGGTCATGGTTGCTCCGTAAGGAAGGCATATGATGGAGCCGTTGCCGAGCTACTAAGGCATAGCCACCCGGACGCAGATAAACCCATCATGGTGCACTGCAATGAGGCGGATCCGGCCGAAATCTTTCTAGTCAAACACGTCGAAGTGCGGCCTAGAGTCTCGGTAAGCACGTCGGAAACGTCGAATCAGAGCACGCACTCGAGTTTGCACGTCGACGCGGTGGGGGCGTCGACGATGAGCAAAGCGCCGGTCGACGTGTTGCTCCTCTGCGCAAAGCACGACGAGTACGAGCAGGTCCGGCAGGTAACCGACGGATTGCTCGACCCGGGCTGGGTCGATGGCACCGGCCCACGGGGCTGGACCGTGGCCGATGGTTGGTTCGATACGCCGAGAGGCGAGCCACTTCGCATCCGCACCTCGTGGGCGACGCACATGGGCGGCACTCATGCCCAAGCCGCAGCTGGGATGCTTATCAAACACCAACCCGTCCGCTGTCTGGCTATGAGCGGGACCTGCGCCGGTCGCCGGGGCGAGGTCTCACTGGGCGATGTCATCTTCGCTGACCGACTATGGAAGTACGACGCGGGTATCCTGCAAGTCGAAGACGGAGCGGAGCGCTTCCAAGGCGATATGTTACAGTTTAAGCCTCCATTAGCCTGGGCCTTGCAGATGCACCAGCTCAAGGTGCCTGCCGGCTCATCCTGGCTCAGCGACAGGCCCGATCCACCACTCGAGCATCAGGAGGACTGGCTCCTGCTTCAGCTGCTAAGCGGTGCCGATCCCCGGAACATCGCGGAACGCAAACTCGCCTGTCCCGACTGGACTGACGTTCTACCTCGTTTGTGGAAACGCCGGTGGCTTGAGGGGCGAAGGCTCAACCTTACCGACCGAGGCCGCAACCGAGCGGATGAGCTAGCGCTAGTCTATATTGACGGCTTGCCCGACCCCGCGCCATTTCGTATTCATGTCGCGCCGATCGCCACAGGTGCCGCGGTTACCGAGGACGACGGTATCTTTGCCCGCCTGGCTAGCTCTATGTACAAGGTGCTCGGCGTAGAGACGGAGGCTAGTGCGCTGGGTGCCACGGCCGAAATTCACGGCATTCCAATCGCGATCGCTAAAGGGGTATCGGACCACGGGGATCAGTTCAAAGACGACCGCTATCGCATATTCGCTGCCCGAGCTGCGGCTGAGTGCTTGATTGCTCTACTCAAGCGAACCGCGCATCTGTTGCCGGTGTGAGCGACGAAGCTCGCACTTGGGTGCGAGCAGAGGATACCAGAGATGGGTTCGGCCTTTATCCGTTTCGTTCGCGCCGACGATGACGCGCCGAGACCAACTGCACAAGGCTCAGGCAGTCCACGCCACCCTCTTTATCACTGCCGCGCAACTGCTCCTGGATCTGGGCAGTGCCGAATTCACCCGCGCGCTGGATCGTCGTCTCAGTCCATGTCTATAACGCTGCGGCGTTTCCATTTCTGCTACCCTATGCTGTTGAAGCCAAGATCGTCGTCATTTTGTTGGTAGCAGTGACGGTGAGCCGTCGCTGACCGACAAGAGGCCCTAGGCACCGGGGTAGAGCCAGTGAACCCACAAAGACTAGTTCTCGTCGCGGTCGAGACCGACGAAGGCTACCGGGTGGGTACCGGATATGCCGTCGCGCCAAACCTGATACTCAGCGCCCGCCACCTATGGCGCGGCGAAACACTCGTTCGGTCTGCCATGGTCCGATTTCTGGTAAACTCCGATTGGCTGCCAGTCTCTGTAATGTGGTCCTCGTCAGTAGCACTCGACGCCTGCCTTCTCCATTTGAGACTAGCGCGCGAAGTGCCCCGAGAGCCGCTCCGCTGGGGCCACTACGACCGCACTGAATCCGTACAGTGGCGGACTGTCGGATACGCCAGTGCGGCCCGGGTGAGTACGCCGGGCGACCCACACGCGACGCTGCGCGATACCGTGGAAGTGCACGGCTGGCTTGAACCCGGCGGAGCCGTGCGTCGGGAACAGCTTGAGCTCGAAGTCCGTGGGACCACGCCAGAAGCGAAGCTCTGGCGTGGTTTGTCAGGCGCTCCGGTGTTCTGTGGGGATTATCTCATCGGGGTGGTTGGCAAAGCACCGCCCGGTTTTCGCGGCTCGCGCCTGTGGGCGACGCCCGTCCAACGCTTGCTCGACGACGGTGAGTTCGCCCGCGCAGTGGGCCACCCGATGGTGAGTTTGATTCCACTAAGCCCACTGTCTCTGGTGACTCCGAGTCTGCCCAGCGAGCCGAGTCCGGCGATGCTGCTCACCGCCCGCTATCGCGTTGTGCCGTTCCTCGACGACATCCGCCAGCGAGAATTGGACTCGCTCGATGCTTGGTCCGATCAAGCGTCGAGCGAGCCCCAGGTGCGTTGCTTCACCGGCGCTGGCGGCACTGGCAAGACCCGACTGTTCATCGAGTGGTGCGAACGACTGCGACAGCGCGGCTGGGACGCGGGCTTCTTGGAACATCACACCGATGAGCAAGCGCTCACGGCGTTGATGGCCCGGTCGCGAAATACGTTCGTGGCGATCGACTACGCGGAGACTCATCCCTACCTGTTCGAGGTCCTGTATCGCCTCACCAACAAGGAACTGCGGACCAGGCGCCTGCACATTGCTCTTATCGTACGCCACCTGGGCGAGTGGCTGACGGAGCTCGGTCGGCGTGATGAGGTGGTACTCCAAAGGCACTTGGCGCGCCACGAGCCGCTGGCCATCACCCCGGTCCGAGTGGCCAGCGACGTACGGACACGCGTGTTTGTACAGGCCCTGGAGGCGTTTGCTGCGATACGCGGCGGCTCGGGTGTCGAGGGCGCCGTCGGTGCCCTCGACGATCGCCGCTTCATGCGCGTCTTGTACATCCATATGGCGGCGCTGGCGGCTCTGGACGGTGAGGAGACGGACGCTGCGAATCTGCTGCAGAGCACTCTGGATCGTGAGCAGCGATTCTGGGAACGCTATCGCACTGCCGGTGCGAACGTGAATTTGCAGGTAAAGCGGTTCCGCAACCAGGCTGCTCGCGCCGTGGCCGCCATCACTCTGCTGGGGGGCGCGGCCAGTGAACAAGCGGCCACCGAGACTCTCGAGCGAGTGAGCGGCCCTGAGGAGCCCGAATTCGTCGACCTCCTGCGCAGCCTGTACCCGGGGTCGGACGGTGAGGTGGACCACCGCGCAGCAGGTCCCGAGCAGGCGCGCGATATGTACCTGGCTGGGCTGGAACCGGATATTCTCGGCGAGGCGTTGATCGTACAGGTCATGGGGCATCCGGCGACCGCTAGAGACTTTCTCACTCGGGTTTTCGCGGGCGCGGATTTTGCCAGCCTGTGGGCCGGACTGACCATCCTTGGACGAATATCACTTGAGAAGCCGACCGACGCGTCGGCGTGGATCCGGGAGGTCGTCGATTCTGACATCGAACGGCGGGCGCTCATCGCCCTCCGAGTGGCTGTGTCGGTGGGCAGACTGGCGCCCGTATCGACGTTTGGTTCAGCCCTGGCCGACAGCCTTCGCGAGCGTGGCTCGACGGCGTTGGCGGACCGGATGCGACCCATTCTCCCGCGACGGAGCCTGGGTTTGCGCCCGGTCATCCTGTGGGTCTACGAATCGCTGCGAGCTCGGCTCACAGCCGAGAGCGACCCGCACGAGCGAGCCTCGATCCTGCTCCACCTGGGACTGGCCCACAGCGACGAGGGGGACGAGCTCAAAGCCCTGGACAGCCACCGCGAGTCGGTTCAGTTGTTCCGCGCATTGCACGAGCGTGAGCCCGACGACCTCGATGTTCTGGGCGGCCTGGCAGCGGCCCTGTCCAACCTTGGTATTAGCCAGCACTCCCTCGGCCGGTTCGGCGACGCCTTGCGCAACCAAGAGGAATCGGTATCGCACTCCAGGGCGCTATCGGCTCGCGACCCGCAATATCGAGCCAACCTGGCCAGAACGCTTGTCAATGTCACTCATATCCACGTATCTCTGCAGAGCTGGGTCGAAGGAGAGCGGACAGCCAGAGAAGCCATTGCCATCTGGAAGGATCTGGACCCGGGCGATCACCGCAACGCCGATATCGCCCGGGCGTTCGTATACTTGGGTTCGATCTACGAAGCACTGGAACGTCCGGCAGAGGCGCTAGAGGCCTATCGACAGAAGGTAGAGTACTTCGAGCGAGTGGCCGGTGAGTTGCCCGATCAGTTCCTAGATGACTACGTCTCCAGCCTCACTCACCTGGCCATGCAGTACTATCGCCTGGGGCACCACGAATCGGCCCACGCGGCCCTGGGACGAGCTGTCAACGCGGCTCGCAATCTCCCCAGCGGTATCACGCTGGCTCGCAATCTATTCGACTTATCGGTCACCTCTCGATTAGTCACCGGCGATGCCGACAAGGAGATAGACTTGCTGCGCGAGACGGTCGCGATCTTGGAGAGTGGGCCATCGGACGACTACCTGCTGGGCACGGCGTTGGTTGAACTGGGTGGCTCCTGCCACAACAGTCGCGGGGCGTACCGAGAAGCGCTGGGCTACACGTCGCGCGGGGTGGACATTCTCCTCGAGTCCGCCAACGCGACCAGTTCCATGTTGTCCGAACTGGTCCGCGGACTGGAGAATCAATACAAGCATCACAAGGCGCTCGGAGAGGACGCGGAGCGACTGGTGCCGCTCATGCGGCTCCTTGAAAACAAGGTCCAGCAGCCGGAGGTCGACGTGGAAACCATTCAGCGAGATCTCTGGCAGATAGCAGATCTGTGCCAGAAGCTGGGCGAGAACCAGCAGTCCATGGAAGCCGCGATGGAGTCCTCGACCTACCCGTGCTCCAAGGAGCGCGCGGACGTGGAGACAAAGGCCATCGCATCGCTGCTGCACGTACTCTGGCCCGACGAGTCCCCACTGAATCGCTTTACGGAGCTGCTGGCGAAGCGAGCCCGCGAGCATACGGAGCGGGCAGAGGAGCGCATGTCCAGGCTCCTCGGACGCACCGAGGCCGCGGAGTCTGCAGCGCCTGAAGCCGGGCTAAAAATGCGCTATCTGGTCATCTTCAACGCTGCCTACACCCTGGTTCGATTGAGCTTCTGGTACGGACGCAAGGATATGTGGACCGACGCGGTGCGCGCCACCCGAGCGGCCATGCGCTTGATCGGCGAGCCGGCGGCCACCCACGCCGAGATCTTCGACCCGGCCGTGTCGCTCGTGCTAAGCGAGTTGGCCCGCGGGCTGCGTCAGCGCAACCAGCGAGCCGACGCCTTAGCAGCCACCAAGCGAGCGATAACCGCGCAGCGCCGCTTGCTAGCCGGGGATTTCCAGTCGTACGCCGAAGATCTGGCCGAGAGCCTGCGCTGGCTGGCCTGGGACTACCTCGCGCTCATGGAGCCCGAGCGCGCTCAACCGCATATCGCCGAGGCAGTGACCCTCTACGACCGGCTGTGTAAAGCGCCGAACAGGCATCTCGCGGCGCTGACCGAGTGTTTGCAGGAGCTACGCGACCTATATTCTTCGCTCGGGCGCACTGAAGACGCAGAGGTGGCCTTCGCCAGTTTCGTCGAGGCCATGCGGCGGTTGGCCAGGTACGATTCGGAGCGGTTCCTGGAGCGATTGGCAGAGCTGCCGAAGCGGGACGACATGACCGACCCTGGCGACTACACGTTCGTGCTCTTGGAGGAGGAAGTCGCCATCCGACGCCGACTGACCGCGGATGCCGGAGGAACCGACGTCCCCATCGACTTGAGCGCGCGGCTCATGCGGCTGGGAATTTACTACAGAGCGCAGGAACGTTACGAGAAAGCGCTGCTGGTCGATCGCGAAGCGAGCGCGATCTTGCACGGGCTGGTATCCAGCGACTCGGACAAAGTGCTCCCAAGGCTGGCCAGCAATCTGTACTGTATCAGCATCGACTTACATGGACTGGAGCGACACGAGTCGGCGGTAACGAGCATGGAGGCTGCGATAGCGTTATTGCGCCAGCAAGTGGACGCGACCCCGGAGGAGCGGGAGCTGGAGCGGCGAGACATCCAGTGGGAGCTGGCAGGGGCGCTGTCCGTCCTAGCCGAATTTCATCGCATTCTCGAGCGGCGAGAACAGGCGCTGGATGCCCTGGCCGAAACGGTCGCCATCCAACAGGCGATCGTGGATCATGCGTTCCAGCTCCCCGCACTGCAGATGGCTGAGTTCGCTATGAATCTAGCCAACATGAGCTGCGACTTCAGCGCGCTTGAGCGCCACGAAGAAGCGCTCGCAGCGACGCGCAGCGGGCTACAGGTCAGACAATTGCTGTTTGCCACAGAGCCGGACAAATTCCGCTCGGCCGTGCTGACGAGCTTGAGTCATCTATCTTTGGATTTGCAGGCACTGGAGATGTTCGATGAGGCGCTCGCTGCAATCGGAGAGCAAGTGGCCCTACTGGAGCAATGCGCCAGTGAGGAGCGGCGCGACGACTGGTATCAGGTGGGCGTCCGGCTCTACGAGTTCAGCGCTGACGCCCACGAGCGCGGACCACCCCAGCTCGCGTTGCGCGCTTCGCGCGAGGCGCTCGGTATCGCCCGTAGACTGGCCAGCGCCGATCCGGCCTATCTACCCGAACTGGCCTTGCGCCTCGAGCAACTGGCATCGCTGCACAGCAACGCTGGGGACCACGAACAGGCCCAGGCTGCTAACGACGAGGCTGCGCAGATTCTCAACGACCTCGACGCTTGATAGCCGGTCGCCGCCTCGACGTCGGCGCGGGTCACGCCAGGCGCACGACGTATCTTTGCCATCGATATCCTCGAGTGCCCGCGATGCGAAGGGCGCATGCGAATCCTGGCGTTCATCATCAATCCAGAGATGGTCGAGCGAATCCGGACCATTTCCATTTGCCGACCGAGCCGCCGCTCAGCACGGGGCCACGCTGTATCCACGATTGGATTCGAGAAGTTACAGATTCGTAAGTGCACCCGCCAACAGGAACAGCTGGATGGTCATGGTCCTTGGGGCGGCTCACAACCGTCAAGCTCCCCGCTTTGCGCTAACTTGGATGCGCTCTGTCAATGGTGTAAGAGTTCTATCCTCTGGCTGTGGTAATGTATCCAGGTGAGTCACGCCGACGACAAACTTCCACTATCCGAGACCATACAGACGCTCCGTGAAGAGCTACAGCGCTCCATGGACCATTCGAGCGAGAGTTCGCTCCGATTCAGGGTCGAGCGTGTAGAGGTGGAAATCAGTGTGGCAGTCACGCGCGGTAACGAGGGCCGCGCAGGCGTCAAGTTATGGGTACTGAATGCCGAGGGGAAAGAAAAGCTGGACCAGCAGGTAGTCCAGAAGCTGAAAATCCAGCTTAAACCCGAGTCGCGGGACTCGGAGTCGAACGAGGCATTCATCAATGATACCAGTCCGGCACTCCCCAAGTAATCACGATATCGACACAGGCGATAGCGGTGTGTGTGTGGGTTGAAGTCCCTGCCCGCGGCCAAGCTCTGCGGTGAGAAGGGCCTCGTAGCGGTTATCACCGCATGCGGCGCGGAGCTGCTCGAGCATGTCGCTTGCGGTGACATACAAGACCTTAAGCCCAAGACTGCGACGCTAACCAAAATGGACCCACTTCTGCTCAGCAAAATGGAGCCGGGGGGAGAGTCAGTTTTGAGCAGATTCTGGGGTTTAGGTGCAGAGGTGTAGACGGCAGCGCAGATCCGACGTTTTTTGACGGTTCGGTCGACCGGTGTGCCGGCGTGCGCCAGCAACCAGCTCAGAGCCCGAAGGGCTGAGCCGGGATGCACGTGGGCTTGGCGAACGGCGAGGTGGTTCAGAAA